>JBELHO010000020.1:0-19277 GCA_042091375.1 Thalassotalea sp. | reverse complement strand
CCTCAACCCTTTGCAAATACCTCAACAAACAGAGTACAACCAGTGCAAGCCCATAAAGTAAGACTGATAACTTCACTATTCAACTCGAATCGAGGCTTTATTGATAACAACAGGTTCTGCAGTACGACCACTGCGTGAACCAAGCTTTTCAATTTTATCTAGGGTATCCATTCCAGCGATGACATAACCAAATACCGTATGCCGACTATCTAGGTGTGGCGTCGCATTAAAAGTGATAAAAAATTGACTGCCATCAGTATTTGGTCCGCGGTTGGCCATACTCAAAACCCCCCGTTTGTCGTGTTTGGCATCAATGGCAAACTCTCCAGCGTATAAATAGCCGGGGTTGCCAGTACCATTGCCGGCTTGATCGCCGCCTTGTGCCATAAAACCAGAGATCACTCGATGAAATGTTAAACCGTCGTAAAACCCTAGCTCAGTTAAATAAATAGTACTAGAAGCGTGCATTGGCGCTGTCTCAGTTAATAACGCTATCGTCATTGGACCTTGATTAGTGTCTAATTGCCACAGATAGCGCTTTTCTGAGTTAAACGCTTGCTGCGGCGGTTTTGGCAGTTGGGCTTTCCAATTGTTGTTTTGCTTATCAATGACTTTGTCACTTTGCTGTTGAGATATGAAGTCTTGTAAATTATCGATGGCAGGATCTGAGCCAAAACAAGCACTCAAACCGCAACTGATGATAATGAGTAGCAGGGCTTTTATTTGACGGTAATGATGACGATAGCAAGGCATAGTTAGGTTCCAATGAGTAGTGATGGGTGGCGAAAGCAGCAAGACAATGGCAATCGTTATGCAACAGTTGGGCAGTAATTTTCTAAGGCATATTATGGTGACAATACAAGGACAACACAACTAATAGACAAGGTTTAAGGGCAAAAACCAAAGTTTGATTGATTAAGATGTCCACCAGCGATCTGACAGTTCGATAAAACCTGCTTGTTTTAACTGCAGACAGCACAACTTTCGATCTTCTTTGTTTAAAAACGTACCAATTTTAACAGTTTGATTATTATCAGCTAAGCGCAGTGAAATTGGATCAAGAGGACGTGTTGGCTGTCTGGTGTAAAGGTAGGTGTCTGGGCGAACAAGAACAATTTGGGTTGGTTTTTGTCCTACAGCCAACTGAATAGTCACTCTGTATTGATCGATTGTGATCACATCAGCTTGATAATTTTGATAGCATATTTTGTAAGTCAAAAAAGCCAGTAACAAAAATTCTATACCAGCAAAGGGCAGCACCAACCATGCCCCAACTATCGTCCAGCCGATGGCAATGATAAAGATTATTGCCCCAAACGCTAATAACAACAATTTGTTCTGCGCCCAAGTCGCCGATCGATTTGGCCGCAGTGTCATCACTACGCCTTGATCTGTTTGTTGATTTTCAACCATACAAGTCACATCTTCATTGGTTTTAGCACAAGACAATCACAGAGATGATAGTCCTCATAGCTGTAAATAGTTATCTTTGACAAGTTGACTAAAGCCTTAATTACGCGGTTTAACTTTCAGTCTGTTTATGGCACCAGTATTGTTATCTATTGATAATATTCTTCCTGATAATGTGCCAGATTGAGTATTTTGACAGTACATTTAGTTTTTATGTTGCTTAACGTAATTGACTGCAATCGATAATCAATAAAAAACATAATGTAAAAGCATAATCTAAAAAGTGTGTTTTGTCCTGCTTACTCGCTGAGCAAGTGAGACGTGTAATACGTTGCTCAAGCATGGCTTACTGGCAGTAATTTACCTCATCATATTAGTTGACAAACCTTTGCTCAGAACTATAATAACCACATTCGAATAGCATTCGAATGTGGTTATTATTAATATTAAAGAGATAAATCACTATGGCGCCAGCTCCTAAATTTACTCCTGAACAGCAGCAAGAGATGATCCTTGATGCAGCAGTTCAGTGTATCCATGAATCTTCTATTACCGATTTTACCATGGCAAAAATTGCCGGACTTGCCGGCTTATCAATGGGATCCGTTTACAAATTTGTGCAAAGTAAAGAGGATATCATTCTGGCCCTTGCCCATCAGTCATTCAGTCATGCATCAGCGACATTTGAACGGGTTTTACAGTTGCCACTTTCCACACCTGAAAAAGTTTTGGCTGTGACATTGATCGCCCCGAAAAAATTACAATGTTTCGACTTCGACTATGAACTCCAGTCTTATGCCACTAATGAAGCGGTGATTAAACGCGCATCTCAGTTGTGGACTGCAAAGGTGATTGAGGCCTGTAACTTCTGTGAACAAAACTTTAAGTTGGCGATCATCGAAGGAATAAATGCCGGAGAGCTACAAGACACCCCTGATCTTACAGAAGTCATTGAAGAAATTATTGTCAGTTGTTGGGCGATGACCGTTGGTTATGATCAAGTTCAACGTGTCAAACAAAGACAACAGATCATTGAAGGTACTGATTCACTGTTAGAGCCTTTGACCATTAATGATCCCATTGTTCGCAGTTTAATTCGTCTACTCAACACTTATCCTTGGCAGACTCCCATCAGTCAAGATTCGTTAGATCGCATTGAACAAGCCCTGTTTAAATTAGAGTTACGTTAAGGAAGTAAGATGAACATTAAGCGCTGGATTATCAGCATTCTCATTATATTCACTGTTATTGCAGGGTTGGGCTTTACCAAATTTAATCAGATCCAAGCCATGATCGCTTTTGCTGAATCTTTTCCGGAGCCTTCAGCCACAGTGCAAAGTACTTATGCACAAAATATTGACTATACACAAACCAACAAAGTCATCGGTCAAATTGTGTCACCCTCTATTGTTGAGATCAGCAGTGAATACCCTGGACCTATTACTTATGTTGGCTTTGTGCCTGGTGATACTGTCACTAAAGATCAAGTATTGCTTCGCCAAGATACCCGGATTGAACAAGCCCAGCTAGCCGCAGCTAAAGCCCGTGTGGTATTGGCTGAGTCAACCTATTCACGCCTCAATAAATTGCTTGAAAAAGAGCGGATCAGTCCAGATCAAGTCGATAGAGCTCAGGCGGATCTCGCCGTTGCCAAAGCTGAAGTGGAAAATTTAAGGGTGGTTATCAGTAAAAAAACAATTTCTGCTCCCTTCTCTGGACAGGTCAGTTTGGAGCAATATCAACTCGGTCAGCTGCTGGATGCCAATGTAAAAATCACTACTTTGGTCGGTTTAAACGACACTATCTGGGTAGACTTCTCGGTGCCGCAAACATTGCGGCAACCTAGTTTAGGTGAGCAAGTGACAGTGGCACTTGTCAACCGAGAAAGTGGCCAACGTCAAGCGACAATCATCGCCAAAATGCCGATGCTCGACGCCAACTCACGGCAACAAAATTACCGAGCTAAACTCAGCAACCTAGATGGAGTGCTTCAGCACAACCAAATTGCCAGCATTCACGTGCCTGTTTATACCAGACAAGCAGTGATTGTGCCTACAAACGCCATTACTCGAAGTCATTTTGGGGTATTTGTTTATACCTTAGAGAAAGATAAAGCAAATAACTGGCGCGCTAAAGCTATTCAAGTCACCTTGGGCGAAAAGCTGGGTGATGATCAAGTGGTGTTAAGTGGTCTCAATGGCGGTGAATTTATTGCCAGTGAAGGAGCATTTAAGCTCAAAGAAAATATCTTAGTGTATACAGAGCGCTTGGCAGCTGCAGACCATCAAGCTGGAGCTCAATAATGAGTGCACTTCACGAGAATAAACCTTCGTTTATGGACATCTTTGTCAATAGGCCAGTGTTGGCCATTGTATTATCGGTGTTGATCATACTCGCTGGATTAAATGCCGCGCAAAAAATATCTGTGCAACAATACCCAAAGATCGAAAGTGCCTCATTGGTTATCAATACAGTGTACACCGGTGCCTCTGCCGCTGTTGTTAAAGGCTATGTCACTGAGCCCATAGAGCGGGTGACTTCAACAGTACCCGGTGTTGATTACGTCGACTCTATTACTACTGCTGGGTTTAGCAAGGTGACTGCTTGGCTTGAGCTTAACCATAACACCACTGATGCGCTAGCTGAGCTGACTACCAAACTCAACCAAATTAAGTTTGAACTGCCTACCGGTGCTGAAGATCCCGCTATTCAAATTGTTCGGGCAGATAGTCCATACGCTGTGTTTTATCTCGATGTGCAATCACCAGGCTTACCCAGAAGTGAAGTCAGTGATTACTTAATTCGCAACGTAGTCCCCAGTATGAGTGATCTGCCCGGCGTACAGCAAGTCACCCTTGAAGGTGGTCGAGATCCGGCGATGCGCATCTGGTTAGATCCAGATAAATTAGCCGTTTATGATTTAAGTGCTACTGATGTGTTCGCTGCATTGCGAGCTAACAATACCATTGCTACTTTGGGTTACAGCGAAAACAATCGGCAACGCATTGATTTAATGGCCAACACCAGCTTAAAAAGTGTCGCTGATTTTGAAAACCTGATCATTAGAGAGCACCGTGGTACGCAAATACACTTGGGCACCATTGCTGACATAGAGATTGGTGAAGCCGAGGGAATGGTCACCGCCAGATTAGATAGCAATGATTCTATTTTTCTTGCTGTTTGGGCACTGCCCGGCGCCAATGAGATCGGCATTGGTGATGCCCTGTATGAAAAGCTTGCATTGATCAATGAGGTGTTACCTAACGGTATGAATATAGAAATTGGTTATGATGGCACCCTTTACATGCGCGATTCGATAAAAGAGATTTTCACTACGTTGGCTGAAACCGTGTTTTTGGTTGGCATAGTGATCGTTGCCATGATGGGCTCTTTTAGAACAGCTCTGGTACCACTGGTGACTATTCCTATTTCTATTTTAGGGGCTATCGCAGTTATCTCTCTCATGGGCTTTTCCCTGAACTTGTTAACCATACTTGCTATTGTGTTATCGGTTGGCTTGGTGGTTGATGACGCCATCGTCGTTGTCGAAAATGTTGCCCGTCACATGCGCGAAGGTAAACCGCGATTGCAAGCCGCACTGATCAGTTCACGACAATTATTAGTGCCTGTTATTGCCATGACATTAACCCTTGCAGCCGTATATGCGCCTATCGGCTTTTTAACTGGCTTAACTGGATTCTTATTTCGTGAATTTGCCTTCACCTTGGCCATTGCCGTGCTTATTTCTGGCATAGTGGCGATAACACTTTCGCCGATCATGAGTGCTTATGTCAGTCCAGAAGGTGGTAAAGAGGGCAAATTAACGCGTAAAGTGAATCACTACTTCGATAAACTACAAAACACCTATTTTAGCGCATTAGACAAATTATTTGCTTGGCGACCACAGGTATTGTTTATTGCCATTGTGTTTTCACTACTGTCAGCGCCATTTTACTTGTTATCGCAAAAAGAACTGGCACCCGTTGAAGATCAGAGCAGTATTCAAGTGGTCGTAGAAGCGCCTCCTGAGTCTTCGCAATCCTATACTTCAACTCGGATGAATGATACCTCGCGAGTAATGAATGAAACTGAAGGTGCTAAATTTACTTGGCAGATCATTACCGCCGCCGCAGGTTTTGGTGGTGTGCAGCTATCGCCTTATGAACAAAGAGAAAACTCAGTCAATGATTTATATTTTGACTTATATGCTCGCCTTGGCAGTGTTACCGGGCTGAGTTTGTTCCCGATCCTACCTGCTTCATTGCCAACCGCTGGTCAATTTGACATCGAAATGGTGGTCAGAGCCAATGACGATCCCATCGCCATGAAAAAATTTGCCGATCAGATCATCGACGATGCCAATGCAAGCGGCAATTTCTTATTTGTGAATACCGATTTGAAAATCGATTTACCTCAGTCTGAACTAGCCATTGACCGTGAACTGATCGCTGACTTAGGTTTAAATTTACAGTCGGTGAACGAGCAATTAAGCATCTTAATGTCTAACAACTTTGTTAACTACTTTAACAAAGATGGTAAAGCATATCGGGTTATTCCTGCGGTGGATAACAACAACCGTTACAACCCAGAAAATATTCTCGACATGAAAATTCGCACTGACTCGGGCGCATTGATTCCGGTCTCAGCATTTGCCCGTTTGCATACCTCTTCCAGCCCTAGGGTATTAGGTTCATTCAATCAGCAAAGTTCATTCAGAATTTTAGCCGGAGTACTACCACATATCACCAAAGAGCAGGGCTTAACGGCTATTGAAAATATTGCCGCTGAAATATTACCAGCCAGCTACTCAATTGATCATGCTGGCGAGTCTCGTCAGCTTCGCAAAGAGGGCAATACCATGGTTGCAGTCTTGTTGGTTTCGATGATTGTGGTCTACTTCTTACTGACGATTCAGTTCAACAGCTTTCGCGATCCACTGGTTGTGTTACTTGGCTGTGCTCCTTTAGCACTGGCTGGTGCGCTGATGTTGCCATTTTTACAACTGACCACCATTAACATTTATAGTCAAATAGGGCTTATTACCCTGATCGGCCTGATCGCCAAAAATGGTATTTTAATTGTTGAATTTGCAAATCATTTACAACTGGAAGGCAAATCAAAAATTGATGCCGTTAAAGGTGCAGCTGCGACGCGTCTTCGTCCTATACTAATGACCACAGGGGCTACTGTGTTGGGTCATTTCCCATTGGTATTAGTCACAGGTGCAGGGGCTGAAGCACGCAACAGTATAGGCATTATCTTAGTGGCGGGTATGTTAATTGGCACTTTCTTCACCTTGATTTTACTGCCGCTGCTCTATCAGATGTTAGCTAAAGATCACCGCGGTGAAATGGAGTCAGAAGCTTCACTGACTGAAACTCAATTTGCCAAGGCACTGTGATCAACAAATCAATAGATAAATTAAAGGGAGCGTGTATAGAACACAGGCTCCCTTTAGACACTTTATGCTTAAAGTACTTGTTCATTTACCAGTCTGTTTGGCAGTCTATTTAGCAAATTATTTACTAAATTAATTTAGCAGGTTATTTTTCGATGTACGCCTGCTCTATCACGTAGTGTCCCATGTTGCGTGAGTTGGCTTTAATAAACTGTTTATCGTCCAAAATCTGCATCAGATCTTTTAGCATTGCATCGTTGCCGCACAACATAAATCTGTCTTCATCGGTATTGAGTGCTGGTAAATTAAGGGAGCGATTTAGTTCACCTGAGCTAAGCAAGTGAGTTATTCTGCCCTCGTGGCGGGTCATCCCGTCGGGTGTTTTGAGTGAGTTGTATTGATATTTTTCTCGAGTAACAGTGGGATAGTAGAGCAGTTTGTCGGCAACAATATCGCCAAAATAAGGGTTTTCGGGAATTTCCTGCTCTATTTGTTGTTGATAGGCTAATTCAGAAACCGAGCGTGTGCCGTGCACTAAAATCACCTTATCAAATTTCTCATAAATGTCGGGATCGCGAATGATACTCATAAATGGGGCTAACCCGGTACCAGTGCATAACAAAAACAGCCGTTTGCCAGGGAGCAGATAACCGGGGACTAAGGTGCCTGCAGGTCTTACCGTGATCATGACCTCGTCATGAACTTGAAGGTGCTGTAAACGTGAGGTGAGGGCACCATTGGGCACTTTGATACTAAAGAATTCGAGTTGATCATCATAATTGGCACTAGCTATGCTGTATGCGCGCATGACGGGCTTACCATCTACCTCAAGCCCAACCATGACGAACTGTCCATTTTCAAATGTGAAGGAGCGCTCGCGGGTTGTCTTAAAACTAAATAGTGTATCGTTCCAGTGATGAACACTGGTCACTTTTGCTTTTGTAAGATTTCTCATTAACTTATTTACGACCAATAACATGTTGTTTGTTATACCCGAGACACTGTGAAATATTGATGATGATTACTGTTAATGTCTGGGTAGATTAAAAAAACTGGATCTAACTAGAATTGTTGTATTCTGCTAATACCAATATACGTGTATTGAGTATGATTTGATTAACAGAACATGCAGATTTTTTATATCTGAGCTAGTTATACGAAAAAATGTCAGTTAAATCGCCTATATATTTTTATTACAAATAGACTGTCACTGGCAAATACCAACTCATCTATGAAAGGAAGTTTTTTTAATCGGATAAATAGTACTCAACCGTTGACACAACCCGCACCTTTTTTATGTGTGGATTGTTCTTATCTCGTGCTGATATGCTGAATTGACCTTGTGATGCACGTTTGATTTTACCTAACTGACTGCCTGAATCTTGCGCAAATTTGCTGGCCACTTTGCGGGCATTTTTAGTCGCTTGTTCAATCATGTCTGGCTTGATTGTATTCAAACTTGAGTAGATATACTCAGTTTGATATTGATAATTACCAGAGGTAAATACAATCCCCTGTTTGCCTAACTCAGACAGTTTACTCATCACATTTCTCACCGTCTCTAAATCCTTAGAATACACAGTGACATTCTGCTCGGCAGTATAACGAAACTCTGCACGGCCATTGTTGCTCCATTGCTGCGCTGACTTATCAGTCACCGAAGGTGAATTAAAGGAAATGTCTTCAGACTTAATGCCATTTTGCTGTAAAAAACCTTGAATGCTGGCGGTTTTTTTATCAAGTGCTTCATACAAAGCTGTTAAGTCATTTTCGGCAGTGCTGAACTGTATCGGCCATATCACCAGATCTGATAATACTTCACGCTCTGACAAGCCCTTTACTGTAACAGTTCGCTCGTATTCTTTAATTGTAATAGCGGTATTTGAAGCGATTATGGCAAACAGTGTTAGGCCAAGAAAGATCGCAGCGGCCAAGAGTAAATGATTGGTTGATTTGGGTTGCATTACACTTCCTAAAGGTGTTGTTGTTTTACACAGACATAGCCACCATAATTTAACTAAATCTGAGGCACTAATAAATAGCGGGTTACTTTTTAATTAACTAGTTAAGCATTAGTTAACTATAGATCAATTAAAACAATTGAGTTTAAGCGTGATGACTTAACTGATTAAATTAATCGCGCTAGTATTCGTTTTACGCATATGACAAAACACACTCATACCGCATTACCACAGGCGACCCCAGCAGCCCAACAGAATTGGAAATTGTAACCACCTAACCAGCCAGTGACGTCGATCACTTCGCCTATAAAGTATAGGTTGTCTACCTTTTTAGATTGGAAGGTTTTTGATGACAGTTCGTCGGTGTCAACACCGCCTAAAGTGACCTCAGCAGTGCGATAGCCTTCAGTGCCGTTAGGTTTTATTTGCCAGTTGTGCAGATAGTGGTGCAATGCCTTAATATCTGCGAGTTCAAGCTGGTTAATTGCCTTGTCAGGGATCACCTTGTCTTTGTATAAGCTGTCAATGAAACGCTTGGGTAACAGGGTGGCTAGCATGGTTTTGGTGGCTTTTTGCCCTTGTTGCTGGCGCCATTGACTTATAGTGTCAGTCAGATTCTGCTCAGGCAGTAGATTAATAGTCACTGCTTGTCCTGCTCGCCAAAATGACGATATTTGTAAAATCGCTGGGCCTGATAAACCGCGGTGGGTAAACAAGATGTTTTCTTTAAATACCGTGCCACAAGCACTACTCACTTCAGTGGGTATGCTGATCCCCGATAGGCCATCAAAGCGCTGCTTATCGCTTTCATGCAGCGTGAAAGGCACTAAGGCTGCCATGGTAGGTAACACCTGCAAGTCAAATTGCTCAGCAATTTTATAGCCGATTGGGGTTGCTCCTAGCTTGGGCATGGTCAATCCACCGGAAGCCACCACTAATGATCGACATCGGTAGTTTTGCTGTTCGGTGTTGACGATAAAATAATCGCCTTCGCTAGATTTTTCTTGCTTTACAGCGGTGACTTCGCTTTTAAGGGCAACATTAACGCCTGCCCACTGACATTCGGTCATGAGTATATCGACGATATCTTGGGCACTGTGATCACAAAATAATTGCCCTAAGGTTTTGTGGTGGTAGTCGACGCCATGGCGCTCTACTAGATCAATAAAATCACTGGGTTGATAACGACTCATCGCGGATTTGGCAAAGTGTGGGTTGTTACACAGGTAATGCTCTGGCCTTGCTTGCTCATTGGTAAAGTTACAGCGGCCACCACCGGAGATGAGGATTTTTCTGCCAGCTCTTTTGCCCATGTCTACTACCGTTACCGATTTACCTCGATAACCTGCAGTAGCTGCACACATTAACCCAGCTGCTCCGGCACCAATGACCACTATGTCAGTTGTTAACACACTTAACCTTTGTGATGAATAAGAAAATTGTCGGATCATTATAACAAGATGTCGGCAAAGACATAAACGTTTAACAACGTGATCTAGTTACTTGCCGGATTAACGGCTTTATTGCTGGTCGGGCTCACAGGGGAAAATTAGCTAAAAAAAAGGCCCTAAAATAGGGCCAAACTCACTAAGGGTAGTGGTTAAATCGTTGTTGTGTAAAGGCTACTGTCTACTGCTATATAGCTTAAGACTGCAGGTTTACCGGCTTGAACTGTGCTGCCAATAAGTGATGTGTTTACACTGAGTGTGCAATGTTTTGCTATTGCGTTAGCAAGGGGGCTATGCCCCCTAAACCTTGATGACAATATTAACAAATTAACAAAATTAAAAAGTGTAACTGAGTTGGGTTTTAATATTGCGGCCAAGACCGAAATCACCTATGGCGCCGCCTGTGCCGGCCATTACCTGATATTCGCGATCTAATAAGTTGTCAGCGGCAAAGCGCAAATTGAGTTTGTCGTTAATTGCCCAGCTTACGTATAGATCAACTAAGGTGTAACCACTGTGGGTGTCATAACTTACCGTACCCATGCGGTCTATCGATTGCACATCGCGCTCACCGACGTTAACTACCTTAAGGCCAGTCGTTACTTTGTCGTCTAACCAGTAAAGTCCGGTGTTGATAGCTGCTTTGTCAGCAGGTAAATACCACATGCTTTCGCCGTCTTGATCATCACCTGAAATTGAGCTGTAAGAGAAGTTAACAAAGCCCCACAGTGCTGCATAGTTGACTTCTAATTCAATACCGTCGCGATCATTAGATCCTACATTGTTGTATCTTGGGTTTGGCATAGGGTTAACAACAGTGTCAGTGATACTCAATATTTCGTCATCAACACTGATGTCAAAATATATTGCTCTGGCGGTTAACGCATCTATGTTACTGAATACACCGCTGTTGCTATAAGTTAAACCGAGTTCTTTACTGGTGCTCGATTCAATATCTAGGTCCAAGTTAGGTCGACGGCCTTGGTATTGGTCGTAAAGTTCATCAATTAACGGCGCACGAAAACCTTGTTGATAGTTAACGAAGGTCGAAAAATTGTCATCAATTTGATATATCACTGACACTGCTGGTACCAAGTGATCATGGGATACATCAGTATCAGTGGGTGCTAAGGCTTGTTCAAACTGATCAGTAGCCGTTGTTTCATAGCTTTCATAGCGAATACCGCCGATCAAGGTAAAATCTTGCCAGTTGTACTCGTCTTGAATATAAACCCCTATACGCTGTTGCTTGCCACCGGGTTGTGAGGTGATTTCTGTTGTGCCTGGGGTTGTGCCTTCAACAATACAAACACGCCCTGATGGATCGTATGTTAGGCAAGGAAACGCAGTTTTTTCACCAACGCGCTGTTTTGAGGAGTATTGCACACCGTAAGTTAAGGTGTGTTGATCTAAGCGTGATGTATTGACAATATCTAAGGTATCAATGTTGTATTCATACACTGACTTGATGCCGATAAAGCTAGGTAAAATATTACCCGTACCGTCACTTTCAACCACATGAGATTTGGTATTGCCGTAGACCATTTCAAGATCAATGAGTTGTGAATCTTCAGGTTGGAAGTTATAACTCAACGTTGTTACGTCTTGTCTGGTGGCTCTGCGCAATACCCCCCACGGACCGGGATCGGTGTTATTGAATTCAGTTAATTGATCGTCTTCACCGCGGTTAATAGAAAAACTGAATAAGTGCTCGTCGGTAAGGTAATACTCGGCTTTAGCAATGAATGATTGCATGGCTATGCCTGAGTTATCTAGTGTTTCTCCATTAGAAAGTTCAAAGTCATTGGCATCGCGATCAACATAACCGACTAATATATCTAGTGATTCAGTGGGTCGAGCATAACCAAATACACTGGTATTTTTTTGATCGTTGTTATTGTCGTAACTGAACTTTACTTTAGAGCCAAATGTTTGATCCGCTTCGAGGAAATCACTGGCACTTTTCATTTCTACTTGTACTAAACCACCTAAGGCACCACCGCCGTGAAGTACGGTACTTGGGCCTCTTTTAATGCTTACTGTGCGGTACAACTCAGGATCACCAAAAAAGCTACCCATGCGGTATTTTTCAAAGGTTTGTATTGCTCCATCAACGGTGACTAATACATCTTCAGCATCATCGAAACCGCGCACGCTAAATTTTTGACCTAATCCTCGTGGACCACCAGTTGCAGAGGTGTTAGGCACCATGTCTAAAAGATCAAATACCGATGATGACAATTGTTTTTCAGCGGTCTGATCAGAAATCACATTAATCGCTTGTGCTGATTTTAATGTTGATTTTTTGGTACGGGTGGCGGTGACAGTGACTGCGTCTAAAGAGGTAACAATAGCATCACTTTCAGTTTCTGCGGCCATTGAAGTGGTTGAATATAGCGCGGCAATTATGCCTAAAGCTAATGAATTAATACGCATGATTTTTCCTCATGATTTGGGTCTTGACCACACTAAACAACGAGTGTGGCGGCGCGAGCATTGAAATTGGCGCTAATATACATCAATTGAATCTAAATGAGAAGTATTATCATTCAATAAATTTAATTGTTGTTTTCAATCAAGAGGTTGGCTACGGTAAAATTCTCAGCTGATAATTTTGCTAAAAGATCGATCAAATAATGACTTGGTGTATTTTTATCAACAGCAAGCACTATGTTGCTATCGGTTTTTTTACTGTTGGCCAATACCACAAATAGTTGCTCTAACGATGCAAAAGGCTGATCTGCCAAACCATAAGTTAACTGTTGCTCACTATACTGCACACTTAGTACCAAAGGTTGATTTGCGGTTTCGATGGATTGCACTTCGCTACCAGTTGTAGGTAAGGTAACGGTTAACATATCTAATTTTATTGCTGCGGTTAGCAGCATAAATACCAATAAAATAAACAGCACATCAAGCAGAGCGGTTAAGTCAGGCATGGCCATTGAGTGAGTATTGGCTTTATGAAGTGGTAACATGACAAGGCTCTTGATAGGTCAATTGGTAGTAGGCACGGTTGTATAATTGCACATAATTATTGGTTAAACGGCCGTGTACAGCATTAAAAATACCACCGACCAGTAAACAGGGTAATGCTAAACACAGGCCAGCAGTGGTTGAATACATGGCTTGCCATAAACCATCGGCTAATAAGGCTGGGGTGACGGCTTGTTGCGTTGCCGCTAGGTTTCTAAACATCACTACTAATCCCCAGACAGTGCCAAGTAAACCAACCAAAGGGGCAAGAGAGCCAATCAAATTGAGCATAGATAAACGCTTTAACCATTGGCTTTGCATGGCTTGTAGCGATATTTCAGACCAAGCTTTAGCTTGCTCTGCTTGTGTATTGTGCTGGCTAAGTTGTTCGATCACTTGAGTGGGATCTTTTTGAGTGCGTCGATAATAATAAATGGCAGTGCAGTAACAGCAGCATTTCTCTATGATCAATGCCAAGGCAACAATAGACATGATCAGTAAAGGCCAGGCGGTAAAACCTATCGCTGAAAACCAAGTGGGCATAATAAAACCTTATATGTGAATGTATCGGAATATGTGTTTATCGTTAAATGTAAAATAACAGCGGCAATTATTGTTGTGTTCAAGGGCTAGCTGATCACTTAGTTGTGGTGTTATTCATGAATTTAGGGCAAAGTTAATGGGCACTTGAAAACGCGCCTTCACTGTTTCACCATTGACTTTTACTGGATGAAATTGCCATTTGGCGACATTTTTCAAAGCCGCTTTATCTAAAATCTGGTAGCCGCTACTTCTCACTATGGCTACTTTCTCTATTGCCCCGGAAGTATCAAGGCTTATCATTAACAAAGTGATCCCTTGGTAGCCTCGACGCCTTGCCTTATTGGGATAACTTAACGGCGGTCTTGGTTGTTTAAACAAAGGCGGTTGCTCTAAATCTAGCGGCGTATCGCGCAGGCCGATTTTTTCGGTTATTAGCTTAGCGCTGGCAATACTGGTTTTGCTATTTTCTTTTGTTGGCACTGGCTCTGTGGGTCGCGCTTCAACCACAACTTTTTCGGGTACTTTGTCCGGCGTTAGTTCTGCTTTGATCGGTTCAATAGGCTCAATGGGTTTTACTTTCGCTGCATGTTCAACCGTTACAGCATTGTTTTCTGTTTGTTTTGCAAATAACTTATCGCCTTGAAAAATTGTGGTGTTGACGGCTTGTTGAGGTTGAGGGGGGGCCGTAATTACTTGCTCAATTTGCGGTTTACTTACTGCTTGAACAATATTAAGACCTATAACCTGCGCTGGCGCAGCTCCTGCAACTAGCACAGGTTGATGCAGTGCTTCTACAGTGAGTAAGTAGCAGTGAATTAACAGTGAAAGAACTAATGTCAGTAAAATTTTCATACAATAAAGTTAAACTACAAACCAAATAAGAATTGTTATCATTCGCATTAAATGATATCTTAGCACGAAATATTTTCTTTGTGAATGAGAACAAAAGTATGTTGTGTGATTTTTCTGTAAGACCATTGGTTTTATCTTTCGTCTTAATGGTTATTGCGGTTATTAAACCAAGTGATGTTGCCGCAGAAGATATGCGTATTGTGGTGTCGGGTGGCTCGATCACTGAGATCATTTATAGCTTAGGTGAGCAAGATAAAATTGTTGGTGTCGATAGCACCAGTGTTTTTCCTGAGAGTGCTAAACAAAAACCGCAAGTGGGTTATGTTCGGCGTATTGCCTCTGAAGGTGTGTTGTCATTAGAACCTACGCTGTTGCTCGGCGAGGCAGATACTGGTCCACCAAAAGTATTAGCACAATTACAGCAAACTGGTTTAGCTAATTATATTTTTACCGAAGAAGACAACTATCACGGCATTGAAGCGAAAATTCGCAAAGTCGCTAGTTTACTTTCTGTGCCTGAAAAAGGTGAACAGCTAATCAGTCAAGTGACACGTGACCGCGAAGCATTAAAGTTTCTGTTACAACAAAAGAAAAATGCCCCAAAAGTATTATTCATTTTAAGTATGCGCAGTGGTCAACCTATTGTTGCAGGTCAAGGCACCTCGGCTGCTGAGATCATGTCTGCGGTTGAGGCGACCAATGTTGCCGCTGCTTTAGATGGCTGGAAAGCAATCTCTACTGAAGCTGTACTAGAAATGAACCCAGATGTGATCCTGATGATGAGTCGTCACGGCGATGAGGCAATGGCAAATATTGCTAAACAAGGACATTTTAAATTTACCAATGCGGTCAAAAACCAACGACTGTATAGTTTTGATGGCAGTTATTTGTTAGGCATGAACCCGCGCACACCAAAAGCGGTAATAGAGTTAGCCAAAAAGTTATACCCTGAGGTGAAATTACCCAGTGGTTATCCTTGGTCTGCACTACCTAATATCGGCGAGTAGTCATCACTATGCTTGCTTTGGGCCACGTGGTCATCGGACGTGACGTCGCCAGAAAAGGCTTAGTTCCAGTGTTGTTATTGGCTTGTATGCTAATAGCGATATTTGCGCTAGGTGTTGGTGGCGTGGATATTCCATGTTCACAGTTAATCAGTTTATTGTCTGTCGCGTCAGAGGGCACATTACAACACACCATTTTGTGGGAAATTCGTCTGCCTAGGGTGGTGTTGTCGTTAATTACTGGTGCTGGTCTTGGCGTATGTGGTGCAGCAATGCAGGCCATTTTTCGCAATCCGTTGGCGGATCCTGGACTTATTGGCGTGTCCAGTGGAGCTGCCTTAGGCGCGGTGTCTGTGATTGTTTTAGGAAACACATTGTTTTCGGAATTTTCAACAGCATTTGGTTTATATGCAATACCTTTAGGTGCCTTTTTTGGCTGTTTAGCAGTATGCAGCTTTATTTATCGATTAAGTGCTTTTTCAGGCCAGTTTACAGTGATCAGCTTGTTGCTTGCCGGTATTGCTGTTAATGCCATAGTAGGGGCTTTTATTGGGGTGTTAACCCTGGTAAGTAACGACCAAGAATTACGTGATCTGACTTTTTGGAGTATGGGCTCATTGGCAGGAAATCACTGGACGTTGATCTTCCCATCATTAGCGGCAATTATCATTGCTATTATTGGTTTATATCGCCTGTCGCAACCATTAAATTTGTATTTATTGGGTGAGGCACAAGCCAAGCATTTAGGGCTAAATGTCAATGCATTAAAAAAACGGGTATTTGTACTCACCGCATTATGTATAGGTGCCGCTGTTGCGGTCACCGGTATGATAGGTTTTGTTGGTTTTGTTGTGCCGCATTTGATCCGTCTTATTGTCGGTACCGATCACCGTTATTTAATGCCGGGCAGTATGCTTTTGGGGGCTTTGTTATTGACTGCTTCTGATCTATTAGCGCGCACTATAATATTACCTGCAGAAGTGCCTATTGGTTTAATTACTAGTGCATTAGGCGGGCCTTTCTTTTTGATCATGTTAATGAAAACCTATAAGAATATGGCAAAATAACCAATGTTAAGCTTACAAAATGCAACAGCCCAGCGCGGCGGTAATGTTTTATTAAATAAGGTCAACTTATCGGTTGCTGCTGGCGAATGTGTAGTCGTTGTTGTGCCGCATTTGATCCGTCTTATTGTCGGTACCGATCACCGTTATTTAATGCCGGGCAGTATGCTTTTGGGGGCTTTGTTATTGACTGCTTCTGATCTATTAGCGCGCACTATAATATTACCTGCAGAAGTGCCTATTGGTTTAATTACTAGTGCATTAGGCGGGCCTTTCTTTTTGATCATGTTAATGAAAACCTATAAGAATATGGCAAAATAACCAATGTTAAGCTTACAAAATGCAACAGCCCAGCGCGGCGGTAATGTTTTATTAAATAAGGTCAACTTATCGGTTGCAGCTGGCGAATGCGTAGTCGTTGTTGGCCCCAACGGTGCTGGTAAGTCTTCAGCGTTAAAAGCGTTAAGTGGTGATTTAACCTTGCAAGCAGGTGAGGTAATATTGAACGACACCAACATTAATCAATATACTCCTGTTGAACTGGCTAGGCTAAGAGCCGTACTAACCCAGAGTTATGAATTAGCATTTCCTTTTAGTGTTACTGAAGTAGTTGAAATGGCAAGTTTTTGCTATCAAGAGCAGTGTAGTAAGCGACAATTAGACAACTATATAAATTTAGCGATAAATGCGGTTAAAGTGAGTCATTTAGCCGACAAATGCTTTACTACGTTATCTGGTGGAGAGCAGCAACGGGTTCAGCTGGCGCGGGTACTAGCGCAACTTTCACCGGCATTGCAGCCAGCCGCGATGGCCGCGCAGGGCACTCCGTATTTATTAATTGATGAACCCACCTCTAGCTTAGATTTGTATCACCAATACCATGTTATGTCGCTGGCGCGATCTATTGCCGATCGCGGTGCTGGCGTGGTTATTGTGGTCCATGATCTATCGTTAGCGGCAAGCTTTGCTGATAAATTATACGTATTGAAACACGGCGAAGTCATCGCATCAGGCAAGGCAAACGAGGTGCTTACCCGAGATATTTTAAAGCAAGTATACAATGTTGATGCCCAATTAACCTTTGCATCAGGACAATTACCCCATTTAGTTATTGCCCAAAATAATCAGTGTATCGCCAATGCTCAACATAGTCAGTAAATAGTCAGTAAGTAGCGAGTAAGCTGGCTATGTTGATTTTAACCTGTTGATATTGTCAGTAAGTAAACCGCGCTAAGTGTGAATTCAATTCTTGCTGTACGTGTTTTAACTCCTCATTATTCACTGTTAACGATGCAGATTTTTCAGCGACGATAACCGCGCCATCAGTTACCGAATTCATAATATCTTGCCCATCTTTGGCTAATTGTTGTTGTTGACGAGAATGTTCGGCGATCAGTTTATTCATCTCATTAATTTCTTCAATATCTTGAGTTAATTGCATTAATGATTGGTGAACTAATTCTGCCCCTTCGATAGTATTTTCGGCAAGGGTCATCGATGTGTGTGTATAGTGGAATGAAATATCAACTTTACTCTGTAATTGACTGATGATGGTTTCGATTTCAGCGGTCGATTCGTGAGTTTTAAATGCAAGTGCTCGCACTTCGTCAGCCACCACAGAAAATCCTCGCCCTGACTCACCGGCTCTTGCCGCTTCAATAGAAGCATTGAGTGCTAATAAATTGGTTTGCTCTGCAATATTGCGAATAACATCTAACATTCGGCTAATTTCTTGGCTTTGTTGTTTCAATTCTGTGACTGTGTTTGTCGATTTTTTTAATTCGTCCACTAAGGATTGGATATTGTCGACATTTTTGCTGACTTGTTGGTTACTGTTACTGGATACTTGACTCATTGCCGCTGTATTCTGCGATGTATGCTCTGCCTGTTTAGCTATATCTTCGGTTGTCTCGGTAATTCTTGTCAGTCGTCCATGGGTAGTTAGGGTGTTCTCCTGTTGTTCAATTGCATGGGTTTGAATGTTGTTTGAAGTTTGAAAAACTTGTTGTCCGGTCACTTCCAATTTGCTGTTTACACTGGCAATGCTTTTAACAATCAACTGAATACGCTCAATAAACAGATTAAAACTGGCTGCAAGGTCGCTGATTTCATCGTTTTTACGTTGAGGAATACGTTGTGTTAAGTCCCCCTCACCTTCGGCAATACCTTTTAATACCGACGACAATTGTGCAATTGGGGTGATCACTATTTTGCGTAAAAAATAGATCAGTAGCGCCCCTAAGATAATGACCATCACCATGGAAGAGATTAATTGTAGGGTTAATTGTTGTTGCAAGCGTTTACTGATATGTTGGTTTGAATACTCAACAAAAACATGGCCGATAATGCCTTTACTTGGCCAGGTTAAGGGGATTTCTAAAACTGATGCACTAGTCATTTTTAATTGTGTACTGCCACCAATGAATTTACCTCTTTGATCTTCTATGAATAGATGCGCAATGCGTTCGTCTTTGATCATGGCAATACTTGTTTTATTAACAAGATCTTCATCGTACATAAAAACTGGCTCGTTAAAGATAGTCTCTAATTGTTGGTTTAATGCTCGTTTTTCAATGTCCCATTGTTGCATTTCTTGCTGATTTTGCAGTAGGTAATTAATT
>JBELHO010000019.1:31879-54082 GCA_042091375.1 Thalassotalea sp. | reverse complement strand
AACGTCCCCACTTTTGCTCACCAGAACTAATGAACTGATCAAACACCACTTGAGCACAATTGGCAAAGTCACCAAATTGTGCTTCCCAAATAGTTAAGCCAGCCGGTTCAGCTGTGGTGTAACCGTATTCGAAAGCAAGTACTGAAACTTCTGATAACACTGAATCGTGTATGTCAAAAGGACCTTGGCCTTGACGAATGTTTTGTAAGGGAAGATATTGACTGGCGTCTTTTTGGTTGTGCAACACGGCATGGCGATGAAAGAAAGTGCCTCGACCAGCATCTTGACCAGTAATACGGACTCTTTGCCCCATATCAACAATAGCAGCGTAAGCGAGGTTTTCTGCCATACCCCAATCCAAAAGCTTTTCGCCTTTGGCCATTTTTGCTCTATCGTCATAAATTTTCTTCACTCGTCCGTGTATTTCATGCTCTACAGGAAAAGTTGATATAGAGTGTGCCAATTGTTTTAATTTGTCTAAGGCAATTTTTTCGGGATACTCGTCGTCCCAATCGTGACCTAAAAATGGTGTCCAATCCACAGAATGCTCTGTCATTGGTCGCCACTGTTCCACGGTACACTGACCTTCATCGAGTAAGCGTCGGTAATACGAGGCTAGCTCATCAGATTTAGCTTTACTGATACTGCCGTTAGCTGCTAAGTGATCAGCATACAATTGACGAGGTGTCGGATGTTTCTTGATTTTTTGATACATCAAGGGTTGCGTGGCATTGGGCTCATCTGCTTCATTGTGGCCGTGTCGGCGATAACAAACCAGATCAATCACCACATCACGTTTGAATTTATTGCGATAGTCAAGAGCAATTTGCGTTGCCAAAATGACCGCTTCAGGATCATCACCATTGACATGCAGGATCGGTGCAGAGACCATCTTCGCAATTTCAGTACAATATTCGCCACTACGGGTATCTTGATGATCAGAAGTAGTAAATCCGACTTGGTTATTGACCACGATACGGATAGTGCCACCCACTTTGAAAGCACGGGCTTGCGACATATTAAAGGTTTCTTGAACCACACCTTGTCCAGCTATAGCTGAATCACCGTGAATGGTAACAGGTAATACTAAGTCGCCTTGGTTGCAATTACGTCGATCTAAACGAGCTCTAACCGAACCAATAACAACGGGGTTAACAATTTCCAAGTGTGATGGGTTAAAAGCAAGAGCCAAATGCACATTACCACCGGGTGTGACAAAGTCAGATGAGTAACCTTGATGGTACTTAACATCACCTGATGAAACTATTTCATCGTGCTTACCACCAAATTCATCAAATAACTTTGAAGGGTTTTTACCCATGACATTGACTAAAACATTTAAACGGCCGCGATGAGCCATGCCGATCACAACTTCTTTGCTGCCGTGAGCACCGGCTCTAGTGATCAATTCCTTGAGCATGGGAATTAATGCATCACCGCCTTCTAAAGAAAAGCGCTTTGCGCCAGGAAACTTAGCCCCTAAATACTTTTCCAAACCATCAGCAGCAATTAATCCCTTGAGAATTTCTTCTTTTTCATCAACTGATAGCACCGCTTGTGATTGCACTGACTCCAAACGATGTTGTAACCATCTTTTCTCATCGGTATCGGTAATATGCATATATTCTGCACCAATGGAACCACAGTAAGTGGTTTTTAATGCCTTGAACAAGTTGCCAAGTTTCATCGCATCTTGGCCAATCGCGAAAGAACCGATATTGTATTCATTATCAAAATCATTTTCTGATAAATCGTGATGAGACAACTGCAAATCGCGTACTTTATCGCGTTGCCATAAGCCTAATGGGTCTAAGTTAGCATTTTGGTGACCGCGAAATCGGTATGCATTAATTAACTGAAGTACTTTAACTTGTTTACCATCACTGCCACTAGAGACTACCGTTTTCTGGGAATTTCTTGCCAATTCCTTGAATTCAGCCCTGATCGCAGAGTGACGGTATTCAACGTCAGCACCGGCTATTTTGGGAAGTTGGTCAAATAACTCACGCCACTCTGAGGAGACAGATTGCGAGTTATCGAGATAAGATTCATACAATTGTTCAATATAAGTGGAATTAGCACCACTTAAATGGGAGGACTCGAGCCAAGTCTTCATTACACCTTCTGGCATTGCCTGTTCCTTGATGGGGCTAAAGCAATAAAAAATCGGCTTAGTATACATAATGCGCTAGTCATTTGTCTAATCATAAACTAGCGCATTAATCTACTAAACCACTAACTACACCGATCGACTCAGTAACATTGACTTGATGTGACCGATTGCTTTGGTTGGGTTTAATCCCTTTGGACAAACATCAACACAATTCATAATACCGTGACAGCGAAATACGCTGTAGGCATCTTGTAAATCATCTAAACGTTCTTCTGTGGCCGTATCTCTGCTATCGATTAAAAAGCGATAGGCGTGTAATAAGCCTGCTGGGCCGATAAATTTATCGGGATTCCACCAAAAAGAAGGACAAGAAGTTGAGCAACAGGCACACAAAATACATTCGTATAATCCATCGAGCTTTTCGCGCTCTTCAGGCATTTGCAAATGTTCGCGTTCCGGTGCTTGCGTACCATCATTAATTAAGAATGGTTTAATTTTTTCGTATTGGTTGTAAAATTGAGTCATGTCGATAATTAAATCGCGCACCACAGGTAAGCCTGGCAGTGGTCGTAAAGTAATTTTTTTCGACTTCAATTCTGATAATGGCGTAATGCAAGCAAGGCCATTTTTACCATTCATATTGACCCCGTCACTACCACAGACGCCTTCTCGACAAGAGCGTCGAAAAGATAAAGAGGGATCCTGTTCTTTCAATAAAATAAGCGCATCTAACACCATCATATCGGAACCTTGAGCTATCTCTAACTCATAATCCTGCATATAAGGCTTATCATCTACATCAGCATTATAACGGTATATTGAAAATGATTGTACAGTCGTATTTTGTTCCACAATAATATCCTTAGTAAACGCGAGCTTTAGGTGGGAAAGCTTCGCGATGTACAGGTTTCATATTAACATCACGTTTCGACATATGCTCTGTCTCATGAGTATACACAGTGTGACATAACCAATTGCTATCATCGCGTTCGGTGAAATCTTGTCGTGCGTGAGCGCCACGAGATTCGGTGCGAAAGTTCGCAGATTTTGCGGTACAAAAAGCGGTTTCCATTAAGTTATCCAGCTCTAAACATTCAATGCGTTGGGTATTGAATTCGCTTGATTTATCGTCTAAACGTGCAGTTTTTAAGCGCTCTCTGATTTCGGTTAACTCTTTCATGCCCTCAGCCATCGCTTCACCTTCGCGAAATACTGAAAAATTGAGTTGCATACACTGTTGCAAATCCTTGCGAATTTGCACTGGGTCTTCTCCACCTTGCGATGATTCCCAACGGTTAGTACGCGCTAAAGACGCCTCTAGATCAGACGCAGAAGCCTCGGTACCAAATTCAGTATCAGCCAAATATTCACCTAAGAACTGACCTGCAGCGCGACCAAATACAACTAAATCAAGTAGTGAATTACCACCCAGTCGGTTAGCTCCATGCACAGACACGTTGGCAATTTCACCAACCGCAAATAAACCTTCAACAATAGTGTCTTGACCGGTTTCAGGATTGTAATGTATGGCTTGACCATTGACATTACAAGGTACGCCACCCATCTGGTAATGACAGGTTGGGATCACTGGAATGGGTTCCACAGCGGGATCAACATGGGCAAAAGTTTTAGATAAATCACAAACACCGGGTAACTGTTTATCTAAGGTTTCACGACCTAAGTGGTCAAGCTTGAGTTTAATATGAGGCCCCCAAGGACCATCACAGCCACGTCCCTCGCGAATTTCCGTCATCATTGAACGAGCGACAACATCTCGTCCGGCGAGGTCTTTGGCATTAGGTGCATACCTTTCCATGAAGCGCTCACCGTCTTTATTGAGCAAGTAACCACCTTCACCACGACACCCTTCTGTTACTAATGTACCAGCGCCAGCAATACCGGTTGGATGGAATTGCCACATCTCCATATCTTGCATCTGAATACCGGCTCGCAATGACATACCAACACCGTCACCGGTATTAATATGAGCGTTGGTCGTTGACGCATATATGCGGCCAGCACCACCTGTTGCCAACACGGTTGCACGTGCTTTAAAGTAAACAATTTCACCTGTTTCGATACAGATAGCTGTCGAACCAACAATGGCGCCAGCACTGTTCTTAACCAGATCTAAAGCGTACCATTCCGAATAGACATTGGTTTTATTTTTTACATTTTGTTGATAAAGACAATGCAACAAGGCATGGCCAGTACGATCGGCAGCTGCCGCTGTGCGAGCCGCTTGTTCACCGCCAAAGTTTTTTGATTGACCACCAAAAGGACGCTGATAAACTTTACCGTTATCAAAACGAGAAAAAGGCAATCCCATATTCTCAAGTTCTATAATCGATTCAGGTCCCGTTTTACACATGTACTCAATAGCGTCTTGATCGCCAATATAGTCGGATCCTTTGACGGTATCGTACATGTGTTGCTCCCAGTGATCCTCATGAGCATTACCCAGAGCAACGGTAATACCACCTTGAGCAGAAACCGTATGAGAACGGGTAGGAAATACTTTAGAAATTAACGCACACGATTGGCCAGATTCTGAAATTGCTAATGCGGCACGCATGCCGGCACCACCTGCACCAATGACAATGGCGTCGAATTCGCGAATAGAAACGCTCATTTAAACACCCCAAACTGTTAAAAAGCCCATTACTAAATAAGTCAGTAATGTCATAGCAAAGAAAAATTGTAAAATAGTAGTTAAAACTGTTGTATATTCAATATTTACAGGACGTTGTTTTTTCACAATATCGCCTCAGAGCTCACAATGAGCCTTCAACTTTTTTTTGTTGCTACATTTACCATTAAACGAGCAACCCCCCCAAAGATCAAAATTATTGTCTGAACATAAATAAATAGCATTCGAACAAACTAAAGACCACTTCCGATTATATAATTGATTACTTTTAATTACAATTTCATATGTGATATTTTTGTCGCTATTTTAAAGGCTTGCGGCTATTTTTTGAACTATATTTTTTATTCATCCAAACCTTGCACAACAAAGCAGTATTTTTATTTTAGTGGTTAGCACAATTGAATTGACTTTTGGGGGGGTATTTGCAGTAGAATATGCAATAGTTTTATATTCATGAAAACTGATTAATTTTTCATGGGATGAAAAATAATTAATTTCATAAGAATTTATAGAGGATAAACCCTATGGCTGAATCTAAAGCCTCTCTTAGTATCGACGGAAAATTAATAGCAGACCTACCGATTCTCAAAGGCAGTGCTGGCAACGATGTAATAGACATTAGAACCTTAGGTAGCGCAGGTTACTTTACTTATGATCCCGGATTTTTAGCAACCGCTTCTTGTGAATCAGCAATTACTTTTATTGACGGTGGCAAAGGCATCTTGCAACACAGAGGCTATGCAATAGACAAGCTTGCCAACCAAGCTGACTATCTTGAAGTCTGTTATATCTTACTCAACGGTGAGGCTCCTAGCAAAGAACAGTACGCTGAATTTGAATCGACTATTACTAATCACACTATGGTGCATGAAAAATTAGTACAATTTTTTCAAGGTTTTTTACCTGATGCACATCCAATGGCAATGCTTTGTGCGGTGGTTGGCGCACTTTCTTCATTTTATCACAGTGATCTTGATATTCACGCGCCAGATCAACGCATGCGCAGTGCTCATCGGTTGATAGCAAAAATGCCTACTATTGCGGCTATGGCTTACAAATACAGTATTGGTCAACCTTTTGTATATCCTCGCAACGACTTAAGCTACGCAGCAAACTTTTTACACATGATGTTTTCAGTGCCAGCAGAAGAGTACCATGTCAGTCCAACCATTGCCCGAGCAATGGATAAAATATTCACATTACACGCTGATCACGAGCAAAATGCTTCAACTTCAACAGTTCGTTTGGCTGGCTCTTCAGGTGCAAATCCATATGCCTGTATTGCCGCAGGTGTTGCCTCACTGTGGGGACCTGCTCACGGCGGAGCTAATGAAGCCTGTCTTACCATGCTCGAAGAAATTGGTAGCCTAGATCGCGTCGATGAATTTGTTGCTAAAGCAAAAGATAAAAATGACCCGTTCAGATTAATGGGCTTCGGTCATCGCGTGTACAAAAACTTTGATCCTAGAGCCACGGTAATGCGTGAAACCTGTCATGAAGTGTTGACCGAATTAGGCATTGAAGATCCATTGTTAGATGTGGCGATGGCGCTTGAAAAAGTTGCCCTCGAAGACAGCTATTTTATTGAGAAAAAACTTTATCCAAATGTAGATTTTTACTCGGGTATTATCTTAAAAGCAATAGGTATTCCAACCAATATGTTTACTGTTATTTTTGCTATGTCTCGCACAGTTGGCTGGATTGCTCATTGGGACGAAATGCTGGGACAACCTGGCCAAAAAATTGGTCGTCCTCGGCAAAATTATATCGGTGAAATTGATCGAAAATACGTACCACTTAAGTAAGCGAAGAGTAAAAATCGCAAACTTTCAACAAGGCAGCATTAGCTGCCTTTTTTATTACCTAAACTATCACAGTGATTTAACTATACTCTTGACTGCTGTTTAGTCTTCGGCGCAAACAAAGTACTGCTCAGTTGAGTGTAAGTAATTGTAATTAGCATCAATTACCGATGCATTTCAGCCCAGCATAGGTATAATATGCAAATTTACCACAGCGCTAATAAAATATGTCTGATCAGCAACTAAGATTTGGGGGGATTGCTCGTTTATACGGTGAGCAAGGTGCACGAAATATCAACAACGCTCATGTCTGTGTTATTGGCATTGGCGGTGTCGGCTCTTGGGCTGCTGAAGCGCTAGCTAGATCGGGTATTGGCAATATTACCTTAATTGATTTAGATGATATTTGTACAACCAATATTAACCGTCAATTACATGCATTAACAGACACCGTAGGCATGCCCAAAGTTGAAGTCATGGCTGAGCGCATTCGCCTTATTAATCCACAGTGTCAGATTAACTGCATTGAAGATTTTGTCACCGCAGATAATTTAACTGACCTTATCACCGCTGAATTAGATTATGTCATTGACGCCATTGATTCAGTGGCTATTAAAACCGCTATCCTCGCCTATTGCAAACGCATAAAACTGCCTATAATTACTATCGGCGGCGCAGGTGGACAGTCGGATCCAAGCAAAATTGCAATCACAGATTTAAGCCAAACCCATCAAGATCCTTTGTTGGCCAAAGTCAAAAACCAATTGCGTCGCCACCATCGTTTTCCTGGTGCCGACCAAAAAAAATCGAGCAAACGCAAGTTTGGTATTGATGCCGTATTTTCTACTGAGCAATTAGTCTACCCAGATGATCAAGGCAATGTCTGTCATAGTAAAAAAGTCCAAAATGGCGCAATGCGCTTGGATTGCAATCAAGGTTTTGGCGCTGTAACCCATGTCACTGCAAGCTTTGCATTTTTCGCAGTGAGTAAAGTGATCAGTAAGCTAGTACAATAAATACCGCTAGCGGCTAGCAGTACAATTGATGTCTTTGGCCGCGTTGATGATCTTGCTGACAATCGCTAATAAGCCATTGTTTCGCGAAGGTGACAAATGCTGCTCCAATCCCAATTGACTAAAATAGTGCTGAATATCAACAGTAAAGATTTCTGCTATGGTTTTATCATCAAACGCAGCGACGACAATCACTAATAAACCGCGAATAATCTTGGCGTCACTATCAGCCGTTATACTGACTTTACTATTCTCTGTTAAAGTGACTTCTAGCCAAGCATCACTTTCACAGCCTTGCACTAGTGTTTGACTGTTGCGCTTTGCTTTAGCCATTTTAGGCAAGTGTTTCCCGAGTAACATCAGTTCACGGTGTTTATCTTGCCATGACCGCATGCGACTAAATCGGTGCAAAATATTATCGCAGTTTATTGCCTGTTGATGATTGCTCGCTGCTGGCGCAGTTTTGTGATCTTGATCATTGAGTAATTTTTTCAAACAAGTGATCACAGTGTCGATTTCTTGCCTTGTATTATACAACGCTAAAGATAACCTTACGCAGCCATCAATACCTAAATAATCAAATAATGGCATGGCACAGTGATGACCGCTGCGCACTGCGATGCCGTTGTTGTCTAAATCACTAGCAATATCACTATGGTGATGTTCGCTAAGGTTAAATGAAAATATCGCTAGATCTGGTTTGCCATCGACTAAGAATTTGATCCCAGCAATTGTCGATAATTGCTGATAACCGTAATCGATTAGCTGCTGCTTATAACTATTTTGATCAGTCAACTGAAAGTTTTCAATGAGCTCAAGTGCTCTGGCAAAAGCAACAACCCCAGCAATATTTGGGGTACCTGCTTCAAATTTAAAAGGTAATTCGCCGAAAGTAGTGCCAGCAAAACTCACTTTGTTGATCATCTCTCCGCCCGCTTGATATGGCTTCATATCTTGCAGTATTGATTTTTTTCCGTAGAGAACGCCAAGACCTGTCGGACCATACATTTTATGTGCAGAAAAAACATAAAAGTCACAATCAAGTGCTTGCACATCAACTTTTTTATTGGCGATCACTTGCGCCCCATCAATTAAAGTTAGCGCTCCAACCGAACGGGCTTTGGCGATAACTTTTTCTATCGGATTTATTTTGCCTATGACATTAGAGGCATGACTTATACAAACTAGCTTAGTAGTAGCAGTAATAGTTGACTCAATACTCATTTCATCAAGCACACCAGTTGCATCCAATGCTATCACTTTAATTGATGCGCCAACTTGTTCAGCTAATAGTTGCCAAGGCACAATATTGGCGTGATGCTCCGCATGACTTAAGACAATGTCATCGCCAGCGCTTAAGTTATGCTGCCCCCATGACTGAGCGACTAAATTAATCGCTTCAGTACTGCCTTTCGTCCAAATGATTTCAGCGGTGTTATCAGCATTAATCAATTGCTTTACTCGCTCACGACATTGTTCAAATTCAGTGGTAGTGACTTTGCTTAATGCATGCGATGCCCGATGCACGTTAGCATTCTTGCGTTGATAATATTCAGAAGTCGCGGCAATAACGCTTTTCGGTTTTTGCGTGGTTGCCCCGTTATCAAAATAAACCAAAGGTTTGTTATTGACCTGCGATGATAACAATGGAAATTGCCGACGAAATAATTGCACATCGAAAGTGGACATATAAGATCAGTTTTGTGAAGATAAATTAATGCCAATAATTATACCCTAAAAAACAAACTGAAGTAACATCAGAACAGTTATAGTGGGGTGTTTGCCAACGTCATAACTTAGTTATTCTGTTAGGGTTTGTTGCGCACTTGGCATCAAAAACCCCTTCTTATTAGCGGCTAAAATTTGCTGATATACCTCAGGAAAATCCAATTCAAAATACCTTAATTGGCTTTGTACTTTGATCGGTTTAAATGCAGAAAATGATCGCGTCTGTTGCCAGTTTGTGAATGATCTGCCTCGACAGGTTGGACTTTGAAACAATCCCACACGATCAGCAAATGTGCTAGGGGTACCCAAATGCCATGTGTTAGTTTCGTCGTCAAATGTGATAATAGGTGTATCGTCGTCGATCAATGCTCGCCATGGCACTTGGGCTAAAATTTCAGCTCTGACATCTTGCTTGTCACCTTGATATTGTCGTTCGAGCACCACTATGTTGTGTGCAAAAGGCTGCTGTTGTCGCTGCGCACATTTCGCGTGATTTGTCGGCAAGGGATATTCGTCAACAAAGCCTAATAAATGCGCAACCTCATGGGCAAATACGTCTACTGTATCTCGGTTATCAAGATACATGATGCCGCCATTCACATTGGCTCCTCCTGAAGGCAACATCAAGCCAAGGTATTTGCTAGTCTCTTGATCAACATGCGCTAACCACATGGCATTATTACAGCGGATCATTTGTTGTGGTTGATGATAACAATCTATCGTTTTGATATTGAGATATCGAATTGCAGGAAAACACAAATAACTGGCGAGTGGGTGGCGAGTAAATTGGTTGAGCAAAGAGTCCAAATATTCAAGATCTTCAATCGATGTAGCAAACATTTGCAGATCAGCAATACAAGAGCTGATGTTTTCTGGGGCACTGTCTGTAAGGGTGATAACCTTTTTATTAGCCAAAATATCATACTTGCTCATTTGAGCTAATAATGCTTTTCCTGCTGGAAATTCTCGCAAACGTGACAACAATGGCGCTAATTTAGGTAATTGACCAAGAGCAATGATGATCTTTACCGATTGTATCAGAGCCCATTGTTCTGAATTGACTAGCGGCGCTAAAACCTCTAAAGCCGGTTGATAGCGTTGTTGTTCAATATAGATTTTAGCTAACAGTATAGGCGCCTCAGGCTGCTTTAGTTTGCTGGCTTGCTGAGACCAAAAAATAGCCCGGTTGAACTGTTCAGCTTGTTGATAGTTAAGCGCTAATTCAAAGGCAATCGCACCATTATTTATCGCTAATAGTTGACTTGCTTTGAGCCAAGCTGCAGAGCCCACTGGCTGTTGACTGCGTTGATAGTGAAAATAGCCGGGTAACTGTAATAACTTAGCGTGAGCTAATTGTTGCGGGGTTATTTGCTGTGTATCGATTAAATAATTTAGCTGACTAGGCAATGTAACTGAGCTTGACGTTAAGCCTGTAAGTAAACTTATCAGTAAGCACCATCGCAACAACATCGCCATTATCAATCTAAGGTTAATTACTGTCTATTGATTGACGTTAGTGCTAGGTGAAACCGTAGGTGAACGCATAATATCTAGCTCTAATTTTGCATAACGGTGTTCAACAAACTCGTAAACGTTAGTACTTAGCGCCATTTTGAAAAAGTTAGCGGCAATGCTGTCATTTCCTTGCAGTTGATTGAGTTTACCCAAATAAAAATAGGCTTCGCAAAGGCGCTCAGTCAATTGCACATTTGAGCGAACATTAGTGGTGAGTAAAGCAATAAACTGTTGTTGAGAAATCTCGTTTAAATAGAGTTTAATAATTTGTTTCGCCCATAAATTAGCAGAAACTTGCGAAGAACGCAGCTTGAGGTTTTCTAAAGCTTTACCTGCATCGATTTCACGTTCAACCAAATAAAGCCATAGCAACCGATAAGGATCATCGGTTTGCCGTTGATAAAAGTTCAAAATGTCATCAACAGCTAATTGCGAGCGACCGCCGTAATAAAGTGCAATTCCCCTATTTAAAAAGGCGTACTCGTGCTCTGGAGTCAATTCAATGGCCGAGTCAAAAGCATCATATGCTTGGGTAAATTCTTGCAATTGAATGTAGTGAATACCAATGAAGTTATAGGCATCAACCATGTCTGGCTTTAATCTCAAGGCGCGGTTAAAGTCAAGTCGAGCCAAAGAACGCAAGCCAACACTATCGTATATAACGCCGCGATCATAAAACATTTGTGCCCGTTGCGCGTCAGTAATTTCAGCGCGTTGAATGATTTCTGACATCCGCACTAAAGCAACTTCACTTTTATAATTGATCGGTAAAGGCTCAGCAATGATTAATTGCCCCACTACCGAAGAATTTTCACTTGATTGATTAGTTGCACAACCTTGCATAGCTAAAAGCATAGATAAACAAACTAAACAGCCTAACTTTTTAGATAACCACATCACAAAAATGAAAAACCTTTTTTGAAGACTTTGTTTAAGACTAATTTAAGTATATAAAAAAAGGAGCCATATAGCCCCTTTTTTTACTTGGATTTTTGTCGTTGTTGATTGCACAGTCAAATACATTAATAATGTATTTGACTGTAGCTTAGCAACAATTACTTATTCACCTTCAGTAACAGGTGCCGCCGACTTTTCCATCGCTTCTTTAATACTTAAGCGAACTCGACCTTGACGATCCACTTCAAGCACTTTAACCGTCACTTCTTGCCCTTCCGATAACACATCAGTAACAGCGTTTACGCGTTCTTCAGATATTTGCGAAATATGCACTAAGCCATCTTTACCCGGAAGTACATTGACAAAAGCTCCAAAATCAACAATGCGCACTACTTTACCTTGGTAAACCGAGCCCACTTCAATTTCAGCAGTTAATGCAGTAATACGAGCAATGGCATCTTTGGCCTGATCACCATCAGTGGCAGCGATTTTTACTGTACCATCATCTTCAATTTCAATGGTAGTACCAGTTTCTTCGGTCAACTGTCTAATAGTCGCACCACCTTTACCTATAATATCGCGAATTTTATCTTGCGATACTTTCATCGTATGAATACGAGGAGCAAATTCTGATATTTCATCGCGATGTGAATTAATGGCTTGATCCATCACTGACAGAATATGAGTACGCGCTGCTTTTGCTTGATTTAAGGCAATTTGCATGATTTCTTGAGTGATACCCTCAATTTTGATGTCCATTTGCAGTGCGGTAATACCAGCAGTAGTACCAGCAACTTTAAAGTCCATGTCACCTAGGTGATCTTCGTCACCTAAAATATCAGACAACACCACAAAATCATCACCCTCTTTCACTAAGCCCATGGCAATACCGGCAACAGAAGACTTAATAGGTACACCAGCATCCATCAACGCCAAAGATGTACCACAGACAGAAGCCATTGAAGAAGAGCCATTTGATTCAGTAATTTCCGATACAACGCGAACTGCATAAGGAAATTCTTCAGCAGAAGGCATAACCGCTAACATGCCGCGTTTGGCTAGTCGACCATGGCCAATTTCACGGCGCTTAGGTGAACCGACAAAGCCAGTTTCGCCAACACAATAAGGAGGAAAATTATAGTGCAGCATAAAGTTATCAGTCTTTTCACCCATGATGGTATCAAGGCGCTGGGCGTCGCGCTGTGTGCCAAGGGTAGCAGTAACTAATGCCTGTGTTTCACCACGGGTGAAAACAGCAGAGCCATGAGTTCTCGGTAAAACACCCGTCATCACGTCTAAAGCGCGGATCATTTCAGGATCGCGTCCATCAATTCGAGGTGCTCCCTGTGTTATGCGACCGCGTACCACAGATTTTTCTAAATCGTGAAATAAATCTTTCGCTTCTTGCACGTTTAATTCTGCATCTTCAGCTAATAATTGTTCAATTACTGAGTTACGGATTTCCGCTACTTTTTCATAACGCGATGCTTTTTCGGTAATTTGGTATGCTTCATTGACTTGCTCTGATGAAAGTTCAGCGATTTTAGCAATTAAATCAGCATTTTTCACTGGAGCCTGCCAATCCCACTTGGCATTACCCACTTCTTCAGCCATTTCTTTAATAGCAGTAATAGCGGTTTGCATTTGTTCATGACCATAAACAACAGCACCAAGCATGACTTCTTCAGAAAGCACGTCAGCTTCTGATTCAACCATAAGTACAGCAGATTCAGTACCTGATACTACGAGATCAAGTTGTGAACTAGACAACTCAGATTGCAATGGGTTGAGGATATATTGTCCATCGGTATAACCCACTCTTGCAGCCCCTACCGGACCACTAAACGGCATACCAGAAATAGCTAATGCTGCTGATGTACCCAATAGCGAAATAATATCAGGTGAAATTTCAGGATTCGCCGAAACAACAGTAATGATCACCTGAACTTCATTGGTGAAACCCTCAGGGAAAAGAGGACGAATAGGACGGTCAATAAGACGAGCAATTAGTGTTTCTTCTTCAGAAGGACGCCCTTCTCGTTTAAAAAATCCACCAGGTATTTTACCTGCAGCATAAGTACGCTCTTGGTAATTTACGGTTAGTGGAAAAAAGTCTTGACCTTCTTTGGCCTCTTTTTTACCAACAACAGAAACCAATACCGAGGTGTCATCCATGCTGGCCATGACCGCACAACTCGCTTGACGGGCGATAGTACCGGTTTCTAAAGTGACTGTGTGTTGACCAAATTCAAATGTTTTAGTTACGGGGTTGAACATGTAATAGTGTTCCTTATAATTTTAGTACGTTAACCAATCTGTACAATTATTTATTCACTAAAAGCAACCTGTAAACCACTCAAAGTTGAACAAAAAATTATACAGTTTGGATTGATTAATTTTCTTTAAAGCAATTTTAAAAAAAGCAAAATAATGTATTACAAAATTTTGCTCGCATATTATACCTGTAAAACCTTGCTTTGCTAGTTACAATAGCTAATTGTTATCGAGTTTATTGAAATTAGGTAATTGCAAGGGCAATAAAAAGCAGATAACAGCTTAAATTTAGTCAATCAAGACAACTGCACAAAACAAATGGCAGAGCAATAATAAGAAATCACTCAAAGCCGATAACCGCCACGGCACAATAAATGATAACTCCAATAAACCCCGCTAAAAGACAGCCATAAGGCAATGAAAGCAAATACCATCACTTGTACACTATTGAAGCCACCAAGTTTGCCGTAATCCATAAAATGTAGCATATAAAAAAAATCAGCTAATCGCTTTTCATCGTCACTGTGACCAACTAACTGACCCGATTGAGCATTAATGTATACACTGGTGTTTATATTATTGGCGAAATTGACTTGCCATAAAGCATTTTTTTGTTTGGGAAAATCAGCTATTGGCGGTAATAACAAGGTTACCGAGCTCGGCTCTTCTATGCCTGTGTATGATTGCAAAGCCAGTGCGCTAGCGAATTCAGCGTCTATGCTAACCGCTTCAGCGCTTGTCGCATCAACTAAAGTAAAGGTGTTTTTTGCATGGGAATACAAGGTCGCTTGGTGTTGCAATAAATAGTATGGTTTATCGAGTAAATGAATCAAGCGCAGCGACATACTGGCGGGAAATTTGTCGACAATCAAAGCCGGCTCTATCAGTTGCTGATAAGCAACATCACTGTTGTGCACTACGGGAGCATAATAAGTTTTACCCTTAGCTGTGGCTCTGTCGACAAGATTAAAGTATAAACCGCTCCCCAGCCATACCAGCATTTGTAAACCGACGATAACTGATGCCCACTTATGGATCTTTTTTAAACTATTCATAGCTTGTCTTTGCTGCTAACAAAATACCTTACCTTGCCCCGGAGCACTTTCGCATAAACTAAAAATAAGCCGGTAAAACAGCCAACAATAGCGAAAAGCGTGATGAACATCAGTAACTTATTACCAGAGTTTTGCGCATCGCCATAATCCATAATGTGCAAGCGAAACATCCAGTCAAATATTCGCCAAAACCTGTGCCTTTTGCCAACAAGGCCACCGTGTTGTGCTGATATATATAAAGTCGCGGCTTGAAAATTATCAAAATCAATTCGCCAAGCAGGTAAGTGGCGTTGATTTAACTCAAATGGCGGATCAGCGGTGATCAATTCAACATCAATGATCTTGGCATCGCCAGCGTAATAATGTTGCCCGGCTGCAACAATCTGCGCTTTCGATAGTGGCGACATTAACTTGCCATTACTGGCATCGACAAGGTAGGTTTTTTCTCCCTCAACAAAGCGATAAACGTCTTGATTAATAAACTTACCAATACTGATATCTCTGGCTTGTGGGTAGCTAATCGTTAACTCCGCTAAAGAGTAGTTAATATTTGCTGGCGAAATTTTATTTTGGTGAACTTTTACTAAACTATTGCCGTGAATATAACCCAGATCAACAAATACCATGTAGGCACCCGTTACCGACCAGATAACAAATTGAGCGCCTAAAAACAACATTAACCACTTGTGATATTTTTGACTGAATTTAATTAACTTCACGGGTAAATTGGCTGCCTGCTTTTATTGAATTTGTTGTATTTGTTACTTTTTTTGCTTATGAGCTGCGCATCGCCACACATAAAACAATACCGGCAACACTAATAAAGTTAACAACACAGCACTTAACATACCGCCAACCATAGGTGCTGCGATACGGCTCATAATTTCTGAACCCGTGCCTTGACCATAGAGAATAGGCAACAAACCAACAATGATCACTGCCGCGGTCATTATTACTGGACGAACCCGTAAACCAGCGCCAGCTATTACCGCATTGAACACGGCTTGTTTATTGACAGCTAAATTATTTTGTTTATGTTCGAGCAACATGCTTTGGTATGCTTGATTGAGGTAAACCAGCATAATAACACTTATTTCAACGGCAACGCCAGCCAAGGCAATAAAGCCGACAGCGACGGCAACCGAAAATTGATACCCCTGAAAATACATCAACCAAATACTGCCAACTAAGGCCAACGGTAAACTGCCAAGGATAAGCAATACTTCGATGACATTGTTAAAGTTTAAATACAATAAGATGATGATAATAGCTAGGGTTAACGGGATCACATAATTCAATTTTTGTTGTGCTCTTTGCATGTATTCATATTGTCCAGCCCAACTAACAGAGTAGCCAGCAGGTAAGTTCAAGTGTTTGTTGACCGCTTGTTTGGCGCTAACTACATACTGGCCGATATTAGCCTGTTCAGTATCAATAAAAGTCCAACCATTGAGGCGTGCATTTTCTGACTTTATTCCTGCAGGTCCGTCCTCAATATAGACATCAGCAACATCGGCTAAAGAAATCGTTAAGCCGTTTGGCGTTACTATTGGCAACAGAGCTAATTGCTCAGGTGAATCTCGATAATCTTGTGGGTAGCGTAAATTCACCGGATAACGCTCTAAACCCTCAACGGTCTGAGTGATATTCATTCCTCCAATAGCCGTGGCAACCACTTGTTGAATATCACTTATATTCAGACCATAACGCGCTGCTTTTTGCCTTTTTATGTCGACTTTTATGTAACGCCCGCCAGCAACTCGCTCAGAATAAACCGATGCGGTTCCCGGTACCTTACTGATAATGGTTTCAAGTTGTTTGCCAAGCTCTTGAATTACCGCCAGGTCGGGGCCAGCGACTTTGATACCAACAGGGGTTTTAATGCCAGTAGTCAACATATCAATACGGGTTTTTATTGGCATCACCCAAGCATTGGTGACACCGGGTAGCTTTACGGTTTGATCCAGCTGTTGTTTCAATTTCTCCAAGGTCATGCCTTCACGCCATTGCGAACGGGGTTTTAATTGAATATAACTTTCGATCATGGTTAACGGCGCCGGATCAGTGGCTGTTTCTGCGCGCCCTACTTTGCCAAATACAGTGCTCACTTCAGGCACCTGAGCAATTAATTTATCGGTTTGTTGCAATAATTGTCGAGCCTGTCCAATGGAAATACCTGGGTAAGTGGTGGGCATGTACATAATATCACCTTCATCAAGTGAAGGAATAAATTCACTGCCGATCTTATCCAATGGCCAAGTGCCTAGGTAGATGAGTAGTAACGCTGCTATTAATGTTGACTTAGGGAAGCTAAGTACAGTTCTCAATATGGGTAAGTAAATGGCGATCAACAATCTATTCACCGGATTTCGCCGCTCAGAGCGTACCTTGCCGCGAATAAAATAGCCCATAAGCACTGGTACTAAAGTAATGGCAAGGGCAGCTGATGCGGCCATGGCATAAGTTTTGGTAAAAGCCAGAGGTGAGAACATTCGTCCCTCCTGTGCCTCTAGGGTAAAGACGGGAACAAAACTGACGGTAATGATCAGCAGACTAAAAAACAGTGCGGGCCCCACCTCACTGGCTGAGTTGATCACGAGTTGCCAGCGGTTATCTTTGCTTAAAGGTGTTTTTTCCATGTGTTTGTGCATATTTTCGATCATCACAATAGCCCCATCGACCATGGCGCCAATGGCAATAGCAATCCCCCCCAAAGACATGATATTGGCATTAAGTCCTTGCATATGCATTACAATAAACGCGGTCAATATACCAACGGGTAAACTGATGATCGCCACCAAAGACGAACGAATATGAAATAGGAAAATCATACAAACCAGCGCTACTACCGCAAATTCTTGCAATAACTTAGTACTGAGATTATCGACAGCACGATCAATTAAGGTTGAACGATCATAAACAGTGACGATCTCCACGCCATCTGGTAAGCCCTTTTGCAGTTGCTCAAGTTTACCTTTGATACCTTCAATAACACGTTGTGCATTTTCACCATTTCTCATCACCACAATACCGCCAACGACTTCTCCTTGGCCATTGAGTTCAGCAAGCCCACGGCGCATTTGTGGGCCGGTAGTAATATCAGCAACATTTTTTAACAACAAGGGGGTACCATTGTGATCGCTGCCCAGAGGAATATTTTCTAGATCTTCTACACCTTGTATATAGCCTGTTGTGCGCACCATATATTCGGCTTCAGCCATCTCAATCACTGATGCGCCTATTTCTTGATTACCTTGCTGAATAGCCACCTGAATATGTGATAGGGGCATTGCAAACGCCCGTAATTTCTGAGGATTTACTTTGACTTGGTATTGTTTGACCATACCTCCCAAGGCAGTAACCTCAGAAACGCCTGATACCGTTTGAAGTTCATATTTTAAAAACCAATCCTGTATGCTTCGCAATTGACTTAAATCGTGTTGACCGCTGTTATCGACTAATGCATATAAATAGATCCAACCAACGCCAGTGGCATCTGGACCAAGCTGAGGTTTAGCTTTATCTGGTAAGCTCGGCAATACTTGACTTAAATATTCAAGAACCCGTGAACGCGCCCAATAGACATCGGTATCGGCATCGAAAATAACGTAGACATAGGAGTCACCAAAAAAAGAATAGCCCCTAACAGTTTCTGCCCCCGGCACTGATAACATAGCCGTGCTTAATGGATAAGTCACTTGATCTTCAACCACTTGTGGTGCCTGACCGGCATAACTGGTTTTAATAATCACTTGTACATCAGATAAGTCAGGCAAGGCATCAACGGCAGTGTGTTTTACCGAATACAAGCCCAACACCACCAATAAACTACAAGCTAGGAGTACAAAAAAACGATGGTATACTGACCAGCGGATAATGGATTTGATCATCACAGTTTACTCCTGATGCAAAGGCATTTTATGATCATGATGTTCATGATGTTCATGATGTTCATGATGTTCATCAGTCTGTGCTGTCGGCGCTATGTCAGTGATAATAAAATCACCTTGCTGAATTTCGAAAGTAAACGTCACCTGCATGTCTGCCGCCAATGTCGATAATACCGATAGTTGAATATTTTTACTCAACCTAAAATCCATGGTAGCAGCCGGCCGTTGCCACTTTACAATGGCCTCTCGGCTAATGTTTATTGTCATATCAGCAATGTTTACAAGGTTAATAGTACCATTAACTGTGGCCCGACTGACATTATCAACAGTGGCTGTTGCCGAACTTGAATGCTGAGGGTGATTTGCCTCTGCCATAGTATTTTGCTTTGTATTATCGGCTGCCATCCGTTTAAAATCAGAGCTTTTACTTGACTCGGAATCAAGCAGAAATTGTGCTGAACTGACCACTTGTTCACCAGCCGATAATCCAGATAATATTTCTGCATGGGCTTGGTCAAATCGGCCGACAACCACTGCAACAGATTTAAAGTTACCGTTACCCAGTGACAACACCACGCGATCTTGCTTACCTGTGCGGATCAACGCTTCTTTGGGTATGACTATAGTCGGCTGGTGATCATTGCTATCAATGTTTATATAGGCCAGCATATTAGGTTTTAAATCGCCACGGCTGTTGTCAAAACGCAAACGCACAACGTTGGTCCGGGTTTTAGGATTGATCATAGGGTGAATGTGATCTATGTCACCTTGCCACTGTTTATTGGCTAAGTAATCTACCGTCATGGTGACTTTATCACCAATAGATACTTGTGGCACTTGCCGCTCAAATAACTCAGCTTTAACCCAAACACTGGTGAGATCGACAATTGATAGCATCATGGTATCCGGCTTAACATAAAACCCATCTCTTACCGTTAAACTGCTGACCACACCACTTTGCTCGGCAAATAAGGTCATAGTGCGTTGAATCTTTTTACTGACCTTTAGCTTGTTCATCGCTGCAACCGATAAACCTAAAGTAGTCAAACGGTTTTCTGCGGCAGTGATCAACTGAGGATTTTTATTGTCTAACGCCAAGAGCAACTCTTGTTGCGCATTGACCAATTCGGGTGAGTATATATCGTATAAGGGTTGATCCTTGACAACTTCATCGCCGACAGCTTCAACGTAGAGTTTTTCTACCCATCCAGCCACACGAGGGTGAATATGAATTAACCTATCTTCATCTACACTGACAAAGCCAACGGTATTAATGGTCGGCTGCAAAGGCTTATATTCAACCTCTGCCAGTCGAACACCTAAATTATTAATGACGTGAGGGGCAATATTTATGCTACCGGTTTCCGGCGCTAATGCACTTTGTTTGTCTTCAGCAAATACTGGCACCAGATCCATACCCATCGGCGATTTGCCCGGTTGCTCTCTGCGATAATTAGGATCCATGGGGGCAACCCAGTAAAGTGGCTGTTCAGCCATATTTTTTTCAGTGATGGTATTATTGTTTTTTGGTAAAAATAGATAGGCCAACAGAGCAAAGCAGCAGCCCAAGAGTAAACCTACAGCAAATGACTTGTGATCAACTTTCATTTTTTGCTCCGTGAATGACTATTTTGGTTGTGATGAAGAACAGCTGAATTGGCTGAGATATAATTCAATGTTAGGATCAATTTTTGTCGTTGCACAGTTAATGAATGCTGGTCGATCTCAGCGTTAAGCGCGGTTATTTTTGCTTTCACCACCTGATTGAAATCACCGTCGTCAGTTTCATATGCACTTAAAGCAACCTCGGCTAAATTGTTCGCCTGCGGGATCAAGCTTTGCTGATATAACTGCAGTCGATTATCAACACTCAGCAATTTTGCCTTGGTATTGGCATAAGAAGAAAATAATTGCCGCAACAATAAAGTTTTATCTGTTTTCATTGCTTCACTTCTGGCAATCGAGGCCTCGACATACTTGTCATTGCGATCATTACTGAATAGAGGCAGATCAACACTTATACCCAAGGAAAATAAATCGCTGCGCTTTTGGTTATTGGCATCATTGGCCCGATAACCATAACGGGCATTGACCCCCCATTGAACTTCATAGCGTTGTTTCGCTAGCTGTACAGAGGTATCACTTGCTTGTAACTGTTTATCGAGAGCCAGTACAGCAGGATGTTTAGAAAAATTTTGATATAGGTCATCTGCAGTCAAATAATCAACCGCGGCAATACCATCAAGATTTGTCATCATTGATACTGGTAGCTCCCCCACTAAGTGCACTATTCGACTTGCCTGATAAACTGATAACAATGCTTGTTGCATAAGCACTGACTCGATCTTCGGGGTATATTGAGTATTATTTTTCAGCTCATCAACATTGACAAACCAAGGTAATAATTGAGCTTGCAAGGCACTGCTGTGCTGTTGTACTTTCGCCAATCGCTCTTGCAGCATACTCAACTCCAGTTGTGCGCTAACAATATGGTGTTGCCGAACACTTCCTATACCCGCCGAGTATCTTGCCTGTGCCGCGAGTAATAACTGCTCAAATAGCACATAACTTTGTGCAATTAATTCACTGGTTTTATCCATATTATAGATGTCCAGCCACAGTGAACCGACGGTAACCGCTACCTTTTCACGGCGGTCTTGACGTTGAAACGGCAAGGCTTCACTTTGAATTTGCTGATGTTGGCGATTGAGCGCTAAACTATCACCGCGTGGAAAAACTTGTGAGATCCCCAAACTCAATTGGGTCATGGCCTCCTGATTAAAATCAGCAGTATCAATAGGTAAATTAGCCAAATTTAATGATATTTTACTGTCGGGTAAAGAGGACTTGGCTTGACTTAGCGCAACTAACTCCGACTGCTGATGGCGATTGCCAAGTAACCAAGGATCATAACGTTGCGCAAAGTCGATGGCTTGCGCAAAACTCAAAGACAAGGTTCGCTGCTGATTGACAACATTGGCTTGGCCATTAGTACTCAAGGTTAATAACAAAACCAACAATACTTTATTTTGTATAGCAACAATTAACCAATTTTTCTGGAATGGAAACATAACTCCCCCAAGGGTAACAATTTATCTAATAATGACTATTTACGGGTATCAGGCAATTATAGGATTAATTGGGGGACGATAAGGTGAGTCAATTTGTCGACGTAATAATGGCGCGAGAAAGTGACCTATTAGGGTGGAGTGATAGACTACAGCTTCAGCATAACTGACGGTAAGTATATCCATAAGAGTTACGCA
>JBELHO010000019.1:21205-31779 GCA_042091375.1 Thalassotalea sp. | reverse complement strand
TGGCTTTGTATGCCATTTTGATCACTTGCTGAGTTGGGTGACACTGATTTTTTTTGTTTAGTTAAACAATGTTCGCTGCTCATTTCACTATGAGGTGAGGATAATACCGCGATTGCAGTCTTGTCTTCTGTGCTAGTTTGGTAAGGCATAATCGACACAGCAAGTCCTTGAGCAACAAAAGTTATACTCAGAAAGACAACCAGTAAAGTCTTTTGCAGTGTCAAAATCACTAAGATAAATCACTATTTGAATGTTAACATAAGTTTACTCGGCAACGTTAAAACCTTCAAGAAAATATTGAAAATCAATGGTGTCATGCAGTAATTCAATGTGACAGACGACGGCAATGTAGCCAATTTCAGATATTTTTTCGATACTCAGTAGTAACAACTAAAATATGTGCATAAAAAAAGGAGCCTATAAGCTCCTTTTTTATGAAATATTGGGCTGTTATCTACGCAGACCTAATTTACCGATCAAAGTGCTGTAACGTTCAACGTTTTTACCCTTTAAGTAATCGAGTAATTTACGACGTTGACTTACCATGCGCAATAAACCACGACGAGAGTGATGATCGTGGATGTGATCTTTAAAATGACCTTGCAAGTGATTGATTTGCGTGGTTAATAAAGCAACTTGTACTTCTGGAGAACCAGTGTCACCTTCTTTTTGAGCATATTCAGCAACAATTGCTGCTTTTTCAGTAGCGTTTAAAGACATTATCTTAACCTTTAGTGTGGGGCACCAAGTGCCAGTTAATTCTTGCGGCGCCAAACACTAATTCAGCAACCGCAACAAAAGAGCGCGTATTCTATCAATGTAAGCCAATAATGCAAGTGCTATTTGTGCTTTGTTAACAGCTATAGCTTATAGGTAGTATTAATTTTTAAAGTGAAATTTTATACTAAATTTTATGTTGAATGCTTAGCTTGAACTAAGTGCTGTTTAAAAACACACATAAACGACCCTAGTTACAAATTAGCCAGTACATCATCGGCGACAACAATGCGTTTAGGGGCAACCAAGCCATTATCATCGATCTGGCCGATACCGATAAATTCTCCGCTATTGATATCATCGCCGATATAAACCTGCACTATACCATCGCTAATGACATGACTGCATTGTACCGGATTGCCATGACGCAGAAAACTCGCTGACATAGGGTCAACAAATACCGCTGGAATACCATCACAAGCAGTTTGCATCGGTAATAACAGTGGATCTAATACCACAGGTGCCGCTATATCAGCCTCTAGCGCTTCAGATACAAGTGTATTAAGATCTGCCAATGACACCATTTTACTGACTGGATAATTGCCAACCGCACTGCGATGTAACTTAGATACATGCGCTCCACAACCTAGTATCTCACCTAAATCGTCAATAATAGTGCGAATATAAGTGCCTTTTGATACATGGATCCCTAAATCAATTTCGTTGCCTTCAAAACGCAATAATTCAAGGTGATAAACAGTGATATCTCGAGATTCTCTGGGCACTTCTATGCCTTCACGCGCATATTTATACAGTGGCTGTCCTTGATATTTTAAAGCAGAATACATAGAGGGAACTTGTTTACTTGTTCCCCGAAAAGTATCGAGAGCAGCCGCTAGTGCTTGATTAGTCACACTAACAGGTTTTTCTGCGACAATATCACCGTCAATATCACTAGTGGTAGTCCTTATGCCAAGTTTTGCGGTCACTTGATAAGTTTTATCTGTATCGAGTAAAAACTGTGAGAATTTGGTGCCTTCACCAAGACATATCGGCAACATACCTGTCGCTAGCGGATCAAGTGCGCCAGTATGCCCGGCTTTTTGCGCGCCATAGAGACGCTTAACTTTTTGCAGCGCCGAATTAGAAGACATGTCATAAGGTTTATCTAGTAATAGTACCCCATTGATGGCCCGTCCTTTTCTGCGTTTGGCCATAAATTACTCTGCCTCTGGATCTTGGTTATTGCGGTGATTACTTGCGTCTTCAGCAATCGCTTTGTTGACTAAGTTAGTCATTCTCACCCCCTCAACCATAGATTTGTCATAAACAAAACGCAATTCTGGCATAATACGCGCTTTTATCCGCTTAGCTAACAAGGTTCTAATAAAACCTGCCGCTTCATTTAGTATTTCAACCGACTGATCGACATTTTGACCTTCAAGAGTAAAAAAGGTCACAAACACTTTGGCATAAGCCAAGTCGCGAGTAATTTCAACGGCAGAAACGGTAACCATACCTAGACGAGGATCTTTCATTTCTCGCTGAATGATCATTGCTACTTCTTTTTGAATTTCTTGTCCAACTCTGTCGGTACGAGCAAATTCTCTAGCCATAAGGGATACTCCTAAGATGGAAAAATTTGCGATTAAAAAAGGGGCTAAGCCCCTTTTTTAATCGTTATATGCTTACTTACAGTATTTATTAAAAATTCGTCGAAATAAAGGCACGAGTAAATACTGTCATGAAACCCTATACGTTGGAGTAAGCTGAACTCTTTGTACTCTATAGCGTTAATACAGCACTATTTAGCCTTAAAAGTTCAACTGCCCCCGAATACAGACAGGATTATAAGCTGCGTTCAATTTGGACTGTTTCAAATACTTCTATTTGATCACCAACGCGAACATCGTTGTAGTTTTTAACGCCAATACCACATTCGGTACCGTTGCGCACTTCCTGAACATCGTCTTTAAAACGTCTAAGTGATTCTAATTCACCTTCGTAAATAACTACATTGTCACGTAAAACGCGAATTGGAGCGCTGCGCTTAATAATACCTTCAGTTACCATACAACCGGCAATTGCGCCAATTTTTGGTGATTTGAACACATCACGTACTTGCGCAAGACCAATGATTTCTTGCTTAAATTCAGGAGAAAGCATGCCACTCATGGCTTGTTTTACTTCATCAATTAAAGCGTAAATAACACTGTAATAACGCAAGTCAATTTTTTCAGATTCAATCACTTTGCGCGCAGCGGCATCAGCACGGACATTAAAACCAACGACGATGGCATTTGATGCAGCAGCCAAGGTTGCATCAGTTTCAGTAATTCCACCAACACCTGAACCAATAATTTTAACTTTGACTTCTTCGGTTGACAATTTAGTTAACGAATCTGAAATAGCTTCAAGTGAACCTTGTACATCAGACTTAAGTACGACGTTGACTTCAGATATGTCACCTTCAGACATGTTGGCAAACATGTTTTCCAATTTAGATTTTTGTTGTCGGGCTAATTTCACATCCCTAAATTTGCCTTGACGGTATAAAGCAACTTCTCTGGCTTTTTTCTCGTCTTTAACAACAGTTGCTTCGTCACCTGATTGTGGAACACCGCTTAATCCAAGAATTTCCACTGGAATTGATGGACCTGCTGAACTAATTTGCTTACCGTTTTCATCGCGCATCGCACGCACTCTACCGTACTCTAAACCACAAAGTACAATATCGCCCTGATTAAGGGTACCTTCTTGCACTAGAATGGTTGCTACAGGTCCGCGGCCCTTGTCAAGTTTAGATTCAACAACAACACCATTAGCCATTTTGTCAACGACTGCAGTGAGTTCAAGTACTTCAGATTGTAATAAAATCGCATCCAATAATTCATCAATACCCAAACCTGTTTTCGCAGACACATGACAGAATTGGATATCACCGCCCCACTCTTCAGACAAAACGTCGTGTTGCGATAATTCATTTTTAACCCGATCAGGATCTGCTGTTTCTTTATCCATTTTGTTAACAGCAATAATAATAGGTGCTTCAGAGGCTTTGGCATGTTGAATAGCTTCAATAGTTTGCGGCATCACACCATCATCAGCAGCAACAACAATGATCACTATATCGGTTGATTTAGCACCACGTGAACGCATTGCTGTAAATGCAGCATGTCCCGGGGTATCAAGGAAGGTGATCATACCGTGACCTGTTTCTACGTGATAAGCACCAATATGCTGAGTAATTCCTCCAGCTTCACCATCGGCCACTTTCGCTTCGCGGATATGGTCTAATAAAGATGTTTTACCGTGATCAACATGGCCCATAATAGTGACAACAGGTGCACGAGTAATGGCATCACCAGAGGTGCCTCGATCAGAAAGAACCGCTTCTTCTAACGCGTTCTCTTTGACTAACACCACTTCTCTGCCCATTTCTTCAGCGACTAGCGCTGCAGTCTCTTGATCTATCACTTGATTGATCGTTGCCATAGCCCCCATTTTAAACATGGCTTTTACTACTTCGGCACCTTTAATTGACATTTTATTTGCCAATTCAGCAACAGAAATAGTTTCACCAATACGCACTTCTGCAAGTTTAGTTTCAACCGGTTTAGTAAAACCGTGTTTTAAACTTTGCGGCGCAGATAATGTTTGCTTGCCTTTGCCACGAGTGTTTTTAGTACGACTGTCTTGTTGGGCATTTTTCTTCTTGCGACGACGGCGTCCGCCTTCATCAGCTGAATCAATTTTATCTTCCGCTTCTTGTGCATATTTAGATGAAGTTAAGTGAACCACTTCTTTTTCTTTGGCTTTGCGTTCGTCTTCTTGCGCTTTCCAACGTGCCTCATTTTCTTCAGCTAACTTTCTGGCAATTTCAGCTGAAGCTTTAGCTTCGGCTTCTATTTTGGCTTGTGCTTCCGCTTCCTGAGCTAAGCGAAGTTTTTTGGCCTCTTCACTTTCTTCAACTTTAACAGGAGCTTGTGTAGCAGCAGCCTCAATATTCTTAGCTTTTTCAATAGCCGCTTGCTTTGCTTTTGCTTCCGCTTCGAGTTTCGCTTGTTCTTTTTTTAACGCATCAACGGCTGCTTTGGCTTCAGCTTCAGCTTGAGCTTTTAGTTTTGCCTCTGCAGCGGCAGCGGCTTTTGCTTTAGCCTCTTCAGCAGCTTTAGCTTGTGCTTCAGCTTCAGCTTTGGCCTGAGCCTCGGCTAATTGTTGTTCTTCTAAGTCACTGCGTTTTACGTAAGTACGCTTTTTGCGCACTTCAACTTGGACAGATTTAGCTTTACTACCGCTGCCCATGGTGAGTGTAGATTTTTTCTTGCGATTTAACGTCATTTTATTAGGTTTAACTGCTGAATCATCACCGTGTTGCTTTTTTAGGTGCTCTAATAAAGATTCTTTTTCTTGTTGCGAAACAGAGTCAGACGCGGTTTTATTTACGCCGATATTAGCCAATTGGCTAACCAGTCTATCGACTGGTGTACCAATTTCATTGGCAAGTTCTTCTACTGTTACAGATGCCATCTATTCAGTTCTCCCGGCGGTAATTATTCTTCGTTAAACCAACAAATATTACGAGCAGCCATAATAAGCTCACCCGCTTTGGTTTCATCTAATTCTTCGATATCGGCTATTTCATCTACCCCTTGCTCAGCTAAGTCTTCTAGGGTGATCACCCCGCGACTTGCCAACACATAGGCAAGGTGTTTCTCTATGCCTTCAAGGTTTAATAAATCTTCCGCCGGCTCAGCATTTTCTAACGATTCTTCACTGGCTAATGCTTGCGTTGTTAACGCCGCTTTTGCTCGCTCGCGCAACTCTTCAACAATGTCTTCGTCCATGCCATCTATTTCAAGTAACTCAGAGCTTGGTACATAGGCAATTTCTTCTAGTGAGGTAAAGCCTTCTTCAGCCAAAAGTAAAGCAAAGTCTTCATCTATGTCGAGTTTTTCAGTGAATAAGGTAAGTACTTTGTCATTTTCGGCTTGATGTTTTTCATTCATGTCATCAACGGTCATTACGTTGAGTTCCCAACCCGTTAATTGGCTAGCAAGGCGAACATTTTGTCCACTTCTACCAATAGCCATGGCTAAGTTACCTTCCTCTACAGCAATGTCCATAGTGCCTTTGTCTTCATCGACAATAATTGATGCCACTTCAGCAGGTGCCATTGCATTAATGACATACTGGGCTGGGTTGTCATCGTATAAAACAATATCAACCCGTTCGCCACCTAACTCTCCAGAAACAGCTTGCACCCGCGAACCGCGCATACCTACACAAGCACCGACTGGATCGATCCGCTTGTCATTTGATTTAACCGAAATTTTAGCACGTGAACCAGGATCGCGAGCAGCACCTTTAATTTCAAGCATTTCTTCGCCAATTTCAGGTACCTCTACCCGAAATAACTCAATAAGCATTTCCGGTTTAGTGCGACTGACAAACAATTGTGCCCCTCGTGCTTCAGGTTTGATCACATAAAGTAATCCACGCACCCGATCGCCGGGACGAAACACTTCACGCGGTAGCATATCATCGCGGTAAATAACCGCTTCTGCGTTGTTGCCCAAATCCAAAATAATACTTTCACGGCTGGCTTTTTTTACTACGCCAGTGATCAATTCACCCACTTGCTCTTGATAAGCATCAATAACTAAAGCGCGCTCAGCTTCGCGTATTTTTTGCACAATAACTTGTTTAGCCGTTTGCGTTGTCACCCGATCAAATTTAACCGACTCGATTTGTTCTTCAATATAATCACCTAATTGCAGCGATTCATCGTCGTATTGAGCGGCGTCAAGGCTAATTTGAGCATATGGGTTATCCATTGGCTGCTCAGCTTCATCAACTACTAACCAACGTCTAAAGGTGTCAAATTCACCTGTTTTGCGGTCAATCGATACACGAACCACAATGTCGCCTTCATATTTTTTCTTAGTGGCTGTTTCTAAAGCGGTTTCCATTGCTTCAAAAATACTTTCACGCGGTAATGCTTTCTCATTAGAAACAGCATCTACAACCAGTAATATTTCCTTACTCATGCTACTTAGCCTTTATTCATTGGTGTTATTTAATACACTATTTATCAAAATCATGGACGAGGTTGCCCTTGTCAATGTTACTGATAACAAGCTCAAAATCTTCGCCATCTACCATTACTATTAAGGTGTCATTTTCTATCGCCGTAAGTTGACCTTTGAACTTGCGACGACCGTTTAGCGGCAAAGACAATTTAATATTCACTGTTTCACCAACCACGGCTTGATAATGTGCCAATGTAAACAAAGGACGATCAACCCCTGGCGATGAAACTTCTAAATTATATTCAGTACTGATCGGGTCTTCGACATCGAGTAAAGCCCCTACCTGCCGACTGACTTCTGCACAGTCGTCAACATCAATACCATTTTCATGGTCAATAAACAGTCGCAAAACTGAATGTTGTCCAGCACTAATAAACTCAATTCCCAATAACTCTTTGCCGACTTCTTCAACGGCTGGACGCAACATATCTGTTAACTTGTGTTCAAATTTAGCCAATCCAGTTCTCCATATATCATTAGCCACAAAAAAGTTGGCTCTAAGCCCAAAGGATATAAACTGCTTACGCAGATACAATACAACAGGCACAAAAAAGCCCCAATACACGGGGCCTAACTTCACTGAACCCGCGATGTGGACAAATATTGGGTAAAATACCGCTATTTTGTCACCCAAAACAATAAAATAATATTCGGTAACTACCAAATACTATATTTCAGTGATTTATTGAGTTGGTCAAGATGCGCGAATTATATAGGGATGGTGCAGTGATCGCAAGTGAATTTTTAACGAATAAAATGAAAATAGCTAAATCGTCCAAGTACCACTAAATTAGTTTCGCTATTAATAAATTTGGTTATGAACGACTAAACAACAACGGGCTGGTAAATATCTTGTCCTTGCTATGGTCGATAACAAAACCAACTCGACAGCAAACTCGTACATATACCGCAAACACAAGTACATAGTTAAACGCCAAGGACTTGCAGTTAAAATTTCCAATAAACAGCCTATAATTTCATTGCATATGCAACAGGCAATATTCGCATAAGGTATTGTGATTTCTTTGATAAACACCGATAATAACACTAATTAACCGACTACATCATGTGAATAATGACTGATTATCTACTACTACTTGTAGGCACAGTGCTAGTAAACAATTTTGTTTTAGTAAAATTTTTAGGACTTTGCCCATTTATGGGGGTTTCGTCACGCACTGAAACAGCTATTGGTATGTCATTTGCCACGACTTTCGTGATGACTCTGGCATCCCTATTGAGTTATCTAGTCAATACTTATATCCTCAATCCCCTTGATATTACCTATTTAACCACCATTACTTTTATATTAGTTATCGCCGTGGTTGTTCAGTTTACCGAAATGGTGGTTCACAAAACCAGTGCCAATTTATATCGTTCATTGGGTATATTTTTACCTTTGATCACTACCAATTGTGCAGTACTTGGAGTGGCAATTCTCAATGTAAACGCCAGTCATAACTTTTTGCAATCGATAGTATACGGCTTTAGTGCCGCCTTGGGTTTTTCACTTGTACTTATTATGTTTTCGGCGATGCGAGAGAAACTAGCAAATGCCGATATCCCCAAGCCATTCAAAGGTTCCGCTATTGCGATGATCACTGCTGGTTTAATGTCTTTAGCTTTTATGGGGTTTAGTGGTTTGGTGAAAGTGTAATGTCGACCATTATCGCGATATTAGTTGTTGCCTTGATGGCATTGTTGTTTGGTGCCTTACTGGGTTTTGCTTCAGTCAAATTTAAAGTGGAAGGCGATCCACTGGTCGAGCAACTTGACGCACTTTTACCGCAAACCCAATGTGGTCAATGTGGTTACCCCGGCTGTAAACCCTATGCAAATGCGGTAGCTAACGGTGAAGCCATCAATAAATGTGCTCCAGGAGGCGATGACACCATAAAAAAAATAGCTGATTTAATGGGCGTTGATGTGCAACCACTGGATGAGAATCATCAAACAGACAATACCCCAAAAGTGGCATTTATTATTGAGGAAGATTGCATTGGCTGCACCAAATGCATTCAAGCTTGTCCTGTTGATGCTATTATAGGTGCAACTAAACAAATGCATACTATCATTGCCGACGAGTGCACCGGATGTGACTTATGTGTTGCTCCATGTCCCGTCGATTGCATAAAAATGCTGCCTATATCGCAAACAACTAAAAATTGGCAATGGGATCTAGACAGTATACCCGTGGTACAAGTTGATTAAAGAGGCTATGGTGGAATCTATAATAGAAAGAATTGAGCGCGGAAATTTTTGGCAGTTTCACGGCGGTATTCATCCGCCACAACAAAAATTCCTCACTCAAGACAAACCTATTAAACAATTGCCACTGCCTGAGCAGTTGGTGATACCGATCCAACAAAATATCGGTCAGGCTGGTGACGTGATCGTTGCAATAGATCAACAGGTATTAAAAGGTCAGCCCCTAACAAAGGCCGTTAATCCTATGGCTGTGCCAGTTCACGCACCAACAAGCGGTAAAATTATTGATATAAAACAGACAACTAGCGCCCACCCATCAGGGATCAGCGAACTGTCTGTTATTTTGCAACCCGATGGCGAAGATCACTGGCGTCCACGGGAAATATGCGCTGATTATCGGCTATTGTCGAAAACCACTATTATTGAAAAAATTGCTGACGCAGGTATTGCCGGTATGGGCGGTGCTGGCTTTCCAACCCATATAAAAGCTCATACCAAGCGAGCTGTAAATTACCTAATTATCAATGCTGTAGAATGCGAACCTTATATTACTGCCGACGATTTATTGATGACTGAGCACAGCGCCAATATTTTAGAGGGTATTAATATACTCGATCACATTCTGCAACCGGCCTTTATTCTCATTGGTGTTGAAGACAATAAACCAAGAGCAATCGCCGCATTAAAAAAAGTGTGTCAAGGCAACGAACGAATAAAGATCTGCGTTTTACCAACAAAGTACCCCACGGGTGGAGAAAAACAACTGATCATGGCCTTAACCGGCCAAGAAGTGCCCGCCGGTGTTTTGCCCAACGCTCTGGGTATAATAATGCAAAATGTTGCAACTTGCTTTGCTATTGCTGAGGCAGTTATTCACGACAAACCCTTGATCAAGCGGGTGGTCACTGTTACTGGTAAAGCATTAGCCAAACCTCAAAATGTTTGGTGCTTACTAGGTACCCAAGTTGAGTTTCTCCTCGAACAGTGTGGCTATCGTGCGGCAGAAAAACAACGCATTATCATGGGGGGGCCAATGATGGGCTTTAGTATCCCCAATACCCATGTTCCCATTGTCAAAACCAGTAACTGTATTTTGGCACCAAACGACGCAGAAATTGCCCAAGAGCAAACCGAAATAGAGTGTATTCGCTGTGGGCAATGTGCCGATGTTTGCCCCAGTCAGCTATTACCACAAGAGTTACAATGGAGTGCGAAAGCAAAAGATCAACACAAACTTGAAGCGTTAAATCTATTTGATTGCATAGAATGTGGTGCCTGTGCTTATGTGTGCCCTAGTCATATTCCACTGGTGCATTATTACCGGATCGCTAAAGCAGAAATACGCCATCAAAATGTGCTTGATATTAAAGCAGAAAAAGCAAAACAACGATTTGAAGCACGCAAGTTAAGACTGGAACGCAACAAAAAAGCCAGAGACGAAAAAACTAAACAAGCAGCTGCGGCGCGTAAAGCTAGAATGAATGCCGGTACAGTGACAGCTAACAGTGAAAAATCTGCAGTTGCTGCTGCTTTAGCTCGTGTGAAAGCCAAAAAAGC
>JBELHO010000019.1:20988-21105 GCA_042091375.1 Thalassotalea sp. | reverse complement strand
ACAGTGAAAAATCTGCAGTTGCTGCTGCTTTAGCTCGTGTGAAAGCCAAAAAAGCTCAAAGCCAAGATTCAGTTCAGCAAGCAGAGACTAGATCCGCTATTCCTCCTGAGATAGCCA
>JBELHO010000019.1:14484-20888 GCA_042091375.1 Thalassotalea sp. | reverse complement strand
ATAAACAAGACGAGCAAAAATCAGCAGTGTCAGCGGCAATTGCCCGAGCGAAAGCTAAAAAAGCTCAAAGTCAAGATTCAGTTCAGCAATCAGGCACTAAAACCGCTATTCCATCTGAGATAGCCAATAAACAAGACGAGCAAAAATCAGCAGTGTCAGCGGCAATTGCCCGAGCGAAAGCCAAAAAGCTAGCGACGCAACAGCAAGCAAACAAGGTTGATTCAAAACTCGATGAAAAAGCCTGTTCGGCGCAGACGAGTAATGATACTGTCCCTGCAAACACTAATAGCAATGGCAATGGCAATGGCAATGCTATTGCCAACAACAATAACAGTAGCAATGCCAGTATTGATGATAATAAAGATCTTAGCAAGTCAGCAGATGTTCCACAGGATCCGAAAAAAGCTAAAATATCAGCGGCCATAGCCAAAGCAAAAGCCAAGAAACTGGCGGAGCAACAGCAGCAACCGCAACTAACGGAACAAACGCAACAAACGCAACAAACGCAACAACAAAGTGAAAGTCCCCTTGTCGATGCTGCAAATAACGCCCTGGAAACAGGTAACGAAAATAGCAGTCGCAATGATAAACAAGCACGAATAGCTGCAGCTATTGCTAAAGCTAAAGCCAAAAAAAATCAGACAGAGTCTACATAAAATATGGCCTATTGGATCGCAAGTTCACCTCACCACCATCAGCAAGGAAAAACATCAGTATTAATGCGCCTAGTTATCTATGCTGCTCTGCCCGGCATTTTAGCGCAATGGTATTTTTTTGGTTGGGGAAACACCATCCACATTTTATTGGCAATTATAGTAGCAATTATCGCTGAATTTTTTGTATTGTCCCTGAGAAACAAAGCCATCACTCCACAACTATTCGACTTTAGTTCAATACTTACGGCAGTGTTAATTGGTATAAGCCTTCCTGCTTTGGCGCCTTGGTGGATTTCTGTTATGGGTACATTGTTTGCTATTATTATTGTCAAACATTTATACGGCGGTCTAGGTCATAACCCTTTTAACCCAGCAATGGCCGCCTATGTTATGTTGCTTATTTCCTTTCCTCTGCAAATGACTTCTTGGCAACCTCCACTGGCATTGATGCCCTATCCCCTAGATTTTGCCAATACGGTGTCAGTGATCTTTACTGATTTCACTCGCGAAGGCTATTCTATAGAGCAACTGCGCACCACAGTCGACGGCTTTACTATGGCCACTCCATTAGACACAGTAAAAACCAATTTAACTCTAGGGTTAACTATTTCAGAAAGCATGAATAATCCAGTGATCGGTGAATATTTTGGGGTTGGTTGGCAATGGATCAATGCCGCATTTCTGTTAGGTGGTTTAGTGCTGATCGCCAAAAAAGCTATTCCCTTATCGACGCCGGTTAGTTTTTTAATGAGTTTGTTTATTTGTTCATTTGTTGCTTTTATCATTAGCCCAGACACTCATGCATCAACTCTTTTCCATTGGTTTAATGGCGCTACTATGTTTGGCGCATTTTTTATTCTCACCGATCCCGTATCCGGCGCAACCAGCGTAAAAGGCCGTATAGTGTTTGGCGCTCTAGCAGGATTTTTGGTGTATATTATCAGAGTGTTTGGCGGTTATCCCGATGCAGTAGCCTTCGCTGTTTTATTGTGTAATATGGCTGCGCCATTAATAGATGAATACACTCGTCCCCGTACTTATGGTCACAAATAACATCAGCACAGAGCACAATAAGGAAAGATACTATGCTTAAAGCCATAGAAAAAAACGCTCGCTTACTGGCCATATTTGCCGTGGTGTGCACTGGCCTTGTTGGCACAGTCAATTTGCTCACCAAAGATCGTATCGTTATCCAGGAGCAACAACAATTGTTAACCACGCTTTCGGGGATCATTAGCAGTCAACGGCACAACAATGATATTTACCTTGATTGTATCGTTGTTAACAACGATGAATTAACTGACAACAGCCAAAAGGCTTATCTAGCGCGATTGAACGATACCCCAGTTGCTGCGGCTATTACTACGACCGCACCAGATGGCTACAGTGGTAATATTGAACTTTTGGTTGCTATTAACTACGATGGTAGTGTCAGTGGTGTGCGCACCATAAAACACCAAGAAACACCGGGCTTAGGGGACAAAATCGAATTAACCAAAAGTGATTGGATACTGAGCTTTACTAATAAAAAAATTATCAATGACTCAGACACTCGCTGGGCTGTAGCTAAAGATGGTGGAATGTTTGACCAATTTACGGGGGCGACTATTACTCCCAGAGCCGTGGTTGGTGCAGTTGAAAACACGGTAAAATATTTCAATAAAAATAAACAACAGCTGTTTGCAAGCACAGCAAACTGTCAGGAATCCAAATAAAATGGCCTCTGAATATAAAGATATAGCATGGCAGGGTTTATGGAAAAATAATCCAGGTCTAGTACAGTTATTGGGGTTATGCCCACTGCTTGCTGTAACCTCAACTGTGGTTAATGCCTTGGGGCTAGGCTTGGCGACTTTGTTTGTTTTGGTGTGTTCTAATATTAGTGTGTCGGCCATTCAACATTGGGTGCCTAAAGAAATACGCATTCCGATCTTTGTGTTGATCATCGCTGCTTTTGTTACCTGTGTGCAATTACTGATGAATGCTTATGCTTTTGGTCTGTATGCGTCACTGGGAATTTTTTTACCGCTGATCGTTACCAACTGCGCCATTATTGGTCGTGCAGAAGCTTTCGCTTCAAAAAACCCCATAAAACTAGCGGCTTTTGACGGTTTAATGATGGGTATTGGGTTTTTATTGGTGTTAGTCATCTTAGGTGGTATAAGAGAAGTGTTAGGGCAAGGAACATTGTTTTATGGCGCTGATTTATTACTGGGCTCTTGGGCCAGTGCTCTATACGTTGAAGTATTTCAGTTAGACAGTCAATTTTTACTGGCTATTTTACCACCAGGCGCTTTTATCGCTATGGGTTTTCTCATCGCCATAAAAAATGCTATTGACCAAGTGATTGAAGACAGACAGCCCAGTAGTCAACAGAGTAACATAGAACGTGTTCGAGTTAACTTTGATAGCTAACACGGCGATTAATACACTTAACTAAACCTAGTCCAGTTGCACAACAAATCGGCAACTGCTGGTAAAGATTTTACTGCTCGAGTTCAAAGACAAGTAAATTAGTTGTAATTTAAGGGTCGATAAATGACTTCAACTGTTTCCAAAAAACAAAAAGTACAGGCAATCATCAATATCCTAGAGGAACTTTATCCTGAAGTGCCTATTCCACTTGATCACAAAGATCCCTATACCTTGTTAGTAGCTGTGCTACTCTCTGCGCAATGTACTGATGAACGGGTAAACCAAATCACTCCTAAGCTTTTTGCGCGAGCCGATAATCCTTTCGATATGGTGTTAATGACTATCGATGAGATAAAAGAGATCATTAAACCCTGTGGTTTATCACCGATGAAATCTAAGGGTATTTGGCACCTTTCTGATATGATCATTAAACAACACGACGGTAAAGTACCACAAGACTTTGCGGCGTTGGAAGCGATGCCTGCAGTGGGCCATAAAACCGCCTCAGTGGTAATGGCGCAAGCTTTTGGGGTACCAGCATTCCCGGTAGATACCCATATTCATCGCCTGATGTATCGCTGGGGATTGTCTAACGGCAAAAGTGTTGCGCAAACAGAGCGCGATGGCAAACGGTTATTTCCCAAACAAAAATGGAATAATTTACACCTGCAAATTATTTACTACGGAAGAGAATATTGTCCCGCTAGAGGCTTCTCACTCGACAAATGTATTATCACTCGTCAATTCGGACGGCGCAGCTTTATTAACGAAACATTGCAACAACAACAAAAAAAGCTAACACCAACCAAGAAATAATCACAACGCAGAAAACAATATCGCTGGCAATGTAAATTTTTTGTTTCTATTACCAGCGAATTTTGACTGAGTTTTATCTATAAATGAATTAAGAATGCATTTGCCAAGATGGAAAAGGATCAGCTAATTTTTTCCAGAACTCCTTACCGCGCAACACTTCATCTTCGCTAAGTAAACAATCGGTCAAGCGGTTGATGACCTCTTGCTTGTCTAGACCTTGGCCTATGAACACCAATTCTTGGCGCATGTCGCCAAACGGCTCAACCCATTGCTGTTGGATGGATTGCAAGTATTCGGGATCCTCTGGCCATTCGTCACGAGGCACAGCATACCAAAATAACCCAGCGGCACCATAGCGTGCAATTCCCCCAGCTTGACTCCAACTGCCAGCGAAATGCGGCCGAGTTGCTAACCAAAAGAAACCTTTAGAGCGGATCAGTTTCCCCGAAATATCTTTACTGTGCAGGAAGTCGTAAAATTTCTGCGGATGAAACGGCCGCCTAGCACAAAAAGTGAAGCTACTAATACCAAACTCTTCCGTTTCTGGTATGTGTTCGCCTCTTAATTCTTTTAGCCAACCCGGTGCCTGTTGCGCTTTTTCGAAACTAAACTTGTTAGTATTTAACACCTGTTGTAATGGCACATTACCCTGTTCAATGATTATTTGCTCGGCTTCAGTGTTAAGGGTTTTCAATATACTTTGCAGGCGTTTAAGTTCAATTGCTGACGATAAATCAGCTTTACTGATCAATAATACGTCAGCAAATTCAACTTGTTCCACCAGCAAGTCAGCAACACTGCGTTCATCTTCATCGCCAAGGCTTTCGCCAACCTCTTGCAAAGACTTAGCACAATCATAATCCTGTAAAAAATTAACCGCATCAACGACGGTAACCATAGTGTCAAGTTTTGCTACATCAGATAAACCTTGACCATTTTCATCCGCGAAAGTGAATGTCTCAGCGACGGGTAAAGGCTCAGAGATACCTGTAGATTCGATGACCAAATAATCATACTTTGCCGATTTTGCTAACCGATCAACCTCTTCCAATAAATCTTCCCTCAATGTACAGCAAATACAACCATTGCTCATTTCAACGAGTTTTTCTTGCGCACGATTCAGGCTCACTTCATTTTGCACTGTCGCTGCATCGATATTAATTTCACTCATATCATTGACAATAACGGCAACCCTTAACCCTTGTCGATTGTTGAGAATGTGATTGAGTACAGTGGTTTTACCGGCGCCTAAAAATCCTGAGAGCACGGTAACTGGTAATAAGTGAGATTGATTAAACATAGTTTTTACACCTTAAAAGTCATAAGCGATAACTGGTTAATTTTGTTAAAAATTTCTCTTCTTGATAAAAACATGCTCTTTTAACTCCTGACATTGCTTTACATCGGTACAATATTCTGCCGTAGGTCGTGCCAGTAAACGTTGAATACCGATAGGTTCACCAGTTTCTAAGCAATATCCATATTCGCCTGATCTTATTCGCTCTAACGACTGATGAATTTTTGGCAAAAGCTTTTGTTCTCGATCGACAATACGCATCAAAATAGCACACTGCTCTTCCCATGTGGCCCTATCACTTAAATCGGTCAAATCAGGTGGACTTAACAGTTGTTGCTTAGTTTCTCGAATGCGTTCGCGAGTTGTGTTATGTAATTCAATCAGGCAATTTTTGAACATTTCCAATTGCTCTGCGTTCATATAATCTGCTTCTAATGTTTCATTAGTTGATTTGCTGGATATTGGATCCTGTATTTTGGCATTATTTTCCATGTTATCTCACCTCAAATTATCAACACCACTCAAAATGACATTATGCTACCTTGAGTTACGCAAAAGACATGTTATGTTATAACATAACATTAAGTCTAGACAATCTATTGACAGAATGAAAATTTTCAATGGCTATTGCTTAGCATCTAATACACACCGTGCATGTAGACTGGCAAAAATAAAATCAAAATAGCCAGGTAATATTGACAAAAATACAGTGCTAAACAGTAAAAAACGGTTATCGCATAGGATTATAAAAACAGCTAAATGCGCCTTTGTTAATGAAGGTTTTCAATATAAATTTAACGAGTGTCAATAATTTCGACCAGACTATCAGCCGAGAGAAGTGAGGAGTTGGTAGCATTGCAGTTTTATGTGGCTAAATTTGCGTTAACAGACACGTCAAACACCTTAATGTTTGACGCTATGTAATATCAACAGTTTGCTTATATATTTTTTCCACAACATTTTTTGTATTTACGACCGTTACCGCAAATACAAGGATCATTTCGTCCGATCTTTGCTGATGCTCTAGTTATTGGCTTACCTTTCGGTGGGCAGCAACTGGTATCTGTGCATCCAGAGCCATTGCTCTCATATAAATCTTCAGGTAGTTGATTGTGATCACTCATATTCAGATTAACTCACTTAATTTGTAAAATTTTGTCGTTATTATACACTGTTTTAGTTCATTGTTTTACTTCATTGTTTTACTTCATTGTTTTACT
>JBELHO010000019.1:8267-14384 GCA_042091375.1 Thalassotalea sp. | reverse complement strand
TTCATTGTTTTACTTCATTGTTTTACTTCATTGTTTTACTAAACTGTTTATTGTTTTTTCTGTTCGGCTTATTGTCTATAATCACTTTACTATTTTTTGAAATCATCACATTTACCGTACTGGTTAATATAGCCTGTGCCTTTTAAGCTAAATCAATAAATACAATTAAAAGAGTAAGCCAATGAAATTTTTACATTCGATGATAAGAGTCAGTAATTTAGAACAATCATTAGATTTTTATATCAAGCAATTAGGGTTAGTTGAGGTAAGACGAAAAGAAGTACCCAGTGGCAAATTCACTTTGATTTTTTTAGCCGCTGAAGTAGGTCAAGCTGAAATAGAACTCACTTACAATTGGGACTCTTCTGAGCAATATGACAATGGCCGCAACTTTGGTCATTTAGCTTTTGAAGTTGACAATATTTATGATACTTGTCAGCAACTGATGGCGGCAGGCGTGACGATAAACAGGCCGCCGCGCTGCGGACACATGGCTTTTGTCAAATCACCTGACGGTATTTCCATTGAATTACTGCAGCGAGGTCAAGCACTACCGGCGCAAGAACCATGGATAACAATGGAAAACAACGGCTCTTGGTAGTGCTTAATTGAACCTTAGTGCGTCAGTGCGTTATTGCGTTAGTGTTAGCAGAGCTTTATTCAAGGTGCTGTATTCAATCAGCTTTGCGTCAACATAGCGAAGCAACTCTATTTAGCCAATCTATGGCCATTGCTGTGTGATCATTTTAATACCGACAAAAGATTACTGTAATTATCAGTCCACAACAGCGGCGCTTGCGTGTCAGACCAAGAGTGAGCGTAAGCCTTAATGACGGGATCGTTTAACAGCTGTTTATTATTGGTTAACCACACCCATTGGGTATCGTGCTGAACCGTATCAGTTGCTTTGGTTTTAAAATAGCGCAACTCTAAGGCAAATTCTTCTGCCAAACCGCGCATCAAAGGCAGTAAATTTAGATGACTATTAGAAATATGAACAGCCAACACACCATTGCTTTTCAGTTGTTGCCGATACAACTGAAAAGCCTCAACCGTCAGTAAATGTTGCGGAATACTATCCCCAGAAAAAGCATCTATCACCAGTATGTCAAATTGGTGCTTTACTCCTTGTTGATGTTCTTGAGATAAAGACACTCGGCCATCACCAAGTACTAATTCAATACTGGCTTTGGAATCAGCAAGGTAACTAAAGTAGTTATTGGCAGCGGCAGTTACTGCCGGATTTAATTCATAAAAGCGGTATTTATCACCGTTTTGTCCGTAGGCAGCCAAAGTACCCGCACCTAAACCAATAAAGCCAGCATGAATGGTACTTTGCTGTGAAAGGGCTTGCAGAGCAAGGGCGACACCGGTATTTTCTCGATAGTAGCTCAGTGGGATATGCTGCTGCCCTACTTCCATCGATTGCGTTCCATGAGAGGTTGTACCATCGATCAAGCGCCGCTCTTGCTTTCCGTTTATAGTAATTTCTTTAACAGCTAACAAACCATAAAAATTGCGCGAATGATGAATATCAGTTTTAATAAATTGACTATTAAGGGCAATAAATAGCGCACTACAAGCAAGTGCAGATAGCACACTGATATTAAGCACTGCATTTATTTTTCGCTGTTCGCGGTAAGTAGCCAACGCCAATAAAATAAACACGGCAATAATGGCTAGTGGAAATTCTAAAAAGTGTTGAAAAAGGTTTTGAGCAACAAAAACAACAAAGGCACTGCCCAAAAAGCCCCCCACTGATATCAATAAATAGTACCAGGTTAACTCAGCGGCAATGGGTTTTAACTTAGCGAGTTCGCCGTGACAAATCATACAAGCAGCAAATAATATTGTTGAATACATCGCGATTTGGCTAATGATACTAAATTGGGTTCCAATAAAGTAAAGCAATATGCCAATGCTAGCGGTAAACATAAATAACACTAACCAGTACCAACGCACATACCAAGCGGGACTGTGGAAACTAATAATAAAGGACAATAAATACAAACACAAAGGTAATACCCATAAAAAAGGCACAGGTGGAATATTTTGAGTCATAGCATTAGTTGTAGACACCAGCATGACTACCCCCACAGCCGATAACGCCAACCAAAGTAATGGGGTTGATTTGCCACTGGTTTGACTTAGTTCATTAGAGGCCAGCGAGGTGACCGCAGGATTTACCTCAGTCAATGGCTCAGCTGCGCCGATAATATGTAAAACAAGCGCAATAAAGCACACACAATAAAGTCCATACCCAACAGACCAATAAATCGCTTGCTGTGCAATGGTCAGTAACCACTCAAAACAAAATGGGAAACTGATCAAGGCTAACAAAGAAGCCAAGTTTGACAGAGAATACAACCTATAAGGTGAACGCTGTTCAATATCGCTATACCATCTTTGTACCAGAGGCCCAGTTGACGAAAGCAGCAAGTAAGGAAGGCCAATACTGCTAGATAATAAAATTAAAATTTGCCAAAGTGGCGTTTGTGGTAATTGCGTTGAAGACAACGACGACAGACCTAATGGCAAGAAAAACACACTCATTGCCAATAGCAAAAGATGGCAAATCAGTTGAGTCTTCCTGCGGGTTAATTGGTTGAGTAGATGCGCATAACCATAACCCAACAATAAAAAGGCCTGAAAGAATAATAAACAAGCCGTCCACACCGCCGCGCCACCACCAAAATAGGGTAAGATCATTTTAGCGATCAGCGGTTGTACCTGAAATAATAAAAAAGCACCGATAAAAATAATGAAAAAATACAGCAAGATAAGCCTTATAGCACAAATAATGACGACAACAGTTGCGGATAATAACCAAAGCCTTGGCCAATTCCTAGTATTAGTTAATTGTTCCTACTCGCTAATTGCCGAGTATAAGACAATTGCTCATATGAGTTAATTGTCAATGTAATTAACCATCAACATTTATCCACAATCAACTGTTCCCATTGCGACTAAATTAATTGCCAATGAGTAGCTTATCTTGGCTAAACATCAGCTATTGGCTAATGCGTCCGTCAAGGCAGTTAAACACAGTGCCACATTTTCGCTTCTAGCGGCGTAGCCCATTAATCCTATCCGCCATGCTTTACCAGCAAATTTACCCAGTCCTGCGCCTATTTCCAAATTGTATTGTGCCAATAAATACTGTCTGACTTTCGCATCGTCAATGCCTTGCGGAATTGTCACGGTATTTAACTGGGGTAAACGCTCACTGCTTGGTACCACAAACTCCAGTCCTAACTTATCAAGACCCAGCGCTAATTGCTGATGTTGCTTTTGGTGACGCAACCAACTTTGCTCTAGTCCCTCTTGCTTAAGCATCAATAACGATTCGTGAAGAGCATAAAGCGAATTGACTGGGGCGGTGTGATGATATGCGCGTTTGCCTTGACCAGCCCAATAATCCATGACTAAACTTTGATCTAAAAACCAACTTTGCACTGGAGTTTGACGATGACGGATCACTTCAATAGCTGCTCCACTGAAACTCACTGGTGAAATACCGGGTACACAAGACAAACACTTCTGACTGCCTGAATATATCGCATCAATTCCCCATTCATCGACTTTTAATTCAACACCCGCCAGTGACGTTACCGCATCCATTATCGTTAAGCAGTTGTGTTTAGCTGCCAGTGCAGCTAACGTTTTGGCATCAGACAAGGCCCCTGTCGAGGTTTCAGCATGAACAAAAGCAACGAATTTGGCTTGTGGGTTTTGTTTTAGTGTGTCTTCTAAGGCTTGCGGATCTACAGCACGTCCCCACTCACCTTCAACCACCACAGCTTTGGCTCCTATGCGCTTGACGTTTTCAACCATGCGCGCTCCAAACACACCATTGGTACAGACAATGACGGTATCATCTGGACTTAGCAAATTGACAAAGCAAGCTTCCATACCAGCCGAGCCTGGTGCTGATATTGCCATAGTAAATGGACTGGTCGTTTGAAAGGCATATTGTAATAAGGTTTTGAGTTCGTCCATCATCCCCACAAACAAAGGATCTAAATGACCTATAGTGGGTCTGCCCAGTGCCGACAATACTTGCGGACTGACATCTGAAGGTCCTGGGCCCATCAGGGTGCGTTGAGGCGGGATAAATGAACGAATGGTCATAAAGGTTCCTTATTTGAACTGATAAACCTTACTTTGGTTGGTGATACCTAAGCAAGTCACGTAAATTAATGTCGTAATGGCCAGAAATGCTAGCAATAGCTAAGCTAAAATTGCACGCTTTGTACAATAAAAAAAGACCATCAATGTTGTTGATTGAATGTTGCTTATATTAGCATTTATTATTATCACAGCTAAATTAATCAAACTAATGGCAAGTATTCATTAGTTGTATATTACCCATTTGCTCATTGTGATCGCGATTGATGTTATTGGTTAAAGTATTGCATTACTTGCCTAGATACTTAATAGTAGCAACACCTTTTTTTACATAGCCTGTTTATCAAATGAAATACCCTCTACATCCTTTGCTATTAACTGTCGCGCTAACGGCTTTTTTGCTGAGCTTTAGCACAAGATCTGAATTCAATAAACCAAGCATTTCATTGCAAACCATGACTGATGATGTCAGCTATTTGGCCAGTGATACGTTAAAAGGTCGCGCAAGTTTTTCACCGGAAATTGACCTTGCAGCCAATTATATTAGTCAGCGATTTAAACAAATAGGACTTAGTCCTATGGCGGGAGAGACAAGCTTTAAGCAGCGTTTTTCCCTGACCAATATTGCTCCCATCACTATTAACGCCTCCCTCAATGGCAAGGCGATCAGCAGTGAGCACATAGCGTTTGTCACCACAATGAACAACTTATCTTGGCAAGACCCGGCTGAAGTAAAAACCCACACCATTGCTGAAACAGACGACATCCGTGCAGTCATCAATAAGGTTAACCAACAAGGCGGCCAACATTTACTGTTAATCGACATCGCTCACCAGGCGATGTTTGCCCGCTATCGCAACTATTTTTCTCGCGGTCTAAATAAGCTTAATGACTTTTCAGCAGGCGCTATTGTGATGTTGTTAACCGATCAAAGCAGCGCCAATGCCATAGATATTCAAGCTAAGACCAAACTGACAAAACAACAGTTAACCAATGTCGTTGCTATTTTACCCGGCCAAGACAAAGCCAAAGCCAAAGAAATTGTGCTTTATTCAGCCCATTATGATCATTTAGGTGCTAAGCCTACTGGAGAAGGTGACATTATTTATAATGGCGCAGACGACGATGCCTCAGGCACTGCCGCAGTGATTAATTTAGCTGAGTATTTTGCTAAGCAAGCCCATAATAGCCGAACCTTAATGTTTAGTGCTTTTACCGCTGAAGAAATTGGCGGCTTTGGCTCTCGTCATTTTTCAGCGCAGTTAAACCCTGATGATGTAGTGGCGATGATCAATATTGAAATGATTGGCAAGCCGTCGAAATTTGGACAAGGTACCCTGTGGATGACAGGAATGGAGCGCTCTAATTTAGGACAATTACTCAACCAACAACTCAAGGCCCACAACACCGAAATATATCGAGATCCCTACCCGCAGCAAGGATTGTTTTACCGCTCGGATAACGCCACATTAGCTAGGCTTGGTGTGCCAGCTCACAGTTTTAGTAGCACACAGCTAGACCGAGATAAACATTACCATCAGGTCAGTGATGATATTTCTAGTTTGAATTTGCCGTCAATGCACCAAGTCATTAATCACTTGGCTATTGCCACACAGGGGCTCGTAACAGGCATAGATACCCCAACTCGGGTTGATGTCAGTAAAGTTAGGGGGCGCGGAAAAATATTTTAACCCCCCCGGATATTGCATTAACATTGCACCTCAATAAATGAGCAGAATGATGTGCTGTGAGCTTAACCGCGTCATTCTGTCATACTTGCTCTATGTTCTATACATAGATTGGCCAGTATAGATTGCATAGCAGACATTACTTAGCAGACATTACTTAGCAGATATTGCTAAGTATAGAGCCATTACTGCAATCACTTCGCGCTCTGTGATGTAATGACTCCCAGTTGATCCTTAACGCCTTATGGTTTTATCGCCGCGCGCATGCCTGATCTTGCTGCTCGATTTGTTATGTGCATAA
>JBELHO010000019.1:0-8167 GCA_042091375.1 Thalassotalea sp. | reverse complement strand
CTGAGCCTCGACTATTTTTCAACTTTTGTTGGCTTTGCTTATATTTTATTGACTTATTGGCTTTGATTACCTCGTTTACCCTGCGGTATTTGTCACTACGAAAGTTCTGCACAGCAGGTTTATGGCCATACTTATTGATCTGATGGTTAACTTTAGCGATTCGCGTATGGGCTTTTATTGGTCTTACACTGCGGTATTTTTTTCTGATATTTTCACTGCGATAACTAACCCCTTTGCGATGATGCGGATTGTGCTGCCAACGCTTGCCCTGATAACTAGTCGTTACCCGATGACGGTTGTGATAACGATAAGGGTTGTGGTAATAATTTCTGTGATTGTGGTGATGTACTACTACATGATGAGCATTCCAGTGAAAGGCATTGAAGAAAAAGTCAAAGGCGATATGCACCCCTGAATGCCAATAAAACGGACCGCGGTGATAACTAAAATGTATCGGACGATGCCAATAGACCGGCTGATAATGAGACCAATGCCATTTGCCGTAGACTACCCGACTATCGTAGTAAGGCACATAAATAATGTCAGGTTGGCTCGATTGAATGATAATGGTCTTTGCTTGACGCACAATTTCTACATTGTCCATCTGCGCTAAATTACCCGCTTCATCGGCTTGCTTTCTCAACACTTGAATATTGCGCAATACCTCAGCTTCATCTTGTAAAAAAGCATCACCGACGTTTTGCATCCATACGATATCTGTGCTTAAGTTTTTTAACACCCTTGGAAAGCCCAATAGTGCTTTGACACTGGCATCCCAATCTTTATTTTCAGCAATTTGCATTAATTTTTTGGTGCTTAGCTCATGGTGTTCAGTTAACCAGCGTTCAGCAGCGATCACCTCAAGGGGGTAAGTTGCGGCAATGAGAATATGGGTTAATAAGGTATCTGGGTATAGGGCTATTGGCGCTAGTACTTGCGCCAACTCTGCTTGACTGAATTTAGACAAATTATCTTCACTTTCGGCTGACGCTTTAACAGCGACCATGCTTAGAAAGGCAGAAAATAATATGACTAAGGCTACTTTTATAATTGAGTGACATTGCTTCATAATTGCACCTAATATTTTGCGGTAAATGAATAATTAGCAATAAGTATAAATGTACAAAACTGAATGGTTCCTGAATGACTTGACCTTAATTAGATAAGTAAAGGCGCTCCTTTTAAGCGCGTGCTTAAAGCGTCTTAAAAACCACCGATTTAAATTGATCTAACAAGGTGAGCTCAACTGTGCATTGCCTCAGTGAGCAACTATTTGCATAGCTACTGAGTGGCGATGATGTTATTTATTGGTCATCAACCCATGACTTGCCAGCCTATCGCCTTATATTCAGGGGTGATAACGGGCATTTAATCATCACAAGTGAGTCTAAATATAGACAACAGGTGACTATTAAAACTGTGATTTGCAACAGCTCCTAAATGCTCTGCTGAGCGAGCTCTGCGTTGGCGGTGGTTTTTATCAATGCTTACTGAAACATATAATCAATCAGTAAGCACCTTTGATATTTAATAAACAATTTTCATTTACCCAATACTATGTAGGCATCAACCAACAAAAAAACCATCAATCACTCTGCAGTGCATCAATAGGATCAAGTTTTGAGGCTTTGATCGCAGGGTACACTCCAAAAACCAGCCCCACCAGCGCGCATATGCTAAAAGATAATACAATGGCACTAAGAGACCATGACACAGCCCACTCTGAGTAAAAGGCGATCAACTCCGATAATGCAATACCAAAAAATACCCCGAGTAACCCACCTAAAATGGAGATAGTAAAGCTCTCAGTAATAAACTGCACTTTAATGTCTTTTTGGGTTGCGCCAATAGCGCGAAGTAAGCCGATTTCTTTGGTGCGTTCAAGTACAGTGGCAAGCATGATATTCATAATACCAATACCGCCAACCAACAGTGAAATACCCGCTACACAAGACATGACAATGTTGAAAATTTGCTGGGTCTGTTTTTGTTGTGCCAGTAAAGCAGCAGGCACGATCAGTTTGTAATCATCGATATCGTTGTGTCGCCCTTTGATCAGTGCATCAATGGCCTGTGCAGCGACTACAGGACTAAATCCAGATTGGCTAGCAAGTTTTAAACGGGTGATCTCTGGATCGAGTAATTCATTCTTAAAACGGTGAATAGCGGTGTTTAACGGAATAAAAATTTGGTTTTGTTCATCACCCAATTTAACTCCTTGAAACTCTTTTTTCTTTAAAAGTGGCGCTTCAAGAATACCGACGACTTCAAACCAAAGGTGATTTATTTTAACTGGCTTTCCTATTGCATCTCCCAATGGAAATAGTATTTTGGCGGTATTAGCGCCAAGTAATGCAACTTGCGAAAAGTTTTGTTCATCACTATCGTTTAATAATCTGCCTGCACTTAAATCAAAATGTGCAAGTTCAAAATAATTGTCACTCACACCAACCGCTTGACCATCAAATTTAGCGAATTCGCTGAACACGTGATAGGTTTCTACCACTTTTTCTGCGGCAAAATCTGTAATGAATGGCAAGGCATCAACCGCCACTTGGCCATCGTTTAGCAATAATCCATCGGAGTGTTTGCGTTGTTCTCGCAATTCATCTTCTTCAAAGTCTTTGGCCTCAACAATGACATTATTCAAGCCCATAGAATCAATCATTTTTAAGGCCTCACGTTGAGCGCCCTCACCTATGTTTAACATAGCAATCACCGCGCCTACGCCGAATATCATCCCCAGTAAGGTTAAAAACGTGCGCATTTTATGCTGTTGCAATTGCACCATAGCATCTTTAAATAAAGTGATTAAGCTCATATTTTTTGCTCCTGATCTATCAATGCAATCACATCTCCTTCCGATAATCCCTGGATAATTTCAACATGACTTAAATTACTCAAGCCAAGTTCAACTGAAGTTTTTTGATAACCTTTTGAGGTTTTTAACTGAACATAAGCCCCCTCTTCATCAGCAAATACGCTTAATTTAGGCACTGCTAATTTATCAGTTTGTTGATCAGCAATAATGGTTGCCACTACCTTCAAGCCAGGTTTAAGATGCTCACCTTGAAGTTCAATACTGGCTGTGAGTTCATAATACTTTTGCGGATCTTGACGTTTAATTGATTTGGGAAAAGGCGCGAATTTAATGATTTCACCTTCAAAACTGCGATTGGGATCTGAGATCAAGGAAAAAGTTACGGCTAGTCCTTCCGATAGATTAATCGCTTCACGCTCTCTGACAAACAGTTTAATTTGCATTTCTGAGGTGTCGGGTAAACCGGCTATTTTTTGACCTCGCCAAAGTGTTTGACCCGCTCTAGGCTTTTCGCCTTGCCAGTTTTCACTGTGAGTCAATAAACCGTCATGTGGAGCAACCACCTCTAACGTTGACAGATTACCGCTGAGCATTTTTATTTTACTTTGATGCTGCTCGCCTTGCATTGAAAGGATATCTAATTCGCCTTTGGCACTGTCGTTAAACTGATCAGACTGCCAATTAAAATATTGGGTTTTGGCATTTAAATAATCGACTTTTTGTGCTTGCTCTAGTATGTCGAGTTTTGAAATAATCCGGTCATCATCAATAGAAAAGTTTTCAGCAAATTGTTTTTCTTCTTCAACAATATCAATATCCAACTCTAGATGCTGCCTGCGCGTGTCAATTTCAGAACTTTTACTTGATAAATCTTGTGAGACTTTCTGCTCTGCAAACTCGCTTTCACGCTTTTCTTTAGTCATTACTCGACCATCAAACCGAGCGATCACTTGGCCTTTTTTAACCATTGAGTATTCAGGCAATAGCCAAGCAAGGGTTTGCGGACCTCTTGAAGAAGATGGAGTACTGATCACTGTTTCTCTCGCCGCTATTAACTCCCCTTTTGCCTCCACAAAGTTTTTAAAGGGTACTTTGTGTACTGTATAGTTTAATGGTGAACCAACCTCATTGGGCTCAGAGCATGAGGTTAACAACATGATCATGAGTGAAATCATTAAATACTTCATAGCCGCACTTCATCCCCTTGCTCAATACCGTTTTTTATTATCGCCAGTCCATTGCTGATATCACCGACATCGACAAACAGCTTAGCGCCACTTTTTTCAAACACATAAGTACTGGATTTTTCATTGTGCAGTGCACTAATAGGCACAACTAATACCTGTTCAATTTGATCAGTGGCTATTTGTATACGCGCAGTAAGGCCGGGTCGCATCAACGCTGCATCAATATTGTCCAGAGTAATTATTGTATCGACAATACGACGTTTATCTTGCGGTGACTTTTCAAGAAATGCACTACCAATTGTGGTTATCTTGCCTGAGGTGATGATTGGCTCAGGACCATCAATGGTTACCTTAACAGCTTGATTTAAGGCAATACGGCCAAAGTCAACTTCATCTATTTGTGCTTTAACTTGCATTTCCTCAATGACTGCAAGCTCGATCACTGGCTGACCAAACTGAACGCTTTCACCAACAGTGGGCTTTTCTCCTCTACCATTTGTGTAGTAGATAACAATACCATCCATGGGTGCCTTCACTTTTAGGCGCTGAATATCTTGCTTCAACGCATCAACTTCAGCCTTTAGACGATCAACTTTCCCTTTGGCCAAACGCAAGTTTAATGCTTTAGTTTGGTTTTGGAATGCTATTTTCTTGTTTGCTAATTCAAGATCGTTTTGGGCTATGGTGAAATCTATTTTAGCCTTGCGTTTATCATTATCAGACATAGAATTATCATCAATAACCGCTTTGCGCTGGGCAATATCAAAATTCATTTGAGCTTCAGCTAGTGATAACTTGAGATCTTGTTGATTTTTTATTTCCTGTGCAGTTTGGTTTTCAAATGTTTTCACCGCCCGCTGGTACTCACTGGTTTTATCTATTAAGCGATCGCGCACCGGCTTATCATCAAATGATGCAACCACTTCTCCTTGTTTTACTTGCTTGTTTTCAGGAGCGAGAAATTTCACTTTGTATTGCCACATGCGAGAAATGGATGGCGGCGCAATCAACGACTGCTTTGCCGATTCTAGTTCACCATTGGCTTGCACTGCTAATTCAAGGGTAGTTTTCTCAACTTTGTAATAATCAAATTCATCATGGCCACAACTTGCTATTAACAAAGTGACTAGGCCAGTGAGCAGACTCGATGTAAACTTATTCATCCTCGCCTCCTTGAAGATCTACGCGCCCGGTCATCCCAGGCAAAATTTTCAGTTGCTGTGTTTTATCAAAGGTGAATACCGCCCGGTAATAAGCGTCTTTACCCCAATCTTTTTGTTCTTCTGGCTGAGTAGATAAGTCAGATAATTGCGCTATTATTGGGGTGTTTTGATAAGCATCTAAAGTCAAATTAACTGATTGATCTAATTTTAGGTATTTGTAATCTATTTCATGTACCCAAGCTTCCAAATAAAGCCCTGTCATGGCAGGGATCTCAGCAATCTTCCAACCCGGTTGAGCAGTTGCTCCTGAAAACAACTTAGAGCCAAACCAAGGATGTTTGCCATACAAGATGGGGCCTTGATTGGTAGCAGTTAATGACAGATTTGCTAGACGCTCGCGGTTTTCCTTCAAATTAATCTTTAAACGATTGATTTCTATCTCTTGTTTTCGAATGTTTACTTGAGTGGTTGTTTTTGCTTCGGCTAAACTGGCTTTTGCCTTGTGTTTTTGGATAACAGCTTGCTCTAGCTTTAGTTGATTTTCTTGATACTCAAATTTGCTAATGAATTGTTCAGGCACAGACGCATCAACCTTTGCTCTTTCGAGTAATAAATCAGCACGAGTCAGGGCATATTCAGCCTCTAAGATGGATTGCTCACCCTTGTTTTGCTGTCTTTTCAATTCATCTTGCGCAGTATTGAGACTCACTTCATCTCGCTCTATAGTACTTGCAATCGAGCCTCCCTCAAACACCACGACGATATCTCCAGGCTTAGCAACTTCACCCTCAGGCAACATCCACTCTACTTGAACACGCCATGAATCACTTTGCGGTGCAAAAAAAGTTTGGCTGTCACCCGCTTTAATTTCACCAGTAACAAAGATATCTTGAGAGGCGGCTAATTCTGTACTTGTCATACTCGCTGAAAAGAAAAAAGCCAAGGCCAATGATGTTAGTTTGAGTCTTTTCATCTGCGCTGATCCTCTATTTTCACTCCATCTTTCATTCGAATGATGCGTTTGGCATAATCTGCAATATCTTCTTCATGAGTGACCATGACAATGGTGTGACCTTGAGCATGTAAATCACACAATAGCGACATAATTTCGTGAGAAGTTTTGCTGTCTAAATTACCGGTCGGCTCATCGGCAAAAATGACTTTTGGCTCGTTTATTAATGCACGCGCAATGGCCACACGTTGCCTTTGACCGCCTGACATTTCATTGGGCTTATGGCTTGCACGATCATCAAGCCCCACTTTAGCTAACATGGCCACCCCCTTTTGCTTAGCTTCTTCGGGAAAGGTTTGACTGTAACGCAATGGCAAGGTGACATTCTCAAGAGCACTCAAGCGGGTTAACAGGTGAAAAGTTTGAAAAATAAAACCAATACGCTCATTTCTGATCTTTGATAGTTCTTCATCTTGCATATCTTGAATCGATTGAGCAGACAAAAAATATTGACCTTGGGTGGGTGTATCTAGGCAGCCCAAAATATTCATCAGTGTTGATTTACCCGATCCTGATGCGCCCATGATAGCAACAAATTCACCCTCGGCAATTGTTATAGAGACATCGTTTAACGCGGTGACACGCGTTTCTCCACTGCCGTATTCGCGATATAAGTTTTTCACTTCGATCACTACCTACATTCCTTGATTATTGTCTACATAAAGCGTAACCGTATACAATGTCCACAACTGAGTCAACCAAACTAAATACTTGATATTTATAGGTAAACAAACAGTAAACCAATGTGTTTTTTATGTATATAAAAAATCAATAAAAAGATAAGCAACGAGATATAGTGCAGCTTTACCTAGCTATTTGTGCATACTGTTGTGGGTGATATGGCTATTTGACTGCAATATGCACAACTATTTCACTGCCGTTTGGGTAATACTCAAAGTCTGTTGTAAACGATCGTTGATGCGAACAATTTTCTTGAGAAAAGTACTGCCAAACATCAGTCCAGGCATCAATAGCGATTTGAGGCATTTCGCCTTTATGGGTAAACATCAAATATTTACCTTGAGAAATAGTTATTGCCTCTATATCTACCCCAGTTGGACAAGTTTGACCATCAAAACCTGCGAGAACAGTAAACATTCCGTTATGATCTGATACATAGTTATAATATACGCCATACACGCGTTGACCATTTTTATAATCGACGGCAATGCGCTCATCAAAATTTTGCCACAACCTAGGTATTTTGCCTTCTGCGGTCATTTCAGTCGCGTTATTTGTTCTAGCGGAAATGCCGTAAATGATTTTTTCTGAAACGACTGTTAATTCCATTATAGTTCCCTTTGAGTTTGCTCAAGCCGCAATTCAAGGCTGTAAATACTCGGCTAAATGATAAAACTAAGATGGACTGAGCTATGCTTGAACAGTCCAATTATTAATTATGTTACACAGTTGAACTTCCAAGGTACACCAAAGCGATCATTAACTATTGCATAACAGGGTGACCAAAAAGTTTTCTGGGGAGGAAGAATGATCTCACCGCCATTTTGAAATACTTCGACAAGTGTTTTGACCTTTTCTTGGCAAGCTACCCTGATCAGTAAACAAAAACCCGATGGTTGTTGATATTGATCTGGCATAGTATCTGTGCCCACCAATTCAAAATTATCTATAACAATACTGCCGTGAATAATTTTATCTTGCCAATCATCAGGCACGCTGACTGATGCAGGTGAATCTCTATACGAAAGCATTGATCCTATGACGCCTGCTAAGTTGTTTTGATAAAATTGCAAAGCCTCTGCACAACGTCCATCAAAATTAATATGAAAAGAAATATTGATTGCAAAACTCCTATTGAAACAGAACACTTAATGAACCGGCGAACCAAACCAAAAATAAAAAGTCTCGCAACACGATAACTTATTATGTCGCAAATGCTCACACTTTACCGATTGATACCAACAATAAATCTAATGTTATAACTGGTTGTGAGCAAGGCACAGACAACAAGGATAGACGCTAT
>JBELHO010000018.1:37014-55019 GCA_042091375.1 Thalassotalea sp. | reverse complement strand
ATTTAAATTATCCATTCGATTTTATCAATGAAAAATCAACGGTTTTTTATTTCTTTGCGCTCAGTTGTTATGAGTATTATTTAATTGTGATTGTTTTTGAAATTTAATAACAAAACGGGTATGTTTAGATTCTCTATCTAAATCAATAGTAGCATTGTGTTCTGATAAGATTTGTTGGGTAATTGCTAAGCCGAGCCCCTTGCCACCACGTTGTTTTTTAGTGGTAAAGGAGGGATTAAATACTTTGGTTCTATCTTCATAAGTTATCCCGACGCCAGAATCTTCGATGGCTAATTCTAAATGAGTATTGCAATCTACTATATTAATTTTGATCCATTTGTCTTTGCTATTTTTAACAGCATCTATCGCATTGACCATTAAATTTGAGATGACTTGAACAATCTCCATGTCATTGCCATAAATTAACCCTGGTGCTTGAAAATGTGTGATGACTTTAATAGTGTTTTTCTCTAGTTTTCCTTTAAGTAACTCACAGCTATCTTCTATACAATTGATCAATCTTAACATGACTTTACGACTTTCAACGTGATCAACAGATAGGTTATCTATGGTTCTAACAACATGAGCAATACGTTCAGTGGATTTTAGGATCACAGTTAATTTTTCGTCTACTTTATTTTTATTTTGAGGGAAATGTAATAAAGCTTCACTGTATGTGGCGATTATATTCAAGGGGTTGTTAACTTCATGAGCAATACAAGCAGCGATGTCATTTAATTTTCTTTGTAACCTTTCCTGAATAATCAAAATTATCCCCAGTACTAATATAATATATGAGATGGTGTACACATAAAAAGCAATTAAATCAATCGATTTAGGTTTGGTTTCTAAATCCTGTACAGTGATTATTAAGCGTAATAATGAAACTAAAAACACTACAGCAAAGCCAATAACGAGCAACTTTGAGCCAACGGTAAAAACTTTGTTTTTTGCTACGAGTAACTCTCGAATAGACAAAAAGGGCAGTACAGTTAAAAAAATACTCATCAAAATAACTCTTATACCGTATCCCACTTCATAGCGTTCGCATAAAATTGTCAAACTAGTGGTAAATAGAAATGCCAGTGATAAACCATATAAAAGTTTGCTTGAACGTTTTGTTGAACTAACAAGGTTAGCGGTGCCGTACCAAAAATAAATGTAGCCTAGCACCAATGCTGAAACACCAACGATACCTGCCAGTTCAGCAGGTAAATAATTAAACAAAGACAAGGTTAGAGCACCAAAGGCTGATATAAATGCACCGTTACGCCAATGCATCAATGCATGATTATTAGTGTCTAGGCGCAACATAAGATGAAAGGCTAAAGATGAGATAAAGAGCACACCAAATTGCACAAATATTAAGGTATAGAATTCTAAAAACACTGTCATCGTCTAAAGTAATTTTGCATAGAAGGAAGGATCTGTTTGAAATTTCATTAGGTCGTTTAACATGGTGTATAAAACACAATAAATCAAGCTGAAAACACAAAGTCGCTTTAAAATGCAATAAGAGGCTTTTTTACTTATCTATATTAATTAAAAATTAACATTTTTATAATGTTTTTATGTTTTATTAGTGTATTATTTGTTGGAATGTTTATTGATGTCATGCATTAATAACTCTAATGATAAAATTAAAAACTAAATGCTGTTCTACTTCTCACATATTAGTTTATGTTATGGTCAACATTGATTCGATTTCAAAGGTTTTAACATGTTCAACAGTACAGATAATTATATTGCCTCGGATGATCTTAGCCTAGCCGTTAATGCCGCTATAAGCCTAGAAAAACCTTTACTGATAAAAGGTGAACCAGGTACAGGGAAAACCCAGTTAGCCGAAGAGCTAGCAAAGTCGCTTAATTGCCAACTTTTTCAATGGCACATTAAGTCGACAACAAAAGCACAACAAGGTCTATACGAATACGATGCAGTATCGAGGCTACGCGATAGTCAACTTGGTGATAAACGGGTAAACGACATTGCTAATTATATTATCAAGGGTAAGTTATGGCAAGCATTCGAGGCCAGCCAAAGACCTATTTTACTTATAGATGAGATAGATAAAGCCGATATTGAATTTCCTAACGATTTGTTGCAAGAGCTAGATAAAATGGAATTTTTTGTTTATGAAACGCAACAATTAATCACCGCGGTGCAAAGACCGATTATTATTATCACCTCAAATAATGAAAAAGAATTACCCGATGCTTTTTTGCGGCGTTGTTTTTTTCACTACATTAAATTTCCCTCAAAAGACGAGATGCAAAAAATTATTGATGTGCATTACCCCAATGTTAAACAAGATTTATTGTCAACCGCCTTAGAAGTGTTTTTCGAGTTAAGGGATCTACCGGGGATCAAGAAAAAACCATCGACTTCAGAATTAATTGATTGGCTAAAATTGTTAATGGCTGATGATATAGCGCAAGATGAATTAATTAATAATAAATCAGATGTGATCCCCTTATTTGGCGCCTTATTAAAAAATGAACAGGATGTGTCACTGCTAGAAAAACTGGTGTTTATGAGTAGAAGAGATAGGTGAGATAACCGTGTTTATTGATTTTTTCCTGTCGTTAAAAAAACATAAAGTACCTTGCAGTTTGCGCGAATTGTTAGACTTAATTGCACTGTTAAAAACAGGAATAATATTTGCTGATGTTGATGACTTTTATCACTTGGCTAAGGTTGTCATGGTTAAAGATGAAATACATTACGACAAGTATGACCGCGCATTTGCAGAATACTTTAAAGGTATTGAACAAATTGATATCTTTGATCAACTTCTCCCAGAGGAGTGGTTAAAAAAACAATTTGAAAAACAATTAAGTGTCGAAGAACAGCAAAAATTAAAGTCCTTGGGTGGTATTGAACAGTTAATGAAGGCATTAAAGCAAAGACTTGAAGAGCAAAAGAAACGCCATGCAGGGGGCAATAAATGGATAGGTACCGGAGGTACATCGCCATTTGGTGCCTATGGCTTTAATCCTGAGGGTATAAGGGTAGGTCAACACCAAAACAGAAACAAAAGTGCGGTAAAAGTATGGGACAAACGCGAGTTTAAAAATTTTGATCAAGATCGAGAACTCGGTACTAGAAATATCAAACTAGCATTAAAAAAATTAAGAAAATTCGCTCGCACAGGCGAGAGTGAACAACTTGACATTAATAGTACTATTAGCTCAACCGCAAAAAATGCTGGATTATTAGATGTGCATATGCAACCGGAACGCCATAATGCTGTTAAAGTACTGATGTTCTTTGATATAGGTGGTTCGATGGATGAGTACATTCACACTTGTGAAGAGTTGTTTTTAGCCGCACATAGTGAATTTAAACACCTAGAATTTTTTTATTTTCACAATTGTATCTATGACAAGGTTTGGCGTGACAACAATAGACGTCGCACAGACACTATTGATATAAAACAACTCACACGCACGTTTGGTTGTGACTACAAAGTAATATTTGTGGGTGATGCGACTATGGGGCCATACGAGATTATTGCCCGTGGCGGTAGTGTTGAACATTGGAATCAACAACCGGGCAGTCACTACATTAAACAAATAACCAACTATTTCGATAAAGTGGTTTGGTTAAACCCACAACCGGAAGTGCATTGGTCCTATTATCACTCAATTTCACTTATCAATGAGTTGTTTGCCAATAAAATGTATCCTTTAACAGTAGATGGTATTGGAAGGGCAATCAAAACGTTAAGTTAACTGTGTTCAAAGTTTTTCTGTTCAATTGATTTAAGGCAATATATTTTAAGTGTTTTGGACTCTCATTATTTTTTATATCTTTATTAAAGTATTACAATCAGATTTGTAGATAATATGACGTATTCATTGGCTAAGTTGAGTTCTATAAAATTATTAATCTATTGATTTTAAACTGCTTTATTTGCAAAGTATATTTATTTACATATGTGTATTTTAATTCAGTTACCTCTTTATCAAGGTGATAAATTTTACAAAATTGATTTTTTACTGATTGTTGCACTAATTTCAATTTCGACGATCTTAACTGTTTTTTAGTTGCACTTTAGATGCTTTTATCGATTTTGACTGCAAAGATTATTTTATAGCCATGTAGATTACGCTTTTATCACAACTATTAGTGCTTAGTAATATGACTTAAAAAGACCCTGATATAGTCAATGGGCATTTATTGAAAAATTGGTTTGTCGGCTTCGTTTATTCGGTATTTTAATAAGGATTTAAGATTATATGTCAGAAATTATTAGCTCTAAACGTCCAATAAAACGGCAAGTGTTTGGCTGGGCTATGTATGACTTTGCTAACTCTAGTTACACCACAGTAGTGATCACCTTTATTTACAGCGCGTTCTTTATTAGTCAAATAGTTCCTGCAGATTCGCAAATGCGAGATACTTATTGGTCTATTGTTATTGTTGTTTCAACTTTGCTTTCGGTGATTTTGGCACCAATATTAGGTGTTTTTGCCGATTATAGAGGCAATAAGAAAAAACAGTTATCGGTGTTGACCACCATCAGTGTAGTTTTTACAGCCAGTTTATACTTTGTTGATCCAGGTGAAATTACTTTGGGGATCAGCTTATTAGTGTTGAGTAATACGGCTTGGATGTTATCTGAAAATGTCATCGCTAGCTTTCTCCCCGAGATATCAACAACAAATACCATAGGTAGGATTTCTGGTATTGGCTGGGGTATTGGCTATATAGGTGGCTTATTGTCATTGTTATTAATGATTGCTTTGATCACTGTCAGCGCGGAAGTAGATCAAGTATTGTATGTGTATCAACACCAGTTAGCTATGGTGGTTTTAGCGTTATTTTACTTATTATCAGCCTTGCCTACTTTTGTTTTTCTCCGTGAAAAACCCTCAGAATATCAATTTAAACAGGCAAATACCGCTCAAATACTGACCGCAAGTGTCAAACGCGTGGCTAATATGATGAACTTAATAAAGAGTTACCCTTTATTGTTTCGATTTTTCATCCCCTTTACAATTTATTCAGCCGGGATCGCGGTGATCGTTAAGTTTTTTGGTATATATGCAAGTGAAGAGCTAGCTATTCAAGGCACTTTTTTACTGGCGACGGGTGCTATATTACAAGTGGCATCTATGATCGGCGCACTCTCTTTTGGTGTATTACAAGACAAAATGGGCGCTGCTTTTACCCTTAAAGCATCTCTTATCGGCTGGATACTCGGCATTATTGCAATCTATTTCATCTCTCCATTAGCACAATTTTTTGGCTTGGCGATCCCTGAAATGTTTATGGTTGTTGCTTTTATTACCGGTTCTGCTTTGGGGGCAACACAGAGTGCTAGTAGGGCGGTCGTAGGTCTAATCACCAATAGTAAAGATGTATCCCTTAGTTTTAGCTTGTGGGGAGTGTTTGGCAAATTAGCCATTATATTAGGGATGATTTTTGGCCCTATTGCTGACGCTGTTGGCAGACAAAATGGCTTATTGGTGGTGGTTTTTTATTTTGTCATTGGCTTGCTGTTATTGAGAATAGTACCGTTTGAACGTATAACTAAGTGAATTTTACTAAGTAAATTTAGCAAACAACTGAATAAAAACGGAAATACACATTGATTGCAATCTGCAAGTCAGCCTTTATGTCATCAATTTTTTAGCTGATTGATTTTCTAATGATAACTTACAATTATTGAGGATCTTATTAACAGCTCAGTGAACAGTGTCAAAGCCTACAATAAGTTTTATTAAAATCTTGATATTAATGCAAATGTTTATAATATTTTATTTTATACTAGTCTATAGTAAAAGTGTTATTAAACAATAAAACGGCTTAGCTGTTGAATATTTTACACATTAAATATAAAGGCTTTCGCCGTTATATTTATAAAGTTATATTCATAGTAATTATATTTACTATAACTTAAACTGTATTAGTGTATTCGCTCTGTTTCAATTAGCTTATTAAGGGCAATACAAATAACCGACAATCAGCATTTTTTAGGTTTATACCTTGATAAGGAAACCCATATGTCAGAAATATCTATGCCTACGCAAGGCGCGCAAATCACTATTGTAGATGGGTTATTAAATGTGCCCAACAACCCTATAATTCCTTATATCGAAGGAGATGGCATTGGCATTGATGTCACACCGACTATGCTATCAGTAGTTAATGCCGCGGTTAGCAAAGCTTACGGTGATGAAAGAAAAATTCACTGGCTCGAAGTTTACGCAGGTGAAAAAGCGACAGAGAGATATGACGGTGAAACTTGGTTACCCGATGAGACGATAGAGATGTTTAGGCGTTTTAAAGTGGGGATCAAAGGACCGTTAACAACGCCGGTTGGCGGTGGTATGCGCTCTTTAAATGTGGCGTTGCGACAAGTTCTCGACCTTTATGTTTGTCAACGGCCAGTGCAGTGGTTTACTGGTGTGCCCAGCCCAATGAAAAAACCATGCGAAGTTGACATGGTTATCTTTAGAGAAAACTCTGAGGATATTTATGCTGGTGTTGAATTTGAGGCAGGAAGTGAACAAGCGGAGAAAATGATCAACTTTATTTCGCAAGAATTAGGTGTCAATAAAATTCGCTTTACTGAAAACTGCGGCATTGGCGTAAAACCAGTATCAAAGGAAGGCTCCGAGCGCTTAGTTCGCAGCGCTATTCAATACGCCATAGACAATGACCGAGAGTCGGTTACCTTGGTGCACAAAGGCAATATAATGAAATATACTGAAGGTGCCTTTAAAAACTGGGGGTATGAACTGGCTAGAAAAGAGTTTGGCGCTCAATATCTGTCGGGAGGGCCTTGGTGTTCGTTTATTAGTCCTAAAACCGGTCGTGAAATTATAATAAAAGATGTAATTGCCGATGCGATGTTACAACAACTATTACTTCGCCCCGCTGAATACAGTGTCATTGCTACACTTAATTTAAATGGTGATTATATTTCAGATGCTTTAGCTGCTCAGGTAGGTGGGATCGGTATTGCTCCTGGTGCCAATATTGGTGAAGAAGTCGCGGTATTTGAAGCGACTCATGGCACGGCACCTAAGTATGCGGGGTTAAACAAAGTTAATCCGGGCTCGGTGATTTTATCTGCAGAAATGATGTTGCGTCATATGGGCTGGACAGAAGCTGCTGATTTACTTATAAAAGGTATGTCTGGCGCGATAAACGCTCAAACCGTGACTTACGATTTTGAACGTTTAATGGACGGTGCAACTCTGGTTACTTGTTCTCAATTCGGTGACTGTATTATTGAACATATGTGATCACTATATGGATTAGTGATGATTTTACTAACTTTGACAGGCTAAATGTTAATATTATGTAATAATGAAAAAACACAGGTTACACTGTGTTTTTTTATTTATGTGTGTTTTATTTTTAATTAATTTTTAATTAATTTTTAACTAGGCTCTTCTAAAGTTATACTTAAGGCATTAAAACCTTTAGGCCCTTTTTTAATTTCATAGCGAACATTTTGTCCTGCTTTTAATGTGCGAAATCCATTCATTTTAATGATTGTATAATGAGCGAATACATCCTCACCTCCGTCCTTTGGACGAATAAAACCAAATCCCTTTGCATTATTAAACCATTTCACTGTACCGTTAGCCATAATTCAATATCCTTCTAAATTAGTAAATAATTAGGTATCCTTAAGTTCGTTTTGTGTAAATACGTGGTCACTTTTTAACCACAATTTCAATCCTAAAGTGTTTGATGAAATAGTCAAGTTGTATTTACATAATTTTTACTTTTGTCGATATTTTTTAACAAAAATATACAGCAAAACTTTTTGATAAAGACTAGAATAAAATTATGAGTAAGTGGAAAGAGTTAATCGACAATCAAGAGGTTATTGAAGAAGAGGTTGTCAGAAAATATCAAAAGCCATCAATGTACAATGTCGTGTTGTTAAACGATGATTACACACCGATGGATTTTGTTATAGAAGTATTGCGAAAGTTTTTTGCTATGGATTCAAATAAAGCAACAGAGATTATGCTCGCAATACACAATAAGGGAAAGGCAAGTTGTGGCACATATACTGCAGAAGTAGCAGAAACTAAAGTAAGCCAAGTGAGCGATTATGCTTTTTTACATCAACACCCATTGAAGTGTGTGATGGAGAAGGCTGATTAAGCAAACATTAAATTGGAGCAGATTATGCTGAACAAAGATTTAGAGATATCCCTTAATATGGCGTTCCGTCAGGCTAAAGAATCACGCCATGAGTTTATGACAGTAGAGCATTTGTTATTAGCCTTACTTGATAATCCTTCATCAATTGATGCCCTCAAAGCCTGTGGTGCTAATTTGGCTAAATTACGTAAAGATTTACATGACTTTATAGGCGAAACAACACCCGTTATCCCAGAGGGTGATGCGGAAAGAGATACGCAACCAACCCTAGGCTTTCAAAGAGTTCTTCAACGCGCTGTTTTTCATGTTCAGTCTTCAGGAAAAAGTGAAGTAAGCGGTTCAAACGTGTTGGTGGCAATATTTAGCGAACAGGAATCTCAAGCAACCTATTTTCTAAAAAAATGCGAAATTAGTCGCCTAGATATAGTTAATTTTATTTCTCATGGTATTTCAAAAGTAGATAAATTAAAAGATAGTCAGTCAGCAGAACAACCGCCTAACCAAGTAGAGGAAGAGCCAAGAACGGTAGAAAACTTTGCGACTAATCTCAATGAAGAAGCAGTAAATGGCAATATTGATCCGCTTATTGGCAGAGACAAAGAATTAGAAAGAGCATTACAAGTACTTGGTCGCAGGCGTAAAAACAATCCTTTATTAGTCGGTGAAGCGGGTGTTGGTAAAACAGCCATAGCCGAAGGTTTAGCGAACCTGATCACCAATGCAAAAGTACCGGAATTTATGGCAAATGCCACTATATATTCGCTTGATATGGGGGCGTTATTAGCTGGAACTAAATACCGTGGCGATTTTGAAAAACGTTTTAAATCGTTATTAAAAGAACTTGAACAAGATGGCGATGCAATTTTGTTTATAGACGAGATACACACTATAATTGGTGCTGGTGCTGCTTCAGGAGGTATGTTAGATGCATCTAACTTAATTAAGCCGTTATTATCTTCGGGTAAATTGCGCTGTATGGGTTCGACCACGTATCAGGAATACCAAAGTATATTTGAAAAAGATCGGGCCTTAGCTAGGCGTTTTCAAAAAATAGATATCGTTGAACCAAGTGTCGAAGACACCACAAAGATACTTCATGGTCTAAAAGAAAAATATGAATCTCATCACTCCATCCGCTTTAGTAACAAAGCATTACATGCCGCTGCTAAGTTATCCGCTAAGTATATTAACGAGCGCTTTTTACCCGATAAAGCCATTGATGTTATCGATGAAGCTGGCGCGAAACAAAAATTAGTTGAACTATCAAAACGCAAAAAGATTATTAAAGACACTGATATTGAAAGTGTTGTTGCTAGTATCGCCAGAATACCGGAAAAATCGGTGTCTTCATCGGAACTCAACAGCTTAAAGAATTTAGATCGCAATCTCAAACTCGTCGTATTTGGACAAGACCAAGCAATTGATGAGTTAACTTCAGTTATTCGGTTATCTCGAGCGGGTTTGGGTAATGAAGAAAAACCTGTGGGCTCATTTCTTTTTGCTGGTCCAACGGGCGTGGGTAAAACAGAGGTGACTCAACAACTGGCGAATACCCTAGGGGTCGAGTTATTGCGTTATGATATGTCAGAATACATGGAAAAACACGCGGTAAGTCGTTTGATCGGGGCACCACCTGGCTATGTTGGTTATGAACAGGGTGGCTTATTAACGGATGCGGTGCTTAAACATCCTCATGCGGTGGTACTACTTGATGAAATAGAAAAAGCCCATCAAGATGTATACAACATTTTATTACAGGTGATGGATCACGGTACATTAACAGATAATAATGGTCGCAAGGCTGATTTTCGAAATATCACTTTAGTACTAACCACCAACGCAGGTGTACAAGAAACTCTGCGTCAGTCAATAGGATTTAAACAACAAGACCACAGCATAGATGCCATGGATGAAATCAAAAAAATATTTTCTCCAGAATTTAGAAACCGCCTTGATAATATTGTTTGGTTTAACCATTTATCAGATGAAGTCATCCAACAAGTTGTCGACAAATTTATTGTTGAATTACAAGCTCAGTTAGATGAGAAAGGGGTTTCATTAGAGTTAACCAAAGAGGCTAAAAAGTGGTTAGCCGTGCATGGTTATGATAAATCCATGGGAGCAAGACCTATGGCAAGGTTGATTCAGGAACAGTTGAAAAAACCACTGGCAAATGAACTGCTATTTGGTGGATTAACGCGCGGAGGTGTTGCGAAAATTGCTTTGAAGAAAGATGCGTTATCACTTACTGTTGAGTCTAAAGAAGTATTGGTTGAAAACCAATAAAATACTTTTAAACTTCAGCTAAACTAAAAAAGCCCTGAAATAAGCAGGGCTTTTTATATTTTAAAGCTTTGTTATTATCTTGCGCGGAAAGTAATGCGACCTTTAGATAAGTCATAAGGTGTTAACTCAACCGTGACTTTATCACCGGTGAGAATGCGAATGTAGTTTTTCCTCATTTTACCAGAAATGTGCGCCGTAACTACGTGGCCATTTTCCAATTCAACACGGAACATAGTATTTGGTAAGGTATCTAAAACCGTACCTTGCATTTCAATATTTTCTTCTTTCGCCATTGGGCGTTAAACCTCTAAAATGTGCATAAATAAAAAGCTGCGCAGATAATGCCGAAATCATCGGCTAATGTAAAGCTATAGTGTTATTTATTTATTGTTTTCCAGTTATTTTCAATTAATTGTTGGTAAGGGAAGTATCGATTCTTATAATTCATTTTTTTACATTGGTCAATTTGATAGCCTAAATATAAATAAGGCTTGGCCATCTTATTGGCTAATTCAATTTGTTGCAGAATTGAGTAGACGCCCAGACCATTTTTACGCTGTGATGGATCGTAAAAGGTATATACTGCGGAAAGGGCATCGGCAAGCACATCAGTAATAGCCACAGCTATCAATTCTTCGTTGTGCCAAGTTTCGATAAAAACCTGTTCGGTTAAATCACCACCTAAAAAACTAACAAATTGTTTTTTATTCGCTGGAAACATAGCACCATCACTATGTAACTGATCAATATACATTTTGAATAATGGATAGTACGACAACTTAACTTCAGTCGCTACTGTGTGTCGTAAATGCCGAGTTTTATTCAACAAACGTTTTTGACTTTTGGAAGCACTAAATCGATCCGTTAATACTCTTATGGATTGACACGCTGAGCAATTAACACAATATGGACGATATATTTGTTCACCGCTTCTTCTAAACCCCTGAGACATCAACCAACTGTAATGCTGGCTATTTTGAAGGCGCTCATCGGTAACCACCAGCAAACGCTCATCCTGATCTGCAAGATAGTTGCAGGGGAAGTTTCGGGTAATACCTAATTTGTAATGTGAGTTCATCACTTAATTATAGCTGAGATTCCAATAAACGAGGGCACCATATATGCTGATTAATAGGGGTGTTAATTGCCAGTTGTTGCTTTTCTATAAACACTTCTCGGTCGATCTCAGTTGCGCCCATGCTCGCTAGAAATGGATTAGTTAATTGGCAGTCGATAAAGGCAATTTTCTGAGTTCTCAACAGCGCTATTAACGACACTAAAGCCACTTTTGAAGCGTTTGTTGCTATGTAAAACATCGATTCTCCAGAAAAGAAACCATTAATGGCAACACCATATAAACCGCCAACTAATTTTTCATCTTGCCATACTTCGATAGAATGAGCGTAGCCCAGTTGATGCAAATACTTGTATGCATTTTTCATTTCGTCAACAATCCAGGTGTCTTGCTTGCGAAAAGGTGCTTCAGCACAGTGATCAATAACGTCATCAAAACGCAGGTTAATACTGACAGTGTAGTTAGTTTTTCTAAGGAATTTACTGAGGGTTTTGTTTATTTTAAAAAGTGAAAAGTCTATGATCGCCCGCGGTGATGGACTCCACCAAAGTATTGCTTCTCCACGATTAAACCATGGAAAGATACCATGTTGATAAGCATTAATCAGTCGGTCAGCGGATAGATCTCCGCCAACAGCTAATAAACCGTTTGGATCGGTTAATGCACTGTCTAGCGGAGGAAAATCAAGACTTTTATCTGATAACCAGCTAAGAGTCTTAGCCATCATACTTACTCTTGTGCGTCTAAATACCGCTCTGCATCAAGTGCCGCCATGCAACCAGCCCCTGCTGAAGTGATCGCCTGACGATAAATGTGATCTGCTACATCACCGGCAGCATATATCCCCTCTAAACTGGTTTGTGTGGCATTACCACTGGTACCACTTTGAATAGTAATATAACCGTCTTTCATCGCTAATTGACCACTAAATATATCGGTATTAGGTTTGTGACCAATGGCGATAAAACAACCGGCAACATCAATGTTCTCAGTTGCATCAGAGCTAGTGTCTTTGATCCTTATACCGGTAACGCCCATGTTGTCACCAAGAACTTCATCTAAAGTGCGATCGGTATGCAGATAAATATTTCCATTGGCCACTTTTGCCATTAACCTATCCGTTAATATTTTTTCTGAACGAAAGGTATCACGGCGATGGACAAGGTGTACTTCAGAAGCAATATTTGATAAGTACAAGGCTTCTTCTACAGCAGTATTACCGCCGCCTACAACTGCAACTTTCTGATTTTTATAAAAGAAACCATCACATGTAGCACAGGCAGAAACACCTTTACCCATAAATGCTTGTTCTGAAGGTAAACCTAAGTATTGGGCAGATGCACCAGTACAGATGATCAGAGCGTCACAGGTGTATTCACTACTACCTGAAAGTTTATATGGCTTACTGCTAAAATCGACCGACTCAATGTGATCAAAAATAATTTCAGTATCAAACTTCTCCGCATGGGCTTGCATTCGTTCCATTAAAGCAGGACCGGTGAGATCATCGGCATCACCAGGCCAATTTTCTACCTCAGTCGTCGTTGTTAATTGACCACCTTGTTGCATGCCAGTGATCATCACCGGTTTTAAATTAGCTCTTGCAGCATATACGGCTGCGGTGTATCCAGCTGGGCCAGAGCCCAAGATGAGTAAGGGACAATGTCTTACTTCGCTCATGAATTACTCCAATAAATGAAATTTTTGATAGTGTAATGATTGGGATACTAAATTAATTAATCAAGAATACAAAGCACATTTAATTAAATAAGTTTGGAATTAATTGTTTGCACTCGCCATAAAAACTCAACTAAGATTTTTTATTATTTAGTTTAATATTATAACAATGTGTTTAATAGAAGAGGTTATTAACGCCGAAAGTGTATTTTATCGGCGTTAATAAAAGTAACAGACTTAAAGTTAACTGCGCAAAGTTGCCAATGCTTGCTCAGCAGGCAAGTAATCATAATTCAACACATCTGCTACAGGTTTATTGGTGATGCGACCGCCTAACACATTTAGACCCGCCATTAAGTGTTGGTCATCTAAAAGTGCTTGTTTTGCCCCTTTGTTTGCAAGGGTTAAGGTGAATGGCATGGTAGCATTAGTCAAAGCCATAGTCGATGTACGCGCTACACCACCAGGCATGTTAGCAACACAATAGTGAACAACATCATCAACGACGTAAGTTGGCTTTTGGTGGGTAGTCGCTTTTGAGGTTTCAAAACAACCGCCTTGATCAATAGCCACATCAACCACGACAGAGCCTTTTTTCATCATCTTTATGTGCTCAGCTGTGACAAGTTTTGGTGCTGCTGCACCGGGAATAAGTACCGCACCAATCACTAAATCTGCTTCAACTATTAAGGTGTCCATAGCGTCAGCTGTTGAATAGACAGTTTTTAAACGGCCATCAAATTCAGCATCTAATTGACGTAAACGCGGCAGCGATCTGTCTAAGATAGTTACGTCAGCTCCCATGCCCACAGCCATGCGCGCTGCTTGGGTACCAACCACACCACCACCTATCACTAACACTTTAGCAGGGGCAACTCCGGGAACACCACCGAGAAGCGCCCCTAGTCCACCTTGTGCTTTTTCTAATGCATGAGCACCGGCTTGGATCGACATGCGACCAGCCACTTCTGACATCGGCGCCAATAAAGGTAAACCACCACTTGCTGATGTAACTGTTTCGTAAGCTATACAGGTTGCGCCAGAAGCGATCAGTAATTCTGTTTGCTGAGGATCAGGTGCTAAATGTAAATAAGTAAATAGCACTTGCCCAGGGCGTAACATTTTACATTCGTTAGGTTGTGGCTCTTTTACTTTGATGATCATATCAGCACGAGCAAAAATTTCAGCTGCTGAGTCAATGATCTTCGCGCCGGCATTGAGATATTGTTGGTTATCAAAACCGATAGAAGCACCGCCGTCATTTTCAACGATCACTTCGTGGCCATTGACGATTAATTCCTTAGCACCAGCAGGTGTTAGGCCTATGCGATATTCATGGTTTTTAATTTCTTTGGGTACACCAATGATCATTAGTTACTCTCTTTAATGTTTCGTGTGAAATATGATGCTAGTATAGTTGCTAACTTACAGATTAACCTATCGAATTATATTTATTGTCGATATATAATATTATTTAAAGTTATTTTTACAGGATTAAATAAATCATGGTTGCTGATAATAAAAAACTCGATCGCATCGATCGCAATATTTTAATTGAACTTCAGAACAATGGTAGGTTGTCAAATGTCGAATTATCTAAAAGGGTAGGGCTCAGCCCAACGCCATGTTTAGAGAGGGTTAAGCGTTTGGAAACTGATAATTATATACTTGGCTACAAAGCCATGCTCAATCCTGATAAGCTTGAATCAGCATTATTGGTGATTGTTGAAATAACATTAACTAAAACCAGTCCAGATGTATTTAACGATTTTTCTAAAGCAGTACAAAATGTTGATGTGATACAAGAATGTCATCTGGTTTCGGGTGACTTCGATTTTTTATTAAAAACCCGAGTGTCTGACATGGCAGCTTACCGTGAATTATTAGGCGATACTTTATTAAAATTACCCGCTGTTAGTGAAAGTCGCACTTATGTGGTTATGGAAGAAGTAAAATCGTCAAATATTTTACCAATTAGGCGTTAATCTATTTATATCAATAGAGTTGATGATTAAAGCATTTAATTAACCGTGGTAATTTGCTATTTTATACACTGATCAGTGATTTTTATGGATAAAGTATTGTCGGATAATTCAAGAAAGTTAAATGGGGTGCAGCGTCTACTAGAGGCTGGGCTAGTAGTGTTTTCTGTAGCGGCTATGTTTATTATGATGGCCTTGTTTAGTTTTGATCCCGCCGATCCGGGTTGGTCGCAAACCGGGTACCAAACACCGATCCGCAACTTAGGTGGCGCAGTTGGTGCCTATTTTTCTGATCTGTTACTTAATTTATTTGGCTTGGTGTCCTATAGCTTACCTTTTATTATTGCTATTACTGGCTGGTTGTTATTTCAACAGTACCATCGTTTAATTCAACTAGATTACCTTACTTTAGGTCTGAGATTTATTGGATTTATCTTATTTTTTACCGGTATTACTGCCATCGCAAGCATGAATTTTGATGATATCTTTTATTTTTCAGCGGGAGGAATATTAGGTGATGTATTGAGCAATAGTTTTATTCCATATTTTTCATTTGTTGGTAGTTCCTTATTGTTTGTTGCCTTCTGTTTAACCGGGATTGTTCTATTGACAGGGTTTTCTTGGTTAACTTTTATTGATGAAGTTGGTCGCTACACCATTATGTTATTTCAGTATGCACTACAACTGCCTAAACAACTATCTAGTAAGTTTAGTCAGCGTAACGACACAGCAAAGCAAAACAATAGTGTGACCGATCAGCAAATTGAGCAATTAGCGGTGTGTGACCACGACCTCCAGTCTAGTCATGAGATGAACAGTCAACAACAACCCGCTGAACCCTTAGAGCAAGATGATTTACACAATGCTTTCTCAGCTATCGAACCTGTTGCCGAAGAGGAAGTATTTACTGATAGTAAAGACGATATTAGCTTTCAATCAGAAGTTGACCATTTTGTAACTATTGATGATTTGATGGGTGAACCTTTAGCTATTAATGTTCAGCAACATGTCAGTCATGACGAAATTAATGCCGCGTTTGAAGATGTTGAACCTATCTTAGTTGAAGAAAATACCACGCCTGATGTAGCAAATCACCCATCATCGCCGACCACTTATGAGGGCATGCCCTCGTTGGACTTGTTAGATCGCCCCGACAAAGCCGAGAACCCCATTCAACAAGAAGATCTCGATAAAGTCAGTCGCTTAGTTGAAGTAAAACTCAAAGAGTTTGGAGTCACTGCACAAGTTGTATCAGTTTTTCCTGGACCAGTGATCACTCGCTTTGAACTCGATTTAGCGCCTGGAGTTAAAGTCAGTAAAATAACCGGTTTATCTAAAGATCTAGCGCGTTCTTTGGCAGCAAAAAGCGTGCGTGTGGTTGAAGTGATCCCCGGAAAATCGGTTATTGGTCTTGAATTACCGAATAAACACCGCGAAATAGTGCCATTGCGTGATGTGATATGTAGCAAAGCCTTCACTGAATCGCAATCTCCGCTTACCATGGCAATAGGTTTTGATATCGCAGGTGAACCGGTCGTGGTTGACTTGGCAAAAATGCCACATTTACTGGTTGCAGGTACAACCGGTTCGGGTAAGTCTGTAGCCGTCAATACCATGATTTTAAGTCTATTATACAAATCAACACCTGATGATGTGCGCTTGATCATGATCGATCCAAAGATGCTCGAGTTGTCGGTTTACGAAGGCATACCGCATTTACTCTCTGAAGTGGTTATTGATATGAAAGATGCGGCAAATGCGCTGCGTTGGTGTGTGGGAGAGATGGAGCGTCGCTATACCATCATGTCTGCGCTCGGGGTCAGAAACCTCAAAGGTTACAATGCTAAAATAGCACAAGCCACAGCCGATGGTACCCCTATTATCGATCCAACTTGGCAAGCCAGTGACGCTTTTGATCAAACCCCGCCGCAATTGGAAAAACTGCCAAGCATTGTTGTTATCGTTGATGAATTTGCCGACATGATGGTTGTAGTAGGCAAGAAAGTCGAAGAATTAATTGCCCGCATAGCTCAAAAAGCCCGTGCAGCTGGCATTCACTTGATCTTGGCGACACAGCGGCCATCAGTAGATGTTATTACCGGTTTAATCAAAGCCAATATTCCCACCAGAATGGCTTTGCAAGTTTCATCTAGAATAGATTCTCGAACAATTCTAGATCAACAAGGCGCTGAGCAGTTATTGGGTTGGGGGGATATGTTCTATTTACCGCCTGGCTCAGGTGTGCCAACTCGTGTACACGGTGCCTTTGTTGACGATCATGAAGTGCATGCTGTGGTTAAAGACTGGAAGTTACGCGGTGAGCCCAACTATATAGATGAAATCACCTCAGGTGATGCCGAACAACCGGTGTTACTGCCCGGAGAACAAGTAGATGAGTCTGGATCTGACATAGACCCATTATACGACGAAGCATTAGCTTTCATTACTGAAGCGAGAAGGGTATCTATTTCCAGTATTCAACGCAAATTTCGCATTGGCTATAACCGCTCTGCCCGTATAGTTGAACAGATGGAAATGCAAGGGGTGGTCAGTTCACCCGGTAACAATGGCGCTAGAGAAGTATTAGCACCACCACCTATCAAGGATTAACTAATTTGTTTACTCGTACCTATGTAATTTTTCTACTTTGCTTATGCTTGGTTAACACAGCGTTTGCCCAACACACATCGATTGTTATCAGTGAAAGTGTCAACCAGCAGCAAGACAGTCAACACCAGCTCGATAATATCAACAAAACGGCTAAACCGCCAAAAAGCCAAGACGACTCAGCAACAATTGCAGCAAACCGCAATAAAGTGTCTGCTGAACACCATAGTGATAACTCTGCA
>JBELHO010000018.1:20865-36914 GCA_042091375.1 Thalassotalea sp. | reverse complement strand
AATTGCAGCAAACCGCAATAAAGTGTCTGCTGAACACCATAGTGATAACTCTGCAACAATTGCAGCAAACCGCAATAAAGTGTCTGCTGAACACCATAGTGATAACTCTGCAGAACAGCAATCTGATAACCATTCCAGTAAACAAAAATTAAAAGCTTTGTTAAATACTATGGCTTTCTTTTCGGCTGACTTTATACAAAAAGTCGTTGATGAGGAGGGCAGTGTTATTCAACAAGACAGTGGTAGGTTGATGGTCAGTAAGCCTAACCTAGTGCGTTGGCATATTCTAACACCTGATGAAACCTTAATTGTATCTGATGGCAAAGTATTATGGTTGTACGATCCTTTTATTGAACAAGCCAGTGTTTATACTTTAGATGCAGCCATTGCCGACACACCCATATTGTTATTGAGTAGTAATGACCAAACCCTTTGGGACAACTATTCTGTTAATCAATTGTCTGAATTAACCTATAGCATAAACGCCAATGATGTCAACAGCAGAATTAAGACATTAACTGTTAGCTTTGCAAAGCGCAGCGTTAAACAGGCGATAAAATATTCATTAACGTCACTCTCTTTGTTAGATGCAACCGGCCAATTAAGCCTAATTGAACTAGACAATATCGATAATACCAAGCCACCAGCGATTGATTTATTTAATTTTACCTTGCCAGAGGGTGTTTATTTAGATGACCAACGTTAATGGCTCACTAGATTTAGATTTAGCTGCTGCTGACAAGCTGAATGAAGATAATAATTTTGCCCCACTTGCTGCACAATTAAGGCCTGATCATCTCGACGGTTATATAGGCCAAGAACATATACTATCTAAGGGCAAGCCACTTTACCAAGCCATAGTAGCGGGTCAATGTCATTCGATTATTCTATGGGGGCCTCCAGGTACAGGTAAAACAACTTTAGCGGAAATAATAGCCAAACACAGCAATGCCGTGATTGAACGAGTTTCGGCTGTAACCTCTGGTATCAAAGATATTCGTCAAGCTATCGATAATGCCAAGCACCGCGCTCGGCAAAATCAACAACGGACAATGTTATTTGTTGATGAGGTGCACCGTTTTAATAAAAGCCAACAAGATGCTTTCTTACCTCATATTGAAAATGGCACAATTGTTTTTATTGGCGCAACAACTGAAAACCCCGCATTTGAATTAAATCAAGCTATTTTATCGAGAGCACGGGTGTACAGCTTAAATAAACTCACACCGGAAAATTTGCTGCAAGTGATTGATAAAGCGCAAGCACATTGTAAAGCAACAAGAAACCTGCAATTTAGTTTTGCCGACAACGGCCAACAACAACTTATTCATCTTGCTGATGGTGATGCTCGAAGGTTATTAAATATATTAGAGAGTTGTATAGATTTACTAACCCATCAGCACAGTCAACACAGTCAACACAGTCAACACAGTCAACAAGGTGAGGCAAAACACATCATCAGTTGCGAGCAAATCAAACAAATAGCGGGTGATAAAATAGCTTTATATGACAAGCAGGGAGACAGTTTTTACGATCTGATCAGTGCCTTGCACAAGTCAGTACGGGGCTCTGATCCCAATGCCGCCCTCTATTGGTATGCACGTATATTAGTCGGTGGTGGTGATGCTCTTTACGTCGCTAGACGTTTACTGGCAATAGCCAGTGAAGATATAGGTACTGCCGATCCAAGAGCTATGCAGTTGGCAATTAATGCTTGGGATACTTATCATCGCGTCGGTCCTAGTGAAGGTGAGAGGGCCATAGCACAAGCCGTTATTTATTTGTCCTTAGCTGCGAAAAGCAATGCTGTTTATCAAGCGTTTAATAACGCCTTGGCTTTAGCGAAACAAACCGCTGAACTGCAAGTGCCATTTCATTTGCGCAACGCAACCAGCGAGTTAAGCAAAGAGTTAGGCCACGGTGATGGTTATCGTTATGCTCACCATGAAGAAAATGCTTTTGCCGCTGGAGAAAGCTACTTTCCACCACAATTATCTGCTAGTAGTTTTTATCAACCCACTGAGCGAGGAATGGAAAAGCAATTAAAAGATAAGCTTGCTTATTTACAGCAATTGAACATAAATAGTCCGGTGCAACGTTATGACTAGTTCCATTAATCACTTTGCCTTATATGCGCTTGTTGCTCTTGGCGGGGCTTTTGGGGCAAGTATTCGCTTTTATCTATCACAATTAATTTTAGATTGGCTCGGAAAAGGATTCCCTTTTGCGACGCTGGCGGTTAATATTTCTGGCTCGTTGTTAATGGGCACTTTATACGGTTTAATTGATCAAGGTATAATAGAGGTCAGTATTTACAGAACGCTGATCGGTATTGGTTTTTTAGGCGCATTTACCACATTTTCAACATTTTCACTGGATACATTGTTATTAATGCAACAAGGTGAAGTAATTAAAGCGCTACTCAACGTATTACTCAATGTTAGTCTGTGTCTTATTGCAGCAGCTATTGGTATGTATTTAGTGGCCTTTTTAAATAAATAATTTAACTTAACATTACATAGAACATAATCATCATGCTTGATCCAAAACTATTTAGAAATGATATTGAACAAACCGCTAAATTATTAGCAAAAAGAGGCTATTGTTTAGATACGGGAGAATTAATGTCCCTAGAAGAACAGCGAAAAGCCATTCAAATAATGACTCAAGAGTTACAAAGTCAGCGAAATACTCGTTCTAAATCAATAGGCCAAGCTAAAGCCCGCGGTGAAGACATCGCCCCATTATTGGCTGAAGTCAGTCAGTTAGGCAATGAGCTGGAGTCATCTAAACAACAACAAAGCGACGTATTAGCAAAAATTAATGCCATTGTTTCTGCTATCCCTAACCTTGTTGATGACTCAGTGCCTATGGGCAAAAGTGAAGATGATAATGTTGAGATCAAACGTTGGGGCACACCACGCACTTTTGACTTTGACGTTAAAGATCACGTAGATCTTGGTGCGGGCATCGATAATGGTCTAGATTTTGAAAGTGGAGCTAAACTGGCAGGCACTCGTTTTACCGTCATGCGCGGCCAGATCGCTAAATTGCACCGCGCTCTTGCACAATTTATGTTAGATGTGCACTGCGATGAGCACGGTTATCAAGAAATGTATGTACCTTACCTAGTGAATCAAGAGTCTTTGTACGGCACAGGACAACTACCAAAATTCGGTGAAGATCTTTTTCACACAGATCTCGGCAATAAACAATTTTCATTGATACCTACTGCAGAAGTGCCATTAACTAATTTAGTGCGCAACGAGATCGTAGAAGAAAGTCAATTACCCATCAAAATGTGTGCACACACGCCTTGTTTCCGCTCTGAAGCAGGCTCATACGGCAGAGATATTCGCGGCTTAATTCGTCAACATCAATTTGATAAAGTCGAAATGGTGCAATTAGTAAAACCTGAACACTCTTTTTCCGCCCTAGAGCAACTAACTTCGCATGCCGAAAAAATATTGGAAAAACTCGATTTACCTTATCGCACAGTAGTGTTGTGTACTGGTGATATTGGTTTTAGCGCCACTAAAACCTTTGATATTGAAGTGTGGTTACCCGCTCAAAATACCTATCGAGAGATTTCATCTTGTTCAAATATGGGGGATTTTCAAGCGAGAAGAATGCATGGCCGTTATCGCGATGCGCAAAGCAATAAGCCTGAATTACTGCACACCCTTAATGGCTCTGGATTAGCCGTAGGCAGAACCTTAGTGGCGGTTTTAGAAAATTATCAACAAGCTGATGGTAGTATTGATGTTCCTGCGGTATTACAGCCCTATATGCAAGGCATGACAAAGTTATCGAAGAGCTAATTAATGGCAACCATAAATCAGCAGATAACGATGTGATACCGCCGCAAATAACAATACACCAGTGAAAATATAGCGAACCCTAACAAAATAAATCCGACTTGCAGTAATGTCGGATTTTTTTATGTGAAAGGTTGAATGATAATCGGTGTTGTTCAGGTCAATATATCAACATAAGCCCACGTATCACCATAATACTAGGGGGTGGTTTAGCTGCGGAGTAAAATTTTGTGTTAAAAAATCTACTTATACAATGCTTAGTCTTTATTGCTATATTCCAATTGATGAGTTGGTTCAAGCAAAGTGATATGTTGCCTGATCAATACTCGACAGTAACTGAGCAATTCATCTTACCTACCATTGATGATAAAACCATTGCCTTGCAGTCCAATAAACGCAACACCATCGTATATTTTTTCGCACCCTGGTGTGGTATTTGTGATGTTAGTATCGCCAACTTAGAGTCGGTTTCCAAAAGGAACCACAACATAGATGTGATTGCCGTTGCCCTTGATTATAGTGATAAATCAGAAGTCTTGCGCTTTATCCAGAAACATCAATTGAGTTTTCCTGTCGTTTACGGCAATAGTCAGGTTAAAAACGCATATAAAATTACCGCTTACCCAAGCTATTATGTGCTTGACGAAGAAAGTACCGTAATATCCAAATCTATGGGATATTCTACGGAATTAGGCTTGTATTTAAGATCTTTATAATACTTCTGATTTTGCTGACGATTGTGTACACTAGTGCTTGTGATAAATAAAAGTAGAACATTTTCATGAAAATTTCAGCCAAATTTGACAGCGGTAATATTCGAGTTATCAATGCCAGCGATGCCAAAAACGTTTTATTAGAAATTAACAAAGATCACCAGTCAGACTTCTATCAATGGTTCCATTTTAAATTAACCAACAATCAACGTTGTGAACACGTGATATCTATAGTCAATGCAGGCGATTCTGCCTATGTAGAAGGTTGGCCGGACTACCAAGCCGTTGCATCCTATGACAGAGAGCATTGGTTTAGAGTGCCAACTCACTTTGATGGTAAACACCTAGTGATCACCTTTACGCCTGAATACGATAGTGTCTATTTTGCCTATTTTGTGCCTTACAGCTATGAAAGACACCAAGACATGATCCACAACGCGCAACTTGATATAGATTGCCAATTGCAAGTGTTGGGTGAAACCTTAGATGGCAGAGATATATCACTGTTAAAAGTAGGCGAAGAGGGCGAGGGTAAACCGAACATTTGGCTAACTGCTAGACAGCATCCCGGTGAAACCATGGCAGAATGGTTTATGGAAGGTTTCATTGACCGTTTACTTGATGAAGATGACGGTGTCGCCCGGTCGCTATTAAATTCTGCGGTATTTTATTTGGTTCCTAACATGAATCCCGATGGTTCAGTACGAGGTCACTTGCGCACCAATGCTGCTGGAGTGAATCTCAACCGCGAATGGGCAGAGCCCTCTATGGAAAGGAGCCCAGAAGTCTATTTAGTACGAGAAAAAATGTTAGAAGTTGGCGTCGATTTACATCTAGATGTTCACGGTGACGAGGCATTACCGGTCAATTTTGTCGCCGGCTGTGAGGGTATACCTTCTTATGATCAGCGACATAAAGATCTCGAAGATAACTTTAAAAATATTTTATTAGCCATTACCCCTGAATTTCAAGATCAACGAGGCTACGATAAAGATTTGCCCGGGCAAGCGAACCTCACCGTCGCTTCGAATTGGGTTGGAGAGCAATTTAACTGTCTCGCATTGACCATAGAAATGCCTTTCAAAGACAATGATCTATTGCCGGATCACAGTGTCGGTTGGTCTGATCAACGCAGTAGTTTATTTGGTCGAGATTTTTTAACCGCCATCTTTCACATTGCTAGCCAATTGAGATAAAAAACCAACAACAATAATTGTGATAAATACCATCTATTAATAACATACTGATAAAAAAATAATATAAATTCAGGAGAATAATGTGCAAGAAATAGTTAACTTTCTTAATGATATCATTTGGAGTAAACCACTCATCTATTTGTGTTTAGCTACTGGGCTGTTTTTTTCAATACTGACCCGTTTTGTGCAAGTTAGACAATTTAAAGAAATGTGGCGTCTGCTGATGTCTGGTAAAAGTTCTGAAAAGGGTATTTCATCTTTTCAAGCCCTTGCTGTCTCGCTTTCTGGGCGAGTAGGTACTGGTAATATTGCTGGCGTAGCTGCGGCCATTGGCTTTGGTGGCCCTGGTGCGGTATTTTGGATGTGGATTGTTGCTTTTCTTGGCGCAGCTACAGCGTATATTGAGTCTACCAATGCGCAAATATACAAAGAGGAAGAGGACGGTATTTATCGAGGTGGCCCAGCTTATTATTTAGAAAAAGCGATGGGGCAAAAATGGTATGCGTGGATATTTGCCTTAGCTACTATTGTTGCCTGTGGCATGTTGCTGCCCGTTGTGCAATCAAATGGTATCGGTGATGCATTAGTCAATGTCTTTGGTGAAGGTGGTACAGTCAATACTGTTCTCGGTGACTTGGCGTTAACCAAAGTATACGCTGCAGTATTTATTGTTATATTGCTTGGTTTTATTATTTTCGGTGGTGTTAAACGCATTGCAACCTTTACCCAAGTCGTCGTGCCATTTATGGCTCTAGCCTATATTTTAATTGCTTGTAGCATCATCTTTTTACACATTGATATGTTACCGGTTATCTTTGGGCAAATTATTTCTGACGCTTTCACGCCAATGGCTGGTTTAGGCGCAGCAATAGGTTGGGGAGTTAAGCGCGGTGTATATTCAAATGAAGCAGGGCAAGGCACTGGTCCGCATGCGGCAGCAGCAGCTGAGGTAGAGCACCCCGCACAACAAGGCCTGGTGCAAGCCTTTTCGGTATACATTGACACTTTATTTGTATGCTCAGCAACCGCATTTATGATCCTTATTACCCAATCGTACAACGTCATGCCAGAGGGCTCTACTAGCTTTGTTGCTCAAAACTTAGCCGCAGATGTAGTCATTAACGGTCCAGCATTTACACAGATAGCGGTTGATAGTGTATTAACCGGTTTTGGTAAACCCTTTATCGCTCTTGCTTTATTTTTCTTTGCCTTTACTACAGTACTAGCCTATTACTTTATCGCTGAAAACAATGTGTCTTACATTAATCGCACTATTAAAATCCCAGCGTTGCGGTTTTTGCTTAAGGTGATGATCATGGCAGCGGTATTCTATGGTACCGTAGCACAACCAAGCGCTGCTTGGGGCATGGGTGATGTTGGTGTTGGCATTATGGCTTGGTTAAATATTATTGGCATCATTGTCATTTTCTTTATCGCCAAACCTGCCATTAAGGCATTAAAAGACTATGAACAACAGCAAAAAGCGGGGGTAAAACACTATACCTTTAACCCCGAAAAATTAAACATCAAAAATGCCGATTTTTGGCAAGACCGCTTTAACAAACAGAAATAATTTTTTGACTAATAAAAACGCCCACAAGGGCGTTTTTTGTTTTTATTTGCGGTAGAATTAGACGGTGTTAAGTTAGGACAAATACTATGGCAGTTATTGCTTGCCCAAGATGCAAAAAGAAAATTTCAAACAAGTCAACAAGCTGTCCACATTGTCAGCTAGATCTTAGCAAAGCCGATGCAGAGCAACTGGCGACTTTACGTAAGATCGAAACAATCAATAAATCACAGCGCATTATGATGTTATCATTTATTGCTATGTTATTATTTTGTGGTGGTTTTTTGTTTTTTTACTGGTATGAAGTAAAACCCGGAAGCTGGCAATACCTAATATCGGTGGCAAGTACAGCAATTGGTTTTTGTCTTTATATTATCACTCGAGTGCAATTAATAGTGTTGAAAAGAAAAAGCAGTTAACAATGGATATCATTAAATTAGTAGATGAAATGTCGGAAGAAATGTATTCGCGACTCAAATATGCCGCTGAAACCGGAAAATGGCCTAGTGGCGAAGTAGTTGATCAAGCACAACGTGAGCATGCCTTGCAATTATCCATGGCTTACCAAGCAAGACACCTTAATTCTGAACAAATGTTAACTATAGGCGCCGATGGTCAGATGATCACTAAAACTAAACGGCAATTAAAAGCAGAATTGGCTGCTAATGGATCTGATGACAACAACCAAGACAAACCACAACCTCCCAACAGCATTGCTAGGTTCACCGATTTATGATTTTTTCCCGTATATTCAAAGCAAAATGGCAGCACAAAGACAGTAATATTCGCATTTCGGCAATAAACGATACACTAGATCCCAATGCTAAAGACGATATGGCGATACTGCAGAGATTATTAACCAATGATAGTAATGAGTTAGTTCGTCGCGCAGTTTTACTGAAAGTTAACGACTTCAATTTATGGTTATCGGCGAGTAAAGACAACAATAATAAAAAAATTCGCCAATACGCCCATCAACAAGTAGAAAACATTTTACTTGGCAAAGACTCTCTCGTTTTGTCACCTGAGCAGAAACTACAATTCATTGCCCAACAACCTAAAGGTGCGTTATTAGATCTCTTGTTAAAAGTCGAACAAGATGATGATACCGTTATTGCCTTGTATAAAAAGCTGGCTAAACCACAATTAATTACTTCAATTTTTAAACACAAAATTAGTGAAAAGGTTCAACTATTTTTAGTAGAGCAGGTCGATGATCAAGACGTTTTACAAAAATTACAAAAACACAGTGAACATCAAAAAGTCACAGATAGGATAAGTGACAAGCTCAATCGCATTAACGACTCAGTATTAAAACCGATCAAATTAAAAAAACAGTTGCAGTTATTATTGGCGAAATTTTTGGCCTTAAAAGAATTGTCAGACTACAGCACTGTGTTGTTAAAAAAACAACAATTACACACTGAATGGCAAGCTTTAAAACCGGAAATGAGCTGTTTATCTGCAGCCGAAACTTCTGGGTTTACTGATAAGTTCAGCGATATTGAAAACCAATTAACACGTTTTTTTGCAAAAAAATCTGAAGCTTATCAACAACAATTAATTGCTGATCAATTAGTACAAGACAAACAAGCCGCATCGCTAAAATTTTCTAGTATGCTCAGTGATCAGGCTCATAGGTTAACGTCGGCAATTTTTGAAAACACTGAAATTAACCGCGTTGAATTTACTGCTGAACTAAACAACATTAAAGCAATGCTAGTCAAATCAGTATTGACTGAACTAGAGCAGCAGCCTCTTGTTACAGAGATTGATAGGTTAAGTCAACAATTAGACAAACTACCTGAAATAGCTGAATCAGTGACTGAAGCAACCCATTTAGTGTCTAAAATGTCGCAAATTCCGTTGCCAGACAAGCTCGAACAATTACCTGAACAAATAGCCATGTATGAACAATGGCTGCAACAATGGTCAAGTGTTAATAAAAACGCCCATGGCGTGCTGCCATCGTCAATTGTTGACGCTTATCAACAAATAGTGACGCAGTGGACTAAAGCATTAAAACCCTTAAAACGTCAACAGGCAGATCAATTTACTTGGGTGCGAAAAAAACTTGCCGATGTGAAACGCCTGATCCACACCGGTAAATACAATGCTGCGTTTGGCGTGTTCAACAAAGCTGCTACAGCTTATCTGGAACTCACAAGTGAACAACAACAACAATTATCACGTGATCACGATGCCACAAAAGCGAAAATTGCCGAGCTGAGCGATTGGGAGCAGTACATTGCCACGCCAAGAAAACAAAAATTGCTCGAGCGTGTCAAGGCTTTGGTCGCATCGCCACTGGATAATCCAAATGAACAAGCAGAGCAAGTAAAACAATTTCGCAAAACATGGAATTCCTTAGGACATGCTGAGCAAGCAGTTGATAAGGTCCTGAATGCGGAATTCAATTTGGTCTGTGAACAAGCATTTGCACCTTGTCGTATGTACTTTGCTGAACAGGAAAAGTTAAGAGAGAACAATTATCAGCTGCGTCTGGTCATCGTGAGCGATGCTGAAAAGTTAGCCGAGCAATACTCAGAAAATATTGATGACTTTAAACAAATTGATTCACAAGTTAAGTCCTTGCAGCGACGCTGGCACAACGCAGGAGACGTAGAGCGGCAAAAGTACCGCGGTCTTAATCTTCGCTTTACCAGCAGTGTCAGCCCATTGATAGAGAAAATACGCCAACATCATCAAGATAATGCTAACCAAAAACAAAGTCTTATAAATAAGGCTCAGCAGATCTCTGAATTAACTGATCAGCAACAAGCCACAACTGAGATAAAAAAATTACAACAACAATGGAAAAGCATAGGTTTTGCGGGTAAATCAGACAGACATTTGTGGCGTAAATTTAGAGCCATTAATGATGATTTCTTTGCCAAGAAAAAAGCTGATCACCTGGTTGAAAAAGCTGAGCAGGACAACCTATATAAACAACTATCAGAACAATTAGATCAATTAACCGAGCAATTAACTGTTTGCAACGACAAACCAAAGTTACAAAATTTGCGCCAACAAATCGAACAATTTGTCATTGCTGTTGATCAAGCTAATATTAAACCGCGTTCATTTGATCGACAACTAGAAAAGTTAAACAGTCAAATACAAAGCATTGCCAGCGAGATTGACAACAATCAGCAACAACAAATCTGGTTAGCAATATTTGCTTGTTTGCATACTATGTCAACCACTAATGACGATGTTAGGCAGTCGACTGATTTTTCTGATCTTCCCTCAGTGTGGCAAAAGCGAATGATCGATTGCCACAATAGCCAGTCCAATGGTGATCGGGCATCTAAAACATTAACCTTAGAAATTATTGCTGGTATCGATTCACCACCAGCATTTAAATCACAGCGAATGGCAGTGCAAGTTGCACTGATGAAACAGCAAATGTCATCTGGTGATAAAGTGACTTTAGAGCAAGCATTTATAGAGTGGTTAGCCTTGGGTTCGATCACTGAACAGGATCAAGATTATATTCTCAGGATAAAGGCGATTTTTATCACTGACGTATGATTACTGAACAGAGATTACTGAACAGAGATTACTGAACAGAGATTAGTGAGCAGTGATTAGTGATTAGTGTTCAGCCAGTAATAATTCAATTGCGTATTGATAAGGTATTTTTTTGATGAAATACCTTTTTAATACATTCATTAAATTTATGCTTACTATTTTATTTTATTATATAATATCTTGATTTCACTGCTCAGACCATTGCTGTAAGTGCCTGTACAAGCCAGAGTAAGCGAAATTAACTAGCTTATTTACTAGGTGTAATATTGTTAAAATTATCGTAGAATGAATAAAAATTAGATAATTTAGGCCTTTAATGACTTTCAAAATTGCTCACAAAATTATTCTTGGTTTTTCTATTATATTAATACTCTTGTTAGTTGCGAGTCTTAGTTCTATTCGATTGTTAGGTACAGTGCAAACCGCAACAACAGAGGTTGAAAGCAAAGCAATACCTGCGCGACACTTAAGCAATAAAGTTCATATCCAATTATTAAAGCAAGCCAAACAATTTGCTTTGATTGACGCTACTATTGCTATAAACCAACTAGAGAGTTTAAATCAAAATTTTACTGTTGAAGGTGAGCAACTAAATAGTTTAGTGGCCGATATAAAACGAATTTTAAGCGAGCCAAAAACCAAACAGATATTGACAGATTTTACCCAGTCTTATCGACTATACAATAAGTCTGTAGAACAGATGTTCGCTTATCAAAAAAATATTCTCACTTCATCGACGCAACTTACAGCCAGTAGTGCATTGTTAGCACAATACATCGACGACACCGATCTAGCACTTGTTGATTTGTCTTATTTGGAAGATGACGAAAAACAAGCCGATATAGATAAAATGACCGCACTTTCGGTGCAAATCGAAGGTTACATCATCAATATGGCTGATTCAGTCAAAGAAATCTCTAGCTTAAATGATCTTCAAGAGCTCAATGAATTTAAAAGCACCACTGAAGTTGCAATAAGTAATATTAACGCTTTACTTGACTTCCTACAAAGACTTGAGAAAGCCTATGATACTGATGGCTTAGTGACTAGCATCGTCGATAACTTTGCCAAAGTGGAACAACAGTTCTTTGCAGAACAGGGGGTTTTCGCTATTAAAACCACTATTCTCGAACAACAGCAATTACTCAACAATCAATTTGCTGTCGCCGAACAACAAGTTGATCGCGCGATAGCTGATAACCAACAACTGGTCACTGTATTCGATACCAATTTATCTAATTTACAGGCTGAGGTGTTTGAGAGTATCGAACGCGGCGAAAGCACACTTATTGTTTTATTAGTGATCATTATAGCGGTGAGTATTGGCATTGCATTCTCTACTATTAGAGCCATGTTAGTGCCTTTGCACCGCATAAACAAAGCGCTTTCTTATTTAGCAAAGGGTGATTTGTCTCGACAGTTAAAGATCACTAATGACGATGAATACGGTGAATTAAGCAAAAATGTTAATGTCGTGGTTGAAGATTTGCGTAGCTTAGTCTCTGAAATCAGCAGTAATACCCATTTGCTTAATAGTGCGGCTTTGCGCTCAAGTAACGAAATAAGTGAAGTGACCGAATCACTACAGCAACAGCAATCTACTGTTGAACAAGTAACTGATGTTACTCAAGCTCTTAGCCAAACCGCAGACAATGTGTTAAACAAAGCAAAAGATTCGGCAAAACAAATGGACAAGGCATTTTCATTGAGCAATCAATTAGAAACTATCTCCAACAAAACTAACGGTCGAATTGAAGAATTAGCGGTGATGTTAGATAACACCTCGTCGTTAATGGCGGTGTTGCAACATGAATCGACTAATATTGGTAGTATACTTGAAACAATTCAGAGCATTTCAGCACAAACTAACTTACTGGCGTTAAATGCAGCCATAGAAGCGGCTCGAGCTGGTGAGGCAGGGCGTGGTTTTGCCGTGGTTGCTGACGAAGTGAGAATGTTGGCCAGTCGTACCCAAGACTCTACCAATGAAATCAATGACATGATTGATTCACTGCAAACTAAAACCAGTAAAGCTGTTTCTGATATTTCTGCAGGTAAAACAGCCGCAGATAACTGTCAACAACATACTAATAAACTGCTTGAAACCTTGTTAGAAATCAATAAAGTAATAGAGCACATGCATCAAATGAGTAATGATATTGCTGGCTCAGCTAACCAACAAGACAGTTTGAGTAACGAAATTAATGTCAGTATTGCCGATGTTGTAGTACTCAGTCAAAACAGTAGCGCTAAATCTATCTCAACATTATCTTACAGTAAGCAAGTGTCAGAATTAGCTGAAAAACTCGATAAATCTGTTGATGAATTTAAACTTTAATGTGCTTTGACCATCAAGACAAGTGACAGAGCTTGTCTTGATGGTTGTTTAAGCAAAACCATAGCTATTTTGCTGACAAGTTTATGCGGTTAGCTCACCACGTAAATTTTCACTGATCAGTCGTTTTATATCACTGTTGTCGAAATTCTTACTCAATAAAAAATGTAACTTAGTCAGAGTTGCCTCTAGGGTCATATCTTTACCACTGATCACCCCACATTTACTTAAAGATGTGCCCGTTGCATAGCCTTCCATGTTAACTGTGCCTTTAGTACATTGGCTACAATTGACAATAATAATGCCTCGCTGATCTGCCTTGGTTAAACAGGTCAGTAACCCCTGATCTTGCGGTGCATTACCAACCCCATAACTTTTTAAAATCAGTGCTTTCACTGGTTGTTTGATGATATTGTTAATCAACTCACTGCTAATACCAGGGTACAAATAGACCACACCAATAGGTTGTGGGGTGATCGCATTGAGGGTTAAAGGCTTTACTGAAGGCTTTGCCAATTCTCCCTCGTGCAGAGTTATATTAATACCGGCTTCTAATAAGGGCGGTAAATTTGGTGAGTCAAAGGCATTAAAGCCATCAGCAATGGCTTTAATTGCTCGATTACCTCTAAATAATCGATTATTAAAAAATAAGCCCACTTCATTGATTGGATAATTGGCGGCGACAAACAGAGCGTTTAACAGATTGACTTGACCATCAGAGCGCAACTGACTAAAAGGGATCTGCGAGCCGGTGACTATCACTGGTTTAGACAAATTTTCCAACATAAAAGATAACGCTGAACTTGTGTATGCCATAGTATCAGTGCCATGTAATACCACAAAACCATCATAATCATCATAATGGCTATAAATGTCATCGGCAATTCTTTGCCAATCACTTGGGGTCATATTTGACGAGTCAATTAACGGCTGATATTCATGAATAGTAAAATCTGGCATTTCAGGCCGATAAAATTCTGGCATGGCGACTATTGATTCGGTTAAATGGCCATTGACAGGAATATAACCCTGTTCACTGGCTTTCATGCCAATAGTGCCGCCTGTATAAGCAATATAAATATTTTTTTTCATCAACAAATACGCTTCTTACTAAAATGACTGACAAGATAAACACAAAGTATAACTGCCCTGAGGATCATTCAGGGCGTTTAACAATTGGTAATCACTTTTAATTTTTAGATAAAATTGTTGCAGCGGCCCTAAAGTATCTGGTTGTTGTCTAGGCAATAAAATACTGACATTGCCCAACAAATTTTTCATAAATATATCGGTAGATGAAGGTTGTTTCTCTATAGTCAATACTTGATAACTGTCTAAATTAGCTAATTCTGCAGCAGAACTAATAGCGTCTTCAAGTTCACCTAGCTCATCAACTAAGCCATTGGCTTTGGCCTTGACACCCGACCAAACCCGACCCTGTGCTATTTTATCCACTTGTTCGAGTGTCATGCCTCTATTATTGGCAACTAAGTTAATGAAATCGCGATAGCCTCGCTCAATATTCAATTGGATCAGCTTGGCACTGCCTTCATCAAGTGGACGGGTAAGACCGAATCCGGCAAGATCTGTTGTACCAACCCCATCAGTATATATACCTAACTGACTTAAGGTGTTTTCAAAAGTCATTAAAAACCCATAGATACCAATAGAGCCTGTTATTGTTGTAGGTGCGGCAATAATTTTATTCGCCGCTGCTGAAATCCAATAACCACCCGATGCCGCATAAGTACCCATAGAGGCAACCACGGGTTTACCTGCCGCTTTTAACAGTTCTACTTCTTGGCGGATCACTTCTGAAGCATAAGCACTGCCACCGGGACTATCAACTCTTAACACTACGGCTTTTACTTGCGGGTTAGAGCGAGCGCGACGCAATAAATCCGCTGTGCTGTTACCACCGATATTCCCAGGTTTTTGAACACCGTCTAAAATGATCCCTTTGGCAACGATTAATGCAACTTTAGATTGGTTTGTGTTCACAGTAGGCAGGGGGTTGGTGATACTTGCCAAGTAATCTTTAAATACTACTTGCCGATAATTAGCTGATTTTGAGGACTTACCCACCATTTCAATTAACGCTAAGCGCACTTCTTCTCGGGTTTTTAAATGGTCAACCCATTGATTATTCATTGCATATTGCGCTATTTTGCCATTAGCTAACTGCAGTTTAGCTAATAAACTTTCCGAGGTTTCATCAAAATTGCTGATCTCGAAACCGCGTTGTTGTGCGACATCTTGTTTGTATTGTTGCCAAAGATCATTTAACCAAGCTTGATTGGCTTGTTTGGCTTGCTCTGACATATTATCGCGCATATAAGGTTCAACAGCAGATTTATAACTACCTACTCTAAAAACATGTGGACTTACGGCAAGTTTCTCTAGAGCACTTTTATAATACATTTGATAACTGCCATAGCCATTTAAAATCAACCAACCATTGGGGTTAAGCCATATTTCATCAGCAAAACTAGCTAAATAATAGGCATCCTGTTGATATTGATCACCATGGGCAATCACTTTTTTGCCTGAGGATTTAAAGTCTTCTATACTTTTGCCAATAGTGCGAATTTTTGTTAAACCTGCACTTTTCATTCCTTCTAGTTTTAATACTAATATTTTGATCCTATCATCGTCTTTTGCTGCAGCAATGACCCTTGTTATATCTGAAACTAGGACTTCTGCAGGCTGTTGAGCTTGATCTATTGCCTCATTAAGGAAAGCATCTATGGGATCGATTTCATATTTTTGCTCTACCACATTGCCACTAATATTGAGCACCAATGCCGAGCCATTTGGTACAGTTACAACACCTTGATCTGACGATATCAAAGTAAAAAACAGCATTAAAAAAATAAAAAACAC
>JBELHO010000018.1:0-20765 GCA_042091375.1 Thalassotalea sp. | reverse complement strand
CAATTTACTTACCTAAATAGTTGACCTTATAATCACAGTAATAAATAGATCAATTATACAATAAGGCTATTATCTCGGTATGAATGCTATAGATTTACTAAACCAACGCCAGTCAAATCCATTTCTGCAAGCGCCAGCGCCAAATGCTACAGAACTAGATACTATTATCACTGCTGGTATGCGTGTACCTGATCACGGGGCAATTAAACCTTGGCATTTCACGGTGATCAGCGATGCTGGCCTAGCTAAGTTAGCTGATGTGTTTGTGCAAGCGCGTGCAGAGCAAAATGCCGAACAATGTGTTCTAGATAAAGCCAAGAAAATGCCGTTTAGGGCGCCAATGATTATTATCGTTTCCACCGCCTACCAAGTCCACAATAAAGTACCTGAGAAAGAGCAACTGATCACTGCCGGTTGTTGTGTACATGCTATGCAAATGGCTGCAACTGCGCTGGGTTTTGGCGCTATGTGGCGCACTGGTGACTTAGCTGAAAACAATGTGGTTAAACAAGGACTCAATATAGATACTTCAGCAGATATCGTTGGATTTTTATATATAGGCACTAAAACTAAGGAACTGCCCGTTAAAGGCAACAAAACCTTACCCGACAAGGTGAGTTATTGGACATAAAAAAACCGCCTTTATGGCGGTTTTTTGTTGTTTGATCAGGTTAATAAGCGGCGTTATTCGGTGTTCTTGGAAAGGGGATAACATCGCGTACATTTTGCATGCCAGTTGCATAGGCCACCAAGCGTTCAAAACCTAAGCCGAAACCTGAGTGAGGTACTGTACCGTAACGACGCAAATCCCGATACCAGCTGTAATCAGACACATCTAAGTTCATTTCAGCTAAACGCGCATCAAGCACATCTAAGCGTTCTTCGCGTTGACTACCACCAATAATTTCACCAATACCAGGGGCAAGTATATCCATAGCTGCCACGGTTTTATTATCATCATTTAGACGCATATAAAATGACTTAATATCTTTTGGATAATTTTGTAACACCACAGGACCATTAAAATGCTCTTCTGCTAAATAGCGTTCATGCTCTGAATTTAAATCAACTCCCCAAGCAACTGGGTTTTCGAATTTTCTACCACAATTTTCCAAAATCGTGATGGCGTCGGTATAATCTAAACGAACAAAATCGTTATTGATCACTGAGTTTAAGCGCTCGATCACAGTTTTATCTACGCGTTGTTGAAAAAAGGCCATGTCATCGGCGCGTTCTTCAAGTACGGCTTTAAACACATATTTTAACATTTCTTCTGCTAGATCAGCAGCATCTGATAAGTTGGCGAAGGCAATTTCCGGTTCAATCATCCAAAACTCTGCCAAATGACGGGAAGTGTTAGAATTTTCGGCTCTAAAAGTAGGGCCAAAAGTGTACACCTTAGACATCGCACTACAGTATGTTTCGACGTTGAGCTGTCCCGAAACGGTTAAAAAGGTTTCTTTACCAAAAAAGTCTTGTTGGTAATCAACTTGGCCTTGCTCATTTTTTGGTAGATTTTCCATGTCTAGGGTACTGACCCGAAACATCTCTCCGGCACCTTCACAATCACTACCAGTGATCAGTGGCGTACTGATCCAAAAATAGCCTTTACTGTGCAAAAAGCGATGTACCGCTTGGGCTAAACTGTTGCGAACTCGAGTTACTGCACCGCCTATATTAGTTCTTGGACGCAAATGGGCATGTTCGCGAAGAAATTCAATACTATGGCGTTTAGCGGCCATTGGATAAGTATCTGGATCTTCTACTAAGCCGAAAGTTTCAATGTGAGTCGCCTGAACTTCAAATGATTGACCTTTACCTGGAGATTCAACTAATAGACCAGTAGCCTTAATTGCTGCACCTGTAGTCAATTTTAAAATATCTGTTTGATAATTGTCTAAGGTGTTAGGCGCAATTACCTGTATTGCATCAAAACACGAACCATCGTGTAGGGCTAAAAATGAAATACCTGCTTTCGAATCGCGACGAGTGCGGATCCAACCGTGTAAGGTAATTTCTTGATCAACAGGGTGTTTGCCTGCAAGGACATCAGTGATCGCTATAACTGACATTTATCAACCTCTTTTGCTATCGTATGTGTATTCTGATTTTTGAGGGGGATATGTTACCGTTCTTATTGCGTTTAACAAGTAAAAGTTAACTTTTAAACGCTAATAACCGCTATTTACTTGATCATAAGCATTAATAAGTCAATATTTGGCGCAAAGCGAAAAGGCTTTGTCTATTATCTGTTGACCTGAAAAGTAATTGAGTTAACTAAAGCAACTTTGATCATCCAACACCTCAATAATGGCTTGAGTTAACTGTTTTAACTGGGCTGGTTCAATGATCAGGGGTGGCATAATATAAATGAGTTTGCCAAAAGGGCGGATCCAAACCCCCATATCGACAAACTTGCGCTGTATCACCGCTTGGTTTACCGGTTGCAAGGTTTCTACTACACCAATAGATCCTAACACGCGTGCTTGTTTCACCCGTTGATGCGCATTTGACGGCAATAGATCACGTTTAAGTTGTGCCTCTATGGTATTTACCTTATTTTGCCAATCACAACGCAATAGCAAATCGATGCTGGCATTAGCTACTGCGCAAGCGAGTGGATTACCCATGTAGGTAGGGCCGTGCATAAAGCAACTCGCTTCACCTGAACTGATGGTATGCGCTATATCTGCAGTGCACAGAGTGGCAGCAAGGGATATATAGCCACCAGTTAAGGTTTTACCTAAACATAAAATGTCTGGTGCTATATCAGCCCACTCACAGGCAAATAATTTACCAGTACGACCTAATCCCGTAGCTATTTCATCCGCGATAAACAGCACATTGTAACGATCGCACAAAGCCCGACAAGTTTTGAGATAATTTGGGTGATAAAAACGCATGCCCCCAGTACCTTGTACTATAGGCTCAATAATAAAGGCAGCGATTTCATCGTGGTGCTCGGCAAATAATTGCGTTAATTGTGCTGTATCTTGTTCATCCCAGGCTTGATCAATCATGATACTCGGCGCCGGAGCGAAGTGGTTTTTCATCAGCACAGTATCAAAAATTTGATGCATACCTGTGACTGGATCGCAAACTGACATGGCTGCAAAAGTGTCACCGTGATAGCCATTTTTAACGGTAATTAATTTGTGTTTGTTGGGTTTTTGTTTGCTGTGCCAATATTGCAACGACATTTTAATTGCTACTTCAACCGCAACAGAGCCGCTATCAGAAAGGAATATATGTTGCAAACAGTCAGGGGTAATGGCGATTAACTTTTGCGATAATTCAACAGCCGGTTCATGGGTTAAACCACCAAACATGACATGAGACATTTTACTGGCTTGTTCGCTTAAGGCGTTATTTAAGTATGGATGATTGTAGCCATGCAGTACCGACCACCAGGAGGACATACCGTCTATAACCCGCTCACCAGATGCTAAATGTATATATACCCCCTGAGCTGACTCGACCAAGTAAGAGGGTAAAGGTGCCGTCATCGAAGTATATGGATGCCATATATGTTGGCGATCAAAAGCCAATAAATCTGCTTGTTTTTTGTTCATATGTTAACTTGGGTAGTTTTTTTATGTTGACAAGTTGCATTTGATGCATAGACTACCCGTTATGTAATAGAGAAGCAATTTGAAATAGTAAAGGTCGGTAAGATGAGTGCACAGCTAAATTCACTAGCAAACAATAACAATCCATGTCGTCATAACTGGACACATGATGAAGTCAAGGCCTTGTTTGATTTGCCCTTTAACGATTTAATGTTTCGCGCACAATTAGTGCACAGAGAAAATTTTGATGCCAATGAAGTACAAGTAAGTACCTTATTATCTATTAAAACTGGTGCGTGTCCTGAAGATTGTAAATATTGTTCGCAGAGTGCTCGTTATCGCACCGATATTGAAAAAGAACGATTAATGGAAGTTGAAAAAGTGCTTGAAGCAGCAAAAGTTGCTAAAGCCCAAGGGTCAACCCGTTTTTGTATGGGCGCGGGGTGGCGCAACCCCAAAGCCCGCGATATGCCGCATGTGGTTAAAATGGTACAAGGTGTAAAAGCACTGGGGCTAGAAACCTGTATGACTTTAGGCATGTTATCTGCTGATCAGGCAGATCAATTACAAGACGCCGGCTTGGATTTTTACAATCACAACTTAGATACTTCCCCCGAGCATTATAATCAAATTATTACTACTCGCACTTACCAAGACAGATTAGATACCCTTAAAAATGTGCGCAGCTCAGGCATGAAGGTATGCAGTGGTGGCATTGTTGGTTTGGGTGAACAAAGCAGGGACAGGGCCTCTTTACTGGTACAGTTGGCAAATTTATCTCCGCAACCAGAAAGTGTACCTATTAATATGTTAGTAAAAATAGAGGGTACACCGCTAGCTGATGTTGACGATTTAGATCATTTTGAGTTTATTCGCTGTATTGCCGTTGCGCGGATCATGATGCCTAAAAGTCATGTGCGTTTATCAGCAGGTAGAGATGCGATGAATGAACAAATGCAATCGATGTGCTTTTTAGCAGGAGCTAACTCGATTTTTTATGGTTGTAAATTACTGACCACTGGTAACCCCGAAGCCAATAAAGATATGATGTTATTCAAACGCTTGGGGATTAACACTGAAACCATTGCCAGTGAAAATTCTGAATCTGAACAACAACAGACGCTACAAACCGCTATAGTAGATCAAGAAAACAGCGATTTATTTTATAACGCGGTTCCGTAAAAGGCGTGAATTTTTCTTTTATTGACCAACAATTAACGTCTCAAAAACAACAGCACCGCTATCGAAAACGATGCGTTGTCAAAGAAGTTGTGGGTGCTAAAATAAGCGTAGATGGCAAAAGCTATGTCAATTTTTCATCTAATGATTATTTAGGGTTAAACAATCATCCAGAGATCAATAAAGCACTGCAATACGGTGCCGATAAATATGGTAGCTGTGCCACAGCTTCAAATTTGATCACTGGTTTTAATTTTGCTCATCAAGCTTTAGAAGAGTCTATTTGCACTTGGTTAAACAAACCTCGCTGTTTACTGTTTAGCAGTGGTTTTGCAGCAAATACTGGCGTACTCAGTGCACTGGGTAATGAACAAACTCAATTCTGGTTAGATAAACTTTGTCATGCCTCATTAATTGATGGAGCACTAACCAGTAAAGCTAAAATCAAGCGTTACTTACATAATGATCATCAACAACTCAATGGTTTATTGGAGAAAAAGTCAGCTGAAAACAACCTGATCATATCTGAGGGTGTGTTTAGCATGGATGGTGACAGGGCAAACATTGAACAGTTATTGTCTTTAGCTAAACGTCATGACGCTTGGTTATACATAGATGATGCCCACAGTATTGGCGTTATTGGAGAGCAAGGCCAAGGCAGTAGTTTTTGTGATGACGTAGATATCGTTATGGCAACCATGGGTAAAGCCATTGCTACCAGTGGGGCTTTTGTTGCCTGTAGTGAATCTGTTTATGATTATTTAGTGAATTTCTCGCGTCATTATATATATTCAACCGCTATATCGCCGGCAATCGCTTGGGCAACTAAAAAAAGTATAGAACTGCTGCAAACTGAAACCTGGCGTCGAGATAAAATAAAGTCTCTAAGTGAATTGTTTACTTCGCTTGTTGATCCTACTATTAAAGTAACCCCCAGTGATTCATCGATACACGCGATTATATTAGGTGACGAAAACCAAACCCTGCTTTGCGCAGAGCGTTTGAAAAAAAAGGGAATATGGCTCAATGCTATTAGGCCACCAACAGTACCTTTACACACATCTAGGTTACGCGTAACCATCTGTTCTTATCATAATGAGAATGATATCAGGTATTTAGCAGAAAATTTAAATGAGATAATGGTTTAATGTCGGAACTTAACAATAGATACCAAATTGCCCGATCTTTTGGCTCGGCCAGTCGTTCATATGATGTATCTGCGCGCTTACAACGTTATTCGGGTAAACATTTGATGCCTTGGCTACCCAATCGCAATGATCTGACAGTGATAGACTTAGGCTCAGGCACGGGATTTTTTACCGAAATATTAGCGGGCCGATATCAGCAAACCATAGGCCTAGATATCTCTCATAAAATGCTCGATTTTGCCCAACACAATCGAAGCAACTCAATTATATGGCTTGAAGCTGATGCCTTTAACTTGCCACTGAAAAATGACAGTGTTGATTTAGTCTATTCAAATTTGATGTTGCAATGGTGCGAGCCTCTCAGCGCGGTAATAAGCGAAACATTACGGGTTTTAAAGCCCGGCGGTTTATTTATCTTTTCAACATTGGCTTATGGCACACTGCATGAACTCAAATCTTCTTGGGCGACAGTTGATAATGATCAGCATGTAATAGACTTTAAAACCGCTGAACAATTAAATAGTTTGTTTAACAGCCAGCAATCTCGTCTTATCGAACAAAGAACGCAAGACTTGGTGTTGGAGTACGAAAATGTATTACATTTAGTTCGTGAATTAAAAGGTTTAGGAGCCAATCATTTACCTAAAAAACAAAATAAAGGCTTAGCTGGTAAAGACAAATGGAAAAAAATGATCCACAGCTATCAAGATTTTCAAGAGCCCAGTGGTGTTTACCCTGCAACCTATAGTGTTTATTCCGGTATGGCAGTTAAACTGGGCAGTTAAGCTGAATAATTACCAAGGTTTCCAATCGTATAATAACTAATAATTGAACCGCAGATTTTATATACCATGAAAAAAATATTTATCACCGCAACTGATACCGATGCAGGAAAAACTTTTGCTGCTACAGCAATAGTAAAAAAGCTAGTCGCTAATGATTTTAAAGTCGCCGTGCACAAACCCATTTCAGCTGGGTGTCAACGCATAAATGATTGCTTGATCAATGAAGATGCACAGTTGTTGCAAGCACAAAGTAATGCTGATCAAACCTTGCAGGAAATTAATCCGATTGCTTTTGAACCGGCTATTGCTCCGCATATTGCCGCTTCGCAAGTTGAACAGCCGATCACTACCGCGGCGTTAATTACTAATTTTCGACAAATCTCCCAGGATGTTGATTTTATCGTTTCTGAAGGTGCAGGGGGGTGGCGTTTACCTTTAGGTCAAGGTTTATACTTGTCGGAGTTCGCGCAATTAACCGATCAAGCGGTTATTTTAGTGGTGAATATGAAGCTAGGCTGCTTGAATCACGCTTTGTTGACCTATCAAGCCATTGTAAATGACGGCTTGCAATGCCTTGGTTGGATAGCCAACAGCATTACCGATATGCCGTATTTAGCTGACAATATCAGTACCCTCAAGCAAGCTTTACCTATAGATATGTTAGGGCATCTTAGGCATTGTAGTGACCTAGATGCTGCTGCTAAACAACTCAACTTAGATAGTTTGTTAGGTTAGTGTGTTACTGTAGTTTGTCGCTGTAGCCGCAATCTATTGTTGTCTACTCAGACAATACTCATTTCTCTTTATGACAAAGTCTAAGTCTTTACTTTTGTTCTGTTAATTCCGTTAGGCATGCCGAAGCAATGAAACCCGATCGGGTTTTGTATTGCTCTGCTTTACTCACTCTATCGTCAATTCTTTTTATCAATAATTCAGGCAAGGTCACATTGATTTTCTGACTTTTTCCCAAATAGGGACTGATGTCAAAATCAATCATTGCCCAAATGGGCTGTTCATCAGTGCAATTGATGACATGTAAGTCCAATGGCTTAGGGTGAGGAATAGATTCACCATATTCTGCCAAAATACTCAAATGATCGGCAATAACGCCTTTCGCTCTAGTCAATAATGCATCAATAGTTTTATCAACGATTTTACAACCCGGTATATCGGGTACTGTTAGTTGGTAATCTTGATCCCTGTTGTTTCTAACAATTAAAAGTGGGTAATTCACCATAAATTCCTTATTTTCAATATTTTTAAAATTATAACCCCAGCAACTCTTAATTGACAACAATTAATAACTCCAGCAACCCTTATTCGTTGATTTTTATAACCCCAGCAACCCTATAAAGTATTATATTGATAACCCTTACAACCCTAAATTAAGCAATGTAAGTGTTTACTCGTGTTGAAGAGCCTTTGAACTAGGGCTGATTGATTGTTGGGCGAACTTTTAATGATATAGACGATAAACTAGCCAGCAGAGATAGTGACTTTAACCAATGCGCTAGTATGTGAGTTGTAAATTAAGTAATATGCTCGCTAATAAACTTATAGCTTGGAATGAATCAATGGGAAAAATAGTTGTGGTCGCAATACTCTTAGTCATTGCGCTGTTTTATGTATTTAATAGTAAAAAAAACAAATTGCTTGCAGAAAAGAATATTAAATTGGGAGAAACATTTCTCGCCCAAAATAAAACAGAAAAAGGCGTGATGTCTACCGCCTCAGGTCTACAGTACACAGTTTTGCGCAAAGGCGACGGCACAGAGCATCCACGGGCTAATGATCGCGTCAAAGTTCATTATCACGGTACTTTGTTAGACGGTACGGTTTTTGACAGTTCGGTGCAACGCGATCAATCTATATCATTTGGCTTAAATCAAGTCATCAAAGGCTGGACTGAAGGTGTTCAGTTAATGGTTGTCGGAGAAAAAACCCGTTTTTTTATTCCCTCAACACTCGCTTATGGCAACAGTGCCACCGGCAAAATAACCCCAGGTTCACTGTTAATATTTGATATTGAGCTGTTAGCGATTGGTCAATAATGACCGAGTATATTGGCTGTAATGGCTATCTAGGTATTAGGGGTTGCAAGGCTTGATACAACGAAGAGTGTTTTTAAAGCAAGAGAGTGATCGATAATTTTGTTTAACCCTAAAAAAGTAAAAACCCGTTAAAAACGGGTTTTTTTATGTGGTCGGAGTGGCAAGATTCGAACTTGCGACCTCACGTCCCCCAGACGCACGCGCTACCAAGCTGCGCTACACCCCGATTTAAGACTTACTGGGGATCATAAGCCTAAAACTTACAGCAAATAATCAAATCATCGAATACATGTCATTAATCGCTGCGAGCAAGTTAATCTGCTCAATTAAGTCAGGAGTATGATAATGATTTAGTGGTTAATTGCAATGTAAATTAACCAAAACTGCACTACACGTCTATTTATTGTTCAGTTTCAGTATGTAATATATTTCGCTTGCTAAAATTCGCGCCATTTACCTAATGACACAAGCGAACTACACGCCTATTTATTGTTCAGTTTCAGTATGTAATATATTTCGCTTGCTAAAATTGGCGCCATTTACCTAATGACATAAGTGAACTACACGCCTATTTATTGTTCAATCTTACTCTGTAATGCATATCGCTTGCTAAAATTGGCGCCATTTACCTAATGACACAAGCGAACTACACGCCTATTTATTGTTCAGTTTCAGTATGTAATATATTTCGCTTGCTAAAATTGGCGCCATTTACCTAATGACATAAGTGATCTACACGCCTATTTATTGTTCAATCTTACTCTGTAATGCATATCGCTTGATAAAATTCACGCCATCTATCATCAAAGGAAAGTCCGCACTTGCCGCTATAGGTGATCTTAATTGCCGTGAATAACTTTGAAAGTTACCATTTTGATCAATAAATACCGATTTATCCTTATTAGAGACTATGATGCCTTTATCAATGGTGTTGGCAATAATACGATTTTTGTTAATTTTTACTATATCGTCACCATTGCTGTAATCTGCAAAAGGCATATCACACCCCAGCCAATTAGACATTAAGGTTGGTTGTATATCCATGTGGCTGGTGAGAAAATCCACTTGATTTATTGGGCTATTAGGTAGTATTAACAGCCCGGGTTTAGTGACTAAACGACTATCTGCCTGTTGATTACCAATAGAACTTATCCATACTATGTCTTGTGACTTGTGTTGTTTAAACTTTACTTTTTGTGCAAGTAATAGGGCATCAATAAATAACTCAAACTGATAGGTTGTTGCCGATTGAAAGTAAAAAACATGTAAGCCAGGAGGATAATTATTAAGCTTTTCAGCAAAAATTAATTGCGAGATGTCATTTAAATAATACTTTTCATTAAACAGCCTGTCAGGCCAATCATCGGCTTGAATACTATTATTTTGGTCATCTATTACCGTGAAGCTGTTAGCGAGTTGGTTTTGTTTGATCACTTCAAACATCACGGGAAGAGTATTTGCTTTCAATATACTGTCTTTGTATATGTTTGGCAGGCTGTAGAGCATATTGAACCATGAGTTTTCAGGTAACGCGTTATCAATATGGTGAGTTAATAATACACTGTTTTGACGATTTCGATACGAAAACTGAGTGATCTGTTCCTTGGTTAGTAGCGCATCAGTAACCACCAAAAATGTTGATTGGTTGATCGCTGGTAACGATGCACACTGCTCATTGCCTTGAGGATAATTGACCTTGAGTTCAGCAAATGACAACGGACTTGTTTTTCTAGCTAGGTAATCAGCCCTATTAAATAAGCCGTATTTTGTTAGTAAGGTTTTAGCTGTCGATGGGTAAGACATAGGTAAAACGGTATCTTGTCGCAACACATCGTATTCTAAGTTTGCATCTGCCCATATGTGTGCCAGGTGGCTAAAGAAAAAAGAGCTGACTAAAACAACCACAATATATTTAGCAAAAATGGTGTTTTGCAACTGCCTTAGGTGTTTCCAAGCATAGTTACTAATAATTAATTGCCCCGCTAAAATAACAATAGCGAGCAATACAGCTAGTAACCAAAAAGCCAAGGGATGATCTTGAGTCTGACTTTGGATTAAGGCAACGATTTGATCGCTACTTGAAGCGTTTAAATGGTAACCTAATTGACTATAGATATACGCGTCTAAAATCAGTAGCAATAAACCAAAAGTAAAAACAATTGAGGCGGTGGTTCTAATAAACCTCGTATTTGGATAGATGAGAGTAAGAGGAAAGATAATTAATACAAAACCAATAAATGTTAAGAAACTCATGTGACTAAACCAAGTTGTTAGGGAATATACACGGCCTAACAAAGTTTCAGGTAATGTTTCATTAAACAAATAAAGCGAGGATAAGGCGATAGCAATAATAATATTAAAGAAAGTAAACCAATGACTCCAACTGATCAAGTGCAATAATCTTTTGCTGTATGTTGTTGAGTTAAATGAAAACATTTAAAATAATAACTCTCTTTACCATCATTAATTTTATATACTAACTGAATAGGTTTTATTTTATCGATTTATTTAATGCAATTGAGAAATTTTCTGCCACCGATTTTCTTTGCTTTTCAGGCACCTCACGAGTCAATATATCTGTGATGGTGTTACCTAAACACATTAATGCTAGATCGGGCTTTGCTGAAGCTTGCGCTAATACATTTATTAGCTCTTGGGTAATTTTTTCTACACGTTCATTCGAATACTTAGATACAATAGGCATATAATTAACTAGTTTAACAATACTTGCTGATGATTAATGATCGAGTTTATCAAAAGCGAGAACAATATAATACTGACCTTTAAAATTATGAGCTTAATTATTTCAAACATCGCATTACATTTTTTATCTAAATCAACAGATACCGGCCAAGTTGAATTGCGCTTAGGCCCTGAATCCATCACTTTGAGTGAAAAAATTCAGAATTTTGTCGACGCTTTACACGGCATTTACAACAGTAAGGGCAGCAAAGCTTACGGTTTTTTTTCTGATACACCGACACAAGGTGAACAACAGTCTTTTGTCGAGATTATGAATGACTATCTATCATCTTCACAAAACTTTTATTTGTTTAGTGCTAAAGCGGCCAATTTACTAAAAAATGAATTAGACAAATACGATATAGATGAAACCGGTTACTTGATCATTTGTCACTACGAATATATGGGCGGGCGCTATTTGCTGGCTGCGATTATTCCCATTACTGAGCATTTTTCAGTGGATGGTGAACTCAATATTTCTGCAGACCAACACTTAGATACCAATAAATTGCAATTAGCGGCGCGAATTGATTTATTCGATTACCAACAAAACAATGATGGCAATCGATATATATCCTTTATTAAAGGCAGAGCTGGACGTAAAGTTTCTGATTTTTTCTTAGATTTTTTACATTGCAGTGAAGGTTTAGATGCTAAACAACAAACTCAGACACTAGTGCAAGCAGTAGAGGATTATGTCGCAGTTAATCAACTAGATCCGCAAGAAAAGCAAGAGACACGCAAAGACCTTTTAAATTATTGCAAAGAACAAAAGGACAATGCACAAGATGTGTCCATTAAGGAATTAGGCGAAGTGATCAAGCAACAAGGTGAAGATCACAGTTTTTATGAGTTTTGCCAACAGCAGTCTTATCCCATCGAAGAAACCTTCCCTCATGATCAAGCCGTAGTTAACAAAGTGACTAAGTACTCGGGCTTTGGCGCAGGGATCAGTATCAGTTTTGAACGCAGTCATTTAAATCAAGACGTGGTGTACAATGCAGATGAAGACAGCCTTACTATTTACAAGGTACCGCCAAACCTAAAAGCACAATTACTGGCATTATTAGAAAAAAGCGATGACTAAATTCAATAAAGCACTTTATGTGTTCAACTGACTGTAATAGTCAACATAACTAAAATTGCTAAGATAATTTAATTAGCAAAACAAACAGAGATTTGCTGGCTTATTAAGCCTGAACAATATCAAATATTTTACTTTGAAAAGTGGAAGTCAAATGAATAGTTTAACCATGATCCGCCCAGATGACTGGCATGTTCACTTAAGAGATGGTGAGGCATTATCCTCTACAGTCAAAGATATTAGCCGGTATTTCGCTCGTGCTATTGTAATGCCCAACTTAGTGCCACCGGTGACTAATGCCGAATTAGCAAAGGCATATCATCAACGCATAATGGCCAATAACCCGCGTGAAAGTTTTCAACCGCTAATGGTATTATACCTCACAGATAATACTACAGCTGAGGATATCAAAGCCGCTAAAGCCAGTGGATTAGTGTTTGCCGTTAAGTTATATCCAGCGGGTGCTACCACCAATTCAGCTTCAGGGGTTACCGATATAAGTCGACTTGGCGATGTCTTACAGGCCATGCAAGATATTGATATGCCATTGTTGATACACGGAGAAGTGACTGATGGCGAAATAGATATTTTTGATCGTGAGCAAGTGTTTATCGATACTATTCTAAAACCACTGGTCGCTAAATTTCCACAGTTAAAAATTGTCTTAGAGCATATTACTACCAAAAATGCAGTCGACTTTGTGCTTAGTGCGGGTGCTAATATAGCCGCAACTATTACGGTTCACCACCTATTATACAATCGCAACGACATGCTTGTTGGCGGCATTCGTCCGCATTATTTTTGTTTACCCATACTGAAAAGAAATACCCACCAACAAGCCCTTATAAGTGCCGCAACCAGTGGCAGTAGTAAGTTTTTCTTGGGTACAGATTCAGCTCCTCATGCTATTCACGCTAAAGAATCCTCTTGTGGTTGCGCTGGCTCTTACACCGCACATGCGGCAATTGAACTTTATGCCGAAGTATTTGAACAAGCTAATGCCCTAGATAAATTAGAGGCTTTCGCTAGCATCCACGGGCCAACATTCTATGGTTTACCGATAAATACCGATACCATTACCCTTGAAAGAAAACCGTGGAACGTTCCAGCAACTATGGATTTCGGTAACCAGCAAGTCGTGCCTATTAGAGCAAACGAAACCATTAACTGGCAAATTGCTGAATAAGGAGTATCCATGCAACTATTCGTGAATGATTTAACCGTGATCGATTTTTCATATTGCTGTCCGCAACGGGGTATCGTCGGTGAAAGTTGGATTGTTGATGTATTGCTTGAGGGTTCATTAAATGAAATGAGCATGGTGTTAGATTTTGCCGTGGTTAAAAAACAAATCAAAGCGATCATCGATCTAGCTGTTGATCACAAGCTTTTATTGCCAATGCACAATAAAAGTGTCTCTGTGTCTAATTCTACCCATCATGACAACCATGAGTATGTTGATTTCTGCTCTGAAAAAGCCGATTACTTTTTACAATCGCCATTATCTGCCTTCGCCAAACTACCGACAGAAACCATCACTATTAGCAGTGTTACCGAATATCTAACGGCCATCATCCTCGAGCAATTACCGAATAATGTGCAAGGTTTGACACTTAACTTACGACCAGAAGCCATAGATGGTGATTATTACCATTACACTCATGGGTTAAAATTACACGATGGCAATTGTCAACGTATTGCTCATGGACATCGCTCAAAAATTCAAATCTATACAGAACAACAGCGCAGCGCGCAATTAGAACAGCAATGGTGTGCCCGTTGGCAAGACATATACATAGCTTCCGAATGTGATCGTGTCAATCGTGAGGCTATTGAACTATCACCGCAGGCATACCAGAATTTGACGTCCGATCACCAATATTTTGCTTATCGAGCGCCGCAGGGAAAATTTGATATTGCGGTCAGTAGTAAAGTACTCGATGTGGTAGATTGTGACTCGACGGTTGAGCTGCTCGCCGATTTTATCGCCAGACAACTAACCGACAAAACAGCAAACCAAGCCATTAAAGTTATCGCCTATGAAGGCGTAGCAAAAGGAGCCATAGCAGATGTTTGATCATTTAAAAGGGGCGTTTGGCCTTTTGTTACTATTGTGTATAGCCCCGAGCCAAGCAAATATTTCACTGACTGGCGTTGTCGAGCAAGGAGGCCTGATCGTCGGCAAAACCTCGCCTGGTAGTCAAGTCAGTTTGAATGACCAAAAGTTAAAAGTCTCTGCACAAGGTGATTTTGTTTTTGGTTTTGGACGAGATGACACCCAGACTTATGTGATCAGCGCAGTTGATAAACAGGGGCAGATCACCACTAAAACATTAACCCCGAAACTACGTCAATACAATATTGATCGAGTGGAAGGTATCCCAAAAAAAATAATGAACCCCAACCCGAATAATATTGCCCGTGCTAAACAAGATCGTGTGCAAGTTAAGCAAGCAAGAGAAATTATCAGTGACTTAACCGACTTTGCCACTGGTTTTGTCGCACCGCGCGAGAGTAAAATCACCGGTGTATATGGCAGCCAACGTTTTTATAATGGCAAACCCAATAGCCCGCATTACGGTGTGGACTATCGTGGAAAAGTTGGTGCTCCAGTTGTTGCGCCTGCCGGTGGTATAGTGACTCTTTGGGTACCTGATATGTTCTATTCAGGGGGAACCATGATCATAGATCATGGTTTTGGCGTGAACTCAACTTTTTTGCATTTAAGCCATTCTCATGTCAAAGTAGGGCAGCGAGTTGAAAAAGGGCAATTAATCGCTGCCGTGGGTAAAAGCGGTAGAGCCAATGGACCACATTTAGATTGGCGTGTTAATTGGTTTCAGGTTCGCACAGATCCAATTTTTGCACTAAAAATCCAGCCACTATAATTGAATATATGGCTAGTGCATAATTTTATCGTCTTTAATAGGAGATTACTGACACGATGAATTTTTTTAAATGCTTGATAATAATATTAATTTCCAATATTTTTTGCGCAAAAGCAGCAACTAAACAGCTATCAGTTGGTTGGGAATTGTGGTATCCCTACCAATTTCATAACAGTAAACAACAACTTGTTGGATTAGATTTTGATATTTTTAATGCCATTATTAATCAAGCCAATTTAACGGTAAGTTACACAGAATTACCGTGGAAAAGACACCTACATTACCTCAAATCGGGAGAAATGGATGTGGCTATGGGCGCGTCTTATTCTGCTGAACGCGCAGACTATGCCTATTTTACTGAAGCTTATAGAACAGAAAAAGTGATGTTATACGTGTTGAAAAACCAAGCTAAAAATATCCGACTTAACACGTTAAAAGATTTAATTGATAGCCCATACAAAATCGGCGTTGAAGCCGGTTATTTTTATGGTAACCAATATCAACAATTAATAAAGAATAAGGCATTTTCTCAACAAATTAATGAAGTTATCGACTTAGAAGAAAACATAACCTTATTAATGGCCGGAAATTTGCACGGTATATTAGTCGATCCCATTACCATGAAAGTATTTGTGGAAAAATACAAACTTACTAACGAATTTGAACCGCATCAATTGACTATTTACCAAGATGATATTCGCATAATGCTCAGTAAAAAAACTATGAGCAAAGAGAATTTATTGCGCTTTAATAAAGCAATAGCGGTGTTAAAAGCAAATGGTAGTTTAGCTAAAATTAGAAACCGTTGGGCTGATAAACAACAACTCGCTGCCAATTTGTATTGATAGCCAATAACTTATTCAGCTATTAGCTACTACAAATAACTTTATCAAAAACTGACGCTACGTGAAATTTACCAGTGAATAGTCGCAAATTTAAATTTCATGCACGTAGCGTCACGCAAAATAACATCTAGTTGTTAACTTGCAAAAGCTAAAATGTCAGTAAGCTAAAACAATACAAAACACTACATAGACAAATAAAATCAATAACATGAATTCCCAGTGAAGATTGGATCCGATCCAGTTTTAAATTTGGATTAACAACAGAATGTCAGGGCAACATACTCACCATATATCAACACCTGTTATGTCCGATACTGTTTAGTATTGGACATTAGGTATTTCATGCTTTATTATCTAACAATACTAATAAACTCGAGTTTTTACTGATGGCTGCACAATTACCGCAACCTTTATATCCAAAATATACAGAGTTACAAATATACCGTGCTGACGACTATGCCTTGTTAACTGAATTTATTAATTCAAGCACACAAGCTTGGCGTAAAACCGAATGGACTTGGGGAAAAGATTTTCTCATGTACACTGGCAGAAACAAATCAGTGCATACTTATGATAGATTTAGAAATGAAATAGAAAAGTTTTTACTGTGGGCATTTTTAATAAAACAAACGTCGATCACTGAATTGCGTAAAGCCGACATCTTAGCTTATGCCGATTTTTGCTGGAGTCCACCAATTGAATGGATTGGCTCGCATAATCAGCAACATTTTATTTTAGCCAATGGTTTTTTTGTCGCTAATCAAGCTTGGCGTCCCTTTAAAATTCAAGCAGCAAAAAATCAAACTCATAGCATCAGTGATAAAAAAAAATACCGGCCATCACAACAAACCTTAACTTCGACCTTTACCGCCATTGTGGTGTTTTATCATTATTTAATGGCTGAAGAGCTTTGTTATGGCAATCCAGCCCAAATTGCTAAAAAAGACTGTAAATACTTCATCACCGATGCGCAAGTCAAAGAAATCAAGAGGTTATCTGCTAAACAATGGCAATATTTACTTGATACGGCGGTTGCAATGGCTGATCAAGATGAAAAGTATGAACGAAATTTATTTGTCATCGCCGCCTTAAAAACCCTTTTTTTAAGGATATCAGAACTCGCCGAACGGGATATATGGTCACCGATCATGGGTCATTTTTGGCAAGATGACGATGACAATTGGTGGTTAAAAGTATTTGGTAAAGGCCGTAAGCTTAGAGACACCACAGTGCCGTCAGATTTTATCAATTTTATTAAACGCTACCGAATATCAAGGGGCTTAGCGCCCTTACCTTTAGCTGGTGATAACGCGGTATTGGTTGAAAAAGTTCGCGGCCAAGGTGGCATGACCGCCAGGCATTTGCGTCGCTTAGTACAAGTCGTTTTTGATCAAGCATATACAAACATGAAACAACAGATGGGCGAAGACAAAGCAATAAAGCTTAAACAGGCAACGACTCATTGGCTGCGACATACCGGCGCTAGTATGGAGATTGAACGCGGTCGAGCCCTTAAAGATTTATCGGAAGATTTAGGTCACGCCAGTATGGCAACCACTGACAGTGTTTATGTGCAAACTGAGAATAAAAAGCGTGCCGCAAGCGGTAAAAAAAGGAAGGTCGATTGAATCTACCGATTTATTGCTAGGATTAATTGCTAAAATTGATGACTAAAATTGACTGCTAAATAAATATAGATATAGATATAGATATAGATATAGATATAACAATACTTATATGAATTTATATATCAATCTTTATTACCAACCCTAGTACCAATCTAACCAATTAACAAATTGGCTTGTTTTGACAAATTACTGACAGTGTTTACGCGCAAACTGAGAACAAAAAGCGAACCGCAAGAATTAAATAACAGTAGCAAGGTCGATTGGTTCACAGATTGATTGCCAAATTTACCAATCTAACTGGTTAACAAATTGGCTTGCTTTAACAAATTCACGATGAACAAACTTAGCATCAATACCGTAATTATCAGTTAACTTTTTAATACTGTGATCATCCTGACCATCTATATAACCTGTAGTGATTTGAAGTAACTCACCTAATGGTCCATTGCCATTAACTAAAGCGTTTTCAATTGGTGATGCTAAAGGCATAGTTTTCATAATATCATTAATAGACATGTTCAAAACCACCTCGATCGAGCTAAGTAAACCAGTAATAAACGCCAGATCACTAATTTCACTAAAGGCTTGCTTAGTAGCGATAGATGACATCAATTTGCCAGTGATCAGAGACTGTTTTGAAAGTTCACTAGGTTTATCAGCACTTAATTTTGATAGGGCTAGAATATTGACAAATTGAGCGAGTTTGTCTTCGCCTAAGTATGCAGTTGCTTGCTTTAATGAGGTAATTTCAATGCGATTACCGCTAGCAACATTATTAACCATTTTCAATAAACCAACAGATAAATTAATGTCTTGGCTAATAATATTAGCAATAGTTGTGAAGTTGATTGGCTTAGTAAAAGTAGCACTGATCAAGTTCAACATTTGTGTTTTTATAGGAGCTAATTGTTGCCCTTCAATGATCTCTGGTTGGTGATAAAAGAAACCTTGATAAAAATTAAAGCCAACTTCTGCTAACGATTGTAACTGTAAATTAGTTTCAACTTTTTCAGCGACGAGTTTAATATCGAACCCATTTATCCTCTTAGAAAACGGCACTATGCGTTTGGGATTAATAATATCAATATCAACTTTTATCATGGCTAAATGAGGAAAAATGATATCCCAGTTCGGCTCAAGGTTATATTGGGTTAATGCAATTTTATAACCTTTATTAGCATAATATTCAGCAATTTTTACTAACCTTGGAATACTATGAGTCTGCGCCACCAATTCAATTACAATACTATTATTATCAAACATTAACGGATACTTATTTATTAAGCACTGTTCAGTAAAATTAATAAAAGCCAATTTACCCAAACTGATCGCACTAATATCACCTTGCAGATGATTTTGGATAATTAACTTAGAGCTGGCTATGTTTTTGTCTATTTCGGGAAATTTGTTATCTGGACTGTCTCTAAAAAACAATTCATAACCTATGGTATCTGAATCTCGGTCAAAAATGGCTTGTCTGGCGATATAAGTTGTGTACATATTTTTTAATAATAATGAGTATTATTGGTTAAAAATGATTAAAATAGTCATAATTTACCTATTTTTGATTAGATGTGTCGAAAAGGTACTATCGACACATTAGCTAATAAATATACGTAAAAAAGAAACTTTTACTACGTAAAAAGAGACTTTATATTACTCAAGTCTGATTTACCAGCAGCAATTTCGTCTGCAGATAAACCAGAAATTTCGTGAGGGAATACTAACCACTCACTCGATTCATGAATGTAATAATCAGGTTTAATATCAACTTTGCGGTTATTTGGTTTATACCAAGGACAAGCTACCCTGACATCAGTTGGCATATTATTGCGCATTTGCACGTTCAGTTGTTTAATTAATGCATCGATACTTCTACCTGAATCAAATACATCATCAACGATCAGTAAACCATCATCGGCATTAGCATTTTCAATAATGTAATGTAAACCATGTACTTTAATTTCTTTATTTTGCTGATTAATGCCGTAATAAGAAGAGGTTCTCACCGCAATATGATCAGTTTCACATTTTTTAAAGTCAAAGAATTCTTGAACCGCGATACCAATAGGCGCACCTCCGCGCCAAATACCAACAATAAATTGTGGTCTGAAACCGTCTTCGAAAACTTTAGCGGCGAGTCGGAACGAGTCTTCTAATAACTCTTGGGCGGTAATATATTTTTTTTCCATAGTAATTACAGTTTAATGGCTTTATAGCTGATTATAACGGGAATGTGTTAGTTAGTTAACCATCTAGACAAGTTTTTCATATGTAATTGATTAAAATATTAATAAGAATGATTGATCAATCATTTAATCTTTTATTTAAACTGACAGCAAAATGAAAACTTGCACTAAGTAATAAAGAGATAGATTTAAAAATAGTTATGGTGGTTTGGTTTTAACATAATCAACAATTAAGCTAAATAAGGCTTTACAAATGCCTGCTTTATCATTAATATTCGCAGCGCTTTTCAACGAGCATTTCAAATGGTGAGATGGCTGAGTGGTCGAAAGCACCGGTCTTGAAAACCGGCAAGGGTTTGTAGCCCTTCTAGGGTTCAAATCCCTATCTCACCGCCAAATTTCGAAACCCGAACCGAAAGGTTCGGGTTTTTTGTTTCCACCAAAAGAGTTAACTACAACAAAACTAGGATTCAAATCCGCTCGCCCAAAAGAATGCACCGCCATATTGAAAACAACAGTTCCGAAAGGTTCGGGTTTTTTGTTTCCACCAAAAGAGTTAACTACAACAAAACTAGGATTCAAATCCGCTCGCCTAAAAGTATGCACCGCCATATTGAAAACAACAGATCCGAAAGGTTCGGGTTTTTTGTTTCCACC
>JBELHO010000017.1:32359-55365 GCA_042091375.1 Thalassotalea sp. | reverse complement strand
CGTCTTCGCCTTTCTTACCGATAACAACACCAGGACGAGCCGTGTGAATTGTTACGCGGATAGATTTAGCTGGACGTTCAATAACGATTTTTGACAATGACGCACGCTTAAGCTTTTCTTTCAAATATTCGCGAACCTTGTGATCCCCGTCTAAATTACTAGCGAAGTCTTTGCTACTTGCAAACCAAGTAGACGCGAAAGGTTTGGTGATACCTAAGCGAATACCATTTGGATGGACTTTTTGACCCATTCTAATATCTCCTAGTTATCAGCGACTACCACAGTGATGTGGCTTGTGCGTTTAAGGATACGATCCGCGCGACCTTTCGCACGAGGCTTAATACGTTTCATTGTTGGACCATCGTCAACCATAATGGTTTTTACGAATAATTCATCAATGTCTGCACCTTCGTTGTGCTCAGCATTAGCAATGGCAGAGTTCAAAACTTTTTTCACTAAGTCTGCAGCACCTTTGTTGCTGTAGTCTAAAATTTCTAAAGCTTTCTCTACTCCTAGACCGCGGATTTGATCCACGACTAAACGCGCTTTTTGTGCTGAACCACGGGCAAATTTATGTTTAGCAATAGCTTGCATTTAACTTCCCCTTATCGCTTCGCTTTCTTATCGACGACATGGCCGCGATAAGTACGAGTTGGTGCAAATTCACCCAATTTGTGACCGATCATTTCTTCGGTAACAAATACAGGAACGTGTTGACGGCCATTATGGACAGCGATGGTCAATCCGATCATTGTAGGAATGATCATTGAACGACGGGACCAAGTTTTAATTGGCTTTTTATTCCCGCTTTCCACCGCTTTCTCTACCTTCGTCAACAAGTGTAGGTCAATAAATGGACCTTTCTTGAGAGAACGTGGCATGGTGATTCCTCTTTAGTTACTCTTCACAACAGACCATACTGGTCTATCTGTGTTGAGTCGTTAATAATATGTACTACTTAGTACGACGACGTACGATAAATTTATCGGTACGCTTGTTCTTACGAGTTTTGTAACCCTTAGTTGGTACACCCCAAGGTGATACCGGATGACGACCGCCCGAAGTTTTACCTTCACCACCACCGTGTGGGTGATCAACAGGGTTCATGGCAACACCACGAACTGTTGGACGAACACCACGCCAACGTGAAGCACCGGCTTTACCCAATGAGCGAAGCATGTGTTCAGCGTTACCAATTTCACCTAAGGTTGCACGACAATCCGCTTCAATCTTACGCATTTCGCCAGAGCGAAGACGCAAAGTTACATAGGCGCCATCTTTGGCAACTAATTGTGCGTAAGTACCGGCAGCACGAGCGATCTGTGCACCTTTACCAGGTTTCAATTCAATTGCATGCACAACACTACCTAAAGGCGTGTTGCGAAGTGGCATTGTATTACCTGCTTTGATCGGCGCGTCGATACCAGACTGGATAGAATCACCAGCTTTTAAGCCTTTAGGGGCTAAGATATAACGACGTTCACCATCTGCATATAATACTAACGCAATGTTAGCACTGCGGTTTGGATCATATTCCAAACGTTCAACTGTTGCAGGGATACCATCTTTGGTGCGTTTAAAGTCAATCAAACGATAATGTTGCTTGTGACCACCACCAACGTGACGAACAGTAATACGACCGGTATTGTTACGACCACCAGACTTAGACTTAGTGTCTAGTAATGGGGCGTAAGGCTTACCTTTGTGCAACTCAGGGTTAGTCACTTTAACAACGTGGCGACGACCCGGAGAAGTTGGTTTACATTTAACTATAGCCATTTTGGTAAACTCCTATGATTCTGCGCCAACGAAATCGATGTCACTGCCTTCAGCAAGAGTAACGTAGGCTTTCTTCCAGTCGCTTCTGCGACCAAAACGAGCACCAGTACGTTTTGTTTTACCCTTGACATTAAGGGTGCGAACACCTTCAACAGTCACTTCAAATAGTTTTTCAACAGCGGCTTTAATTTCAGCTTTAGTAGCTGAAGTAGCAACTTTGAAAACAACCGTGTTGTTCGCTTCAGCAGACATTGTGCTCTTTTCAGAAATGTTTGGTGCTAAGAGCACTTTTAACAAACGTTCTTCGCTTATCATCCTAACATCTCCTCAATTTGCTTAACTGCAGAAGCAGTCATCAATACTTTTTCAAAGCCAACTAAGCTTACTGGGTCAATGCCTTGCACATCGCGAACATCAACTTTGTAGAGGTTACGAGCAGACAAAAATAAGTTTTCATCAACTTCTGGAGTAACGATCAACACGTCTTTTAGCTCCAACCCTTTTAACTTAGCCACCAATTCTTTAGTTTTTGGTGTCTCAACAGCAAAATCATTTACCACCACTAAGCGCTCTTGACGAACTAACTCAGAAAGGATGCTAGCTAGAGCACCGCGGTACATTTTACGGTTTACTTTTTGGCTGTGATCTTGTGGCTTAGCAGCGAATGTTACGCCACCAGTACGCCAAATTGGACCACGAGAAGTACCAGCACGTGCACGGCCAGTACCTTTTTGACGCCATGGTTTTGCGCCACCGCCACTCACTTCTGAACGAGTTTTCTGAGCACGAGTACCTGCACGAGCACCAGCTGCATATGCAACTACCACTTGGTGTACTAAAGCTTCATTGAACTCACGTCCAAAAGTTGCTTCGGAAACTTCAAGAGCGCCTGATGCGTCTTTTAATGCTAATTCCATCACAAATCTCCTGGACTAGGCTTTAACAGCTGGTTTAATGATCACGTTGCCATTGATTGCACCCGGAACTGATCCTTTAATAAGGAGCAAGTTGCGTTCTGCATCGACACGAACCAATTCAAGGTTTTGTGTAGTTGTTCTCACAGCACCCATATGACCAGACATTTTTTTGCCTTTAAAAACTCGACCCGGTGTTTGACACTGGCCGATCGAACCGTTAGAACGGTGAGAAATAGAGTTACCGTGAGTTGCATCTTGCATGGTAAAATTCCAACGCTTAATACCGCCTTGGAAACCTTTACCTTTTGAAGTGCCGGTTACGTCTACTAATTTAGTGTCATTGAATAATTCAACAGTGATTTCACTGCCGCTTTCAAGACCTTCACCTTCAGTTTCGTTTAAGCGAAATTCCCACAAGCCTCGGCCTGCTTCGATCCCTGCTTTTGCGAAATGTCCAGCGGTTGGTTTGTTAACACGGTTAGCTTTTTTGCTGCCCGTAGTAACTTGAAGCGCTGAATAACCATCGTTATCTACAGTTTTAACCTGAGCAACGCGGTTGGCTTCAACTTCAAGGACTGTCACTGGAGTAGAAACACCATCTTCGGTGAAGATGCGAGTCATTCCAACTTTACGTCCAACTAGACCTATAGTCATGTTAAAACTCCTATTAACCCAAGCTAATTTGCACGTCTACGCCTGCTGCAAGATCTAAACGCATTAATGCGTCTACTGTCTTTTCAGTAGGTTCAACGATATCAATTAAACGCTTGTGCGTACGAATTTCGTACTGATCACGTGCATCTTTATTAACGTGTGGAGAAATCAAGATAGTAAAACGCTCTTTGCGTGTAGGTAATGGAATAGGACCACGAACCTGTGCGCCAGTACGTTTAGCCGTATCAACGATTTCTGATGTAGACTGATCAATCAAACGATGATCAAACGCTTTCAAACGAATGCGAATTCTTTGATTTGACATAAAGACAAATCCCCAATATAAAAGAACGAACAAAATACTGCCCATCACCTTCTTAATAGAGAAGGGGGGAGTATCGCTAATAACAGTCAACTTCAAATCGAAGTTGTTGTAGGAAACTCATAAATACTTGCTTTAACTAGTGGTTATAAGTTTCAATTACGCTGACCTGAGGTCAAACGTGATGGCGTATTATACAGATATATATTAACAACGCAATATTAAAAGTCTTTTTAACATGAGACAAGCTTGCTTTATCTCGACTAATAATCAATAGACTACAACAATCTGTCTCGTCCTGATCTCCCACAACAAAACCTCACCGTAAAATGAAAAACAGTTTAACTACTTATAATTTAAATTCTCGGTCACTTAAATGCCTAATTTTATAAACATTAACATCACCTGCCATTCTCTATTTTTGCCTTCTTATAAAGGTATGACCAAAAAATAATACCCACACCAATAATAAATATTTTTTGTTTATTGTGTTTGTTTGTGTTTACTTCTGATATACTCCCGCGCAAATTTTCATCAATTCCACTTTTTTTAGTCGAACTTATATAGAGTAAAGTAATGGCAAATTTAGCTAAATACAGAAATATTGGTATCTTCGCTCACGTTGATGCTGGTAAAACAACCACAACTGAACGCATTCTTAAATTAACCGGTAAAATCCATAAAACTGGTGAAGTCCATGACGGTGAGTCTACAACTGACTTCATGGAACAAGAAGCTGAGCGCGGTATTACTATCCAGTCTGCTGCAACCACATGTTTTTGGGATGATCATCGGTTAAATATCATAGATACCCCTGGTCACGTTGATTTTACTGTAGAAGTATACCGGTCATTAAAAGTACTTGACGGTGGTGTTGGTGTTTTCTGTGGCTCTGGTGGTGTTGAACCGCAATCAGAAACAAACTGGCGTTACGCTAACGACTCAGAAGTCGCTCGTTTGATCATGGTTAATAAATTAGACCGCTTAGGTGCTGATTTTTATCGCGTAGTTGACCAAGTGCGCAACGTACTTGGTGCTAACCCATTGGTAATGACTTTACCTATTGGCGAGGAAGACGGGTTTGTTGGTGTCGTAGACCTCTTATCTGAAAAAGCCTATGTATGGGATGATACTGGTTTACCCGAAAACTACGAAGTGACTGATATTCCTGCTGACTTAGTTGACAAAGCAGCACAATATCGCGAAGAGCTTATTGAAACAGCATTAGAAATGGATGACGATTTACTCGAAGCCTACATGGAAGGCGAAATGCCAACCATGGAACAAATCAAAGCTTGTATCCGCGCTGGTACTCGCGATATGACTTTCTTTCCAACATATTGCGCGTCAGCATTCAAAAACAAAGGTATTCAGTTAATTCTCGATGCAGTTGTTGATTACTTACCGTCTCCGACAGAAGTTGATCCACAGCCAATTACCGACGAAGCCGGTGAGCCTACTGGTGAAGTAGCTACCGTTTCTACAGACGGTCCTTTACGCGCTTTAGCCTTTAAAATAATGGATGACCGTTTTGGTGCCCTTACTTTCATACGTATCTACTCAGGTACATTGAACAAAGGCGATACCATATTAAATACCTTTACCGGCAAAACTGAACGCGTTGGCCGTATGGTTGAAATGCATGCCGATGACCGCACTGAATTATCGAGTGCACAAGCAGGTGATATTTTAGCTATTGTCGGTATGAAGAATGTACAAACAGGTCACACTTTATGTGATCCTAAGTTCCCAGCCACTTTAGAACCAATGGTTTTCCCGGCACCAGTTATTTCAATTTCTGTTAAGCCAAAAGATAAAGGTTCTACCGAAAAAATGGGTATTGCTATCGGTAAAATGGTTGCTGAAGATCCAACTTTCCAAGTGGAAACCGATCAAGACTCAGGTGAAACTATTCTGCGCGGCATGGGTGAACTTCACTTAGACATTAAAGTTGACATTTTACGTCGTACTTATGATGTTGACTTAGAAGTAGGTAAACCACAAGTTGCTTACCGAGAGACTATTACACAAGCGATTGAAGACAGCTACACTCATAAGAAACAATCAGGTGGTTCAGGTCAGTTCGGTAAAATTGACTACCGTATCAAGCCAGGCGAACCAGGCTCAGGTTTTGTTTTCTCTTCAACAGTTGTTGGTGGTAACGTACCTAAGGAATTTTTCCCAGCTGTTGAGAAAGGTTTCAAAGTCATGATGGATGAAGGTGTGCTTGCTGGCTTCCCAGTATTAGACGTTGAAGTTGAGTTGTACGACGGTGGTTTCCATGCGGTTGACTCCTCTGCTGTTGCTTTTGAAATAGCTGCTAAAGGCGCTTTCCGTCAGTCTATTCCTAAAGCTGGCGCACAGTTAATTGAACCTATCATGAAAGTTGATGTGTTTACTCCTGACGATCACGTAGGTGATGTTATTGGTGATTTAAACCGTCGTCGTGGCATGATCAAAGATCAAGAAGCCGGTGTTTCAGGTGTGCGTATTAAAGCCGACGTTCCACTTTCAGAAATGTTTGGCTACATAGGTACCTTGCGTACTATGACCTCAGGTCGTGGTCAGTTCTCAATGGAATTCTCGCACTATTTACCATGTCCTAATAACGTGGCTGAAGAAGTGATTGCAGAAGTAAAAGCCGCTAAAGAAGCTAAAAAGTAATCGGCCATAAGTCATTTTAAAAAAGGATGCTTAGGCATCCTTTTTTTATGGCTGAAATAGTTCGATTAAACAGTAACTATTTTTCGCGAAACATAGCGATTTATTATCTCTCGTGATAGAGTTTTCCATAAAAGGGATTTACTGAATCATGACAGGTACTAGCTTTATTTCCTTGCTATGTATGTCAACATAATGTTAACTACAGACTTACTCTAGACATTGGATCAGAATATGCCTAATTTTTTTAGCCGCTCTATTTTAAGACAATTAATTTTTGGAATTTCCACAGCTGTCGCTATTCTATTAATTGTTACTTCGTATTTTATCTTATCGAAAATCAGTTCCGATACCCGCGAGCAATTGATTTCATCGATTGAAGGTATTGTTTCAGAGCAGGCAACTGAAGTGCGCAGTTTTTTTCAAGCCAAAGGACAAATTAATCACGCGGTATTTGCTAGCCCACAAGTGTTAAACTGGTTTACTGAATACGATGAGCGCTTGTCAGATATAAGCGGCAACAAAGATTATCAAGATGTTATTAAGTACTTTAGGTATTTTACAGAGCAAGAACCGGCCATTAAGAGTGTGTTTTTTGGTAGTGAAAATACCCATGAATACTTTGATTTAAACGGCCGTTATGACGACGCTAATTATTTCACCAGCAAGCGACCTTGGTGGCAAGAAGGCATAGACATAGGGCAAATGTATGTTACCGACCCTGCGGTTGACGCCAATGATGGCACTGTCTCTGCGACAGTCAAAGGTCCATACTATTTACCCAATGGTCGCTTTTTAGGTATAGGTGGTTTAGACATTCTCATTTCTACCATAGGTAAAGATCTGCTCGCCAATATCAAGTACCAAGGACAAGGTGAAGCCTTCTTAATGACAGATACTGGCAAGTTAGTTTTTTTCCCGGGCTTTAACGACAAATTTAAGCCCGGTGTTTTAATGTCAACCATTGACAGTGCTTTTAGTAAAACTCAAGGCTTTAGCCAATTACAATCAACTATTGTTACAGCTGATTCAGGTACTTCGCAAGTAACTTGGCAGGGAGAAGAGTACCAAGTTATCTTTAAACAGGTAAAAAGTGATTACCCATTAATGAATTGGAAGCTAGGCTTTTTAGTACCGAGTAAACTAATTACCGAGCCAGTGCAACAAGCTTTTATTTCATCGAGCCTTGTGGTCATTATTATTATCTCGCTGATCGCTGCATTAGTATGGTTACTGATCATACCTCTGATGAAACGCATTAATAATTTGCAAGTGGCGATGAATGAAATAGCCACAGGTGACGGTGATTTAACCAAGCGCATCGACCCGGTTAAAGATGATGAAATTGGTGCTTTGGTTAATGAATTCAATACCTTTATTGATAAGATTCAAACCCTAGTCAAACAAACTGTCGACATCAGTGATGAAGTCAATCAATCAACCCAGTCAGCGGCGACTATCAGTTATCAAACCAATACGATAGTTGAAGAGCAAAAGCTAGAAATAGATATGGTGGCTACTGCCGCTACTGAACTTGCTCACACCAGTAGTGATATTTCAAATAACGCGGTTTTATCAAACACCCTAGCCACGCAAGCCGAAGAAAAAGTCAGTCATGGCTCTGCCGTAGTAAAACAAGCAACCAATGGTATTCATATCCTTTCTGAAAATGTCACTTCCGCGGCCAGTGTGGTTAATAAACTCAAAGATGGCACCCAAAGCATTGGTGAAGTGTTAAGTGTGATCAGAGGCATTGCCGAGCAAACTAACTTACTGGCTTTAAATGCAGCCATAGAAGCGGCAAGAGCTGGAGAGCAAGGTCGAGGTTTTGCAGTAGTTGCCGATGAGGTGAGAACCCTAGCCTCGCGTACGCAAGAGTCTACCACCAACATTGAAGCCATTATTGACGATTTGCAAGCCACCTCAGCAAATGCAGTAACAGTGATGACAAGCAGCCAAACTGAAGCGAAACAAAGTGTTGATTTAACTCAGCAAGTACAATTGGTGTTAAATGAAATAACCGAGGTGATTTCTGAGTTTCAGCAACAAACACATGAAATCGCCAATGCCGTTTCTCAACAAGCGACAGTGGCTGAAGAAGTTTCTAAAAACATCGAGAATGTGCGTTTGTTAACCGATGATACGGTCAATGGAGCTAATAGCATGGCTAGTAGCCTAGAAGGCTTAAAAAGCAATTCATCATCATTAACGGAAGTCGTTGGTCAATTTAAAGTGTGATCACTCACAATTTTGTTATACACAATGTGTTATTAGCAGACACCTGCAAACACCACAAATGCAAAAAAAGCCGCTAATGCGGCTTTTTTTATTAATTACTTACAGTGATTAATTTTTTATATACTAAGTATTAACAGCATCTTTTAAAGCTTTGCCTGCCTTAAAACTTGGAACTTTTGCTGCAGCTATTTGAATTTCAGCACCAGTTTGCGGGTTGCGACCAGTACGTGCAGCGCGATCACTCACTTTGTATGTACCAAAACCAACCAATACAACATCACCACCTGCTGCCAGTTCGTCAGTAACAGCTTGAATCAAACTGTCTAAAGCACGTCCTGCTGATGCTTTTGAAAGTTCCGCACCTTCAGAGATTTTTGCGATCAATTCACTTTTGTTCATTATTATTCCTTCTTAATCCAATGGTTTTTGTTCTGTTAAACATACTATGGAAGAAAACGGGTGCAATCAATAGCAAATAACAATAAATTCGAATAAAAATACAATGTATAGTGAATTACTAGCAAAAAACTGCATATCAATGGCTTTATTCAACAAAACCCTCTCCAAAAAGCAATAAATAGTAAGTCCAGTAACTATTATTTATTGTTATTAAGCTAAGCATAACGCTTAGCTTAATTGCTTTATCGTTGAAATAGATTTATCGCCAAGCTTGTGCTTTGTATTGTTGTTATTGGTGATTTGTATCTGCTCACATCAATTACTTGTAATTATAATTACAAAAAAATACTGATCCATTTGGTCAATGCGTGCGTAATTATAGACAGTTATTTTGATTGCTAAATGAAATTTACCTGATCATATAATGCTCGCTAATTAATATTCCCTTGTGGCTTGTTTGTGAACAACAAATTTTAGTATTTTAATTTTTATTTACTTCAAGCCTTTTTTATTACTCACCTAATAAATTCAGACAACACATCAGTCCTGCACAAAAAACCGTCATATTATCTTAAAAAAGCGGTAACAAATCATTCAAAAACTAGTGGTAGTTTAATCAGCATAATTGTCAATTAACCGAGTTAAACGACACATCGATGAGTATTTTATTTTTTGCTTCTGCATGTATTTGCATATGGGTTATTTATATCACCAGTACGCGTATCCAAAAGCGTTGGATATTATCGAAAGCCAAGCACCCGTCCCTCAGGGGGCACAGTAAATGGTCACGTAGAATTGCCAAAAAAATTCCTTTTTTTCACTATGATCATAAACAATTTTTTAGCTCTGACGGTGCACCTTCGGCTATCTCTGCAAAGAGAGAAAAAGCACTAGACATTTTACAAAAACAAACAAGCCTGCAGAATTCACAATCATTAAAGCACTTTAATTTGTTAGAAAATAGTGTCTCTGATGTCAGGTTTACTAGTAATTATCGCGTTCCATTTCCATATCGAACAATACTGCCAGAAGTGTTTAAATCTGGCGTGTTAGTTACTGAAACAAAAGGTGTAAAAATCAAGGATATTGACGGCAATTGGCGTTATGATTTATCTGGCTCGTATGGCGTTAATGTGTTTGGTTATGACTTCTATAAAGCCTGTATGCAAGAGGGCAGTGAGCTTGTCAAAGAATTAGGCCCTGTCCTAGGCTCATATCACCCCTTGTTAAATGAAAATGTTGATTTTATTAAACGTGTTTCCGGTTTAAATGAAGTGTCATTTCACATGTCTGGTACTGAAGCAGTTATGCAAGCAGTTAGGTTAGCTCGCTATCACACCCAGAAATCTTATTTAGTGCGATTTTGCGGTGCTTATCACGGTTGGTGGGACGGTGTGCAACCTGGTGTTGGTAATAACAGAAAAGTTAATGATGTATATACACTTGCAGATATGAGTGATAAAACCATTAAAGTGTTGGAAACCAGAACAGACATAGCTTGCTTATTAATTAATCCTTTGCAGGCATTTCACCCTAACGCTGATGCCTCATCTGATGCAACCTTAATCGCTAGTGATCGGTCTACACATTTTGATAAAAAAACCTATACAGAATGGCTTAAGCAACTACGAGATATTTGTACTCGTCGAGGTATAGTACTCATTTTTGATGAGGTTTTTGTTGGCTTTAGACTGGGCATGAAAGGTGCTCAGGAGTATTTTAATGTGCAAGCAGATCTAGTCACTTATGGTAAAACGCTCGGCGGAGGTCTGCCGGTTGGAGTGTTAGCTGGCCGTCATGATCTAATGAAACGATTTAAAGATAACAAGCCAGTTGACGTATCGTTTGCCCGAGGTACTTTTAATTCACATCCAAGTGTCATTGCGACGATGAACGCCTTCATTAAACGCATTCAAACCGCAGAAGTCTCTCGACTTTACGAACAAGCAGAGGCATTGTGGGATCAAAGAGTTGAGTTATTTAACCGTAAGTTAGCAGCAGCAAATTTGCCTTTAAAACTCTCGAATATGCACAGTATTTTGACCCTTCACTATACTCAACCAAGTCGTTATAACTGGATGTTACAGTTTTATTTACGTCAAGCAGGTATAGAACTTAGCTGGGTCGGTACAGGGCGCTTCATTATGAGTTTCAATTTTACTGATGCTGAATTTGAACAGGTTATTCAATGCTTTATCGACGCTGCAACTCGCATGCAAAACGATGCATGGTGGTGGTCGGCACCAAAATTAACCAATAAAGCGATAAAGCGCCAGTTTTTATGTGACATGTTGGCGAGTAAGTACCCAATATTAGCTAAACGCATTATTATTCCATTGCTGACACGTCATTGTAAAAATAACAATTCTAAACTTTTCCCCCTAACAAATACTCAGATAAACAAGGTAGGGTAAATCATGCTCAATCAACCGGCAGAACTTCAAAGTCTCATTGAGACCAATAGTGACTTCAGAACATCACTAGATCAGGAGTTCACACAATACGTCAATGAACAGCACAAACGATTTAACCAACAAGATTGTTTGAAAGTTGATTTACACTGCCACGATCTAAATTCAGATGTTCCCGATGAGCTTTGGGGGAGGATCTTACGCTTACCTGAGACTTGGTTAAAAACCAAAAAACTGCTCAAACAACTCAAAAAAAATGATTGTCATTTACCTACCGTAACAAATCACAATAACGCACTGTCTTGTTGGCAACTTCAGGAGAAAGGGATAGACGTATTAGTCGCTGCTGAGTTCACCTGTTTCTTCCCTGAGTACGATTTATTTATTCATGTACTAACCTATGGTTTTAGTAAACAGCAAGAAATTGAATTAAACCAAAAACGTCACAATATTTATCAATTTTTGCGTTACACAAACCAACAGGATATTCCGGTGATCATGCCGCACCCGTTATATTTTTATACCCGCAATGAAAAAATTGACCTCAGTTTATTTGAAAAAATTGCAGTGATGTTTCAGCGCTTTGAAGTACTTAATGGACAAAGAGATTTATGGCAAAGTGTCCTCACCTTAAATTGGGCTCAAAGTTTAACCGCTGAGAAAATTAACCTTTATGCAAAACGTCACAATTTAGACCCAAAAGATTTTGGCGTTGATCCAAATAAACCCAAGGTACTAACCGGTGGTTCAGATGATCATACCGGTATTTTTGCTGGACAATGTGGCTCATATCTCCATGTGCCCAATCTAGCCGAGCGGTTAAAAACAGAAAAAGCCTCAGCTCTTGCCCTTGAAGCTATCAAAAATGGTGCAATATCCCCGTACGGTCAAGTGGGTGAAAACCAAAAGCTCAACATAGCCATACTCGATTACTTTGCTCAAGTAGCCACTAAAATAAACGACCCAGGATTACTGCGTATTTTATTACACCGAGGATCAACATGGGATAAAGTGGGCTGTTTTATGCTGAGTAACTTCTTACTTGAATTGCAAAAAAATAAAAAAACTACAAAATTTTTTAACTTTGTTCACGACGCATTACAAGGCAAAAAGCCGAGTAAATTAATGAAATGGCAAACATCTAAGGACTATCGATTTTGTATTGATGAGTTAGAAAAAATAGCAGAGAGTAAAAAAAAGTCACCAACTGAATTTGTCGATACAGTAAATACATCAATCAATAAATTGTTTAAGCACCTTAATAAACTTATTGCAAAGCGAATAACAAAAGTTATCCAAAATAACCAAGGTGAGCAGTTAACAGATATATCAACAGAAGCCCTGACAAGAAAATTTGAAGTGCCCAGTCAATTGAGTGCATTGTTTTCGGGAAGTGGCACAAAACAAGACAACATAAGTAACGTCAGTATAGAGAAATTATTAGATAACTTATCATTTCCAATTCTCATTAGCGCTATTTTAGCTGGAACTACCTTAGCTTCCACTAAAGTACTGTATCAAAACAGAGAGTTACTGAATCAATTTGCTCAATATGTAGGTAAAAATAAACACTCTAAACGCGCCTTATATTTAACCGATACCCTTCGCGATAAAAACGGCGTATCTAACTCTTTATCAGGAAAATTAAAAGAAATTCAACGCGCTAACTTACCAATAGATTTTTTAATTTGCGATGCCACTATCCAACCTGAACCACACTTACATGTCGTAGAGCCGATCAGTTGCTTTGATATATCTCAATTCGCTGAACTCGAGATCCGTATTCCTGACATAATGGAAGTAGCACGAATTTTTTACCAAGGAGGCTATGATCGTATCATCTGTTCAACAGAAGGACCTATGATGGTAGTTTCTCTGTTCATTCAGCAAATGTTTAACGTGCCTAGCTTCTTCTTTATGCACACCGATTGGTTGAGTTTTATCAAGCAAACCACTGAACTCAACCAGCATGAACTCGATCGTGTGCGCCGTATACTGCGTGCTATTTACCATCGTTATGATGGCATATTTGTTTTAAACAGTGAGCATAAATCATGGTTGACAAGTCACGACATGCAGTTATCCGCTGAAAAAGTCAAAAAAACCGCTCATCACACCCAACCTAAAGATGATAAAGTCCAAAAAATTAATAAATCTGACATTATCAAAGACGCAAATCAAGATACCCCTGTGCTGTTTATCGCTTGTCGTATAAGTAAAGAAAAAGGTTTATTTGACTTACCAATTATCATTAAACAAGCACAACAACAAACCCCAGATTTGCGCATTGTTATCGCTGGTTCAGGGCCGGCAACAGAAGAATTAAAACAACAACTGCCAGAAGCTACCTTTTTAGGTTGGCAAAGTAAAGAGCAGTTAGCCGCGCTTTACTTGTCTTTAGATTTATTTATTTTCCCCTCTAGGTTCGATACTTTTGGCAATGTCATTCTTGAATCTTTTGTGCATGGAATGCCTGTATTAGCCTACGATACCAAAGGGCCAAAAGATATTATTGAACACGATATCAATGGCTTTTTAGTCAATGATACCGATGACATGGCGCAGGCGATTAACCGCTTTTTTAACAATAATGAGTTACGGCAGACATTGCGCAAAAATGCGATATCAAGAGCTGCGGAATATCAAGCGGTACCTATAATGCGACAGTTTATGCTTGATATGGGGCTGGAATTACCTGCTAACTACCTTGAACAACAACACTTAAAAACAGTGGCATAAAAGTGCAAAAATCTAATTTAACAAATTGTACCCAAACACTAAGTACACGACAGCAACTTAATTTCTTATTAACTAACCGGATCCCTAGACGATGGTTAACATTTTTTGTTGGGTGGTTAAGCCAGATCAAGAGTCCTTTATTAACCAAAATATCAATCACTGTGTGGTCGTGGTTTGCTGAAGATTTAAGACTAGAGGATGCAAAAAACAAAAACTTTATCAGCTTAGGTGAATGCTTTACTAGGGAACTTAAAGACGGATTACGACCTATTAATCCTAATGCGGATATCGTTACTAGCCCTTGTGATGCAATTATTGGGGCTCATGGCACTATAAAAAACAATACCATATATCAGGCAAAAGGCTTCCCTTATCAACTGACAGAGTTAATTCCCGACTTTCTAACAGCCAACAAATATAAAAATGGCAAGTTTATCACCTTGAGATTGAAATCCAGTATGTATCACAGATTTCATGCACCAATCAGCTGCTCAGTAAAAAAAGTTAACTATATCTCGGGTGATACATGGAATGTCAACCCGATTGCTTTGCAAAAAATTGAAAAGTTATTCTGTAAAAACGAAAGAGCTGTGGTTGAACTAGAAACCAAAACTTCAGGGCAAAGTATTACTTTGGTGCCTGTCGCAGCAATTTTAGTCGCTAGCATGAAGTTCAACTTTCTCGAAGACACGTTAGACCTAAAATATAAAGGCCCTAATAGCATAAATTGTCAGGCAAAATTCAACAAAGGCGACGAAATGGGCTATTTTCAACACGGTTCAACCATCATTTTGTTTGCTTCAGCGAACTATAAATTTTGCCAACATATTTCACATGGAATGGAAATAAAAATGGGCCAAGCATTATTAACAGGCCATGCCACCGATATCAACAATACCAGTAATAAGCCAAACTAGTAAATTTAACGCCAATAAAAATTAGGCAATTTTACTTTTTTAAACCACTCATATAAAAGGTGAAAAAATGACATTTTTAGAAGAATTACAAAAGCAACGTTGGGATGATCACAGGTTTTATCATCATAATCGCATCAATCAATTTTTGCATTTACTCAGTGCTAGCTGTTTCGTTGTTAGCTACATACTGCTGTTTAGTTACCCAGCATTAGCGGCTTTAGTGGGTTGGTTATTATCTATGGTATTAAGACAATCAGGACACTTTTTCTTTGAGCCAAGAACCTACGATAATGTCAATAAAGTTACCCATGAATACAAAGAACAGGTGAAGGTAGGTTATAACTTACAACGAAAAGTCGTGTTGTTATCAATATGGGCACTAATACCTGTTGCCCTCTACTTTTACCCCACTTTTTTTGGGGTGTTTGAGGCGCATAACTCATTAGCCAGCTTTGTTAATAACACCGCAATATTGTGGCTATATGTTGGTATCGCTGCAGTGCTCTTTAGGACAATTCACTTATTTAAATTAATGAGTGTTCAGTCTGGACTTGTTTGGTTTGTAAAAATATTAACCGACCCATTTCACGACATAAAAATTTACTACAAATCACCATATTACCTTCTAAAAGGTGAAATGTACGACAAAATGGACGATTGGTACGATCAATCAGCCTATCAATAATGGTCACCAATTGATCGATTTCCCTAGCAAGGCGTCAGCATGTGTGCTGATGCCTTGCTAGCTCGCCAATATACACTTTTCCTCCCTGTCTTGACTTTCCTGTCACCATTAATTTTTCAACTGCCTAAACAACAGACCAACACATGGTTTAACACTTAAACACTGAATAGTTGATGACAATTTCTGCCACAATGGCACAATAGCCCAATAGACAAAAAAAAGGAAAGTTAATGAAGGCTTTGCTGAGCTTATTATTGATGTGCTTTAGTGGTATGTGTTACACAGCTGAACAGGCAGAAATTTTATTCAAACAACTTGCACCATCGCTTTATCAAATTCGTTTAATTGACATTGTCAGTGGTGAAAAATCATCTATTGGCTCGGGGTTCCAAATCAGTGCTGATGGTTTGATCGCCACCAATTATCACGTGATCTCAGGCTATGCCCGACACCCAGAGAAATATCAAATTGAATACTTAGATAACTTGGGTAACAAAGCTGAGCTCAGCTTAGAAAGCATTGATGTGATCAATGACTTAGCCCTTGTAAAACGAGCCACCAGTGTAGCGATGCCATTTTTTTCCCTGTCCAATGCCACCCCAACAAAAGGCGAAGAACTTTTCTCATTGGGCAATCCTCATGATTTGGGCATGATTGTAGTACCAGGTACCTATAACGGTTTAAAAAAAGAGTCTTTTCTGCAACGCATCCATTTTACTGGCTCTGTTAATTCTGGCATGAGTGGCGGGCCAGTGGTCAATAAATTAGCTGAGGTGGTAGGTATTAATGTCGCCACATCAGGCAATCAAATTGGTTTTTTAGTACCTCATGACAAACTTGTAAATCTATTGCACCGCTATAAAAATTTGCCTTTATTGTCAATCAAACAACAAATTACTGAGCAACTCAATAGTAAACAAGCCTTGTTAATGGAAACTATTTTAAATGCCAATTGGCAAACCAAAAAACTTGGCAACGGATTATTCCCCACCATTGACGTGCCCTTCATACGTTGCTGGGGAGAATCAAATGCCGACCGAGATGAAGCGTTAATTATGGTCGCAGCGACCAGCTGCTCGTTAGATGAAAATACCTTTATTGCCGGTAACTTTTTTACTGGAGCGATTGAAATGGACTTTCAGTACTTACAGGCAAAAAGCTTAAGTAGTACTAAATTTTATCAACTATTTCAACGGCGCATCACTCGGGTTATGCCCGGTAATAAGGCCGGAAAAGACGACGTCACCGAATTTGCATGTCAACATGATATTGTTATGCCAAGTCACCAAAAAATAAATAACAAAGCCGTTTTTTGCGCACGAGCCTATAAAGATTACAGCAATTTATATGATGTTTTATACGTGGCTATTTCCATTGACAAGAACGACCAAGCCTTGCTTAGTCACTTTACTTTAGCTGGCGTTTCTCAGCAAAGTAGTCAGGCATTTACTCAGCGATTTATGGAGTATGTGTCGTGGAAATAATTATCGAGGAAATCAGCCGGGGGCAAAAATTGATTGGCCGCCACAAATTTTCGCAAACAAATATCTCTATAGGCCGAGGTTATGACAGTGATATTATTCTGGCCGACCCGCATATCTGCCCTGAGCACCTAACCATAAACCACGATGGAGAATGTTGGCGGATCACTGACAATGACAGTGTCAATGGCAGTTTTTTAGGCGAAGGCAAACAAACCGCTAATGGCCATATCATTGGCTCAGGTGACATTATTTCGTTGGGAAAAAGTCAAATCCGCATTATTTTCCCTTACCATCCGGTGTCGCCAAGTATAAAACTGAGTACCTTCGAAAACCTGATAAATATTGCCCGTGATCCTTTGGTGTTAATTGCCAACCTATGTATATTTGCGCTATTAACTGGCTGGTTATTTTTTCTTAACAATCCCAAAGAAGTTAACTTCACCCAATTATTGGTACCCGCTGTTGGTTTAACCCTGTTGTTTTGTTTATGGCCGGCTTTAGTGGCATTGATTTCCCATTTAACCAAACACGATGCACGCTTTTTTGCGCAACTTGGCATTTGTTTGGTCTTTTATAATTTAACTTGGATCAGTGACTTTATCGAATCCCTTGTTTATTTTAACACCTCAAGCCATTTATCAATGACAGCGGTGGTTTATGTCCTTCCCATGGCCTTAGCTTTTTGCCTATTTTGGCTAAATTGTTATGTCGGTTTTCACTTTAGTCAACAACGACGCACTGTGATTGCTGCGGGATTAACCTTATTGTTATTTGGTGGTAGCTTATTAGTTCAATACAGCAAACAACCAGATTTCACGGTTAAGCCTCAGTTTGATGCTACCTTGATGGCACCAAGCTTAATGTTTGCCGCAAGTAGTTCAGTGGAGGATTTTGTCGATGACAGCTCGAGTCTATTTGAAAGACTTTCATCTGAAATTAAAGAAAATAACTAGACAGTATTGGTTTTGGGCTGGCAAATAACCCATTTAATTCGCTTAAAGTATCAAGCAAACAGTAATATACCCTGATCACAATTAGCCGATAAGCGCATCACTTATTGGCTAATTAAGGACTGTTAGCACTAGGGTTTAGCAATAAAACCTATGGCATCGTAAACAGAATTGATGATCAAACGCGCGCGTTGAGATGCTTTTTCAGCACCGTTGCGCATTACTTGCTCTAAAAAGGCTTGATCATGTCGGTAGGCGTTATACTTTTCTTGAATGGGTTCAAGTGTACTCACTACTGCATCAGCCACATCTGCTTTTAAGTGCCCATACATTTTATCTTGATACTGAGGAACTAAACTGTCGATAGTCTGGCCACTGCAACATGACAATAATGACAATAAATTTGAGACCCCAGGTTTTTCTGCCACATCAAAGTAGATATTCGCTTGCTCATCGGAGTCAGTCACCGCACGTTTGATCTTTTTGGTAATTTTCTTAGGCTCCTCTAACAAGCCAATAAAATTACTCGGATTAGTGTCTGATTTTGACATCTTTTTAGTGGGCTCTTGCAAGCTCATCACCCGCGCGCCAAATTCTGGAATATATGGATCAGGTACGGTAAACACCTCGCCGTAGATGTTGTTAAAACGAGTCGCTATGTCTCGCGCCAATTCCAAGTGTTGTTTTTGATCATCACCAACAGGCACACAATCGGCCTTGTATAGCAGAATATCTGCTGCCATCAATACCGGATAGGTAAACAACCCAGAATTCATGTTTGCTTCAGACTTTTGTGACTTATCTTTGTATTGAGTCATGCGATTTAATTCACCCATTTGGGTGTAACAATTAAGTACCCAACTCAACTGGGCATGCTCTGGCACATGACTTTGAATAAATATAGTGCTTTTATTGGGATCGACACCGCAAGCTAAATAAAGAGCTAAACCATCCAAGGTGGCTTTGCGCAATGCCGCGGGATCAGGACGTACAGTGATGGCGTGTTGATCAACCAACATGTAGTGGCAGTCATGGCTGTCTTGCATGCTAACCCACTGTTTCAAGGCTCCCAAATAATTGCCAATGGTTAAATCACCGGAGGGTTGGCAACCACTTAATACGATAGGTTTAGTCATGATTTTCCTTTACTTTAATGTGCTGGTTAAAATTTATTTAATTTGGCTTACTGTGGCTAATTGTTGACGCATCTGGTCAATAGCGGCTTTATAATCAGGCGTCGAGAATATTGCTGAGCCGGCAACAAACATATCTGCCCCTGCTGAGGCTATTTCGGCAATGTTATCAATTTTCACTCCGCCATCGACTTGTAGGCGAATATCGCGTCCGCTGGCAATAATTTTCTGTTTGACATGTTTTATTTTTTCAATGGTGTTTGCAATAAAAGACTGTCCACCAAAGCCAGGATTAACTGACATCAATAAAATAACATCGAGTTTATCCATGACATAATCTAAACAGTGTAATGGCGTGGCTGGATTTAAGACCAAACCGGCTTGGCAACCAGAGTCTTTGATCAATTGTAAAGTGCGATCAATGTGATCGCTCCCCTCTGGGTGAAAAGTGATAATGTCAGCACCTGCTTTGGCAAAACTCGGGATCAGGCTATCAACAGGTTTAACCATTAAATGCACATCTATTGGTGCAGTAATGCCATAATCACGCAATGATTTACAAATCATTGGACCAAAGGTTAAGTTAGGTACAAAATGATTATCCATCACATCAAAGTGAACAACATCGGCACCCGCAGCAAGTACATTGCTAACATCCTCACCTAGGCGAGCAAAATCAGCAGACAGTATTGACGGTGCAATTAAATACGAAGACATAGCGACCCCTTGTTAAAATCAGCGATACTGTAACTAAAAGCAGATACAATTTGAAGTAATAAACGCTGTTCAGCTGGTTAATTATTTTCTCTTAGCATCATTAATAAATCAAAAATAGATGTAAATATGTACATTTACACCTATTAAAGATATATCGGTGAGTTAATACCCGTGAACTGTGTGTTGGTCAGTTACTGCGTTGAGACGGCTTTGCACTGTTTTAGGGATATTGCTTAATATTACTGCACAACATTAGTCCGTACAAATATAATCAACTCAGCACGAAACAAATAAGTAACTGATAAATATAATTAAAAACAAAAAACAAAAATAGGCATTCTCTTTGCTAATAAGGTATTAACAATAACTTTATAAAGAGAAAACATATGAAAAATACATTTTTAGCAATTTCACTACCGACATTACTTGCTGTCAGTGTCAGCTCATTCAATGTAGAAGCAGTAGAAGGGCTTTCAGCAAATGTTGGCGCTACTAGTAACTATTTGTGGCGTGGCTTGGAACAAACCAATGGCAATGCAGCCATTTCTGGTGGCATTGATTATGAAACCGGTAGCGGCTTTTATGTTGGCACTTGGGTATCAAATGCCGAATGGTCTGATGGTATGACTTACGAGCTTGATCTTTATGGCGGTTATTCCGGCTCTACCGACAGTTTTAGTTATGATCTAGGGTTTGTTCACTACGCCTACCCCGATAGTACTGATGACGTAGATTTTACCGAAGTCAATGCCAGTATTTCAATGGGGATATTTTCATTTGGTTATGCTGTATTGGCCGACGCTGAAGGTGTCGATTTTGGCGACGATTCATATATATCAGCAGCCGCAGACTTTGAACTTCCATCAGAAATTGGCTTAACTGTTAATATAGGCAAAGGCACTGATGAGTTCTATGCCGGAGAATCCTTTATTAATTATGGTGCAACCTTAAGTAAAGGCGGCTTTAGTTTAGGTCTATCAAAAACAGATCTCGATGATGACGATATGAAGGTGTTCATCAGCTACGCCATAGATGTTGATTTGTAATTATTACAATACGGCCAGCAGTGAGTTACTAAAACCTTTATAAGTAACTCACTGTGCTTAGCAATTTTTAAATAAATCACTGTGTACTAAATCACTGCTTACTAATTTATTGTTCAATTAATAACTACTAATTTATTGTTATTAACTCGAAACACCGCAAGCTCCTTGCTTTTTATGGTCAATTGTCGTCTACTCTGATCAATGACGTAATGGTGTTATCGGATGTAAGTATGAGTAATAAATGGCTCAATACAACCAAAAGTGTGTTATCTGCTTTTTTGGGTGTACAAAGTAATAAAAATCGGCAGCGCGACTTTGCGGAAGGAACATTCAGTCACTTCGTTATTATAGGGTTAATCGTCGTCATATTATTCATTGCTGTGCTGATCAGCATAGTATCTTTTGTGGTTGGCTGATGCCATGTCACTTGTAAAACGCTAACAATTCTGCCACTTTTTTGCGTTTATTACCTTGTTGACTAATTGTTCTCGCTACGTTTATCGAGTTAATTTTAGTGGCATTATTATATATTTTTCGCGTCCATATGGTATCGTGATTACTAATTAATACCGACACTTGTTTGTTGTTAACTACCTGCTCAACAACATTGGCTAATTCAGCCTGATCGTCTAAATTGAAACCGTTACCGGCGTAACTGGTAAAACTTGCTGTTTTACTAAGAGGCACATAGGGTGGATCACAATAAATAGCATCGCCATTTTCAACACGCGCTAAAGTTTGTTGGTAACTTTCACAGACAAAATTGGCATGCTGGGCTTTTTCAGCGAAAAACCATAATTCAGCTTCTGGAAAATATGGTTTTTTATATTGGCCAAAAGGCACATTATATCCACCAGATTTATTGTATCGACACAAGCCATTGTAGCCGTGCCGATTTAAGTATAAAAACAGTAATGCCCGATAATATTTATCTTTGCTGGTATTAAACTCAGTACGCAACTGATAATAATGGCTTGCACTATTATTAGCAGGGCAAAATATTTTTTGTGCATCATCAATAAACTGTTCTGATCTGGATTGAATAATTTGATATAGATCAATGAGATCACTATTAATATCGTTTAATAAATAGCTTTTGTGTTGGCTGTTTAAAAAAACCGATCCGGCACCGACAAAAGGTTCAACTAAACGCTCTGCTGAGGGTAGTAGCTTATTAATCGCATCAGTTAATCGATATTTACCACCAGCCCATTTTAAAAAAGCACGATGCTTTTTAACCATACTCGCCATAAATCTAACAACACTTATTTAATATCAATAATTATCAAGTGTCGATTGTAGCTTGTATTGGATATTATTGGGAGCGCTGAAAGCTACTGATTTCATTATTAATAGCAGATATAGACTTGATCCAAGGTTGTTTGTCTTGCAATGATTTAGGTAGCAGGGTCATTGCAGCAGTTGCACTTTGCCAATTGGCGTATACTTTTGAAGTGATCACTAAAAATTTCTGGCCATTTAGCAACCTAAAATAGCTATAAAATTGATTATTACTGTGTTGTTTAATAAAACCTTGAAAAGCATCAGCTTGACTAAATACCGCAATTTGAACAACGTACCCTTGTTGAAATGATGGATAATATTCTGCAGTGGTATCAGTAAATGTAGATAAGGGCGTTTTGGTTTCATCAAGTGGGACTTTATCCACAAGCGTAGGATCCTCGCTAGATTGACTTGCAACTGCTGTTATACCTTTCTGTTGCTCTGCTGAGCTAGAGGTTACAGACAATTGTTTATCTGAATTTATTTGCTCTCGCTGATCCATTTGTAATGCGTTAACAATATCAATGGGTAGCGCAGGGAGGATAGGTTGTTGTTCATTAGTCTCAGCAGTTAATGGCGACTCTAAGGCGCGAAGCACATCGGCAGCCGAAGCACGATTATTGACTTTATTAGTGCTCAGTAATTGCTTGGTTTGCAGGCCGTCATCTTT
>JBELHO010000017.1:2882-32259 GCA_042091375.1 Thalassotalea sp. | reverse complement strand
TGAGCCGTCGTTGGCAACTTGACTAACTACATCTACAGTTAAGCCACTAAAGCTCGGTGGTTTAGCCGTCAATACCCAAGTTAATACAGCCACTAAGCCTAAACTTATCACCGCTAATACACAGAGCAGTTTTTTCTTAGTATTCCATTGAAATAATGGATGTTTAACTTTAAAAAGTTTGGCATTTAATGACAATAGCTGACCAGTTTGCGCCGATATGATACTGAGTTTTTTGTCAAATAGTTGGCTGTTATTGGCTGCAATAACTCCTGCTTGAGGTGAACCTAACAACAGCACTGAAATCTTGTAATTGGCCTTCTGCGCAATGTCAGCCAATTGACACAATTCATGGATCAGTTGCAATGACAGTAAATGAGCATTATTGACGACAATACTGATCGCTTGTTTTTTTTGCTTCACTAAATTGATCAAACTCACCGCAATAGATTGTTCCGGATCAAAAAACTCATTATTAAATAATTGTTCGATCAAACGGCAACGCACTTGAATATTATTTAATTTCGCTGATACGCTTACAAAAGCCGCATTGTGATGGTTTGGTAAATTAGATAAAAATTGACTGGCTACAGTAGAGCATTGCTCCAAATCGTCATCAACGACTAAAACTGCCTGTTTAGAGAAACGAAGAATGTAATCAATACGGGCATTGGCACTGATTTTTGTCACACTTTCTGAGGTAGTTTGAAATTTTATCGCTTGCGCTGAAGCAGACATGTTTCACCTTTCTGTTAATAAATTACAGAATTTGCTGAAGCATCTCTTCCTTTATATCATCACGCATTTCGGTGTGGCCTATTGCCGTTGGGATAATCAAACGCAGCTTACCAGCAATGTTCTTTTTATCGCGGCGCATATGTTTGATAAATTCATCAAAGCCCATATTATCGGGTGCAATTAATGGCAAATCAAAATAAGCTAATAGACTTTCTATACGTCGAAGATCTGACACTTCGAGCAAATTCATTGCTACTGACAACTTAGCAGCAAGGACCATGCCAGTAGATACGGCTTCGCCATGTAGCCAATTGCCATAACCTTGTTCTGCTTCAATGGCATGGCCAAAGGTATGACCTAAATTCAGTAAGGCTCGCTTACCTGCTTCAGTTTCATCAGCGGCAACTATGTCAGCTTTGCACTGACAGCATTGAGTGATCATAGTGATTAACTTTTGCTGATCTTTGGCTTTTATTTGCTGTCGATTGGATTCGAGCCAAGTAAAAAATTCGCCATCAGCTAAAATGCCGTATTTGATCACTTCAGCCATACCAGAGTTAAATTCTCTACAGGACAGAGAATGTAAACTGTCAATATCAATCACCACGGCTTTTGGTTGATAAAATGCCCCGATCATATTTTTACCCAAGGGGTGATTAACTGCAGTTTTTCCGCCAACCGATGAATCCACTTGTGACAAGACTGTGGTTGGCATTTGAATAAAATCTATACCGCGTTGATAGCAAGCAGCGGCAAAGCCAGTAATATCGCCGATCACTCCGCCACCAAGGGCGATAAGCGTGGTATCTCTACCGTGATTATTCGCCAACAGGTGAGTCATTATCTTATCGAAGTTGAGGAGACTCTTCTCTGCTTCACCGTCGGGTAAAATGATTTGATCAACGTCAAAATCAGTGAGTTGAGCTTTTAATTTGGCTAAGTACAGAGGAGCGACTACAGTATTTGATACTATGCATACTCGGCTCGCACGGATATGTTGACTCAGTATATCTTGAGAAGATAATAAACCACGGTCGATGTAGATGGGATAACTGCGTTCCCCAAGTTCAACAGAAAGGGTCGCCATTGCTTAAAAGTCTAATCGCTCAACTATTTTATTGGCGACTATTTTGGCACTTTGGTCGTCGGTTTTGACTATCACATCGGCAATTTCTTCGTACAAAGGGTTGCGATCGACAGCTAAATTTTCTAGCACAGACCTAGTGTCTTCTGAGGTCTGTAATAACGGCCGACGACGATCGCGCTGAGTTCGGGCAACTTGTTTATCAATAGTGGTTTCCAAATAAACCACGATACCGCGCGCAGATAAACGGTTGCGTACTTGCGAACTGATCACCGAACCACCGCCTGTGGCTAGGACGATACCCTGTTTTTCTGATAAGTCATCAATAACGTTTTCTTCGCGTTTGCGAAAACCTTCTTCGCCCTCGAGGTCAAAAACCCATGCGATATCAGCACCGGTACGTCGCTCAATTTCTTGATCAGAATCAAAAAACTCCAAGTGAAGCTTATCAGCTAATTCTCTTCCAATAGTGCTTTTGCCTGCGCCCATAGGGCCTACAAGGAAAATATTACGTTTTTCTGCCATGAGACTAATTTACTACTCGTTAAAAATACGTTTACAGGTAAGAGGGAACCTCCCTCGAAAATTTTAAGGGCGTAATTATCGCAATTGTTGGCTATAGATTGCAAGTGTAGCTTCAACAAAAATACACTTTACCAACAAATTAATTTAAAATCCCTCGGTTACAATACGCGGTGTAACAAAAATCAACAGCTCTTTTTTCTCGTTAAAGTTATTACTGTTTCTAAACATCCAGCCAAAATAAGGAATATCACCTAGTACTGGTACTTTAGAAACAGTACTAATGATCGACTGCTGATAAATGCCTCCCAGCACAATGGTCTCTCCATTATTTACCAACACTTGAGTACCGATCCGTTGGGTATCAATGGCTGGAGCTGAGCCATTTTGTACACTTGAAACAGTATCTTGAGTGACCACTAAATCTAAAATAATGCGATCGTCAGGGGTAATGTGCGGGGTGACAGTTAAACTCAGCACGGCTTTTTTAAATTGCGTACTAGTCGCGCCACTCGAAGCCGCTTCTTGATAAGGAATTTCAACACCTTGTTCAATATAAGCCTCTTTTTGATTTGCCGTGGTGATCCTTGGACTGGCAATAATTTCCCCTTTATTTTCATTCTCCATAGCGCTCAATTCAAGATCTAAAATAGTACCATCAGCCAGACGAGCGACTTGAAATGCGATACTGCCAGCGGGATTAGCTACAGGTAAATTGACATTCAATCGATCAGCTAGTGCGGGGATCACCCCAGTGTTGGCTGAATCTGCCCCAGTCAATGTGCCCGAGGTGGCTAAATCTGCATTGTTATCGGTGATCCCCCAACGAATACCTAGCTCCTCATTGATATTATCTTTAACAGTTACCATTCTGGATTCGATTACCACTTGCCTTACTGGCACATCTAATACATTGATCATCCGTTTAATATCTTCAATACTCTTAGCGGTATCTCTAATTAAAAGCGTATTAGTTCGCTCATCAACGCTAACTCCACCACGCGAAGATAAAATACTGTTTTCATCATTTTTTAGTAAGGCTGCTAACTCTGCAGCTTTGGCATAATTGACTTGCACATACTCGGAATATAAACCTGCGAGCTCAGCCACTTGCTGTTTCGATTGCAGTTGCCTGGCCTCTTGTGCTGCTAACTCTTCACTTGGCGCAATGAGTAAAATATTTCCCTCCTTGCGTTTGTCTAGGTCTTTTACCTTTAGGATAATATCGAGTGCCTGATCCCAAGGAACACCATCTAAGGCTAAGGTGATATTGCCTGACACAGCATCGCTAATGACCAGATTGAAATTGTTATAATCGGCAATGATCTGCAGTACGGTGCGCACTGATATATCTTGAAAATTTAAGGAAATAGCCTTGCCAGAAAAATCATCTTGCTCACCTAAAAAAGAACTATTGCCAATTTTTTTGGCAATAACCACCGAAAATACATTGTTAATCTGTTGGTGCTCAAAGCTAAACTTACCATCTATATCGAGTACCAAACGCGCATTTTTACCACTTCTAAAGGTCTCAATACTTTTAACTGAGGTAGCAAAGTCATTGACATCGAGTGTGTATAACAATTCTTCACTGAGATTAGTGTTGTAAAATTCAACCACCAACTTACCCAACTTATCACTGGTATCAACGGCTACAGAGCGCTGATCTAAATATATCAACAGCTGCGCATCACCGCTTTCAGTGCGCTTAAAATCGATTGCCGCAATGTTATTGATATAATCATCTGGTTGTGAATTTTCCATTGCTGCGACGACTTCAGGTAAATCTTTATTGAAGATCAGGGCGACGCTATTACCTCTGTGTTGCAGATCAAAGTTCGATAATTTGACTAGTTGAACAGTAGCAATAACCTTGTCCGCTGTTTTTGACAAGCGCACTGTTTCAACCCCAGCATGCCCTATCTCAGTCAACGCCAAGGCTTGGTCAAAATTGTCAGCAGCAAACATCAACTCCATTGTTGCCGCCGACACTTGCGAATTTACCTCAGGCTTATCAATACGTTCAGAAAAATTAAAAACCAATTCAATGGCATTTTTTTGGATGGTATTATACTGCAAACTGGTTAACTCATTAGCCGATGCAAAGCAGGAGATTAAACTAAACAAAGTGACAAAAGCCCCTTGAATAGCCGCACAAATCACCCTATTTTTACTGCGCTGTTTATCTAACATTAGTTTCTTTGCTCCCCAACATTCGCCTTGACCATAGTGACGACAGTTTCTCTTTCTACCCAGCATCCTGAACCATCAGGAATTAATTCAATGACATTAATTTGTTGTTGATTAACCGCGCTAACACGGCCATTGTATAAGCCGACATAGTGGCCGCTAGCAACGCGGTACAGCGTTGCATCAGATGCCATGATCAGCGCCCACATCATTTTACCTTCACCCAATGTTCCCTTCATCGATAAATCGCTGAGGGCAAATCTTTCTAATGGCTGTTTTTTGCGCATCGGATCAGGGCTCAAACACCCCTTAATTTGTTGTATTTTTTCTTGAATAGCTTCGCGCTTTGGCTTGTCAAAAGGACTTCGCAATGATCCGACTGAATAGTCAATGTGATCAAACACAGCCACTTCCGGCATCGGCTCTATTGAGCTAGAAACGTTGGCTTTAACACTTGCTATGTGTTGCTCTAAGTCAGTGGTACTATCAAAGCAAGCAGATAGCATCATCAACAAGGTAACTACGGCTAATTGTTTCATTCTACGCTAGCCTCTTTGTAGCGGTATGTCTTGGCTTGCAAGGTCAAATTTAACTGTTTATCGGCTTGCGGATCTAAATCTATAGTGAAATTATGCAAGGTAACTATTCTGGGTAAACCGGCTATTTTACTGACAAAATGACCAAAATCATGGTATGTGCCAATGACTTTCATATCAATGGGTAATTCAATATAGATTTCTTGCTCCACTTCTGGTTGCCAATTTAATTTAACAAAATTTAAACCGCTAGTTGTGCCAACAAAGGTAATATCATCAAGTAAGCCCGGTGTTTCGTGACTTTCAGGTAAACTTTTCAATTGTTTGGCAAACATAGCTTCGGCCTCAATCATCTGCTGCTCAAATAACTCAAGGTTAGCCGCTACGTGATATTTTATTTGATACTGTTGTTTTAACGTCACTTCCTCTTGGGCAATTCTATTGAGTAATTCAATCTTATCGCTAATAAGACCAATATAACCTAGGCCAAGCACCACGATAGCAATAAATGTCGCAAACACTCCTTTAGCGATAGGTGGCCAATGAGCAATATTGTCTAGATCGAGATCATCAAACTGAGAAAAATCTATATTCACATTGGTTCCTCGGCATTGAGTTGTTGTTCATTACCATGAGAAAACCCTGAAATGGTAAGACGCATAACAAAATCACTGAGCAATTTACTTGTCGCATCATTTGAGGTGATCGACTCTAAAGAAACATCAGCAAATAAAACAGACGCCTCAATATTTCTGATCATATTAGCCAAGTGATTATTTGATTCACTTTTGCCAACTAACTGAATACTGTCACCTTGTTTTTCCATCTTCACTAAATATATGCCGGAAGGGATCACTTTAGTGAGCTCATTGAGCACTTGCGTACCGACATTTCTACTGCGCTGTAACTCCTCAATAACCATGGTTCTGTTTTCTAATTCACGCTTTTTTTCTTTGAGGGTTTTAATTTTAGCAATGCGGTTATCTAATATAGCAATTTCAGTTGTTAAGTATTGGTTTCTAGCCGTTTGGCCTTCAATGCGCAATTGATAAAATTGACTAAATAAAAAAACAATGAGAAATGCGCTAAATGCAACAGTTATTAGCAAGGTAATGAATTTGCGTTGTCTGCCCTTCTCAGCCTCTTCACGCCAAGGAAGTAGATTTATATGTGCCAAGGCGAAAAACTCCTCAATGCCAATCCAGCGGCTACCATGTATTTAGCCGCATTACTTTTCAGCTCCTCTGCATTAACCTTATCAGACACCTTCATTTGTGCAAATGGAGCGGCTATAAAAGTGGTAATATTGAGTTCTTCATTGAGTCGTTGGTCAATGCCTTCCATTAAAGCAGTACCTCCAGACAGGACTAGGTAATCAATTTTTTCCTTGCTGCTTGAAGTTAAGAACATTTGCATCGCGCGACGAACTTGTTGCAAAACCACCGCTTGAAAAGGTGATAACACATCATGTTGATAATTATCGGGTAAACTAGCTGCCACCTTATCAGTTTCGGCATCATCAAAAGATTGGTTGTAAAAAGCCGCAATAGAGCGAGTGTATTGTTCGCCTCCAAACAATTGATCTCGACTGTAAATATGCTTACCCGCATCAGTTACCGAAAACAAAGTCATCGTCGCGCCAATATCTATGGTCGCCACAACTTTCTCTGCCGCATCATCGGGCAACGTATTGAGGTTTATGTCAAAAGCTCTACTCAATGCATACGATTCTACATCGACGACTTTGGTTTTATAACCACCAGCTTCAAGTGCAGAAACGCGCGTTTCTACTGATTCAGTGCGAGCTGCACTTAATAAGACGTTTATTTTACTGGGATTAGATTCATTGATCTCCAACGATTCAAAATCTAAACTGACTTCATCTAGTGGATAGGGAATTAAGCTATCGGCTTCAATTTCAATTTGGCTGGCCAACTCTTGTTCAGAAAGTGCAACATCCATATAAATAGTTTTGGTAATGACAGTTTGTCCTGACACCGCAGCAGCGACTTGCGCAGTTGATGAACCGATAAGCTTGCGCAATTTCGCAATGATTTTACCAACCGCTTCAATATCTTGAATTTCACGATCAACAATAGCGCCTCTTGGCATGGCGACACTAGCAACAGCCTCTAAAATATATCCGTCATTATCTCTATTTAACAAAACCGCTTTAGCTGAATGTGAACCAATATCGATGCCAATCATTAAAGATGTTTTCTTTTTCCAGAAACTCGCCAGCATAAACTCCTACTAATTGTTGTTTGCTACTAAAATATAATATTGTTTTACAGATAAATACATTTATTACACCCTTTTACCACATAGTCTAGTATTATTAAAACTAATAATGATTTGTTGGACAGTGTGTTTTGTTTCTCTTGAAAAGAATTTTCAGTGTGATGGTGATTCTGGGTGTGCTTGGTTTGGCTACTCTATTTGCCTTGTACTTGGCAATGAAAAGCAGCTTGCCCAGTGTGGTATCACTGAAAGATTTACAATGGCAAACGCCTATGCAAATCTATACTGCCGATGGATTGTTAATGAACCAATTCGGTGAGAAAAAACGCATTCCATTGCCATTATCAGCAGTGCCACAACAATTAATTGACGCGATTTTAGCTACCGAAGACGATAGGTTTTATCAACATTTTGGCGTTGACCCGATCGGCTTAGGACGCGCCATTTGGGGGCAGATCATTGGTGTTAATAAAGGCGGAGCAAGTACCATTAGCATGCAAGTTGCTCGCAATTTTTTTGGTTCCACAGAACAAACCTATACCCGTAAGTTACGGGAAATTTTTACCACTTTTCACATCGAATACCTGTTGACTAAAGATGAAATTTTGGCACTTTATATCAATAAAATACCCTTAGGCCATCGCGCCTTTGGCTTTGGTGCCGCAGCACAAGTTTATTACAACAAAGAATTACAAGATTTGAATTTGGCGCAAATAGCGGTTTTAGCCGGTTTGCCCAAAGCCCCATCAACCATGAATCCGATCAGTCGTCCCGATCGCGCACTGACTAGACGGTCGGTAGTGTTACAACGGATGTACGTCAGTGGCTATATTTCTGAGCAAGAATTAAAGCGCGCCAAAAATGCGCCCATTACCGCTAAAAAACACGGCGCAGAAATTGAATTTGCCGCGCCTTACGTTTCCGAAATGGCTCATCTTGCCATGGTCGAACGTTACGGCCGTGAACAAGCTTACACTGGCGGTTACAAGGTTTATACCACAGTATCTTCGGCAACCCAACACGCTGCTCAACAAGCGGTGCGCAATAACATTACCGCCTATGATCTACGCCATGGTTATCGAGGCGCCATCACTACATTAATCAATGGCAGCAATGAATTAATGCAAACAGCTGAACAACATGAGCAGACGGGGTATTCGCAGCAAACCACGGGTTCTTTTAGTGAACAACAAATAGCGCAAGCATTAGCCAATGTAGACAGTTATCATGTCCTGCAACCAGCAGTAGTCATTGATGTACAACAAAATTCGGCAACTATAGTCTTAAAAGACAATATTATAGCCACAATTGACTGGTCAGGGATGGCATGGGCAAGGCCGTATATTAATGATAGAAAACAAGGACCAGCGCCAATCACAGCCAGTGACATATTAGCCAAAGGTGATGTGATATACGTTATTAACCAAGCAGGTAGTTATTCGCTAAGCCAGCTACCTGCGGTCAGCTCAGCCTTAATTTCTTTATCTGTCGATAATGGCGCTATTCAGGCCGCTGTTGGTGGGTATAGCTACAAGCAAAGTCAGTTCAACAGAGTCACGCAAGCGAAGCGGCAAGTGGGCTCTAACATTAAACCCTTTTTGTACTCCGCAGCCCTTGATCACGGTTTTACTTTAGCTAGTTTAGTCAACGACGTACCTATTAATCAATGGGATAGAAGTACCGGACAAGTATGGCGTCCAAAGAACTCCCCCCCTAAATACAGTGGTGAAATACGAGTTAAATTAGCTTTAGCACAATCCAAGAATGTCATAGCCGTGCGCTTACTGCGCGCCATAGGCTTAGACAAAGTCATCCCTCATATCGCCTCGTTTGGCTTTAGTCCAGATGATTTACCCCGTAACGAGTCATTGGCTCTGGGCTCGGCCTCATTAACACCGTTAGAAATAGCAGCTGGCTATGCGGTATTTGCCAACGGTGGTTTTTTAATAGAGCCCTATATTATCGATCGGGTTGAAGACTCTTTTGCTAATGTTGTCTATCGTGCTAACCCAGCTATTGCATGCGATGATTGCACTCTTGCTGGGCAAAGCGATTCGCCTGAAGCCCTGTCCTCGGCGAATGTGCCGTCTGCAACTGAGTCCTCTGTAACTGTAATATCAAATAGTAAGGCCAATGGTAACAATAGCGCTGATCAGCTTAGTACTGAACTTATGGTTAACCAAACTGAACAGCCGCTAATCCAAGCAGAGCGGGTGATCAGTGCTGAAAATGCTTTTCTTGTCACCCAAGCTTTACACACTGCTATCTGGGGTGCCGACTGGTCAAACAAGCCTTATTGGCAAGGTACTGGTTATCGTGCACAAACCTTAAAACGCCGGGATATAGGTGGGAAAACAGGGACAACTAACTCAGCAAAAGACGCTTGGTTTTCAGGCTTTAGCCGTCGCTTGGTAACAACCACTTGGATCGGCTTTGACAACCCCAGTAAGGAATTAGGGCGAACCACTAAGAATAAAAATTTAGCCAGCAAGCAAACATTTGGCGCTGAAGCTGGTGCTAAATCAGCTCAACCTGCATGGATTGATTTTATGGCTCAGGTATTGCCTTATTTTGCGCCAGAGTCTTTTGTACAACCAGATAATATAGTGTCAGTTAGAATAGACAAATCCACTGGAAAACTGACTGAGAAAACCGACAAAACCACAGATTTCGAGTTTTTTATGATCGGCACTACACCCACCGATTATGTCCAACTGGACAATAGCAATGACATTATTGAAGGTGGTAAAGACAACGATGAGCATGATATTTTTTAAATGTACCACTTTTAGCTCGATAAATGACAAATTGATCTGTGCTCAATGATTCAGTTTTAACCGTCATTTATCGCTTGAGATCACTAACAAAACTTGCTTTGCATTACTTTTAGTTTCGTTTCGACAGCTTGGCCAAGATTTTTCTTGCTAAATAGTCTTCGGCTATTAAATATATTTTTTTGTGCTTAACTTTTATCACTATCACTCTACACTGCAAGCAAAAAACTAAATTCACATTAAAACCAAATAAAAACAGAAACTTAAAAGTTTACTCTATCATTTTCTTATGACTAAACACCTTGATTTTATCGATTAAACACTGAATATAGTGAAAGTCTAGTTGAAAACTTTCACAACGAAAGAAATTTTCCTTTCGTTTTGCTGCCCGATCGCCTAAAATTGCGCTTCTAAATACACTTGAATATATGTTTACATTATTGTCATGCCCCTAGGAGCTCACTTGCTATGACTGTTTTGCAAAAAACCATTGATTTATCTGAATACGGCATCAACAACACTACTGAGATTATTTATAATCCCTCATATGAACTGCTCTTTGCCGAAGAAACAAAATCAGGCCTCGACGGTTATGAGCGTGGGGTGGTTACCGAACTAGGCGCGGTAAATGTTGACACAGGTATATTTACTGGTCGCTCCCCGAAAGATAAATACATTGTCCGCGATCAAACCACCAGAGATTCTGTGTGGTGGTCTGATCAAGGAAAAAATGACAATAAGCCGATGACCCCAGAGACATGGAGTCATCTCAAGACCTTGGTCACTGAGCAACTATCCAATCAACGTTTATTTGTGGTTGACACTTATTGTGGAGCCGATGCCGCTACACGTATAAAAGTTCGCTTTATTACTCAAGTGGCATGGCAAGCGCATTTCGTAAAAAACATGTTCATCCGTCCTTCTGAACAAGAGTTAGCCACTTACCAACCTGATTTTGTGGTAATGAATGGCGCGAAGACAGTTAATGACCAATGGCAAGAACAAGGATTGAATTCGGAAAACTTTGTAGCATTTAATTTAACTGAAAAAATCCAATTAATCGGTGGTACTTGGTACGGTGGTGAAATGAAAAAAGGTATGTTCTCGATGATGAACTATTACCTACCACTGCAAGGTATTGCCTCTATGCACTGTAGTGCTAATGTTGGTAAAGATGGCGATACCGCAATCTTCTTTGGTTTATCGGGTACAGGTAAAACCACATTATCAACCGATCCAAAACGTCAATTGATCGGTGATGATGAGCACGGCTGGGACGATAACGGTGTATTCAATTTTGAAGGTGGCTGTTACGCTAAAACCATCAACCTTAGCAAAGAAAATGAACCCGACATTTACAATGCTATTCGCCGAGACGCACTGTTGGAAAATGTCGTGGTTGACGCCGACGGCAAGATTGATTTTGACGATAATTCAAAGACCGAAAACACCCGAGTTTCCTATCCGATAAATCACATAGACAATATTGTAAAACCCATTTCTCGTGCAGGCCATGCCAAGAAAGTTATTTTCTTAACAGCGGATGCCTTTGGGGTATTACCACCAGTGGCAAAACTTACCCCAGCCCAAACTGAGTACTACTTTTTATCGGGTTTTACTGCAAAATTAGCAGGTACAGAAAGGGGTATAACTGAACCCACACCGACTTTTTCAAGTTGTTTTGGTGCAGCATTTTTAACCTTGCATCCAACCCAATACGCTGAGGTATTAGAGAAACGCATGCAAGCCGTTGGCGCCGAAGCTTATTTAGTCAACACCGGCTGGAATGGTACGGGTAAACGCATATCAATTAAAGATACCCGAGCGATTATTGATTCGATTTTAGACGGTTCGATTGATCAAGCTCAGACATCAAATTTGCCTTTGTTCAATTTAACCGTACCTACATCATTACCTGGTGTGAATCCCGATATTCTCGATCCAAGAGATACTTATCCACAACAACAGCAATGGCAAGATAAAGCCGAAGATTTAGCAACGCGTTTTGTCAATAACTTCGAAAAATTTACGGACACTGAGCACGGTAAATCACTGGTCAAAGCTGGACCTATCCTGTAGGGTTAACAACCAATATTAAAAAACCGAATAAAAACATTTGCTTTTATTCGGTTTTTTTATGCGTGCAAATCACTATTGGTATTTATTAACTCAAATGGGTAACAGTACCTTAGCAGACAAACCGCCTTGCTGACGATTTTTCAGTAATACTCTGCCACCGTGTTTATCCACGATACGCTTGATAATAGCTAACCCTAAGCCACTGCCATCGGTACCTCTGGCTTTATCTCCCTGAGTAAAAGGCAAAAATAGCCGCTCAATGTCGGCGGTGGGAATACCCGGTCCACGATCACACACTTCTAAAAATAAAAAACGTTGGTTTTGTTCTTTTCCTGAATAAATGTCAATATCGCCATCACTATAACGCAAAGCATTCTGAATTAAATTAGCTAAGACCCGCTTAATAGCGACAAAACGCAAAGGGATCATAGGTATATCATCACTGATAATATTAATTTTTCGGCCAATAACAGTTTCGGCTTGCACCACCTCAACGATCAGCTTATTTAAATCAACCAGTGTCACATTAGCGGTATTATCATGACGAATATAATCAATAAATTGATCAATAATATTGTTCATATCCTCAATGTCAGCTTCAATGCCATCTTTTAAAAATTGATCTTGCGCCGACATCATCTCAATAGCCAAACGAATGCGGGTCAATGGCGTGCGCAAGTCGTGAGAAATACCAGCCATCAGTAGGTTTCTGTCATCTTCCAACTGTTTAATACCACGAGACATATGATTGAATGCTTGGGTAACAGAAACAACCTCAGTGGTTCCACTTTCCATAATAGGCTCGGGAAAATCACCTCGCCCCACCTCATTAGCAGCGAGTTGCAGTGCTTTTAACGGCCGATTTATTTGCCGGACAAACAGCCATCCCCCTCCTACACTAAGGCAAGCAAGTACAGCTAACACCAAAATTAATGGACTATAATTGGCTTCTTCTAGGCCTGTTAATGGTATTTTCAGCCAAATATCCGGATTTTGTGGCGGGCGGATCCAAAACAAATACTGCTCACCGGAGGTAATGCGCACTTCAGCAGGGCCCCCTAATAACTCGGACATTTCATTTGAGCGATATTCGTACCATCTCGCCTCAGCCAGTCCAGCGCGCATAGCCATTGGTTGCTCAAATACCTCAATGCCGGTTTCTTGTTGAAACGATTTAGCCATCAATGCACTCAGCTTGGGATCTTTGACGTCAATAAATAACACATGAACTTGTTTGGCAAGCAACTGGTTAATTTGATGGTAATTAGGCTGCACTATGTAGTTCATAATTGATACTAAAGATACAGCTTGATTGATCAGTAACAAGATACCAATCAATAGAATAGTTTGCCCAAAGGCACTTCGCGGTAAGACTTTGATCATTTATGAATTCAATATTTCACTTTGATCAGGGACAAAGACATAGCCCAAGCCCCAAACCGTTTGAATATAACGCGGCTTAGACGGATCATCTTCTAACATGCGACGCAATCTCGACACTTGCACATCAATGCTGCGCTCAGTCGCTGAATAATCTCTACCTCGGGCAAGATTCATTAATTTATCGCGTGATAAAGGCTTTCTCGCATGAGAGATCAAGGCTTTCAAGATTGCAAATTCACCGCTGGTCAGTGCAATGTTTTCGTCGCCTTTGTACATTTCGCGGGTCGCCAAATTTAGCTGAAATTCACCAAAGCTAATAATATCTTCTTGTTGTGCAGGCGCACCAGGCGCCTCTTGTACCCTTCGCCTTAATACAGCTTTAATGCGAGCTAATAATTCACGAGGATTAAATGGCTTAGCTATGTAGTCATCGGCACCCAGTTCTAGGCCAATAATGCGATCAACTTCATCGCCTTTAGCTGTTAACATAACAATAGGGATATCGTTATTGTTTTGTCTTAGACGTCGGCAGATAGACAGGCCATCTTCACCGGGTAGCATTAAATCGAGTACCACCAGGTGATAGTTCTCCCGATCTAATAAACGATCCATCTGCTCAGCATTAGCAACACTTCTCACCTTAAAGTTTTGCTCGATTAAATAACGTTCAAGCAGTCCTCGTAAACGCATATCATCATCAACGATAAGCACTTTAGACGTTTCTTGTCCCATCACCATACCTTATTAAAATTGTCCTTTCCCTTACTATAAGCTATCACTGTTGATAAAGATAAAACAAATAAATATTAGCAACCGGCAATTTGTTACAAAATATGAATATATTGATTTTTATAGATACGAGTGCACCAAGAAACGATATAGTTTAAAAATTAGCAATTAACTCATCAACAGCAGATACCCAAGCATTAAACAATATGGGACAATAACTGGATGAATATTTGGCTTCACTTTTTTAACGCCCCTCGCAGAGTATTGTCTATTGCTCGGCGCCGGCAAATCATTAAATTAAAGCGACAATTAATCCTTGTAAAAATCGCTTTGTCACAAGAAAAAATTGAAACTAAGCAAATGCTCGCTACCTATCGACGATACACCAAGCGGCAAGCCAGCCCTGAAGAAATGAAACAAGCCAATCAACAGTTTATCGATGTATTAAAAGGTTTAGGACTAGGTGTTTTTGCGGTTCTGCCTTTTGCGCCAGTGACCATTCCCATTGTTATCCGTTTAGGTAAATGGGTCGGCGTAGATATCCTGCCAAGTTCATTTAACAAAGAAAACAAATAAAATGAACGGCTCTTATTGCAAGTAATCTACTGCTTGATCGGTAACACATTGGGTAAAACTTTTTTGTTTTTCTATTTTTGACAATGACTTGATCGCTTGGGTAACCAGTTTTTGTTTTGCTTTTCGATCATCAGCTGATAGGTTTTTTAACTGCTCATGGAAACACCCCACCAAGCCATAACTCAACACTAAGTTTGAATCGATTGATTGGCCCTTTAAACAGGCTTTTAATTTATCAGCTAACACCTGTCGATCGAGAGACACTATCATATAAGGGATAGTGATATTGTTTTGATTGGCTTGACTGGCTTGATTACAGCCAAATAACATATCGGCAACCGCAACAATAGGCAGCAAGCGATCGTGCTGCTCACTGAACTTATCTTTTAACCATTGCTGGTGTTGCTCTGACATGTCGCTGGCTAAACAATTAACCGAAGTGACAGTAAATAAGGCTAGGCAAAATATATTTTTTAACAACACTGTTCACCCCATCAGGCTTTAGCTGTTATCTATTTGTTAACATCTTATCTCTCTTATTACGAAAAATATAGTATTTTTGGTTCACTGCACAAATAAAAATGGCTTGCAACGCAAGCCATTTTTCAGTGAACACTAGACTGGCATTGGTTTAAAAGGCAAATCTCTATAACGCTTGCCGGACGCTGCGAAAACAGCGTTACTCAGAGCGGGTGCAAAGGGCGCAACACCCGGCTCTCCCAAGCCAGTTGGTTTATGATCAGAGTCGACCATGTGCACATGAACTTGCGGCATATCGGTAATGCGCATCACTGGGTAATTGTGAAAATTTGAATTAACCACAGCCCCCTTGCGGAAAGTAATTTCCGTAGCCAAGGCCAAAGACATGCCCATGACTACCGCCCCCTCCATTTGCGCTGTAGCGCCATCTTTATTGAGTATTTGCCCACAATCAATCACACAATCTACGCGTAAAACCTCAATATTGTCACCATCAACCGCCACCTTAACCGCCATAGCAACATAACTTTGAAAGCTGTAATGAACCGCTAAACCAATGCCTTGTCCCGTCGGTAACGACTTGCGCTCTAACCAAGATGATTGCTGGGCAGCAATATCTAAAACGCGTTTAGAACGAGCAACCTGCTCTTTTTGTTCACTGTTGTTATTAGCATCGTACAATTGATGCAAAAAACTCAACGGATCTTTACCGGCTTTATAGGCGAGTTCATCGGCAAAAGTACCAAATGAAAAGCCATAAAAAATAGCATAAACCGCTCGATACCAGCCGATGCGGGTATGGGCTTTGGCATCGCCAATTTCACTTCTAAAGTTTGGTAAACCAAATGGATATTGATCAACTACGCTCACATCATTTTTTGTCGGTTTAACAGTCGCCGGATTAAATAATGAGCCAATGGGAGGAAAGGCTGTGCGATGTAACCAACCGGTGACATTGCCTTGCTCGTCCAGAGATGCTTGAATATGCTGAGCGTTAATCGAATGGTAATACCCGGTACGCATATCCTCTTCCCTAGACCATATTAATTGAATAGGTAGTCCAGTTTTGTCGGAAATAACAGCCGCTTCATGCACGTAATCACATTTGAATTTTCGACCAAAAGCCCCTCCTGCCATAGTGACATGCACAATAATATCTTTGGGATCGCGGTTTAGGTATTTGCCCAACACATCTTGAATTGCCGCTGGTGCTTGAGTCGCAGCCCAAACCTCACATTTATCTTTTTCAACATATACCACACTGGCATTGGGCTCCATAGGTGAGTGAGCCAAGTGGCCCCCAGTATAACTCGCCTTATGAATTTGTTTTGCATTTGCAAAAGCCTGTGTTATGTCACCTCTTTCAGTTGCCAGCTCTGCCGGTTTTTCAACATTCGCCACCAATTGTTTTTTATATTCACTGGTATCGTAGTTGCCATTAGCACCTAAATCCCACTTAATATCTAAGGTTTTTAAGGCTTGTTGCGCTGTCCAATTATTGTCTGCAACCACAGCAACACCGCCTATTGATCCAAACGGTAGGGCTAAGGGGTCAACCACCACCACATCAATCACCCCTGCCATAGCTAATGCTTGGTCTTTAGTAAAGGAGATAAGCTTACCTCCTAATACGGGACAATGGCTGATCGCAGCATACTTCATCCCCGGAACCTTAGTGTCGACGCCATAAACACGTTGCCCCACCACGACTTGATTTTGATCGTGACGGGCCAGCGCTTTGCCTATATAACGGTATTGTGATTTGTCTTTAAGTGTTGGTTTTTCCGGTACGGTTTGCTTTGCTGCCAATGAAGCTAAGTCACCGTATGATAGCTTTTGCCCACTGGGTTGGTGATAAACCAGGTGTAATTTTGCCTCACATTCTCCAGTCGGCACCCCCCATACTTTTGCTGCAGCGGCAATTAACATCAACTTTGCTGCCGCTCCAGCCTCTCGCATCGGTTCAAACATCACCCGAATACTGGCTGATCCGCCTGTGGCTTGTGGCCCGTATTTGTCATCGGCATCGCCTTGTCTTACCGAAACTCTAGACCAATCGGCCTCCATCTCGTCAGCGACAGCAGCAGGCAAAGCGGTACTGATCCCCTGTCCCATTTCACAGCGTCCGCAATAAATAACCGTATCACCGTTTTCCTTGAGATGGATAAAAGCATTGGGATTAAATGCCGCATCAATGGGTTGGTACTGACCGGCAATGGTCTGTAATGGCAGACTAAAACCTATCATTAAACCACCGGTAGCAACTCCTGACGCCTTGAGAAAGTGACGTCTACTGATATTAATAGTTGTTTTATTGACACTCACGGTTTCGTCCTCAAAATCAATTCTGACGATGCATCACCAATGGCTTTTTTGATGCGTTGATAGGTACCACAACGACAAATATTGCCTTGCATAGCAGCATCAATTTCATCACTACTGGGTTGTGGGTTTTGAGCAAGTAAACTGGCGGCATTCATAATTTGTCCAGCTTGACAGTAGCCACATTGCGGCACGTTATTAGCCAGCCATGCTTTTTGTAACGGGTGATCACCATCAACCGACAAGCCTTCAATAGTGGTGATACTTTTACCTAACAAACTGCCTACTGGCGTAATACAAGAGCGTGTCGCCACACCGTCAACGTGGACAGTGCAGGCACCACATAAACCAATACCACAGCCAAATTTGGTACCTACTTTGGCTAAGGTGTCACGCAAAAACCACAACAACGGCATATTTTCATCGACATCTACAGTGCGTGGCTGTTCATTTACAACGATTGATTTTTCCATAGTATTCACTTTTATTATTGAGTACAGATCAGGTGCGGTTGCTGTTTACAAAACTTAACCACAAAACAAAAAACTAAGTTACCAATTACCAATTAACAAAATTATATTTATCAGTAATTTAAAAAAATAATTGCAGTTATTAGATGTATTGCAAGCTCACTATTAACCCTACTTTAAATAAGGCTTTTGTTATTTATAGCAGTTTTTTAAAAATAGAAAAGTGTTAAATTGCACAACCGTAAAAACTTCATGCCATTAATGCCCCAACAAAACACATTATTTTTGCTGGTATTATGCAAAGTCATGTTAGGATAAATCTAAGGTCAAGGGGCTTGTTGATAAAGTTCAGCGTCTAAAATAACCCCGGTAAATTATTATAAAAATACACAACGGAAAATTCCTGTTATGACTTTAAAAACTTTTTTCGGCACGGCTCTGTTGTCTCTGCTGATCTCACTGTATAGCATTGCTGCATTAGCAGAAACAGCAGACGAGTTTGAAAGGCAATTAGCGCAACACCGCGGCAAGGTGGTTTATATTGATTTTTGGGCATCTTGGTGTGTGCCCTGTCGGCAATCATTTCCTTGGATGAATGCCATGCAGGCTAAATATAAGCCCGAGGTATTTACCGTGTTAAGTGTTAATGTCGACAGTCAACGTTCGTTTGCTGAGGAATTTTTACTGGAAAACAACGCCAATTTTCCGGTGTTTTATGATCCCAAAGGACAGGTCGCCAAGGCGTTTAAGCTGAGGGGCATGCCGAGTAGTTTTTTGGTTGATAGAGCCGGTAATATTGTCAGTGCGCATGTCGGCTTTAACGAGCAGAAAAAAACGCTCTATCAACAGGAAATAGAGGCATTAATTCAATCAGACAACTAGCTTATTGTCAGCAGCCTATTTCCTCAATACCCTAAATCAAGCAAATAGGCCATAACGCCAAACAGCTAGCCAATTTATAAAGCTAAACAATGTATAAAGCTAACCAATGTATAAAGCTAACCAATGCATAAAACGAGTCACTGTAATGTACCGCGATTTTGATTTAAAAACCTTAGAGCAAGAATACTCACCCAGTAGCTGCATAGATGATATAAATATATACATCAATGAGTACATAACCAAAAGTCAACAAGCGCAGCAACAGGCAAAATCAGAAAATACCTTGATCAGTGATCTCGATTACAGCAGCGCTAAAGATATTGACCAACGACTGGATTTGTTTTTACCATCGCCCGCTAGCCGCAGCAAAGGTAAATTACAGGTCTATATTCATGGCGGTTACTGGCAACAATTGAGTAAAAATGAGTCATCTTTTGCCGCCAATAATTTCCAACAACAAGGCTATCATTTTGCCGTACTCAATTATGCATTGGCACCGAAAGTGACATTAACCGAAATTGTTGAGCAAAACCGACGGGCGCTGATTTGGCTGTATTTAAAAGCTGACGAGTATGGTTACAGCAAAGATCAAATCTATATTTCCGGCAGTTCAGCGGGTGCGCATTTAGCGATGATGATGGCGATGACCAACTGGTCGAGCTACCTCGATACCGATGTAAATATAATCAAAGGCATTTGTGCGGTCAGTGGCATCTATGATCTTACCCCTATTGCACAAACCTATATTAATGAGGCTGTTAATTTACAGCCGAATGAAATTGCCAACTGCAGTCCATTACTGGCACAAGATCAGTGGCAATTTTTACAACAATGTCAGCTGATATTTGCTTTTGGTGACAATGAAACCAATGAATTTAAACGGCAAACCTTGGCTGCTGTTGAGCAACTCAAACAGCAGGGTTATCAATCTATTTGCTCAGAAATAAACAATAGAAATCACTTTGATGTTATTGTCGATTTAGCCCATGCAGATACTTGGCTTTGCCAACAAGTATTCAAACAAATGGGTTGATGGTCGTTAAATCCAGTTAACGCAACCATCAAACTGTTGCTTCAGCAAGGTGAAGACAGGGATCTATGTCTATTGGCTTATCTGCCCCTTGGTAATAACTACTATATTGTCCAATAACACAATTGACTCATTGCTTAATTAAGTAGCGCAGCGACTTTTGTTACTGCATTTTTCACCTGTTCAACAGAGGTCGGCTGTTCAACCGGCAATGGCCCTTGTGGCCAGAGTGCAGCTACTGATCTCAGGGCAGTCAATACCTGATCTTTTAATGGACTAGCTAAATTTGCTGAGTGATCTATAGCCACTTCAATAAAGCCATAAGCGTCTTGATATTCACCAAGATCAGTGATCACACCATTGTTAATAGCAATGGTGTATTCTTCAATCGTCGTATCTAATAAAAACTGAATAATTTCAATGCTGTTACCACCAGCCTGTTGAGCAACCATAGCAAGGTTTGTTTCTGCTTTAACCAGCAGTGGCTCAATATCAGCGGCAGCCTTGTTGGCATCAAGGGCTGCTGACACTTGTTCGAAAACCTCACCATTAAACCCAAGCTTATCAATACCTTTTCGCTCTTCTTGATGAGTTTCTGATACAGGGTGTAATAAATGAGGAGCAGCCATTTGCAATTCGCCAGCGCGATATAAGGCCAAACCGGCTTTAACGTGTCCGGTCATAAAGGCTAAGCGCAACGGCAAAGCCAAGGTATGCATATCGTGCTCATCTTCTAGTGGCGCAACCGCAGCTTTAGCTTGTTCTATAACTGGGGCAGTTGCTTCAGCTGGCGCAGTTGCCTCAGCTGTTGCAGTTACCTCGACTTGTGGTGATTGCTGTTCACAACCAGCGAATAAAGCTACTGCGCAAGACAACCAACACAAAGGGAAAAATCGAGTAAAATTAATAGAGTTCATATAAGCACACACTGTTAAAAAAATTGGAGGTTAGTCTAACGCAAAGCTCAGCTATTTCGCAACTGATTATCATTTGCATTGCCGTAGGCAGTTTTAACAGCTTATTGTCTCAGCTTATTGGTTCTGCTCTGCTTTGCTTTCGCAGAGCGCTGATCAGACTTCGCAACCGTTTTCTGGAAAAACTTGCCAATCTTGTGCTGGAAAAATTTTCCCCTAAGGGCAACATCGCTTAGTATTTTTTCAGTAACTCAGCCAGTAATAACGCTGGACCTTCAATGCTGGCTTGCTTTACATATACTAAATGCCAATAAATGGTTAATCCTTGCTCACCCAATTTAATGGTTTTAATTTCATCGTGTTGATTTAACCCACTGGCTTGTCGCTGAGAGAAAATTGATAGCCCTGCATTGGCTTTAACTAGGGCAATAATGGCATCGTTAAAACCTACTTGTAACACCTTTCTCGGCAGAACATTTTCCGGTTTAAAAAACAGTTCATATTCGCGATCTTTTTCTGGGATAGTGGAATTAGTCACATACACTTCTTCAGCAAAATCTTCAGCGCGCAAAAACGCCTTATTGGCATGGCGGTGCTGTATTGATAAACAAGCCATCAGTTCGTCTTCAACAATACACACTGTCTTGTATAGCGCTTCATCAACGGTTAATTGTTTACTGGCACTGGAGATCATTGCCATATCAACATCGCCAGCATATAAGCTACTCAATGGCTGCAAGGCGGTTTCTGCGGTAATTTCCAGTTCGGTGTGCGGCAGTTTATCTGAAAAATACTGCATTGCACTAGGCAACCATGCAAACGATGCATAGTGAGGTAAGCCCAAACGCAACACTTGTTCAATGCCATCGGTTAAGCGGGCTATATCGTATTCTGCTCGGGCTAACTCTTCTAATATCTTTTTTGCTGATTGCAATAAGCGTTTACCGGCATTAGAGATGATCAATTTTCGACCACGACGCACAAATAATTGTGTATTTAAGCGTCGCTCTGCTTCTCTGATCCTATTGGTTAAAGCCGGTTGCGAGATAAATAGCGATTGCGCTGCTTCCTTCACGGTATCACAACGGGCTATTTGGCAGATCATTTTTAAATGACTAATACTGAGTTGGCTTTTGTTTAAGTCCATAGTTTACATGGCGCTAAATTAATTCATTAATTTAATCATTGTACGTAATTAGCAAAGTTTTTGTTATCTATAAATGGGTACGCAGCTCAAAAAGCTCAGGAAAAAAACTGATATCTAGGGCTTTTTTCAAAAAGCTCACTCCTGATGAGCCGCCAGTGCCGGGTTTGTGGCCAATAATACGCTGTACAGTGTACATGTGTTTAAAACGCCACTGCTGAAAAGCATCTTCTATGTCGATCAACTTTTCTGCCAGTTCATACAGTTCAAAATACTTATCGGCTTGTCTGTAAACCGTCAGCCATGCCTTAAGTACTGACTCATGCTTTTGATAAGGTTGACTAAAATCGCGAGTTAACAAACTTGGGTGGATACCAATATCTTTACTGGCTAGTACCTTGATCACCTCATCATACAGGCTGGGTTGGTGTAAAAGTTCACTGAGTTGCTGATGAATAGTCGGGGTGGCTTGGTGAACTTTTAACAGCTCGGCATTTTTGTTACCCAATAAAAACTCTAACTTGCGATAACCATAGGACTGAAATCCAGAGGAGTGACCTAAAGCATCGCGAAACTTGAGGTAATCAACTGGGGTCAAGGTTGCTAAAATATTCCACGACTGGGTTAATTGATTAAAGATTTGTTTTACCCGAGAAATCACCTTAAAAGCATGGCCAAAATTTGCCTGATGGATATTAGCAATGGCTTCGGTCAATTCGTGCCCCGCCTGTTTTAACCACAATTCACTGGTTTGATGAATAATAATAAACAACATTTCATCGTGTTGATTGGACAATGGGTTTTGTGAGGCGAGAATTTTATCCAAGTCTAAATAATCACCATAGGACATATCGTTGTTAAAATCGGTATGAATTGATGATTCAATGTCCCGTTGATTTTTGCTATCGCGCTGATTTTTGCTGTCGCTATAGGGACAAGTCATTAGCTAGGTGCTCCGACAACACTGGGCAGTTTCTCCACCGCCAATTGGTGAATTTTTTCATAAACATAGGCTTGTTGCCAATCAGCCTCAATATTGGGCAGCGCCATAATTTCATCCATAATCGCTTTTTGCATATCGCCAACGGCTAGGGCCTGAGAATAGGGAATATCGGGAGAGAAGGTCACCATGCTGTACAAAGGCACCCAGAGTTTGGGGTAAAGTTGGTTAAATTTTGCTTCAATTTTCTTTCTCAACAGAAAACTGGCATCTCCGGATAACTCACTCATTTCAATAAAATTGCGTTTGGCTAGCTCAATGATGGCATCGCCATTTGGCTTTCGCTCAGCTTGATAAGCCGGTAAAATATCGTCCCATTGATGATGGTGTTGCTCTACTAATTCCGACAATACCCGACAGTCTTCAAAACCACAGTTCATCCCCTGCCCGTAAAACGGCACCATAGCATGTGCTGAATCACCGATCAGTGCTACATTGTTATTGATCACCCAAGGGTAAATGTGCACTAAACACAGCGCGGATGGACGGCGCTGCAAAAACTGCGCGACTGGATCTTCCAGCAATGGCATGGCATCGGCAAAATACTCATTGAAAAACTCAGTCACTTGCTGTTCGCTGCGCAACGATTCAAATGACAGTTCGCCCTCGTGATCCATAAACAAGGTACAAGTAAAAGAGCCATCTGGATTGGGTAAAGCAATGAGCATAAAGGCTTTGCGCGGCCAAATATGTAACGCATTTTTTTCAAGCTGATGGCTGCCATCGGCATTGGCAGGTATATTCAACTCAATATAGCTTTGCGGCATATAATCCATGCTGTAGCTAATGCGTTGTCTAGGTAATTCCTGAGCAAGACGACGCACTTTTGAAAAGGTACCATCGGCACCAAAAATTAGGTCACTGTGGTGCTGATGAACAATGTCCTGATCATCGCTGAATAAGGCATAGCCTTGGTCGAAATTCAAATCCACTAATCGCTGAGAAAAATGGATATTCACTGCCGATTCTTGCTCAGCCAGATCCATTAACTGTTCATTGATACCAGAGCGCGATACTGACCATATAGCCTGATCTTCTTGTCCATAGGGTTGACGAGTTAAATTGCCTTGTAAATCATGCATAATACGACAATTCATCGGGATCGCCTGCTGGCGAATTTCCTGATCTAGTCCCACCGCTTCAAGCGCTCGCCAGCCGCGATCAGACAGGGCAACATTGATTGATCTGCCTTGATAGATATTGGTTTTTCGCGGATCTTGCCGCGATTCAAACAAATCAATTTGGTAGCCTTTTTTAGCTAGCATCACCGCTAATAAAGCCCCCACTGGGCCGGCGCCAACAATCGCTATCTGCTCTTTATGGTCGTTACTGCTATTATCAATCGTTGCCATTACTGCTCCCAATTGGTTAATAATGTGCTTAACACTTGGCCAAAATGAAAAATATCACTAAAGCTATTGTACAAAGGTGTGGGTGCCAAACGGATCACATCAGGCTCTCTAAAGTCGGCGATCACTCCTGCATCAGTCAAGGCTTGAAAAAAGCGCTTATCAGTGCCGATTAATTTAACTGACAACTGACAACCGCGTTGTTGCGGATCAGTGGGGGTAATTATTTGCAATTGCACCTCGGGAAACTGCCCGATCACTTGGTTAAAGACAAACTCCAAATAAGCAGTGAGTTTGACACTCTTTGCACGTAAATTATTTATCCCCGCCTGTTGAAAAATATCTAACGAGGCTTTGAGAATGGCCATGCCCATCACAGGTACATTGCTCAGTTGCCAGCCTTCGGCACCGGGCATGGGATCAAATTGGTTTTCCATTAAAAACCGGCGCTCTTTGTTGTGTCCCCACCAGCCGCCAAAGCGCTTGATCTCAGTATTATTGCCATGGCGATCATGAACAAAAATACCACCGACATTGCCGGCACTTGAGTTGAGGTATTTATAAGTACACCAAGCGGCAAAATCTACCTGCCAATCGTGTAATTGCATCGGCACATTACCTACCGCATGGGCTAAATCAAAACCGGCCAAAGCGCCGGCTTGATGTGCTGCTGCAGTCAATTTTTTCATGTCAAACAATTGCCCAGTAAAATAATTCATACCGCCAAAAAACACTAAGGCTAATTGATCTTTATGCTGTTCAATAGCATCTAAAATATCAGCTTCGTCAATTAAGTGCTGACCATCGCGGGGCGCCACTTCAATGATCGCTTCAGCGGGATCAAAGCCGTGATGCTTCACTTGGGTTTCCAATAAATAGCGATCAGAAGGAAACATCTTTGCTTCACTGATAATTTTAAAACGCTGTTTAGTGGGTTGATAAAAAGACACAAATAACAAGTGAAGATTGGTGGTCAGGGAATTCATACAAACCACTTCTGAGTGATTTGCACCAACCAGCTCAGCACTGGTTGGGGTCAACATTTCGTGATAACTCACCCAAGGATTGGTTGCCTGAAAATGTCCTTCTACCCCCCACTTTGCCCAATCATCGAGCTCAGTATTCACATAATCTTTGGCTGCTTTCGGTTGTAAACCCAATGAGTTACCGGTGAAATACAACACGTTTTGGTTATTGATCACTGGGTGGTGAAATTTATCTCGGTAACTCGCCAATGGATCTTGACTGTCTAATTGTTGAGCATGTGCTAAGGTGTTTTCAAATGTCATAGTAAATCCTGTAAAACAATGATCGGTATTAATGGCTAACAGCTACATAGTAAAAAACTGCTGGGCGTTACCAGCAAGCAATTTTTGTTTGCTCGCTGCTGATAAATGCGGTGCAGTTTTGATCAGCTGTCCCATGGGTTGTTCCCCCAAAGGAAAAGGGTAATCGGTGCCAAACAGCAAGCGATCTTCACCCATCTTACTCACTAAGAGCTGCAAGGCGTCGTGATCAAATACCGCAGTATCCAAATAAAATCGATCTAAATAGTGGCTGGGTGGATAAGCCGACTTACCGCGGGCAATATCTCGATGCAGCCAAGCATTCTCTAACCGCCCCAATAAAAAGGTGAAGGCACCGCCGCCATGGGCAAAACAAATTTTTAAGCTTTTATCTACCCGATCAAAACCGCCACCCAAAATCATTGACACAATAGACAATTGCGTTTCCGCTGGCATGCCAACTGTCCAGCCCATCATATAGTCTTTGGTGCGCTCCGCTGCCATCATATCCCAAGGGTGGACAAACACCGGAATTTGCTCAGCGGCACAATGTTGTAAAAACTCAATAACACCAGCGTCATCCATATTTTTTTCACCAATGTGATTGCCAATTTGCACGCCTAAATGACCATTTTTCATGGCGCGACTGGCCTCTTGGCATGCTAGCTGTGGATCTTGCAGTGGCACTTGCGCCATGGCAAATAGTTTACCACCGCCTTTACTGCAAATTTCTAATGCCGCATCATTGAATAGTTGCGCACAATACAAGGCTTGCTCGGCTGGTTTTTGATAGGCAAATAAAATCGGTGTGGCAGAAATAATTTGTTGGTCAACACCTTGCTCAGCCATTTCAGCCAAGCGCACTTCAGCATCCCAGCAGGCCGAATATATTGGTCTAAAGGCTTGTTCACCCTTCATCAACATGGCTTTCTGGTGACCTTGCCCCTGATCGGGCAGGTGTTTTAACCACGGCCAGTCATTACCGCCAAACTTATCTTGTAAACTTGGCCAGCTTTTTGGGAAAAAATGCGAATGGATATCAATCACTTTCATTGGACTTGCTCATCTTCTGAACCCGGTAAGGTAACCCAGCCTTTCGGTGGCACTTTACCCGGATGAATTTCTCCACATTGCGGACATGTTCTCGCCTCGATACTTTGATAAAACCCCTGAAATACCGGTGGTAAGTCATCGACGATTGACGTTAACAGCACTTCACTGCGATGCACCAAGGCTTGACAATTGAAGCAATACCATTCAAAAGCATCCTTTTCACCGACGGGCCTTTTCGGCTCTATCACTAAGCCAATACTACCAGCCATAGGCCGCTGCGGTGAATGGCGTACATGGGCTGGTAAAAAGAATATATCGCCTTCGCGGATAAATACATCTTTACAGATCCCATCCTCAATTACTTTGAGCACCATGTCGCCTTTAATTTGGTAGAAAAACTCTTCTACCGGATCATCGTGAAAATCGGTGCGCTCATTGGGACCGCCCACCACAGTCACCATCATGTCGGTGTCTTGCCAAATTTGCACATTACCCACTGGCGGTTTCAGCAAGTGCTGGTGCTCCTCGATCCAACGGTGAAAATTAAAAGCTGATAATTTGGCTTGCATTGGCGTTAACCTTATTGTTGTTATTAAGTGAGCGGTTTATAAGCAACGGCTTTGCATTCAATCAATAAATGCGGATGCGGTAATTGATGAACAGCCACTGTCGTTCGCGTTGGCCCATCATAATTAAAGTATTCGCCGTACACTTGGTTATAACCACCAAAGTCATTCATATTCACCAAGAAAGTACTGATCTCGACCAGATCAGTTAACTCGGCATCCACTGAGTGCAAAATATCGGCAATGTTTTCGATCACCGCACGGGTTTGCACAGCAATATCGAGTTTGGTCACCCCAAATTCGTCGACTTCTACACCGGCAAAACTGTTGTCGGGCAAACGCGAACTGGTGCCGGAAATATAAATAAAATCGCCAGCGCGTTTGACGTGAGGAAACTTGCCTCTGGGTACCGCTTTGCCTTTGATCACTTTACTTTCGATGGTCATATTGATCCCTTATTTTTTAAATTTTTATGCAAATATTAACCGGCTCTGAGTAGAAGCTTAGTGAGTGCTTACCTCCTTCTCGGCCTATTCCAGATAACTTAACACCGCCAAACGGCGCGCGTAGATCCCGTAAAAACCAAGTGTTAACCCAGACTAATCCAACATCGATCTGCGGTGCCACTCTATGGGCGCGCGATATATTCTCAGTCCATAATGCACAAGCTAAACCATAAGGGGTGTTATTAACACGATGGATCACTTCGCTCTCGTCGTCAAAAATACTGATATGACAAATAGGCCCAAAAATTTCTTCCTGATTGACTCTGGCCTGATCAGCTAAACCGGTAATAATAGTAGGTTCAATATAACAACCGCTATCTCGCTCATCATCAAAGTGAGGCACACCGCCCCCCAATAAAAATTCAGCCCCTTCATCTCGCGCTAATTGATAATATGACAATACCTTTTGTTGGTGTACTTTCGATACTAACGGACCAATGAACACCTCTGGCTCTCGCGGATAACCAATTTTAATAGCCGCCGCTTGCTCGACCAGTTGCGCGGTAAATTGCTCAGCGATACTGCGATGCACATAGACTTTTTCGGTACACAAACACACTTGTCCACAATTGGTAAAGCTAGATCGCACTACCCCATCTACTGCTTGTTTGAGATCGGCATCAGCAAATACTACCGCCGAATTTTTGCCGCCAAGTTCAAATGAGATGGGTTTAACACCAGCTGCAACCGCTTGCATGATGTGCTGACCTGTTGTAGATGCACCAGTAAAAGTGACCGCATCTACGCCTGGATGTCGGGTTATTAAATCACCGACCTTACTGCCTCGACCTAAAATGAGGTTAAACACCCCCTTAGGTATGCCGACATCATGCATGACTTGGGCAAGCAAAAAAGCCGTTGACGAGGTTTCCTCTGACGGTTTTAAAATAACGCTATTGCCACAAGCTAATGCTGGCGCTACTTTCCAAGTAGCCAATAACAAGGGTAAATTCCACGGTGAAATAACCGCTACCACCCCCAAGGGTTTATTGACACTGTAATTAAGGGCTTTAATACCGTTGGCCATTTCGGTGATAAAGGTTTCACCCGAGTGGTGTTTGGCCATGTCGGCAAAAGCGCGAAAATTGGCACTGCCACGGGGGATATCGATGGTTTGTACTTGCTGTAACGACTTGCCAGTATCGGCTATTTCAGCGGCAATAAATTCATCTTCGCGGGCAATAATTTGATCCGCCACTTGATGTAATAAGGCACAGCGTTGCTCGACCGTCATTTGCTGCCAAGCACCTTTTTGCGCTTGCCGAGCACTGTCAACCGCGAGATCAATTTGCGCTTGATCGGCTTCAGCCACTTGTCCAAAAACTTTGCCAGTGACCGGATCAACGTTGTCAAAATACACCGAGCTATCAGTAAATTGGCCATCGATATAACAATTTAACTGTTCCAACACAGGGATCAAAATCACTCTCCTTTCGGCTTAGTCTGTTGTGTAATCAAGTAGCTGCCACCGCAGTAACACTCACTAACCGCTTTTGTAGTTTTAGTTGAAGTTATGGTTTTGGTTA
>JBELHO010000017.1:0-2782 GCA_042091375.1 Thalassotalea sp. | reverse complement strand
CTAAGTCTCTCAAACTAAGTCTCTCAAACTAAGTCTCTCAAACTAAGTCTCTCAAACTAAGTCTCTCAAGCTTAGTCTCTCAAGCTTAGTCTCTCAAACTAAGTCTCGTTAACTAAAGCGCCACAGGAAAAACCGTCAGTGCTTATTGCACGGTTAGCGATCTACCGGCGCGCTTGCCATTGTGAGTTGTGGCGCGGATTTCAATGGGTTTGGTAACCGCTACAGGCCCTTGATAGCGCTGCCAAGGACCATCGGCATGGCGGTATTCAATAGGTAAGCCAAATAGCGAAGTGTTGGCCTTTAAAGTATTGTTTTCAACCAGCGCACCTACGGTGGGCAAACGATAAAATACCTCAGCGCGTTCCAGTTTAACTAACTCTTTCAAACTTAACGCGCTATTAAACTTCTGCCATTGTGCATCCCGTTGGGTGCGCAATTCGTCACTAAAAACGGCTGTGCTTTGGTCGTATTTGGCTCCCTGATAATTATAAGCAACACTCCAGCTGGCGCTGTGCCATGCCCTTTCAGCTAGTGCCAATAGACGCGGGAATATCATGTACTCAGCTTGTTGTTCACTGCGCACAGTTTCACTCCACAACTGCCCTTGGATCCCCTTAACCCGATAATTTTCTGGCAGTGGTTGATGCGTAATTTTGCCATCGGCTTGTTGCAAGCGATCGTCAATGGCAAATGGCTGCCCTAAGGTATCGACCCGAAATTCAGCGTGAATAGGGAGATTATCAGGCATAAAATTAAACAGGGTGCGGCTGTTCACTCGTCGAGACGCCCAAGCATAACCGCGCTCTTTCGGATCGATTTCATAGGGGAAGTCAAAATACAATACGTCGGGAATGGACAAAACTAATTGCCAATTGCGTCGCGCTTGCGCGCTCACCTGTTGATGAACTCCCCAAGGCAGTGCGCCCCAAATATAAGAATAAACCTCTTTCGGCATCTGTTTAACATTTGTCTCAGCCAATCCGTCATTCCACCCACCCACAGCAATGCCTTTAGCATTGATCATTGCTGCTATGCGCTCAATAAAATAACCCCCTAAGTGTTTGAGATCGTCTATTTTATTGCTTTGATCAGCAACAAGCGCCTGACAGACAGGCGATTGCAACCAAGCGCCAGCTGTTTCATCGGCTCCTATGTGATACATGGTTAAAGGGTGTTCAGCTTGTTGATGAATGGCGATCAGATCTTCTAGTACCCGATCGACAAAGCGATAAGATGACTCCATACAGACGTTAATGGTATTGTCATTGTATTGCTGAATAGACAGATATTCGGTTTTGTCGGCAAAGTCACTGAGTAAATAACGCTCGGCTTCTTGCCTATTGCCTTGTGCTGCATAAAATCGATAACGTGCTTCCATCGCCTTTACTGCGGCTCTAGAATGCCCTGGCATATCAAGTGAAGGGATCACCTGAATGTGATGACGCGTCGCCATGGCCAATATTTGTTGATAATCATCAACCGAATAAAAGCCATCAACCTCGGGATTATCGGCACCACCCAGTTGCGGTTGCAAGCACTGTTGATCAGATAGATCCATGCAGCGCTTGCTGCCAATGGCTGTTAATTCAGGAAAACTCGGCAGGGCTAAACGCCAGCCCTCATCTTCGGCTAAATGTAAGTGTAATTTATTTAATTTATAAGCCGCCATTTGTTTGATCAGGGCAAAGATCATCTCTTTACTGTGAAAGTTTCTCGCCACATCGATATGCTGACCTCGATAGTCATAATGGGGTGCATCTTCAATCTCCACTAAAGGCAATTGTAACTGACCCACTTGCAACAAAGCAGCAACACTTTGCAAGCCGTAAAAAGCACCACTATTATCGCCGGCATCAATGCTAATACCCTCGGCGGAGATCACTAATCGATAACTGCCCAAAGGTTGAGATGTATTGCTATTACTGTGGTTTGTGGTATTGACCTCACTACTAGCGTCGTCACTGACCCTAATATGCACAGGCACACCGCGTTCTACAAATTTCACCCCCAATAATTCAAGTCTGGCTTGTCCAGCTTCTATGTGAGCTGACTCAATATTGGTGAGTGTAATAGCCAACCCTTGACTGATGTCTAGTGACTGATCGGCGTTCGTAACAATTAACGATTTAGGCGTAGGTATAATCGCCGTTGCCAAGTGTTCAGTCTGTTGAGTTAAGTCCTTATTGTGCTGATACAGCCATTCCGCCGAAGCATATGCATTAATATCTGCAGGTGCGGCTTTAATTTGCTTTTGCTGATCCCTAAAAGGTACCACATAGGGCTGTACTTCGAGACCGGTTTCACTGTCAATAGTGGTGCGAGTACTGGCAATAACCGCAGGTACTAAGCCATCGCTACTCAACCAATAATTGGGTAACAACGCCGACTCGCCACTGACAGTGCTTTTTACCCAAAGTTTAATGCGCTTACTTTGATTGGCTCTAAAACCGTTAAAATTTGCAGTTGGGGTAATTTGATGAATATCACCATTGACATGTTCGAGAGTAAATTCATCACTCTGCGCGGCAAAAGTCATATACACTTGCGAATAATTAATTTGCCAATCGCTGACATACGCATCGACTGGATTGGTCAAAATAATTTCAGCACTGTAACAATACTCGACTTTAGCGCCCTTTAAATCCGGGCAATCCGTTTCAATATTACTGATAAAGCGGTACTTAACCTGCAAGGTATCTGCAAGCTGATTGAGGGATTGTTGACTGATTTTGGTCAGTACTGAAAGATTATTATCATTTTGAACTGGACTGAACAGCGGCTG
>JBELHO010000016.1:36462-57855 GCA_042091375.1 Thalassotalea sp. | reverse complement strand
CCAGTTTCGGGCTGCGATCAACGTAGTATAGTCCCCAGTGCTTTTCTGGTTCGTCGGCATCAGCTGAACCTTTCCAAGGCTCGTCAAATGCTTCAAAAAAGAAAGTGGTCACCTGATTATCAATACTCCACGCCAATAATTGTTGGTAGTAGATGGCTTGTAGTTCAGGTGATGCATTCCAACATTCAATACCTCGGCCATTGGATTTAGTGGTCCAGCCGGCTTCAGTGATCACTATTTGTTTGTCGGGATACCTGTTAGCAACACTTTGATAGTTTGCTATGGTGTAAGCCAATGCCTTGTCAATGGTTTGGTATTCCCATGCTGGGTAGGTGTGAATGGAAATAAAATCCAACACTTCAACCAAAGGTTGTAGTTTTTCGCTCCACGGCACGTAGTTTTCACAAAAGGTCACTGGTTGTTTTACCGCAGCCTTAACTTGTTGCGCATAGTTAACTAGCGAGTCTACAGAAACCAAGTGATCGGTCCACTCAACACTGGCTTCATTGCCAATAGATACGGCGGCAATCAACTCGGGATAGGTATTAGCATACTCGATCAATTTGTTAATTTTTGCTTGGTTAGCTTTGCTATTGTCATCTAGCTGTTGTGCTGTGAATTGTGCTCCCCACGGACAATTGGGGTTGGCTAACTCAGCCCCTATATCGGCACCTAACATAAGTTGAAAATCTAATTGATGTTCGATGATCACATCGATCACTATTTGCGCGTGTGGCCCACAATCGTATAAGCGCAGGTAACGCCATTGCCCTTGTAAAATAAGTAAGTCTTCTTTCACTTGCTGGTGACTTGGGTATAAGCCGTCACATGGACTTTGTCCATGTCGATATCCCGAATAGCATATCGCTGCAGCAAACGCTAATGCTTGGTTATTGTTGTGAGTAGTATCCATGGTCATATTGTTATTCTATTTATATTGTTAATTTTATATTGTTAGACGCTAGCCTTTATACTGAAAGTCTTGGTGCGTTTAATATTTGTAATTGCCTTGCGCATCCCAAAGTCCCCAATGGGCGCCAACGCCGCCTTCATCCTCAACTTTCCACTGCTCATCAAAAGACGAAAAATAGAAAATATCAATATTTTCTTCTCCAGCCCACTGATAGGTACCAATAAAGTATTTCATTGCATTGAGGTAACTGGGCTCCGCACCCCATTCATTGGGGCCTTGATCAGGCCAACCGGTTTCAGTAATGATCACTTTTCTGCCATTGGCAATTTTAGTGGCTCTTCTAAACATATCTTTCATGTACAAAATGGAATAAGGCAAGGCACAGCCTTCCCAAAATGGATAGCAATTGGCGAGGATCACATCACATTGCTCAGTGATTTTAGGGTGATCTTCAAATTCATAATAGGCATCAACATAACCCACTGGGATATTAGGTAAAGCGGCTTTAACGCGTTTGAGATAGTCCACTAACTGCGTTTCAGTTAACTCTTCTCTGAGTAACACTTCGTTTCCTACCGCAGCAATATCAACAAGACCTGCTTTGGCTAAGGCGATCAAGTTGGCAATTTCTTTTTCGTTATTTTCTATGTCGTCATTTAGCCATGCGCCTACCAAGGTTTTTAAACCCATTTCTTTGGCAGCTTCAGGGATCAGTTGATTGCCTTGAGTACAAGAAAAACTGCGGATCCAATTGACGTTATTGGCAATAACCCCCAGTTTTTGCTGGATCTGGGTTTTGCTTACTGCATCACCTGGTTTTTGTCCTTCGCCATAGGGACTAAATGAAATGCCGTGGATCTTTTCATCTAAAATCGATTTCGCTTGGTGTTCTAAATTGTCTGCAGGTAAATCAACAACATTGATACCTGACAGCGACATATATTTGTGTTTGTGTTTAGACATCAGTAATTTCCTGTGAAAGTGATGAGATATTTGACCGAGTTAAATAAACAGTAATTGATTTAATATCGCCTGAGCGTGTAAATATTGATTGGGCAATATCAGTGGTTAATACTGCGCTTGAACTGGTTATTTTACCTGTTTGTGTTTGTATACAAAGTGCGGTTTGGCTGTCGTTCAACTGATAGATGATCGGCACCTGACACCAAGTAAATGCTAGACTATTTTGCTGTAGGGCTATGGTTTGCCATTCACCGCTAATATCTAGGTAGGTAAAATGTTTATTGCTTTGATTAAATTCAACCGCGCGCAATAACGATGGCGCAAATTTCACTGTACCAGCTTTGACTCTGATCCCTAATTCACCAAATCGCGTCAATACTTCTTCTTTGACCTGACCTGTCATACCTGGTTGTTGAGCACCACTGTGACTGGGCGTATGAGAATAAGGATCAACTGGGAATGCACCGTATTCCTGTGGGGATTTATTGAAACCAATACCTGCTCTAACTTTGTAATAGTGCTGCTCAAGACGGTTTATTTGCTCGGCTGTTTCACCTTGTTCAACGGCGTTGAAGTAACACTCTTGAATAGCCAACAACAGCTTTGACACCATGTGCCAATAAATACTGCCCAATCCTTCAAAGCCAAACATACCACCTGAGCGGCCAGTAAAGGCTTGGTGATTAAATACTTGCTCATACAAACTGTGCACAGCAGCTTTGTTTTCATTGACTAAAGACTGCCAGGAACTGGGCAGTTGCTCTAGTGCCTGCTCAAGTTCGCTGTGATTGGTTAAGGTACTATTGAAACGGTAATTAGCACTGATATCGCATTCAACAATACGGGTGTCATTAGCCTTTACTAAGGCAGTAATAAGCGGGTTAGTTTGCGCTTGTTGACTGTCTATCAGGTTTTTATTGAGAAATGATGGCAAGTCGCGATCTGGATACAATAAAAAGCTGTGTTGTTTTTGGCAATACACATCGCTGGCAAATAGGCTGTCTAAGGCGGCATTGACTTGCGCTGCGTTGAGATATCCTGCGCTTAGGGCAGCGACCTGTCCCTCTAGCATAGGGTAGAGATTTTCAATGGTTAAGTTATCGTCAGATAACGACAATAGGTTATAAGCGTGGAACATACCATTGGCCATTTGATTGACTTTGATGGTGTGATCTATGGCCACTTGGGCGTGATTTAACAAAGTCAATAAATCGGAAACAGCGACAGGTGTTTTACCTGAAAACCCCTGTTTGTCATAAACGGTTTGACGATACCAGCCTGCCAATTCACCCAATTGATTAGTCATGGCTAATTGGGTGTTCATATCGACTTTATCGGCGTTAATGTCAATCACCGCTTTGGAGAGGATCTCACTAGTGCCTGCTAGCCAAGTGGCGACTTCTTCGGAAAGAACTACTGATTGCTGTTGCCCCTTGAGTAGCTTGATCAAAAAGTCAGTATAACGGCGCATGTAACAGAGGGTCACTACCGAAATGCCTTGGCCAACGAGGGCATTGTTAGCATCGTTCCATTCAGGCCGTTGAGTATTGAGCCAAATACCGCCACCGAGGATCAAATTGCCCAGCTTTGCCAATAATGTCACACACAGTTTTTCCAATAAGTTCACTTGGTAGACTTTACCGTTGGCAGTTAATACTAATTTACCATCGGCACCCAGCGAATCGACGCGGCGTTCAATTTCCGTTGCATTGCTGTGGTCGTATACTACGGTACTTTTAGCATCGGCTTTGATCTGATCAAAAGGCTTAATGCGGTAGGGCACGTTGGCGTAACTAAATATTTCTTTGTGCAATAGCTGAGAGAGCTGATCTGGATGAAATTGATGGCTCAGCTCCAATAGTTTTTGCAAATAGATGATTTGATGATCACCCCAATAGCCGATGTAACTCCAAGGATCATCAGCATCTTCCACTTCCCAGTCGATACCTTGTTTGGTAATGCGATAAGGGTTGTAGCCATCTATCGTTGAGGCATTGACAAATTTGGCAATGACAGATTCGATAAACTCTGGATAACTGTATGTCAGTGCTTCCCAGTTTTGGAAAATATCGCGCCAATTGCCTTGATACGATAATATTTTTTCATTGTGTTGATCCAGTAGTTTAATTTCAAATTGATTCCAAGGTCGGCTTGGATCGCCGTGGCGACGACCAAATGTAATGGGCAAGTATTCCATTGCCAAGCGCTCTAACTGAGCACAATTGACTTCTTTAACTTGTTTGAGCAAGTCAGCTAGATCATTGTGCTCGGGCAAGCTGTTTAGCCAGCTACTGTGTTTGTAATAAACCCCAGAGTTAAAGTGTTTAATGGTTTTAATAAAGTCCTTGGTAGCAATTCGGTATTGGTCGTCAAAAATGCCTCCTCTTAATACATTAAACAGCACATTGGCGTAGTGATGGGCACTGACTAACTCTTCATTCGTTGATTGAAATCCATCGGCTGCCGCCATTTTTTCGGCCAAGTTTTGGCTACCGCTATCGATGGAGTCATTGATGGCGTTGAGTAAATGCTGTTGATCTTGCATTGCTTTGATTAAGGTGATTATTTGGCTTTGACTTTGCTCTATATTACTCACTAAATACCAAGGTTTAGTTTGTTGCGGCGCTAAAGTGAATTGACTGTTGATCAGGTAAGCACCGCGGATCCCCTTGATGATCTGCTCTTGGCTGAGGTTTTTACCTCGTTTAAAGGCACCAATTTGTTGTGACGATAGCAAGGTTGTCGTCTGCTCTAAACCCAAACAAAATACCGTATTGGCTTGGAGTGACTCACATGGCTCAGCGCGATCGGTGATCGCTGAAAATAAACTGTACATGCCTAAGTTGGCGTTTTGCGCTAACTCTGACCATTTATAAGCGTCAACTAAGTTACTTGCCGTGGTCTGGGTATGTCTAGGTGTGCCCGCCGGTAATAGATTTTGAAAACCATCGAGCAGTTCAATGGTTAACTCGGTGTCACCTGTGTTGATTAACTCACAACTGCGCACAAAGCCATATTCAGCGCTAGTCGCCCAAGTAAATCGAAAACACAATTGCAGATCGCGATTGATCTCTTCATAGCAAATCTTGTTGCCTAGGATGTTTTTAAATATGTTTCGACTGATCTGGTATCTGTGATCGTGCTCTTGATTGAAGGGTTCCCAATAGTGGCTATGCTCAGCAGTGATTACTTTAACTAGGGTTTTACAGCCAGTATGCAAATGGCTATCGTGAATTTTATCGACAGTTTCGTAGGGAAATAAGGCGGTATCTGGAGACACTCGCCCAGCTGTTAATCCGGTATTAGAAGATAAAAATAGCCAGTGATCACTGTCAGACACTAAGCTGATAAAAAATGGTGCCATTTGGTCAACGTTATTGATGGCATAGTAGCGTTCACCATTGAGGTCAATAAATTCACCTGTCACTTGCTGATGATGTGGTACTGAGGTTGGCATTTGTTACTCCGGAGCTATATCTGTTCTTTACTGTTGAGAGGTATTAAAGGCGGTTGAATACGCGCACGTAATCAACTTCCATTTTTACTGGGAAAATCGAGTCATCAATTGGTCCACCGGCTCTTCCCCACATCCCGCCTATGGCTAAATTGAGAATTAAGTGGTACGGGTGATCAAACGGCCAAGCGCGCCAGCCGGTTTGTTCATTGCTATAGGAAAAATAGGGAGTGCCGTCCATCAGCACGACAATTTGCTCTGGTGACCATTCAACACTGTACAGATGAAATTCAGTATCGACAGTGCGACCGTTAATTGCGCCTTTGCGTTGTTGCCAGTTGATCCAATAGTAGGCTTTGTTATGCACTGTGCCGTGGATATTGTGCATGTCGTAGCCGACGTGCTCCATAATGTCTATTTCACCAGAATTAGGCCATGCATCACAAGTTGCACTGCCTTGCCAGTCTTCATTAGCACGGCATGTAGTGGCGTAGCGGTATGGGTCGGATGGCAACATCCAAATGGCTGACCAAGTGCCACGACCCGCGGGTAACTTTGCCCTGACATCAATTTTTCCGTAGAGCAAATCGGCTTTGCCCAAGGTGTGAATTCTGCCCGAGGTATATTCGCCATTTTGATAGCTTTCTTTATGGGCTTCAATGATCAGTTTACCTTCTTCAACGCGCACATTTTTGCGGCGATTGGTATACACCTGATCTTCATCATTGACCTTTCTTGCCGGCCATTGGTCATATGACCATTTAGTCGGATCAGGTGCTCCCTGATAATCAAACTCATCTTGCCAAACCAGTTGCCATTGCTCACTTGCTGGCAGATGACGCCTGACTATGAGCCCAGAAATAACCGGATCGCCTTTGATCGGTTGTAAAGCAATAGATAATTGGCCATCGTTGATCTGTATTTTATTAACGGTTTTATCAAGTGCTGAAAAAGCTTTACCATCGCGCATACCGCGAATATCTATGGCGGGCAATTCAATCTTGTTGTTGACGACTACATTAAACACCCGCTCGCCTACAGCAATGTCATTGGGCTCGGCAAACAAAAAGGTGATGTCGTAGACACCATTGTCCAGTGGTATGTTGAGTTGAAAGTGACCTGCTAAAAAGCTTTGGTACAGGATAGGGTCTTGCGAGCCAAGGATAGTGTCAATACTTCCTCGCCTGAGCTTGTTGTTCAACTGATCTTGTTCAAAGTGAATACCATTACTGGCTTTATAGCTTTGACCTCCTAAATTGACCGCCCACACTATCCCTTTGTTAAATGTGTTGTCTATTTGTTTCGCATTGATCATCGGGTTGTTTTGTTGACTTGTCGACATTGCCAATTCCTGAGTTGCTGAGGCATTTGTACTGTGGCTACTGAAGTAGCTAGCCACTGATGCAAACACAATAAAGCGGGTAATAATTGATAGATTTATTGGAGTGAACATTATTAAGTCGCTTTGTTGATATTACAGATAAAAATCACACTGCAATTTATTGCACAGTATGCGCACAATAAATCTGCCCGGCGAGATAGCAAATGAAATAAGCTAAAATGGACTAAGATTGAGATTAAACGGTCAAAACCCTATCTGTTCATTGTGTTTGCAACAGAAAATCTATAATTGCGACTAAGTAAACTTCGCTGGCTTTGTTGAGCATACCTTTCACTGAATCCGCATTGTCTTGTTATTAGGGGCAGGTCGGCTTATTTAAATCAAATAATTGCATAAATGTCGTACAGTAGATTTCTTGAAAATTGGCAAGGAGTTAAAATAATCTTCATGACATATAATGAAACGTCCGCCAGAGACAAAGTGTCTATTGGTCAAAAAACAGCTTATGGTACAGGTACCTTAGTGCTTAATTTGCTCCCAGCATCACTGGGCATATTCTCATTTTTCTTAATCACCGCTTTTGGCGTTGATCCCTTATTGGCGGGTATTTTAAGTGGCGCACCGCGTTTGTTTGACGCCTTGACCGATCCTATTATGGGCTTTGTTACCGATAATACTAAATCTCGCTGGGGACGACGTCGCCCTTATATTGTCATCGGGGCTATTTTAAGTGGTACGTTTTTCGCGGCGATGTGGCAATTAAACCCCGAATGGTCGCAAGATCATATTTTTTGGTACATTTTGTTGTTTTCTTTGGCTTTTACTATCGGTAATACCATGTATGCCACGCCGTTTGTCGGTTTGGGTTACGAGATCACCTCTGATTACAATGAACGCACTCGATTAATGGCTTTTTCACAATTTATGGGGCAAATTGCGTGGATGATAGTGCCTTGGTTTTGGGTGTTGATCGCCGATCCTGATTTGTTTACCAATCAAGCTGAAGGGGTGCAAACCTTATCTCTATTTGTCGCTGGTGGATGTATTCTACTTGGTCTAATGCCTGGATTGTTTTGCAAAGGCATAGCCAGTGATCAAATTGAAAACCGAGCTGAAATTTCGTTTAGCACCATTTGGGTTAACTTAGTGAGTGTGGTAAAAAACATCATTCAAACCTTCAAAAATGCCGCATTCTTGCGTTTATGTGTTGCTACGTTTTTAGTTTTTAATGGATTTCAATTGGTTTCCTCTTTTAGCTATTTTATTATTGTCTTTCACATGTTCGATGGAGACTATGGTGCGGCAGGTACTTGGCCTGCTTGGTTCTCTACTATTAGTGCTGTGGTAACAGCCTTGTTAGTGATCCCCATTGTGTCTTGGATGTCGACACGTTGGGGCAAGAAGAATGCTTTTATTGTCGCGACCTTGTTATCGATTATTGGTTACGGTTTAAAATGGTACGGCTTTAACCCAGATAATCCTTGGCTTATTTTTCTGCCCATCCCATTAATGTCATTTGGCATTGGCGGTTTGTTTACCTTGATGATGAGTATGACGGCTGATGTCTGTGATCTCGATGAGTTAAACAACGGTATGCCTCGCAAGGAAGGCACTTTTGGGGCGATATACTGGTTGATGGTTAAAGTAGGGCAAGCATTAGCAATGGTTTTAGGTGGTGCTGTTCTCAAGTTTGTCGGTTTTGATGCAGGCCTACCAAGTCAGTCAGTTGAGACCATGACTAACTTGCGTATTGCCGATATTATCATTCCAGCAGGCACAGCATTGCTAGCCATTGGGGTCATGTGGCGCTATGACTTAAACGAAGAAAAAGCCAATGAGATAAAAATGGCCTTAGTTGAGCGCCGAGGAGATATTTAATCACAAAACATAGGGTATTTAACTTAATGCCCTATGACTGCTCTAAAGTTATTGGTGTTCTTTTTTTTATTATTATATATCGTCAATTCTTCATGAATTAGTCATATGTTTGTTATGTTTATCAGATGAAATAAGTTCATGATTTAGCAAATATGTGATTAATGTGAATACTGTATTAGCTGAAAAAAAGCTGAATAGTTCATCTACTTTATTAATACACCTTAAGGCGTTAGTTCAGCGTAAATCAATTACGCCTAATGATGCCGGTTGTCAACAATACATTCAGACAAAACTGCGGGCACTAGGTTTTACTTGTCACTCTTTTCAGGTAAGGGGCGTTAATAATTTAATTGCCTCAATCGGCCACGGTAGCAGACGAATTGCATTCTCCGGTCATACGGATGTTGTCCCTGTCGGTGATCTATCACAATGGTTTGTTGACCCATTTTCAGCTGAATTAGTTGATGGCTATATTGTAGGCAGAGGGGTTGCTGACATGAAAGGTGGTATCGCCGCGATGTTGTCAGCTATCACTCAACAAGTCGCCGCTTTTGATCTAAATAAATATACTTTTTATTTTTTATTGACCAGTGATGAAGAAGGCGAAGCTGAATTTGGCACTAAGGCAATAGTGGCTCGTCTTGCAGAGCAAGGTCAGCTTCCTCATCTTTGCATCGTGGGTGAGCCTTCTGCAAGCCAGTGTACCGGTGATGTCATTAAAGTTGGTCGTCGGGGGGCAATATCAGGAGAAATAACGATTCAAGGACGACAAGGACATGTCGCTTATCCAAAGCAGGCCATTAATGCTGCTCATATTGCGGCCTCTATTGCTCATGGGTTGGCTAACATGGTCTGGGATTGCGGTTGCGATGACTTTCCTGGCACAACACTGCAAGTAACGGCTATCGAAACTGGTACTTGGACTGATAATGTGATCCCGGGACAGAGTAAAGTTGCATTTAATGTCAGGTATTCACATCGACAAACACAGCAAAGTATAGAGCAGCAAGTTGTCCAGCAGATCAATCAACAAATGAGTAAGTACCATGCAGAAATAGGTGTTGAGTGGCTTCGTCCATGTGGTGCCTATTTGACTGAAAATGTCCCATCTCAGGGGATGAACTTGATTTCAGAAATCGAACAAGCCATTTACAAAACTTGTCATTTGTTTCCTCGACTATCGACTTCTGGAGGCACTTCAGATGGTCGTTTTTTTGCTCAAGCTGGTTGTCAAGTTGTTGAGTTAGGGGTGCCTAATAAGAGTATCCATCAAATTAATGAAAAAGTTAAATTAACTGATTTAATGAGATTAGAAGCTATCTATGGCTGTTTACTTCAGCAATTGATGTGCTGACTTCAACAGACCCTAGTTTGTTATGCTAAATAACGCTGTTTCTTTTTACTTTTGATCTTATGTATATCAACAATGACTAAACCATCGATGCAATTTTCAAAATTAGCATCAATGCCAAAGTCAATAAATTGGACACCGCCTACTTCGGTGAGCTCAGTGTATTGTTTATACAAGGTTGGTATAGATGTACCCATGTTAGCCAATAAATGTTTTAAATGGGTAAAGTCTTTTTTGTAGTCATTGCCAACAAATTGCTGATTTAGCTCAGAGAGTAAATCCTCATTCAAAATTAAAGGATTACGCGATGGTGCAAAGTTGGTATCTGAGCTAAAATAAAGTCGATAAAAATAGACCAATAAATCTTTAGCCGCTTGAGGAAGGCTATTAGAAATACTGACTGGTCCAAACAAGTAACGATATTTAGGGTGTTTTTTGATAAAGGCACCAATGCCATACCACAAATAATCTAAACTCCGTTTGCCCCAGTATTTGGGTTGAACAAAGCTTCTACCTAATTCAAGGCTTTGGGGTAAAAATGTTGACATTTCACCATCAAGCTTGAATAGACTATGGGTATACAGTTTATTAATGCCATACTTTTCAATGATTGCTTGGGTGTCGGCCAAACGATAAGCACCAACAATATCTAAATTGTCATTGTCCCAGAGTATCAAATGAAAATAATATTGATCAAATTGATCTAAGTCTCGCCTTAAACCACTGCCTTCACCTACCGCCCTAAAAGAATACTCGCGTAAACAACCAATTTCTCGCATGATTATGTCATTTTGAACGACATTGTGGAGATAGATTTTTTTACCGTCTGGTGTTTCCCCTAAACATTGGCATTGTTGAATAGCATGCTTTAATTGTTTTCTGTCTTCAACTGGGGCAATAGCCCGTTGCGTTTTAAAAATTTCAGCTTTATCTTTCTTTAGGTGATACAAATGACGTTTGAACATCTTAGTTTTGGTTTTTATGTCCAAAGCTAGGTCACCATAGTTTTCAAAGGGGATTTGTTTGCCAATTCGCATTGGGATATTTTTTTGTTGCTGCTTAAACATTTCTCCAACTAGCATTAATGTTGAAACAGGTTTAGATACCATGGATACGCCATAAAAGGTGGCAGAATTTTTAGCATTAATAAAAATTGGGATAATAGGGGCTTTGCTGAAGCTGGCAAATTTTAAAAAGCCACTGTGCCATTTACTATCTCTGATCCCCTGTGGTCTGAGTCTTGAAACCTCTCCAGCAGGAAAAACAATCACAGCATTTTCGTTTAGTAAATGCTGTTGGATCGCTTTTAAATTTTCTTTAGGCGTAGTGCCTCCCATGTTATTGACTGGCAAAAGCAAAGGTTGAAGAGGCTTTAGCTCCATTAATAAACTATTGACAACGACTTTTACGTCGCGGCGAATGTCACAGACTAACTTGATCAAGGCCAATCCATCAAGTGAGCCTATTGGATGATTGGCGATGATCACCGCTTTGCCACTGGCGGGGATGTTTTCTCGCTCTGAGTCTCTAACGGAATAACTGACTGCAAAGTGTTGTAATACTTGCTCGACAAATTCTAGGCCATTTACATGCGGATATTGTTGGGCAAAGGCTTCAAATTCATCTATGTGTAGTAGATTTTTCAATACGGCTTTAACGGGTTTTTCAAGCCAAGATTTGTTGTTTAGGCCAGGTAAGTTTTTATTGACTACGTCTTCTACATTTATCATAACTGATCCAGCAAGTGATAAAATTTAGGCATAAGCATAAAGAGCTCAGTTGAATATTTTGTGATCTTTTGATGACGCTTTTATTATCAAGTGACTTTAACTTGTCTGTGTTTTGGCAAAAGATTGAGTTTATTTCTTGGTAACAATAACCGATTTTAGCTATGCGTGATAATAAATGGTCATAAATGGTCATAAATGGTCATAAGCGGTTATAAGCGGTCATGCCCTGTTGGGTTAATAGGTGATGGAAAGAGTGGTTATAAGCAGTCATGAGCGGTCATGAGCTGTGGGGTTAATAGCTGATGGAAAGAGTGGTAACAAGCGGTCATAAGCGGTCATGAGCTGTGGGGTTAATAGGTGATGGAAAGAGTGGTCATAAGCTGTCATAAGCGGTCATGAGCTGTGGGGTTAATAGCTGATGGAAACTAGATTTATTTATTCATAAAAAAAGCCAGTCGTGAAGACTGGCTTGTTCAAAGAGTGTAACGAGTTATCTACACTGAATTATTTACCATTGGCTGGCATAGTGCCGGGCAACCAACTGCCATTGGCATCGGCGATTTTCTGCTCAGCAGCCTTAACCGAATCGGCTAAATTTTTAATGCGCTGATAGACTTCAGCATATCCTTCACTAGCGCGTTTAAAACGCAATTTCTGTTGGCCATTGACTGCACTGGTGCTTTCGCTACGCGACCAAATTAAATAACTAATGTAACCGTAGACTGAAGTTGCTGTTGGCTCGGAACGTTTAGAAACAACACTGTTGCCATTGAGTAACAGTTTGATTTCTTCTAGCTCGCGTTGCATGTCATGGGCTAAACCTAGGGTGTTTTGATCTAATGCCAAGGTTTCGGTGGTCGCTTGTTTGACCAAGTTGATACGACTTGCAAGTTCAGTTGTGTACTTGCGCGCACCTGAAATGGCTTGATATAGACGTCCTGCTTTTTGGTCAAATACAGCATCAGCTTGGCGATCTTGACTGGCAAAGGTTCGGTTATCAATACTGACCACTTCAATGGTTTGGCTTTGGCCGTATTGAGTTTCGACACCATTAATCACCTTTGACATAGCAACTGAATAGGTACCAGGGACGACTAACCAGCCACCATCCATGTCACCACTGGCTTTAACTGTCTCAAAGCCAGGATAACGCAGATCCCAATAGATGCGATTAAAGCCTTTTTTAGCTGGCGCTTTTATGCGGCGAACTAAATTACCTTCACTGTCTCGAACAGTGAATAACAAGGTGGATTTTTGCTCGAAGTCTTCTTCTTTGAGATCAGCAAAACTTGGGTAATAGACAGCTTTGTCTTCTTTGCGTAGCTCTTTTTCCTTAGCCTGACGTATGCTCTTTAATGACTTAAATTCTTCATTGACATAGTAGCTAATGGCAGCGCCGTATTCAGGGTTTTCGGCAAAGTAAAAATCAGCTCCGCGCATCGATTTACCGGGAAGACCGAGGGGATCATGCTCTACATATTGGAAGGTACGGCGAACAGGAAATAGTGTCGCTGCTTGCTTTTTGACGTCAACTGCATTTTCTCGCAAAGGAGAGTAGTCGTCGAGTATGTAAAAACCACGGCCAAAAGTAGCCAGGGCTAAGTCACTTTCACGGCGTTGAATTACAATGTCGCGAACCGCTATAGTGGGTAAGCCAGCTTTTAATTGCACCCAGTTTTCACCGCCGTTTTGAGTAAAGAATACCCCAAACTCAGTACTGACAAACAATAAATCTTTATTGACGTGATCTTGCGCTATGGCATAAGTTGAGCCGCGAACAGGTAAGTCGCCTGTGATATTTTTCCAGCGTTTGCCATTGTTGTCACTGCGAAATACATAAGGTTTGAAATCGCCGCGCTTGTGGTTGTCAAATACTGCAAAAACAGTGTCTTTGGAAAACAAAGACGCTTCCATATCAGAAACATATGAGTTCTCTGGAACTTTTGACGGCCAGTCAATTTTTTTCCACTTTTGTCCACCGTTTTGGGTGACATGCATAACCCCGTCATCACTGCCAGTGTAGAGCAAGCCTTCTTGCAGTGGCGATTCTGTCAGGGCGATCAGCGAGCCGTAAAACGAGGTTGAGGTGTTTTTAGCTACTGTATCTGCACCCCAAACTTTATCCATGACTTTGAGTTTGTTGCGGTCAATATTGCGCGACAGATCACCACTGATAGCACGCCAATCATCGCCGCGGTTATCCGATTGAAATAGGGTTTGTGAGCCATAGTATATGCGCTCGTTGTTATGAGGACTGATCAATAATGGCGAGTTCCAGTTGAAGCGTTGAGCAACTTTAGGATCGGGTGATACAGGTTGCATCTGTACTCGTTCACCTGACTGTTTATCGTATCGAGCAAGCCCACCGTATTGGTATTGCGAATAGATAATGTCTGGGTTTGTAGGATCAATCACGGTTTTAAAACCGTCACCAAATTGGGTAAATAACCAATCACTGTTTTGAATACCCGAAGAGCTAGTAGTGCGGTGCGGCGCACCTAATGAGGCGTTATCTTGGGTACCGCCATAGACATGGTAAAACGGGAATGTATTATCTACGGTGACTTTATAAAATTGAGTTAACGGCAAGTTGTCTTTAAAAGCCCAGTTTTTGGCGCGATCCCACGATTCATAAACGCCACCATCACTACCAACAATCAAGTGATCTGTGTTATTGGGATCTATCCACAAGGCATGGTTATCGACGTGCTTGTGTTTTTCTCCAGCTCTGGTAAAGGTTTTACCACCATTTTCAGATACCATTAAATAGGTGTCTAAAGAGTAAACCCGATGTGGATTTTTCGGATCAACAACGATTTCTTGATAATACTGTGGGCTACCCGACACATAATCGCTTTGTTTGTGCCAACTTTCACCGCGATCAGTTGAGCGATAGAAGCCTGACTTACCGTCTGCGGCTTCAACGATGGCATAAATAATATTGGCATTGCTTGGCGCGACATCGATGCCGATCCGCCCTAAATCAACGCTAGGTAAACCTTTATTGATTTTCTTCCAAGTGTTACCTGCATCGGTAGATTTGTAGATGGTGGATTCTGGACCACCGTTGATCAAGGTCCACACGTGACGACGACGCTGATAAGAGGTGGCGTAAATCACATCGGGATTTTCAGGATCAAAAGCGATATCACTGACCCCAGTGTGCTCACTGATCTCTAATACTTTGTTCCAAGTGCTGCCGCCGTCGGTGGTTTTGTATAAACCGCGATCGCCACCTTTGTTCCACAAAGGGCCTTGTGAGGCAGCGTATACGACTTGAGAGTTGCGCGGATCAATTAAAATTTCGCTGATGTGTTCAGAGTCTTTGAGACCGACATTGTTCCAAGTGCTACCGCCATCGACAGATTTATAAATACCATCGCCGTAAGCAACTGAACGCTGTGAGTTGTTTTCTCCGGTGCCAGCCCAAACCACAGAAGGGTTATTGGGATCTAAAGTGACATCACCATAAGAATAACTGGGCATTGAGTCTGCAATTGCTTGCCAAGTCACCCCGGCATTTTCAGTCTTCCAAAGACCACCTGAAGCCGTAGCAACAAAGTAATGGGCAGGATTGTCTGGGTTGAAGGCAAAGTCACTTACCCGACCGCCGGTGACGGCTGGTCCTATGCTGCGTAATTCGATACCGCTATAAATCGAAGAATCGTGTTTTTTTGATTGAGAAGCTGTGGCCACAGAAGCAATTGACATGCTTAAGGTGATGGATGCAGCTACTATTGAAGGGAAAATTTTCACTGGTTTTTCCTATTGTTGTAGAAATTGTGTTGTTGCCGCTTAAAGTAAGCTCAACTTATCAATAGCTCCAGCAGTGGATCCGTATGTCAACATTAAGCACTGTTGGGCTAAAATTTTTTTAATGGTCTAAAAGCATAACAGCACCTTGTGTTGGTGCTGTTACTTTTAGGTTGTGCTAACTGTTACTCAGTGATGATCTCTGAGCCAGAAGTCCAAGGTCCACCTGCGTTAACAATGGCTTGTTGTAATGTTGGCAAGGTGGTTTGTTGCAAGGTTTTAATGCGCTTACCTACGTCATTTAATCCTTCAAGGGCAAAACCAAATTGCTCTCTATGCTGCTCAGTTGGGCCATAAGTAGACCAAGTGGCAGACATAGCATAACGCATTCTGCTACTGATGTTAGCCGGTTTAATACCCATTTGATTGCGTGATTCAAGACCGTATAACGCTTGCTTAATGGCATTGATCTCAGCTTGCATAGCCGCGTAACTTGCTTCCAAAGTAGCTGTATCACTAGGCGTGCGATCTATGGCAACTCTGAGTACTTCAGATTGATCACTGATGGCACTGATAGTTGCAGTCATTGACGAAGAACGTCTTTCAGCTGCGGTGAGTTGCTTACTAAATGACAGAACTTCTTCAGCACTAGCGCGAGTTAAGGTGGGTGTATCAATTGCCTTTAACTCAAATGCCACTGGCTCAGCAAGTTGGCTAACCACGCCATCAACTCGTTGATGTAAAGTCGCAGTGTATTGCCCTGGGGCAGCCAATTGACCACTAATTCGCTTAGATTTTACATTGCTTTGAGTAATGGCAGAGCGCTTAGCATAAGTCATGTTCCACGTGATGCGGTGCAAACCTTTACTAGTTTTGCCAGCTAGGCGGTTGACAAACTCACCTGCTTCGTTGCGAATTTCTACGAAAACCGCAGGCTTGGCTTGTTGGTTTTGTCTCTCGACTTCTTCCCAGCTCGGATATTTAGGATATTTTTTGTCTTTAACCATTTTCTTTTCATCAGCTTGGCGTTGTGCTTTGTCCGTTAATAAGCTGTCTTTAAGTAAATAGGTTAAGGTTGCACCGTGCTCGGGGTTTTTAGCGACAAAGCGGTCATCACCGTCGGAATTTGCGTGGTTTCTGTCTAAACTAAACCATTTCACTGGGCGACTTGGGGCAAATAGCAGGGCTTGTTGCTCCATTGATTTTTTGTTCAAGTTACGCAGCGGTGCGTAGTCGTCAAGAATGTAGATACCGCGGCCGAAAGTACCCACTACTAGGTCATTTTCACGGCGTTGTATTTTCACATCACGAGTTGAAATAGTGGGCATACCACCGTTGAGTTCAAGCCAATTTTTACCGGCATCGACGGTGAAAAATACGCCAAATTCAGTACCGATAAACATTAAATCTTTATTGACGTGATCTTGTACTATGCGCCAGACCAAATGCTTTTCTGGTATGGTGTCAGCCAGTGATGTCCAACTTTTACCCAAGTTTGTCGATTTGATCAAATAGGGTTTGAAATCACCGTATTTGTGGTTATCAAGGGCAACATAAACCGTGTTGGGATCAAATAAGTCAGCTCTGATATCGTTGACATAGGCAGTGTTGGGAATGCGCTTGATCTTTTTGAGATCAATTTTTTTCCATTTTTTTCCGCCATCGCTAGTGACTTGAATAATGCCATCGTCAGTACCTGCCCAAAGAATATTTTCGTCGACAGGGCTTTCCGAAAAATTGGCAATGGTGTGATATTCAGACATGGCGTAAATATCCCAACCGGCTTCAACTGACCAAGTTCTGCCCATCATTGGCATGTGCATGCGGTTGCCATTTTTGGTGAGATCATTTGAGATTGGAGTCCAACTGTCACCGCGATCATCAGAGCGCCAAACGCGCTGTGAAGCAAAGTAAATACGCTTGGGATCATGTGTTGAGACGTTAATTGGCGCATCCCAATTGTAACGTTCAGCAGGCTCTCCTAGACGAGGCTGCGGTTTGATGTAGACATTCTCACGAGTCACAAGATCGCGACGAGCTAAGTTGCCTTGTTGCCATTGCGAGTACATGATATCAGGGTTACCCGGCTCAACTGCTGGTTGATGTCCGTCTCCACCTAAAGTGAGGAACCAATCTTTGTTTTTAATGCCTTCATAACGACGGGTGCGTGAAGGACCGCCTTGGGTTGAGTTATCTTGTGCCCCAGCGTATACATTGTAAAACGGCACAGCGTCGTCTGGCGCAACTTTATAAAATTGAGTCAAAGGTAAGTTGGCGATAAATCTGAAGTGCTCCATACGGTCATGAGACATATAGATCCCACCATCTGAACCGATCAACACAAAATCGGGATCGGTTGGATGAAAGGCAAAGGCGTGATCGTCAACGTGTTTGCGCTTAGTGCTGATAGGCGTCCAAGTTTTACCACCATCGTTTGACACTTTACTGTAATTACTGGCCATGTAGATGCGATCAAATTGATGCTGATCAGCAAAAATTTCTTGGTAGTAATGGGGGCCAGTACCACCACCGACTTCGTCAGACATTTTAGTCCAGCTCGTGCCTCGGTTAGCTGAACGGTATAGGCCACCTTTGCGGTTGTCGACTTCTACCGCCGCATAAACCACATCAGGGTTGATAGGGGAGATAGCCATACCGATTTTACCCATATTACCTGCAGGTAAACCCGTTTTGAGCTCAGTCCAAGTTTCGCCACCATCATCTGAGGTATGGATGCCTGAGCCTGGGCCAGTACCGACATAAGCCGCAACGGTTCTTTGCCGCGACCAAGTGGCAGCATAAAGTTTATCTGCATTGCGCGGATCAATGTGCAATGAAGTGACACCAGTCCATTCGTCTTCTGTCTTCAATACTAGCTTCCAGTTATCTCCGCCATCAGTGGTTTTGAATAAACCTCTTTCGCCACCGCTAGTCCATAAAGGCCCTTGTACAGCCACCCAAACGGTGTTGGGATCAGTCGGATGAATAATGATATCTGAGATCCGCTCACTATCTTTCAACCCTTTGTTTTTCCATGTTTTACCACCGTCAAGGGATTGATAAACACCGTCGCCAAAACTGATGTGACGGCCACCGTTATTTTCACCTGTACCCACCCAAATCACATTTGAGTTACTGGGTGCTATGGTCACATCTCCAACTGAAAAGACTTTTTGTTTGTCAAAAATGGGCGTCCAAGTAGTACCGGCATTAACGGTTTTCCAGACGCCACCAGAGCCTACTGCCACGTACCAAGTAGAAGGGTTATTTTGATCGACAGCGATATCGGCAATGCGACCAGACATATAGGCTGGACCGATATTGCGAAGCGACATTGCGTCAAATGTTTTGCTGTTAAAGAGTGACTTATTATCCTCTTTTTTAGACTTAGCCATCAATTCAGTTGAACTGAGAATAAGCAAGACAACAGCGAGAAAGACTTTATACAGAGTATTCATATGCTCCCCAAAGAGTAATTATTATTAGCAAATCAATATATTAATTAAAATAAGTCGGTTTGCAAGTTAATATGCGGTCAACTCCCTACTATCTAAGGTAAGTGGTTTATTGTTTTATTTGTGTTAATTAATAGTGCGGGTTGACAAGGATATGGTAGTGATAAGTTATGGTTTTATGAATAGCACCGAGGTGAGGTCAAATGTTGTAAACTTTAATTGCCAAGTGTGCATTTACTTGCAAAAAATATTTATTGGCGAAAAGTAAAAACTGACCAGATCAAGGCTGAGCTGGCCAGTTATAAGTAAATACCATTGCGGGATAAAATAGATCTTATCGCAAACAAGCTACTTGACTATGGTCATTTCATTGAGGATGTTTTGAGCACCATCAATATATTCCATTACCCATAACATGTATGGCGCACTGGTGTGTATAGCGCGTTTAAATTTAGGATCGTAATCCCAATCACCAATAATGGATTCATAAACCCCGTCAAACACTAAGCCGACAAATTCGCCGTTGCCATTTAATGTCGGTGAACCTGAGTTACCACCAGTAATGTCTAGGGTTGATAGATAGTTTACCGGCACAGAATTGAGGCTTTTACGGTAATATTGACCGTATTTTTTTTCAGTGATGGCTTGACGAATATTGGCCATCAGATCAAATTCCTCATCACCAGCAACGTATTTCGCCAACATCCCTTCCAAGTTGGTAAAAGGTGTTGCTGTTAAGCCGTCTTGCGGTGAATAACCTTTAACATTGCCGTAGGTGATCCGCAATGATGAGTTAGCATCAGCGTATACCGCTTCACCGCGACTTTGTTTGTAAGCGATCATAGCCTGCATATAGGCCGGTCTGGCTTGTTGTAATTTACCAGCAAGGTCTTTTGATTTTTTCTCTTCAGCCATATTTGTGGCAAATTGTGATACTGCGAATTGAATGTAGGGATCGTCGCTGTTTTTAAAATCGTCAACTGATTTTTCCATCCAAGCTAAGCGAACCGCTTCTTGATCCAGTGTTGTGTTGCTATGCATGCTGTTGAGCTTAGCTTGCATAGTCTCTTGCTCAAAACCCTGTTGTAAACCAAAAAACTGATCAAATGCTGGCACTCGTTCACTTTGATCAAATGCTGCGTATTCTTGCATAAAGTGCAATATGACTGCTTTGTCGATGTCGGCATCGTAACGACGGTTAACAGTCTTCATGCCTTGGGTAAAGCGATTCATATCGCGTTCTTGGTAGCCTTGCTCGCGCTCAGCATCGGGTTTTTGACGTTCATGGGCCAAGCGATACAAGCGTTTAGCCACGCCCATCATATTAGTTCGCCCTAGGTAAGCAAGTAGTAAGTCGCGTTCTTGGTGTTGTTTAGATGCTTGGATCAATGTGTCTAATTCGGCAATGGCTTTGCCATATTGAGTTTTGCGCTGACTATCGGCATTGATCCAGTTTTGTAGGTCATTGGCCAGTGCTTGTTTGCGATCGAGAAAGTCACCTTTGTTGTAAGAAGTGATCATCGAACCATAATTCTTTGCGTAATTAGCTAACCCTGCTAGGGTACTTTGATACTTGATCCGCGCATCGCTACCAGGTGCCGACATGCTCTTGATAATGTCTATGTATTCTTCGCGATAGCGTTTAGCGGTGGGATATACCCAATTGAACTGATTCTTCACTTCATTGGCTGTGCGGTAGCGATTGGTTCTGCCAGGGTAGCCCAATACCATGACATAATCGTCTTCTTCCACGCCCTTGGCATTCACTGTTAAGTGGGTTTTAGGCTCAAATGGTACATTGTCTTTGGAAAAGTCAGCTGGTTTGCCGTCTTTGTTGACATAAGCGCGATAAAAAGCCCAGTCGCCAGTGTGGCGAGGCCACATCCAATTGTCGGTATCACCACCAAACTTACCTATGCTTGAGGGCGGTGCATAGACCAAACGTACATCGCGAATGGCGAGTTGTTTAATAAGGAAATATTCAGCGCCACCGTGAAAACTATAGACGTCGCAGCGGTGATCTTTACTTGCTTCACATTCAGCGACCAGTTGTTTTTCTTTAGCAACGATGGCATCAAAATAATCTACGCCCTTGAGTGAGGGATCTACAGAATTTACTATGGTATCGGTGACATTGGTAAGAGATTCAGTGACATATACTCGACTACCTGGCGAGGCTGGAAGCTCTTTCGACATGTCAGAGGCAACAAAACCGTTGGCCAACAAATTATTCTTTTCTGTTGAATTATACTGAATTGAGCCATAAGCACAGTGATGGTTGGTCACTACTAAACCTTTAGGCGACAAAAAAGACGCAGTACAGCCGCCCAAGCTAATGATGGCATTCATCGGAAATTGCTCTAAATTTGCCATCTGCATAGGATCCATTGCTAGCCCAGCAGCTTTGAGTTTGGCTTTTATTTGTGGCAGTTGGTGAGGTTGCCACATGCCTTCGTCTGCGGTCACTGTTGTGCTCAACAGGCCGGTGGTAAGGGCGATGGCTATTAACCAATTTTTATTTAACACGATTGATCCTTTTAGTTATTTTAAACAG
>JBELHO010000016.1:32690-36362 GCA_042091375.1 Thalassotalea sp. | reverse complement strand
ACAGGCAAGCCAGTAACAAAGTAAAACATCGATAATAATATTGCACAAAAGTCTAACAGAGTCACTGCCACTTGCCTATTGCTGCGGGTTTTTTGTTTGCAGAAAAACAACAAACAACGTTAAGATTCACATTTGCATCCTAGTAATACAAAACACAGCGATCTAAATAGTAGATAATGTCGTATTCATTGGAATATTTATAACTGGAAAATTTTATTGTGAAATACAGTGGCACCAAAACAGTAAACCATAAACAAAATAGTAAAATTGGTGTGTTGATCAGCAACCTTGGCACCCCGCAAGCGGCAACAAAATCAGCGTTAAAAGTATACCTCAAAGAGTTTTTGTCAGATCCTAGGGTGGTCGAAGTCCCTAGACTGTTGTGGTGGTTAATTTTAAATGTGGTGATTTTGAATATCAGACCACGCCGCTCGGCGCGTGCATACCAAACCGTATGGACCGAGCAAGGCTCGCCTTTGCTGATCAATACTCAGCAGCAGGCGATAAAAATACGTCAGCAGTTGCAGGCGCAATACGGTGACGACATTGTGGTTGAATTTGCCATGCGCTACGGACAACCCGCATTTGCTGACGTAGTGGATGGTATGATGAAGCAAGGGGTTGATAAATTAATAGTATTGCCACTGTATCCGCAATATAGTGCTTCAACCACAGGTTCAACTTTTGATGCACTCGCCGCTGACTTTTGTAAGCGCCGGCGCATTCCAGAGCTGCGTTTTATCAGTCATTATCACGATTACCCCCCTTATATCAAAGCGTTGGGAGATAAGATCAAACAGCATTGGCAACACCATGAGCAGGCACAATTGTTGATTTTTTCGTATCACGGTATTCCTCGTCGTTACCTAGACAACGGTGATCCCTACCATTGCGAATGCTACAAAACCACTCGCTTGGTTGCTGAGTATTTGCAACTAGCCCCCGAGCAGTACATGACTACTTTTCAATCGCGCTTTGGTCGTGAAGAGTGGTTAAAGCCATACACGGACAAAACTTTGCAACAATTGCCAGAGAAAGGCGTCAAGTCAGTACAAATTTTATGTCCAGGCTTCTCTTCCGATTGCTTAGAAACCATTGAGGAAATTTGTGAAGAAAACCGCGAATATTTTATGGAAGCAGGCGGTGAGCGTTATGAGTACATCAGCGCTTTAAACAGTGATGAACAACACATAGATGCGTTAGTTGAGCTGATTAAGCAAAATTTACACGGTTGGCAAGTTGATCACAACGGCCAACAGCGCTTAGCTCAGGCTCAGCAGTTTGGTGCGAAAAGTTAAAAAGTTTTGCACGCTTTGAGATTAAGTTGAGTACCTAGTTTCACCCGAAATAACCTTTAGCTTATTAACTTTTTTTGTGACAGTACATTTTATGGACTCATTTTATGAACCCATTATATTAAACATTTAAGTTTTTATTGGACTAAAAATATAAGCGCGAAAATGTCAGTGAGTGCTCTCATTATTCTTTGTTTGCAACTAAAATATCAAACAACGTTAAGATGATAAATGGCGTTAGTGTTAGAGAAATGTTAGGTACATGACATGGATCCAAATGACACATAGCGTCGTATTTATAAAAACATTAATCATTGAAAAGCATTATTGTGAAATACGAAGGCATCAAAACTGTCGATCACAGTCAAAGCAGTAAAATTGGCGTGTTGATCAGTAACCTTGGCACTCCTCAAGCCGCGACAAAATCAGCGCTAAAAGCATTTTATAAAGAATTTCTGTCTGATCCCAGACTCGTTGAAATTCCCCGTCTATTGTGGTGGTTTATTTTGAATGTGGTGATTTTAAATACTCGGCCGAGGCGCTATGCCATTGCCTATCAAACAGTATGGACAGATCAAGGTTCGCCTTTGCTGATCAATACTCAGCAGCAGGCGATAAAAATACGTCAGCAGTTGCAGGCGCAATACGGTGACGACATTGTGGTTGAATTTGCCATGCGCTACGGACAACCCGCATTTGCTGACGTAGTGGATGGTATGATGAAGCAAGGGGTTGATAAATTAATAGTATTGCCACTGTATCCGCAATATAGTGCTTCAACCACAGGTTCAACTTTTGATGCACTCGCCGCTGACTTTTGTAAGCGCCGGCGCATTCCAGAGCTGCGTTTTATCAGTCATTATCACGATTACCCCCCTTATATCAAAGCGTTGGGAGATAAGATCAAACAGCATTGGCAACACCATGAGCAGGCACAATTGTTGATTTTTTCGTATCACGGTATTCCTCGTCGTTACCTAGACAACGGTGATCCCTACCATTGCGAATGCTACAAAACCACTCGCTTGGTTGCTGAGTATTTGCAACTAGCCCCCGAGCAGTACATGACTACTTTTCAATCGCGCTTTGGTCGTGAAGAGTGGTTAAAGCCATACACGGACAAAACTTTGCAACAATTGCCAGAGAAAGGCGTCAAGTCAGTACAAATTTTATGTCCAGGCTTCTCTTCCGATTGCTTAGAAACCATTGAGGAAATTTGTGAAGAAAACCGCGAATATTTTATGGAAGCAGGCGGTGAGCGTTATGAGTACATCAGCGCTTTAAACAGTGATGAACAACACATAGATGCATTAGTTGAGTTAATTCAACAAAATTTACACGGTTGGCAAGTAGAGCACAACGGCGAACAGCGCTTAGCTCAGGCTCAGCGTTTTGGTGCGAAAAGTTAAAAAAGTTTTGCACGCTTTGAGGTTAGGTTGAGTATTTATTGTCACTCAAAGTAGCCTCTAGCTCGCCAACAATTTTTTGACACTACATTTTATGAAGCATTTAGGCTTTTATCTGGCCAAAATTTTGTGCCTTTTATGGTTGCTTGAAGGGCTAAACCACTCTCGGTGAAGGTATAGACACTGACATCGCCATAATAGGTTTCACCGGTAATAGAAGCCCCTTTTTTACCGGCTTTGGCAGAAGCATCAGCGTTGCCGCCAAAGGTCCAGCCCGATTTAATGAAGTTGTCTAGTGCTTGGGGAGAGTGAAATACCATTACCAAGCGATAATCTTTGACCCCCAAGCCAAGCCCTAAACCTCCCTCAGCCATGTTCATATAGGTTATTTTTTGGCTGGCCATACTTTTGGCAAGTCCATAACCTGTGCCCGCTGACATAAACAGTAAGTTGACATTGGCATTGGAGAACACTGCATAGCCAGCGGCTGAGTCAATTTGTTTTTTTGCTTGTGGTTGAGTCTTAAAAAGTTGGGTTAACACTTGATCTTTCATGGTCAATATTGCCTGCCGCTTTTCGGCAAGACTGGCATCACCTGAGGAAGCGCAAGACATAAAAACTAAACAAATGACGATACTGCTGAATTTACTTATTGTCATACTAACTTTCCTTATAAATGAACTACTTGTTTAATGAGTGTAGTTTTAAAACCAAATAGATCAACACACGCCAACACAGTTGTTTGTGCTCTTTAGTGTTAGCCGTGTTTCTTCTGTAACAGAATAAAGGTCATGTCATCTTTGGGCTTTGCACTGTGTACTGCGCACAACATTAGCCGAATTCGTCGATAAATGCATCGGCTCGAGAAGTGAGCTTAATAATTACTGTTTATCTACTGCATTGTTAGCCGTGTTTTTTCTGTACCAAAATAAAAGTCATGTCATTTTTGGCTTTGCACTGTGTACTGCGCA
>JBELHO010000016.1:5243-32590 GCA_042091375.1 Thalassotalea sp. | reverse complement strand
TGAATTCGTCGATAAATGCATCGGCTAAGTTGTTAATATCACTATTGGTGTGTTGGTGACACTGGTCGAGAAGTGAGCTTAACAATTGCTGTTTATCTGCTGCATTGTTAGCCCAATCAAATAAGCCATCAGTAAATAACAATAATTGTTGATCACTGGCTAAGCTAATTGTTTTTTGCTGGTAATGAGTTTGCGCACACAGTCCTGGTAATCGGCCAATAACGTCTATTTGTTGAGTGGTTTCCCCGCTAAAAATAATTGGGCTGGGGTGGCCAGCACTGACAATATTGATATGATCTGCAAATAACTCTACACCGATACAGGTGAGTAACATTTTGCTCAATAAAGGATCCTGGTATACCTGTTTAGATAGTGAGGTAAAAATATTGGCTAGATTTACGGCACTTGATTGTTCAATTAAACCTTTGATGAAACCATCGAAACTATGGGCAAATAACTTAGCTGTTTCATCGTGTCCCATAACATCGGCAAGAATAACAATGGTTCTATCGCTAAGTGTTTTTTGCACGACAAAGTCACCACCGCCAACCGCTGGTGATACATTTTTTAATGTCATGGTGTAATGTTTATCATTATTTGCGATCTGTGGGCACAAGGCATTACTGATCATTTGTTGACGCTGATCATTAAGTTGTTGCTGTCTGATCAGGGTTCGCTCTAACGACATAAGTAGCTTTTGTTTACTAATAGGTTTAGTTAAATAGTTATCTATACCCAGCTCGTTGGCGGTTATCTCTGTACTTAGATCACGATTACCCGTTAAAAAGATAAATGGTGTTTTTGACATCTGTTGATCCTGTTGCAGCGCGCTTTTTAGGCCTAGACCGTCTAGCTTGGGCATTTCGATATCACAAACCACTAAGTCAAATTGTTGTCGTACACCATGGGTTAAGAATTCTTGGCCATCACCGTAAGGTAACACTTCGTAGCTGCCAGCCAAGTAGGCAGTGAGTAACTGCCTCTGTATAGGGTCATCGTCAATCAGGGCAACGCGCTTAATGGCAGCTATATCATGGTGTGTGATCGCTAATGTAAAGGTATTCCACTGGTTGTTTTTGTGGTAACTAAATCCCGGAAATAAATGATAAATAATATCTAGCCCCATGCCTGACTCAGCATATGTGGGGGTTTGGCGCTGAGCTTTTTGCTGAGTTAAACCGGAGAAGTATCCGCCATCATCGTTGATAACAAAAGTTAACTGTTGAAAATCGTTGAATACTTTAACCTTAAGCTGTTTGGCTGGCGGTTGCGAATGCTTAACTATATTAGTGAGGTATTCAGATACTGCCAGTAACAGATCATTTTTGATCGATAATGGCAAAGAATATTTTTCAAGCAGGCGACTCAGCGCCGCACGAGTTTGTTTGATATGGCAAAATGTTGGCAAGCACTCAGCTTGATATAGACAAGGGTTAATCACAGTATTTTTCTCGATGCACACTCAGTTCGCCAAAAGCCTGACTGGCGGTGTGCTGCAGAGAACTAACGATGGGCTCTAATTCAAATAACTTATCCTTATTACTGTTGCGCTCTAGCGATTGAGCTAAGTGACTTAGGGTGTTTGCCCCTAATGTGGCAGCACTGCTTTTGATGGCATGTGCTTCGTTTTGCATAGTGACCCGATCGCCTTGCCCTAAGGCTTCAGAAATGCGTTTTATCCGTTGAGCCGTTTCGTTAATAAATAGATCAATAATACGACAACATACATTGGCGCCAGTATCTTTGGCAAGCTGTTCAACAATGGCCATCTCTATCACTGTGGTTGACATCATCTCGGCTAGGTTTTGCTGAGAGAGATTGGCAAGATCTTGAAACAGTGATCCAATTTTTAATAACAACACTTTTTTATTGATTGGTTTTTCGATGAAATCGTTCATGCCGGCGTTCATACAATGCTTTATATCTTGCCTGCTGACATTAGCCGTCATCGCCCAAATCGGCAGGGTAGCCAGAGCTCCACCCGCGGCTCTAATTTTCTGGCAAGCTTGCGCTCCATCCATTTTCGGCATGGATAAGTCCATCAGGATCAAACGGTATGTTTTTTGTTTAGCTAAATGTATGGCTTCTACTCCATCAGAGGCAATATCTACGCTGTAATTGGCATTTTCTAAAAGGGTGGCCGCGACCAGTTGATTAGGTAAACTGTCTTCCACCAACAAGATAGGTTCACCGTTGCCTTGTTGTGGTGTTGGCAGTGACTTACTGGCGATAAGTGGTTGGCTGTTTGTGTCAAAAACTTTAGCTAATAAGCTGCTATATCGCAGCGATTGACCACTTTTACTGGGCTTTTGTTGAGATGGATTATTGGCCTTGATCAGGGGGCTGTTCGCACCGGCAATGGACAATTGGCAAATATAGCTTGGGTGATTGATAATATTAACTTTACAGCGCCACAAATGCAGTTGTTTAGTGATTGTTGCTTGACAAAATTCACTGTAATTGACTAAGTTAACCGTGCGCTCTAGCAATTTATCCGGACAGATCAGTGGCTTGTTTTTATAGAGATGAGGCAGCCTAACAGTGAAGGTGCTGCCTTTGCCCAGCAATGAAGATACTGATAACTCACCTCCCATCAGTTCAACCAATTTTTTGGCAATACTCAGTCCTAATCCGGTGCCTTCATGTTGCCTTGTGTAGGATGAGTCTACTTGCACGAATTCATCAAATAGTGTAGTTAAGTGGTTTTTGTTAATACCTATACCGGTATCAGTTACCTCAAAAAATATATGGTCTTCGCTGTTGTGGATGAATACTTCTACGCCACCATCTTGAGTAAATTTCAAGGCATTGCCAATTAAGTTGATAAGTACTTGGTTTAACCTTTGTTCATCCAAGAATAATTGTGCTGAAGTACTGGGTGCTACGCAAAACAGCAAAGCGATATTTTTGCTTGTTGCGGTTTCTTCAAAAATGTCTTGAAGGTAATCAATGGTTGATAACAGTAAAAATTTATTGTTGTGCAATAGCAGTTTTCCCGCTTCAATTTTAGAATAGTCGAGTATATTATTGACTATTGATAACAGCGCTTTCCCTGAGCTTTGTGCGTTTCTGAGCAATGGTATTTGTTGGCCTTCAAGCTTGGTATCTGACAATAACTCTAATGATCCTAAGATAGCATTCATTGGGGTGCGAATTTCATGGCTCATTACCGCTAAAAATTCTCGTTTGGCATTTATTCCCGCATCAGCAGTTAATTTTGCTTGTTCGAGTTCTCGATGCAGTTGATTGTTTCTGTTGTAAATTAATTTCTTGGTTTGCACCGCTTGTTTTAAAGTCGCCAATAATTGTTGGCCTTGCCAAGGTTTTTCAATGAATGCCCAGATACGTCCATTATTAATGGCCGACATCATCATATTGGTATCTGAATTGCCGGTGAGCATGATCCTGATGGTTTCAGGACATTGTTCGGCGATTTTTGACAGCAAAGTGATGCCATTCATCACTGGCATGCGCAAATCAGAAATAACGATATCAATATTATTGCCATTAACTATGTCAATGGCCTCTACAGGATCATCGCAAAAGTAAAGGGTTTCATTGAGATTTCTGGTTAGCCGTTTTAACGACTTTAATATCTCTATGTCGTCGTCGACAAACAAAATTTTGGTTGGTCTAACATCTATTGTCATTGCCATATCAGTAACCATTTACACTGAAACATTCAAAAGTAAAAGAGAGCTAAGCCATGTTCTTAATCTGGCCATGGCCTTGGGAAATATTCGATTAAATCGGTTTGTTTCTCTGAGCACTTCTGACAACAAAGACGGGTTGTGTCTGTCATTAATTACTGCACCAATCAAATTGACTTTTTTGTTTTTTAATTTTTTTAGGCCCTCTTCAATAAAGCTTGCTGGCGTTTTACCTGCTGCAGTGATCAAAATTGTGCCTTCGCAGACTTCACAGACAATTTCTGGTGGAATATTACTTTGATTGAGCGATTGTAATGCCGACGTATCAAATAACACACAATCATATTCAGATAGCCAGTTAGTTATGCTTTCCAGTAAAATTTTAGTTTCTTTGTAGCGCATTATTTCGCGAAAGTTATGAGGCGCAGGCAATAAGCTGTAACCTTGATCTTGCATGGTGATTATTGCTGAGCTCTGCTGACTATGTTGATCCCTCAGCTTTGCCGATAGCGCTGGATTAAATGTGTTGAGTTCGACAATAAGCACGCTTTTTTCAGATAATTTTGCTCTTTTCGCAAGCGCTGTGACTAAACTTGTTTTGCCCTCGCCATTGGCTGCTGAAGTAATCGCTATGGTGCGATAACCTGAACCTATGGTTTGATTATAGATGTACTCAATTTCTACGAAGTGTATTGGAAAATCACACATATTATAGACCTCCTGTTATAGCCACTAAGGATACGATACTGACCATATCCCTGACATTATCCATTAAAATATTCCAATCGGTTTTGGTTATATCGGGAACGTAGACAGTGTCCCCAGCTCTAACGATAGGCAAATTGGTAAAATCAGGTTTTTTAACAAATTTTTCTAGGTTAAATACTTGGCTGACATTGTTTTTTTTATCAGATTTGGAAATATTCACTACCATAATTTTTTTTAAATAAGCGCTTTGCGTTGGTCCACCAGATTCAGCAAGTAAATCAAGTACAGTCATATCGTCATTGAATTTATAACGACCGGGTCTGTCAACGGCTCCTATGATACGAACGGTTTGCTCTTTTTTCTGATCTAACCAAGGCGCGTTTTTTTCCGGTATATATATACTGTCACCAGATTTGACTGGGGGTAATAATGTCTCATCACCGGTTTCAAAATACAGTCCCAGATCAACGTTGCTCACCTTAGTTTGGTAACCGTTGCGGTGAGTCACTTTGATTTGGTGAATATCGGCAAATTTAGTCGGGCCATCAGCGGCAGATAGAATATCTAAAAAGTGTAATTGATCATCAAAAGCATAGCGACCAGGTTGGCCTACTTGCCCAAAAACATAGATGGAGTCAGCTTGTACTTGTCTCAACCAACGGGCTTTGTTATCAATGACATCACGAGGCCTTTCAGGAACAACAATAGTGTCGCCAGCACTTACTGAGGGCAGCAGTGAAAAATCACCACCTTGATTGATAAATTTGTCTAAATCAAATGGCTTGCCTCGATCTTTTTGGCCATTTTTTACGATTTGAATATGAGCCGTGTCAGCATCAGCGGTGGGACCACCGGCATGAGATAAAATATCTAAAAACGACATTTCATCGCCCCACTCGTAGCGACCGGGTTTGACCACTGCACCTATCACTCGAATGGCTCTATTGGGGGCAATTTTTAGCCATGACTTTTCATTCATATCGGTTTTTTCTGGGACAAAAATAGCATCTCCAGGGGCAATAGTCGGTATAGGAAAATCGCTAAACCCTTCGGTATACGCTTGTAAATCGAAGGCGTCTACTATTCCCGATGTTCTAATAATGCGCACTTGCCGTGTTTCAGCGAAACGGGTGGGGCCGCCAGCATTGGCTAAAATGTCAAAAAATGCAGTGCCATCTGAAGCCTCATAGGCACCGGGTTTGAATACTTCACCCATCACATAAATAGTGCGTAAACCACTTTTTATTTCTTCTTCTTGAATGGGGACAAAAAGCGTTGATCCCGGACTGATTTTTGGCATAAGTGACACATCACCGGTGTCTAAGTAGGCCTTGAGATCAAATAATTGTGGATTGCCATCGTTGATCACACGGATGTGCTCAACGCCAGCATAACGGGTAACTCCACCAGCACGCATCAACATATCTACGAGGGTATTACCACTTTTGTAAGAAAAAATACCTGGTTTAAGCACTTCACCGAATACTTTTACCGAGCTATTTGAGCCTGAACCATCGCCGCTAGCCGATAATGTTCTGGCATCAAAATCTATTTGCACATTGCCTATTAACGGTGAGGCTGGCACAAAGATCACATCTAATGGTTGTATGTTGGGCAAAATATTAAAGTCACCAGTGTCCAGATATTTCTTGTAATCAAAGGTAGTGACTTGGCCATCTCTATTGAGTTGCAATTTATCTAATTGTGCACCAGCAGCGGGACCACCAGCTTGCTCTAAAGCCATCTGAATATTGCCGTCTGCAGGTAGGTCAACAATACCCGGCGACTCAACAAAACCCAGCACTTGCACGGTTAATCTGCGCTCGATCAGATAGAGATCAAAATCATCGATAGCTCTGTATTCTCGCCCTAACACCTCTTTTAAATAGGCTTTTGCCTCTGATAGGGGTTTACCCGCAATCAACACTTGGCCAACTTCTGGCAATGCGAGGGTGCCGTCGCGTTGGACTTGAAAACTTTGCGCAAAGTCTTCTTCACCGGGGAGTTCTAGCTTGAGTATATCGCCGGCGCGAATGGTTATTTCTTCACTGCTGGCCGATGCGCTGCAAGTGAGCAATAAACCTATGATGATTAAGATCCTAATCATTAGTGACTCCTTGTGAATTCTCGGTTCCATCGATGTTTAATTGAACAGTCAGCAATGTGTAACGATTAAACACCCGGGCAACATCAGTCAATTCTGTTTCTCTAATATCTTGCTCACCACGAGAGATAATAGACACTTGCTTGGGGTTTACACCTTGTTGATTGAGATAGTCAGCAATCGCTTTGGCTCGTTGTTCACCTAAATCAAGATTGTACTGGTTGCTACCTATGGTGTCGGCATGGCCGGTAACTGTCAGTGTGGTACTGGGATAGGTGAGCATTAATTGGGCAACTTTATCAAGGGTGTTGAAGTAGATAGGCTTAATGGCTGCACTATTAAATTCATGTAGTGTTTCTACAATGATTTCGTTGTGCTCATTAGCGCTGGCAAGAGCTATTGAGTTTGTAGTTGCCACTGGTGGATTGTCGTTAGTTGTGACTTGTTGCTGATCATCATCGGCTATCAGCTGTGGTTCAGAGACACTCTGACATTGCTCATACCTGCCTTCTTGATACCAATGCTTTAGCACGGATACTTTTTTGGTGATTTGACAGCCAAACTTTCCTTCCACATAAGCTAAAATACACTGGGTTTTTCTTACTTGACGGTCAAAATCAGTTAGGGTAATAAATGCATCTTGATACATGGCATTGTCATATTCCTTTTTCACCCGAGTGAATAGTCCGTTGGTTATGGCCATTTGCCCATTTAAACATCGACCTTGGGTGACTTTTTCTAAAGCAATTAATCGCTGCTCAGCTTTTTCTACATAGTGCTTTACTACTTGTTGCTCATTATCAGCTGACAAGGGCAGATGCGATTGGTTCGGATCTGTTTCCTTGGGTGCTGTTGAACTGCAGCCGGCGCTGAGTAGACACACTATGAAGGCTAATAGGACTAATTGACAATTCATTAGGATGCAACTTGCGCTGATGAATTGCCAGATAAATAACTTTCCATGTCATTGTAACAATTGATGGTCTGATCCAACATCAGCATTTTGAACAGCTCTGAGGGTTGAGTGCCTAAACCAATAACCGAAAGCGTATAGTTTTTGGCTAACATTCTTTTATAGAGAAAAACAATGGCGCCAATACCTGAAGAATCAATAAATTTTACATCGTTTAAATCAACGACAATATTGGTGGTTAATTCACTAAAAGCTTCTAATTCACTGCGCATTGATTTAACTAATTGCGCATCAAATTCGTCGTGAAGTTTAATAACAAAGTCGTTATTAACGGTATAGTGGTCATTTTGCATGGTAAACCTCGTTAATTACATAGAGTTCAAATGTATTAACGCAAGCTTCATACCAAGTAAATGTAACTTTTTAAGATTATGATTTTAATGGTTTTTATTTATTAGTTGTGCGGCCGTTGCAAATTAATATGCAGAATGAAAACAAATATAAAACAGTTAATTACAGTTTTTTTGTGGGTTTGACCTCAAATGAGTTCGCGGTGATGAATAATCTGCGATAAAAAACACTTTAGTGCTTTGGCTTGGTGCCTACCAAAATCATCAGCGGGGATATCGGCGTAAATACAGGAAAATGGACAATCGATAGTTTCATTGCTTCTTTGATTTGGCACTACAATATTGAGTGTTTTAGTCACCCCAAGGTTTTTGATGAACTGCAGTTGGAAACCGATATCATCACATTGATTGTTAAACTCCTTGTTGACATTCATCAACATATATATTGTTAAGTGTTGATTGCTATTAATGGCGTTGACTACCTCAGGCATTAATAAACTCGGTAGTGTACTCGTGAAAAAACTGCCGGGGCCTAAAAATAAGATATGGGCCCGCTGCAAGGCGTCAATAACCGAAGGGCTTGGTGACACCATAGGTTCTAGGCTTAACTTGACAATATTTTCTTGCATGTGACTGTCGACTGAGGTTTCACCAATGTACTTTGTTTTGTTGACTGCTTCGCTAATCAAATGCGTAGCACTATCAGACATAGGTAAGATATTAACGTCGATGTTTAAAAATTTAGTCATGACTTTTACGCTATCTGTTGGTTTTAAACACAAGCCATCGATAGCACAAAACATTAAATTGCCAAGACTGTGCCCCGATAATTCCCCTAATTGCTCAAATCTGTGTTCAAACAGTAAAGATTGTATTGAATTTTTTTCACTTAACTTAGATAAACAATAGCGAATGTCTCCCCAAGCTATTGTCTCTATATTGTCTCTTAATCTGCCGGTAGAGCCGCCATTATCTGTGGTGGTAACTATGCCTGTTAAATCAATATTTGCAATGCTAGCGCAGACACTCAATAATTGTCCTAAACCGTGTCCTCCACCTATACAAACTATTTTTTTGTTTTCTATCATTGGGTTTTCCCATTCATGGAAATAAATACAGATGCTTACCTCCCACGGCCTAAAATCATTATCCATACGGTGCGAAAGATAATAATGCAGTCCATTTTTAACCATCTGGCGACTTTAGTCAGTGACATTGAATAAGCAAAGTCATAAAGGATCTTCGATTTTACATCCTCAATTGAAGCGTCATAACCTTGATATACTTGCGCTAAACCTGTTATTCCCGGCAGTACCCCATAGGTTCTTTCTAGGTAATAAGGGATTTGTTTTTCAAGCTTTAAGGCGATTTCTGGGCGTTCAGGTCTAGGCCCTATTAACGACATATCGCCACGTAACACATTAATTAGTTGTGGTAATTCATCGAGTCGACTTTTTCTTAACACTTTACCGAGTATAGTCAATCTTGGATCATTCTCAACTGCCCAAACAGCGCCTGTAGACGACTCGGCACAATGAGTCATGGTGCGAAATTTATACATAACAAAAAAATCAGTGCGTTCGGGTAATATTTGTCCGATGCGACGTTGGCAATAGATCACTGGCCCCTTGCTGGTGATTTTGATCAGCACTGCAATGACCATAAATAATGGCCATGTCAATAACAATACTACACTTGCTATGATTAGATCAGTGAGCCGTTTTAAGCGGCTCACATGAGGTTGAATGTGTGTCTTCATGGTGACTCCTAATTTTTAGTCCATATTTTTTGTTGTAAACCACATATGTACTTGAGTGAACCCACTAATCCTGTCCAGTAGCCATTGACTAAGTAGCAAAGTAGTGAAATGAATTGATGTTGTGGTTGTAAACCGCTGAGATTAATGACCATTACACTAATATAAATGAGTAGTTGCATTGCTAAAGCAAACACAAAAAACCAGTGAAATGACAATAAATAGATGCTGCATAGCAAAATAGTCAGTAACACAAAAGGTAAAATAGCTCTTAATGCTTTGCCCGAAGCAAAGTTGAATGCATTCCAACCATATTTAGGGGCTAGTAGGGGCAGCAGGTAAATCAATTGCTGAAAGTTACCAGCGGCAATGCGCAGACGGCGTTTCATGTCTTGGCTGAGATCTACTTTTTCCAGTTCAACTGCTGCAACTCTGGCTTCATAGGCAACGCGATAACCTTGTTTGATAACATTCATGGGGATTAAAAAATCATCATTAATGGTGTCTGAGGGTATTTCTTGGTAACATTTTTTACGCAGTGCATAAAATGCCCCGTGAGCACCAAGCACACTTGCTACATTGCTTTCTCGGGCTTTTAAAACCGTTTGATATTGCCAGTATTTTTGCTCGCCCTCTGAGCCTTTATGAGCAAATTGATACGCCCCAGAAACTGCGCCAACGGTATTGTCAGCAAAATGCGCATCTAACATCAGTAAGGCATTAATGGGCAATAATGCTGAGACATCACTCAACACAATATTTTCAAATTTACTTTGCTTAATACCGTCTTTTAATACCGCAACTTTGCCGCGGTTTGCCGTGAAATTTAGCAGCTGACAATCCAATTCTTGGCAACTTATTTGCGACAGGGTGTCACTTGCTATTTGATAGGTGTTGTCTTGGCAACCGTCACACAACACAATGACTTCGTACCTATCTGCTGGATAATCGAGCATACTTAAGTTTTGCAATTTATCGGCGATATATTTTTCTTCGTTAAATGCCGGAATAACAATAGAAAATCGATTCAAATCACTATCGCTATTACTGGCCAAATAGCTTCTTGACGAGATGGTTGGCAGGACTAAATTGAATTTTTGAGCGATATATTTTAATAGGTAAGGATAAAATATATGATGATATAAGACCAAATAACATGCAAAAACAAAAATACTTAAAATAATCATATCTAACATAATGTGTCCCTCATATCATGGGATACTAGTGATAAGTATTGCTTGATCATGCTGTGTATAGAACGCTCATTAATGACAAAGTCCCGTGGCGAATTCTGGCTATTGGCGTGTAAACAACGATAAATGGCTTTAGACAGAACTATCGGATCATTGGGTTGTACTAATATACCGGTTTTGTCACACAGGGCTTCTCTGCAACCACCAACGTCCGTTAATACCACTGGAATATTGCACGCTTGCGCTTCTATCGGGGATAGAGGCAGTCCTTCATTGCTAGAAGACAAGCAAAACACATCGAGTAACGGATAAAAGTCAGCCATGTTTGCCACATGACCGAGAAAGAACACCCTGTGTTGTAAATTTAACTTGTTGACTAAACTCATTAACTTGTCTTGCAGGCTACCTGTGCCGGCCAGTAATAAACCCACATCTGCTGGTAACCGAGCTATGGCATTAATGAGTATATCGTGAGCCTTTACTTCCTCCAGTCGAGCCGCACAGCCAACATAACGCAACTGCGTAGGGACATTAATGGCTTTTTTTAACTGGTTTTTATCGACTGAATTAGGTTGGAACTTGTTAACATCAATACCATTTTCAATGACGACCGGCTTGATACTTGGCATTAATGCTTGGATCTGATCAGCAACAAATTGTGCATCGGCAACAAAAATTGGCTTGATTAAAGACAATATTAGGTACTGCAGTAATTTTCGTTTTTTTTGTGCTAAGTGCCAAGCGTCATGCTCGGTGTGGATGATCTGTTTTACACCAGCCAATTTAGCTGCCAAGCCACCATAAATTAATGGGCCTATATGGTGAGTATGAACGTAAATAGGCTGTATTTTGCGCAATAGCTTGGCGATCTTTAAGACGGTATTTGCTTGCCAGCCGGGCTGTTTATCGACTGTTTTTATCAGCAAAGAGTTTGCCGGTATACTGTGCCAATACTGATTAAAATCAGTGGCTTCAAGAGAAATAATATACACATCAAAACTGGCTGCGGCGACATTTTGAAATTCAAGTACAAAACTTTCAATGCCTCCAGGCTTCAAGTGCTGCACAATATGCACTATGGCAGGTTTCATGACTTATCACCAAAGGATGCAGGGATGAATGGAATGCGAGTGAGAACGGGAACAGAGGTGATCATCTCTAGCTGGTTTCTAGAGCGAACGCTGGTGTCGGTAATTTCACAAAAGATAGCCAGACCTATGCCAAATGCAATACCACTCAAAGTGCCAACTAGTATAAAAATAGACAGGGTGAAATTAGTTGGGCTACTGGGTTTAAATGGCTCATCAATTATTTTTATCCTTTCTGGTTGTTCAAACTTACCCAAGGCACCAGTAATTTTGGCTTTTTCTGCGCGCGCCAGTAAGTCTGAATAGACTTCGCGCTTTACGGTTAAATCGCGTTCTAATTCGAGTAGTTGTCGCTCCATTTCACCGGTGACTACAATTGAGCCCTTCAATATTTCTACTTGCTTAGCAATTGAACTTATTTCTTCTTTAATTTGCTCAACTCTGCCGTCGGCTAATTGCAGTTCCTTGAGTTGCGATACCAATAAAAAGTTTTGGCTGTTATCAATATCACCATCTTCCATTTTATTGGCGATTTCCCACAAGCGGTCTAAATCAACTTCGTTCATTTGATAAGAGGATTTGCTTTGTATAGAGCGCTCATTTTCAAGTTGCGCTAATTTGCGCAGGGCTATCTGCACTTTGCTGTGATTATCGGTATAGCGCGAGCGCAAAATGGCTAGTTCACTTTTGGTTTCAACAATATTCTGTTCAATTTCACTCATTACCGGATCGACTTGGGCTAAACGTGTTCGTATGGTTTTTTTAGCGGCAATGGCACCCGACAATTTGATTTTGCGCTCTTCTAATAACAGATTTAATTTCGCCATACGGGTGTTATTAGCCGTGTATAAACTGGGTAAACTATCAGAATTGTTTTTCTTAAATTCAGCCAATTTACCTTCTGCCTTATATAATTCGGCACTTTTAAGTTGTAATTGTTCGCTTAAAAAAGTTTCGGAAGCAACGATTGAGGAAAGCTCTGGTGCCAACAATTTTTCTAAGAAACGCGCTCTTATGGTGGTTAATACATTGATAATATTTTCAATTTTTTCTGTGCGATAAACCAATTTAACCAGATCTTTACCTACTAAATGAACATTGAGATCAGCAGATAAGTCAGCGACAAATTTTTCCACTTCGTAACTCGATGACAGCTCACTGAGTACGCCAAGATCATAACCGACATTGATCAGTGTATGTCGACTGTGCAATAGCGTATCTAAGGCAGTGATGCGGTTTTCTAGATCGGTGGCAACCGATAAATCTTCAAGAAACGGATTAATTCTAGCACTTTCTTGGACAAGAATTGTGGTGTGAGTTTGCCACTGGCGAGGAGCCAAGGTATAAGATATAGCGCTGATCATTGGAAAGATAATAATCGGAATAACAATAAAAAAGCGTCGCCGCCATGCGGCTGCAATGAGCAGGTGGATGTTAATGATCACACTGCTAGTCATATTAAGACTCCAATTCGATACGCAAGGTATCTAGTCTTTGATCGGGCACAAAATGCACCTCAATCTTTTGTGTTGCCTGATTGACTAATTGATATATTTTGTCAGCTCTTTGAGTGGCCAAGATGACTTGCTCAAAGCTCGTTTTGGCAGTAGCAGGGGCAACGTGCAAAATAATTTTTAAACTCGCTTTGCTAAGGATCGCTTTTAGTCGTATTTTTTCTTGAGGTGACAATTCACTTTGTTGATTTGCGAAAGAAAATACAAATGATTCAGTGGCAATGTGATGTTGAATACGCAGGGCTTGTATCTGTTGTAGGGCTTTTTTATTCACTTGCTGTGTACTGCTATCACTTTCACCATGCTGTTTGAGCATTGTATATAAGGATGACGATACACAGCCCATATTCATAGCCACTAGTAACATCATCAGCGCTTTAGCAATTGATTTTTTCAAGGGCATACCATTATTGTTGTTATTGACATAACTGATACTAATCAATTGTTATGCCAATTGTTTAAGTGGCTGATATGTATGTTTTTATTGTGTTTTTTTCGATGGCGTTACAGGTGGGTTGTTGCAGTTTTGCGAGTTTGTTTGCAATTTGCTAAAGGTTGAAGGTTTAAGTTTTAATAGAATATTTTCAATAGGTTAAATAAACAATGACTATTTTGAATCTATACAAGCGCTAGCTAAATCGCACAATGTTACTTTGACTTAGCTAGCGCAAACGCGGCTTTATTGATCGGGGTGCTCTACTTGCCAAGTATCACCATGGGTTGCTTGCTCCCAAAACAGGTTGACTGGCGTTGCGTTATCCATTATTGGCCATATTTGAGCAATTAATTCGGTTTCATCTGCGCCTAAGCTGACGATAAACTCTTGCGCTGTATCAGAGAAAATAGCCCTTAAACGGCAACTCTGGTGATCAACTTTGTAGACTCCACCTTGCTTTTGAAACTGACTACAGACATTAACGTGGTAATCAATACCATCTGCTGCCATGCCATTTAAATTGATGGTTAATTGATATCCCACGTGGAATTCAAAAGTTGTGTTACTGACTAAATCACCTGTCGTTATCTCCGGAGGTGGCGGAGCCGGTGGAGGTGGTGGAGAACTGCCTTCTGCTTCTTCACCTCCGCCGCAGCCGATAACGGATAAAGAGGCAATAAAATAAGCTGCATAGGTTGATAAAGATTTCATTGTTTTCTCCTTAATAATTAATGACTTTAGAGGTATCTGCGAAACGTTGTAAAAACCACTTTGACGATTTTTCACCTTCAGTATCGACAAACTGTTTGAATTCTGGATAGGCTTTTAATAAGCCTATTCTCTCCCTTGGGTGCTTCCAATCTTCAGATGCACCAGGAGCAATTTTCAATGCCCAAGGCAACCCGGTAGCTGTTTGATAGGTTGTCCCTGCGGCAACATTCGTTCTATCATCATCATCGCCAAACATGTTTATATCGGCTTTTGAAGTCGGCATTTTATTTTTAAGGTGGATTTCTAACGTTCTTCCTGGGTGATAATAATTATCGCCATGGTACATGCTGGGCATGGCAAAAATAAACGGATTATAAGGTGCTACAGGAAAGTCATTATATGCTATAGGGTTAATAAAAGGCACAGTCACACTAAAAGTGAACTGTGAGCTATTGGGACAACCTGTTTCTGTTTTGTAGAATTGGCAGCCTTCAGTCATCTGTATGTGTGATTTGATGTCTTCAGTGATTTTGATCACTAAGAATTCAGTATCGCTTTCTATTGGCGAAGTATTTTGCAATACGCCATTGATGGAAAATGTTACTGATCCCTGATTGACATTACTGGGTAATATGTTGTCAAGCTGAATACCAAAACCATTGCGATAACTTGCGCCCATCGCCTTTAATAGACCTGAAAACTCAATTTGTGTGACTTCTTGATTGTTGTTTAGGGTTACAGAAGACTCTTGTTTAACAACCACATCATTCATGTCGTAATCACCCTTTTCAGGCCAAGAGTCTTCAAAGGCAATGTAAAATGGGGTGTCTTGAATTTGACTAGTATTTGGGTTGGTAACGTAAACGCGATAATCTTCAGTTTCGCCGTAAGGTACACCACCACCGGAACCAATACCTGCTATTTCGCTCAATCTTGCTCTAACCCAAGTATAGCCATTGAGAGCATCTGCAGGGCTTTGCACTGTAAAAGATTCAGTACCATTATTGACGGCTCTGTCTGAAATTAATTGTTCATCATTGTCAAAGGCACCGTCGCGATTGAAGTCGACCCAGACATTGAGGTAACCACTGCCTGTGGTTTGCACTTGCAACAGGCTATTTTGTCCTGCAATTAGCGGCGAGTTGAATACTAAGCCATCATCATATTCATCTTCAGCAGGATATACTTTTGCATTGTGCTCGTAAGAAATACTACTACCTAAGTGGATATTATCCGAGGCGTTGTCCTTTTTACCGTGCACTGCACCGCTGTTATAGATTGTTGTGTTGTAACTATCGGGAGCATCGCCAAAGTCTGTGTAGGGATCTTTCGTTTCATCAATTAAGGGTGATATAGCGCAGCGCGCACCGTCATTTTTAGTTGAGCTAGGGCCATAAGCAAAAAAATCAGCAATGGGTGTGTATGCATCTACATTAATTTTGTATATGTGCCCGTCTGTATTGCGGCTGATGTAGAGTATACCGTCAACATCAAAGTACACAGCACCAAAAGTGCCACTTTGTCCTACATTGCCAAGTGGTTGTTTAGCGCCATCAGTGGCATCAATTTTCAACAGCTCGCCACTTGAGTCAACCGTGTATAAAAAACCATTGCTGGGATGAAAGGCAAAATCAAAAACTGTCATTGCCAACTGAGAATGATCCGCAATTTGAACCGCTGTAAGATAATTATCGTCTTGCGGATCAAGGGGGATTTTGTATAAACCAGAGCTTCCACTGGGATGATATATGTAATAGGCATTTTCATTAACAGCGATGTCACCTATGTAGAAACCTCTACCTTGCTGCAAATCATTGACTGGGTTGTTAGTAATGGTCAAAGAGCTAGCTTGGTAATCTTGGCCAATTTTGATCACCGTTTTCCACTCCTTGCTCCAGCCATAGATGAAATTATCGTGATAATTAAAACCGATACCATTAATTACACCATCAGTACCTAAACCATCTGTGGAGGACAGTTTGTTATAGCCGCCTGTGGCTAAATCCACACCATAAAGCTTAGCTTTATCGCCTTGAATTAAAAAAGCTTCAGTAGGGCAAGATTGGAACGGGTCACTCTCGGAACTGTGGCTTAGTGGCGATAAACACAATAAAAACCCTAAGAATAAGTAAATGTGATGCCTTAAGTTGTTCATGACTATACTCCTGTTGACAGTATAAATATGTGTCTGCAAATAACATTCCATTTTATTATAATTAATATTATCAATAGCTTATGTTGTTTATGTGTGTTTTTTTTGCATTTTGCTTTTTATAGTGGAAATTTAATCCGCTAACCAGCTAGCCAGTAACTATATGGTGATGGCAAGCGTTCAACATCTAAACATGGTCGACAACCTATTACTTGCTCTTTTATGAGTCGCTGAGTCAATAAATATCGCCTTGCAGAATAGAAAATAACCTCTATTATTTTGCAAAAACAACATACCAATAATTATTTAAGCTACTGATTTTAAATTATTTATTTTGTTTGGCTCGTTTTGTGCTACCGAAATATTAACTGATCTTAATTGATTTAAATTCATAGCCACTTGAGGTTTAGATGAGCAAACAGCAAAAAATAATTTGTTTATTGATCGACAGTAAAACATATGGCGGTATTGAAACCCATGTTGGTCATTTAGCAAAAGGCTTAATACGCTCGGGACATAGGGTAAATGTAGTATTGATCACAGATCACGGTATACACCCAGTATTTGACCGAGATGAACTTCTAAAAACCATTACCCTTAAGCCCACAGCTGGGATTTTTTCTTTATTTCAGCTTCTTAGTGCACTGGATATCAGAGTCATTCACACCCATGGTTACAAGGCTGGGATCATCGGGCGCCTATTCGGTTTGTTTAACAATCTTGCGGTCATCTCCACTTTTCACGCAGGAGAGAAAGGCAATTTGAAAATGCGTTTGTATGCATATTTAGACAGATTGACTGCTTTTCGCACTCACTGTTTATGTGTTTCTGAGCAGATAGCTAAGACTTTAGGGCCGAGGGCACAGATTATGGAAAACTTTGTAGATATACCTAAACAAAACACAGATAAGTTCAAGCAAGCCAATGAAATCGCTTTTGTGGGGCGGTTTAGTGAAGAAAAAGGCCCAGATTTGTTTTGTGATATCGCGACAAAATTGCCTAAACAAACCTTTGTTATGTATGGCGACGGGCCTATGTATCAGCAGATAAAACAAGCTAAACCAGCAAACGTAACACTGATTGGCCATGTTGAATCGATGAATGATTATTGGCAAGACATCAAGCTACTGTGTATTACCAGTAGAGCAGAGGGCTTGCCACTAGTGGCACTTGAGGCACTAGCGAGAGGCATACCTATTGTTTGCTTCGATGTTGGCGGATTGTCTACCGTTGTTCACAATAATACCACCGGTTGGTTGATTGCCTTTGATGATCAAAAAAAATTTATCAGTAAACTCGAGTTGGCTTGTCGTTTAACCACTAAACAACGTGCAAAAATGGCAATTTACGCACAACAATTCATTGCTCATAAATTTTCGTCGCAAGCGATTATTCCAAAAATTTGTCAATGCTATAACAGCGTTACAAAAATGCGTAAATATGCTTAATAAAAAATACCAAAACTTAATTAATCAATCGGCCCTCTATGGCTTGGGCATTTTTTTAATGAAAGGCATTTCATTGGTGATGCTGCCTGTCTACACCCACTACTTGCCTCCATTAGAATACGGTCGTTTGGAAATATTAGTGGTGATGGCCAATATAGCATCAATCATTCTCGGTTTTGGCCTAGTGGAAGCCCTTTGTCGCTTTGTCGGCTTAGCTAAAACCTTTGCCGATAAGCAAAGACACGCTGGTGAATGTTTGTTTATTGCCATGATTGTGGCGCTATTGTCCTTGACTGGGTTTTATTTTTACTCCGGCTTTATGGCCGACTTACTTCCCGGAGAGATCAGCAGTCAAGAGGTCTTTTATCTCGGTATAGCTCTGGCTGTAGGGGGAGTCATTGATGTGCCTTTGGCATGGTTGCGGATCACTGATAACGCTTTGCTATTTTTTAAAGTCACCATGTTGAAAGTCATTGTACAAGTGCTATTGACTATCTATTGGTTATCGTCAGGTTTAGGTGTCCTCAGTATATTAATGGCAGGGGCGGTGGCTTCCGTCACTGTTGCTGTTTTGTTGTTGGTGATCCAAATAAGACAAACAGGCCTTGGTTTTTCTGTACATAATTTGTCCTGTATTTGCAGATATGCATCGCCTATTTTTATTGGTGGCTTAGCCACTTTTGCTTTATCTGGTATGGATCGCTGGATTTTAGCTAAACACTTTGGTGCTGAGCAAATAGCGGCTTACGCCATTGCCATTAAATTTGCTCTCGTGCCACCACTGCTTATTCAACCTTTCACCTTGTGGTGGTTTCCAAAGAGATACAGTGTGCTCAACGAAGAAAATGGCATAGAGATGAATGCCCACTTTGCTATCCTCGGTGCCATTGCATCAGTATCGATTTGCGGTGTGCTAGGGCTGGTGGGTCCCTACTTAATTCGCGCCTTGACCCCTGTTACTTATCATCAGGCGGCTAGCATATTACCTTGGCTATTGCTGTGTTCGTTAATCAAAATGGTGTCAGAGTTACTCAATTTGGGCTGTTTTATTGACAAAACTAGTCAGTTGCAAATGAAAATTAACTTGGTCAGTTGTAGTGTTGGTGCCTTTTTACTCATTACTTTAGTACCTGAGTTAATGATTGTTGGTGCCATCATTTCATTGACCTTGGCCAATAGTTTGCGCTTGCTATTATTTTATTACTACAGTCAGAAGCAGTTGTATCTCCCTTATAAGTTTGGCTATTTGTTTACTTCCATTGGCGTATCAGTTATCGCCATGTGGCTAGGGCAATTTGCAGGGGGAGCGCATGCTTAGTATAAGCCTAAGAGAACTGGGTATCACTTGTTACATATTATCAATGGCAGCAGTGATGTACATATACCCTCATCCCATAGTGTTATTAATATTCGGTACTTTACCTTTGGTACTTTGGGGAATGATGCGCTGCTCCTATTACATAGTCATTGGCTTTGTGGTGTTTTCATTTTTTAGAATTCACGAAGTATACCCAATTATTGAGCCATTTAAGTTGCCGTTGTTACTGGCTTTGTCGACATTGTATGTAGTATTTATGCGTTTAGTGATATTTGATGATTTAAATCCTTATTGGTGTAAACAATTTTCCTATCTATTGATGTTTTTTCTGTTAGTGACGCTAGCTGTGCCATTATCGAGTAATGTTGGGGTGGCGATCAAAGCTTGGACTGGCACTTACAGTAAAATCATTTTAATGACCTTTATTATTGCCTGGATGATGCGCAAAGAGCGCCATTTTATCAGTACTTGCCGAATTTTTATTACAGTGGGTGCTTGTGTCGGTATTGTTGCTATTTCGAATAAACTCAATGGTATAGGGATCGTTGAAGGTTCAAGGGTGACTATAGGTAGAGATATCGGCTCTTTGTTGGGTGATCCCAATGATCTTGCCTTAGTGTTGCTTTACCCTATGGCTTATTGCATCGCCGCTTTTCTAGAAAAGCAATTAAATAAGTTTGAGCGATGTGTTGCGTTAATGGTTTTTGTGATCCTATTTTTTGCTTTAATTGCCACGCAAAGCAGAGGGGGGATCCTAGGCTTTTTGTCAGTTGTTGTGCTTTTCGCTTCAACCCGGCTCAAGTCAAAAACCTTATTGTTTTCCATTGCTGCAAGCATGTTACTTATATTATTTGTTGTTGCTGGTATTAGTGACAGAGCGTCCGGTGGTGCAGCAGAATCAGGTATTGATGAATCAGCAATGGGACGTTTGTACGCTTGGCAGGCCGCATGGCGAATGGGCTTAGACAACCCAGTCTTTGGGGTTGGGATCAGTAACTACTATTATAATTATTTTTTTTACAGTGGGCATTGGGACGGTCTTAATCACGCAGTGCATTCTACTTGGTTAGGGGTTTTGGCTGAAACCGGGTTTTTGGGACTGTTTTTGTTTGTCACCTTGATCATTATTACTTTTTCATCTGCGTGGCGGATGTCAAAAAGAACCGATTTAGAACAGTTATCTGCAGGGATGAGAGTGGCAGTGCACGCTGCTCCGGCCGGTATTATTGCCTTCGTAGTATCAGGAACTTTTCTCACCCAAGGCTTTTTATGGCCTATTTACTTGCAGATAGCACTGGTGGTTGCTTTACAACGTTACTTTGATGATCGCGACAATAATAATCGCCAAACACATGATAACAATGGCAATTGATATGAAAAATATTTTATTTGTACACTATGGTGACAATTGGATCCGCGGCAGTGAAGTGGTATTGCTTGATATGTTGGCTGCTCAGATTGCACACGGTAGAAAGCCTATTTTGTGGTGTAATAGTCAAATACTGGCGACTGAGGCAGAAAAAATTGGTGCGCAAGTTATTGTTGATCGATTTGTATGTTTGGGGTATTGGACTTCACCTAAATGGGATTTTTGTCAGTTTACTAGGTTGTTATCTAAAGCCCGAAAAATCCTAACATCAGAAAACATTGATATTGTGCATTGCAATAATGGTGGGCCATGTCAATGGATATCACTGGTGTGTAAATTTGTTAAAGTAAAGCTGATCTTACACCTTCATGCCAGATACCAACAGCGCGATAGGTTAACTTTGTTATTTCATTTTGCTGATCGCATCATAGGCGTGAGTCAATCAGTAGTAGATATTTTTCAAGTTAATGAATATCAAAAACAGCGGCTTGCTTTGGTGCATAATGGCATATCATCGGCGCGCGTGTTGTCAGAGCAACCCTTTGATATTAGAGCTGCGGTGGGCGCCCGGAAAAACCAGCCAGTGGTTTTATACGTTGGCTCCCTTATTCCCAGAAAAGGCTTAAACATGCTGATCCGCAGTCTCGCCGAAGTTAATCAACAGCACCCATTAAAAGCGGCTATATTTGGTAGTGGCGATGAACAATTAGCCTTGAACAATTTGGTCAAAACACTGGGTCTGCAGGACGTTGTACGGTTTTTTCCGCCGGAAGTTGAAGTTGCCAGGCTTTATTCAAGTAATGCTGACTTTTTTATTTCCACCCCAACAGAAGAAGTGTTTGGCCTTACCTTAGGAGAAGCCAGCCTTGCTGGTTTACCTATTATCAGCACTTGTGTAGCCGGTGTTGATGAAATATACACAGATAATGAAAATGCATTACTTGTTCCCTCAGGTGATCGGCATAGACTGTCAGTTGCCTTGTTACGCCTAATAGAGCAGCCTGCATTGGCACAGCGCTTAGCGACGAACGCACAGCAACACATTAAAAGTCACTTTTCTTTGCAGCGACAAAGTATGGCTATTGAAAAGCAATATCAGTTATTACAGCAATCTTTTTCTACTTCTGGCTGCATTACTGCAGCAAGGATCAGTTTATTATTCACCAAGCTGTGTTTACTAAAATTAGTAAAAACAATACGAATATTATCTATTAGGTTATGCAAGTATGGATAAACATATCATGATCTTTGATCCTGTACCTTGCAAAGGCGGATCTAAAAAAGTTGCGAAAGCACTATTGCCTTTATGCGGCAAAGACACCCAAATTACCCTTGTTTCTAATGATCAACAGTCATGGCGAGATTTATCAATCACTATTTTACCTTTACCTAAATCAGCTTGGTTGATGAAGCAAGAGCATGGTATTGGCTACTTTTTTAAACATTTTGTTTTTTGTCTGTGCTTGGGCTTTTATATGCTCCGTTTTGGTAGACCCACTAAACTGTTGGGAATTTCTGGGCCAACAATCGACTTTGCGCTTTATATTATTGGCTGGTTAATTAATCGCGATATTGTGCAATTAATTCAAGGTAGTGTCTCTTCGTCTTCTATAGCGGCTTTTTGTTTGCGCAAAGCGCGTGTTGTGTTTTATTTAAAGTCCACAGAAAATTCAATTACGTCTGCACTGTTACAATCGAAAAAGCACATTGTTCAGCTGGCCAATAAGTTCGTGGTATTTGAAAACGCTGTCGATCCTAAGGATATATCTTTACGAATAAACATGGCTAGCGTGGGAATTTTGTGGGCAGCTTCCACACAACCGTGGAAACGCATAGATAAATTTGTAGAGGCATTTGCCCAATTAGAGCAAAGGCAACAAGAGCAAATGTCTGCTTATCATGGCAATATTTGCTATCTTGGTGATTTGCATGATGATGTAGCTACACGAGTTGATCAAATTAACACCTTGACCATGCATCAAGATCCACAAAACTATGATCAACTACGCAGTCAATCGAGTATTTTTGTCTCCACCTCTGAAAACGAGCCTTTTGGTTTAGCTATTTTAGAAGCTATGTTGGCAGGATTAGTTATTGTTATTCCAAGTGATAATGCTTATTGGGATCAACAGTTAGTAGATGGCGTTGATTGTATAAAATACCATCCAGATCAAATTGATTGTCTATCACAAGTATTATCGGAACTTATTATTGATCAAGATTTAAGAAATAGACTGGCAAAAAATTCACAAGCCATAGCCAAAAATTATACCCAACCGGAGCACTACAAACGCATTGTTAACAATTTAGTTAATTAATGATTTTTAAAATGCAAAAAACATCTTGTTTATTGTTGCGATTAAATTTAAATTTCTGATTTTTAACATTTAATTTATTGGCGTGAGTTATGCTTAGTTTAATCTAAAGGGGTGATATTTACTTTTTATCGATATGACAAATGAGTAAAAATTCACTAATGATAACTATTGGTGAGTGTAAAATGATGGCATTTAAGTTGAAATATGCAAAACAATGGGTGAAAACAAGTGATCACCAAGGCGCTAAACTAGTGAAGAAATTATGGTTACTAGTGCGAACATTTGAAATTCCTACTGTTCCGTTTATTCACCGCACTTTGTATTTTTGTCATGTCGCAATAAAGCACCTATTTGCTGATATTTTGCGAATACTGTATTTCACTCCCCTCTTTAAATCCAGACTCAATAACTCACCAAAAAGACTGTATTTATATGGCGGTTTACCTGTTGTTATTGGCAGTGTAGATATGAGTTTGGGAGATGATGTCAAATTAGCAGCAATGACTACTATAAGCGGTCGTTCATCAGGCACTTGTATACCAACACTGGAAATTGGTAATAATGTGGCTATTTCCTGTCGGACGTCAATCGCTGTCGGTAGAAAGATTAAACTGGGCAATAATGTACTCATTGCCGGCAATTGTTATTTAGTTGGTTACCCGGGGCATCCTTTAGATGCTGAAAGTAGAGCTTTAGGTTTGCCTGAAACTGAGCAACAGATCGGCGATATTATTCTCGAAGATGATGTTTGGCTGGCAGCAGGCGTTAAAGTTATGCCTGGTGTGACTATAGGCAAAGGCACTATTGTTGCTGCGGGCAGCATAGTAACTAAAGATCTGCCCAGTAATGTGTTAGCGGTTGGCGCACCAGCGAAAGCGGTTAAATCATTGGCCAATATCAATGGAGAGAGCGGTGCATAACAAAAGCGAGCAGCGTCCACTGATAGTGTTTGCTGAAGACTGGGGTGCACACCCTAGTTCTACTCAACATTTGATCAAGGTGTTATGCCAAAGTCGCAACATCATCTGGATTAATTCTATAGGACTAAGAAAGCCCAAACTGACTTGGCGCGATGTGATCAGGGCTTGGCACAAAATTGTTGCTTACTTTAAAGGCAACAACAAGCGATGTCGAAGCCAAAGCCAAACAATAAATTCAATGGGTTTCAAGGTTATTAGCCCGTTAGTTTTGCCTTGCGCTGACTCGCGATGGACTATTAGACTAAATCAATGGCTTTTAGCTAAACAGCTCGCCAAACCGTTAAAATTAATGAACATCGATGATCCTATTATATGGTGTTCATTACCCACCGCAGTAGACTATCTTGCGCTTTTTAAAGACAGCCCGAGTATTTATTATTGTGGTGATGATTTTGGTAGTTTGGCTGGTGTGGATCATCGTGATGTGTTGCATAAAGAGTCACAATTAGTGCCTCAGGTGAGCTATGTATTTACTGCCAGTAAGGCGCTATTAAGCAAATTTCCTCAGCATAAATCGGTGAATATTCCCCATGGAGTCAATTATGAGCTGTTTAATAACAAACCAACCAAAAGACCAGACGATTTGCCTAAAAGTGAGCATATAGCCGGTTTTTATGGCAGTGTCTCCACCTGGATCGACCAAGAATTGATTGCGCATGCGGCGAATTTATTGCCTAATTGGGAGTTTGTGTTGATTGGTAAAGTTGAGTGCAATGTTGATACCTTGCAGGCAATAGCCAATATTCATTTTATCAGCCCTAAAAGTCACACTGAATTACCTGCCTATATTCAACACTGGAATGTCGCTTTGTTGCCGTTTAAGGATAATCGACAAATTAAGATGTGTAACCCATTAAAATTAAGAGAGTACTTAGCCAGTGGTACGCCCGTTGTGTCTACCGACTTTCCTGCACTTGAGCCATATAAAGAGCATGTAATGACAGTGCGTAATAAACAAGATATTGGTCGAGCTATCACCTTAGCCAATATCAATATTACCGGCGATATTCAACTCATTAACGCAGAGAAAAACCTTCACCGCAAAAAAAATACGGCCAGCGAAAAAATCACCTCTGTAGTAACTGCTCGCACTCAGTCGGTAGTTGGCGAGTCATGGTGTCAACGCGCAGCACAAGTGCAAAAGTACCTGATCTTGTGTTAATGCCATTTAACTATTTTGGCTATTTTAACTGTTTGGCAATATCAATACAGAATAGCAACCTCCCTTAGTATTGCCCCTCATCATGGTCTAACTGCTCATTAGCAATGATCTATTTAGCGGCTAGTATTGTCTAAAAAGCGATAAAATTTAATCCTAAAATTTAACCCTAAAATAAGGGTATTGATAAAACCAAACATCCCGCATAGTAATATTTGATCAGTTAAACTAAGCTTGTAGTTAAAACACCAGTAAAATATGGTAAATGCAGATTTTTCATGGCAGACTAATTTTAGATTGTGTGAAAATTAACTGTTAATTGAACTACAATGTAAATCTAGCATTGATTTACTAGTTTTAAATCAATGGGCTATACTGTTATTGCTCGTTGTACATGTGCTTTGCACAGTGACTGCCATAAAGTAATAGGGAATATATGCAAAACTTGAAAAGGCCGAGAATTTTATTTGTAGATGATGAAACCGAGATATTGCGTTCTCTTTCTCGGGTGGCTCGCAAAGTCGATGCAGATATTATTACTGCCAAAAGTGGCGCCTTAGCATTAAACATCATTGAACAAACACCTGTTGATATCATTGTATCTGATCTTAAAATGCCGCACATGGACGGCAATGAATTACTTGAAAAAGTCGCTCAGATCACACCTGAAACTGTGCGTATTGTATTGACCAGCTGCGCAGATATGGATGTAGTGATATCGGCGGTAAATGAAGGACATATCTGGGGATATTTACAGAAGCCTTGGGATAATTACGAATTAATTATTAAGTTAAAACAAGCATTACAATTACAGCAAATCTTAGCTGAACGAACCTTAATGCGCAGAACTATTGATCAATATCAGCAATATCGCAAAACTACCTTTGAGGGTTTTATCGGTGATTCGGTGGCCATGCAATTTGTCTATTCATCTATTGAACAATGTGCTCCCAGCCATGCATCAGTTTTTATTACTGGCCCTAGTGGTTCAGGTAAAGAATTAGCAGCACTTGCTATTCACCGTTTGAGTAAACGAAGCAGCGGTCCCTTTATAGCCTTGAACTGCGCAGCGATACCAACAGAATTAATGGAATCTGAAATTTTTGGTCATGTCAAAGGGGCTTTTTCTGGGGCAGTGACAAACCGAGATGGTGCCGCATTATTGGCTAATGGCGGTAGCTTATTCTTAGATGAAATTGGTGAAATGGATATCAATCTTCAGGCAAAGCTATTGCGCTTTATTCAAACCGGTTGTTTTCAAAAAGTTGGCAGCGGTAAAGAGCAAAAAGTCGATATTCGTTTTATTTGTGCAACCAATCGCGATCCACATGTAGCCATTGCTGAGAAAAAATTAAGAGAAGACTTGTTTTATCGCCTTAATGTGATCTCATTATTTTTACCGCCGCTTCATCAGCGTGGTGAAGATTGCTTGACCTTAGCGCAGCACTTTTTAAGCCATTACTGCAAAGAAGAGGGGAAGGTATTTGCTGGGTTTTCTAGTGAGGCAGAAATGTTGATTAAAAATTACAGTTGGCCCGGCAATGTCAGACAGTTGCAAAATGTTATATACAGTGCAGTAGTAATGTCGGATGGACCTTTAATATCTAAAAATATTTTAGATCAGCAGCTGAACAGACAAGGTCAGGCTGCTCAGGGATTTGATGGCCATGACAGGCGTTCAAACTCATCGCTTGCACAAAAACCTTTGCTGTCTAATGGGGCACTAACACAAAATAATAACCCAGATGATCATTATTTACCGTCGAATTCGCCTAACCCAGAATTGTCGGCGTCGGCTAGCAATAATGCAATTAATCACGATTTTTTATCGGAAAATAAGATGATGTCACTGGCTGATATCGAACGCAAAGCAATAACCAAAACTATTGATTTGTGCGAAGGTAATATTGTCAAAGCAGCAAGTGAATTAGAAGTAAGCCCATCTACCTTGTACCGCAAAATTCAACAGTGGCAAGAAACAGTCGCAGAATAACCATTGAGTGTTCAACTCAATGGCTGCTTTGACAAGCTTGTAGGTGTTTCTAAAAAGAATAAGTTACTAGTTGTTAATCGCAATAGATATAAGTTTGTTGTATTTACCTTTAGGTTCACCTCTACCATAATGCTCACCTTAGCTTTGCTCATTAACTCATTTCGCCAGTGACATTTCGCCAGTGACA
>JBELHO010000016.1:0-5143 GCA_042091375.1 Thalassotalea sp. | reverse complement strand
CATTTCGCCAGTGACATTTCGCCAGTGACAGAGCAATACAACATTTTGCTCACTGCGTTATTTTTTCACAAGACTGCCATTAAACTAGGTAGTTCAGTGCTCATTATAACTCCTTGAACATTGTCATTTTGTGTCCTTTACTAAATTGCAAAGCAACTAAAAAACTCCCTTGCAAATTGCGATAGCAGCTTTTTTAAGTCGACACTGTTATTGCCAATATTTTTGTGTAAATTTATTTAAAGTTATTAAAATCAATGGTTTATATTTTTATTGCGAAGTGGAATGAAACTTGATTTATATTGGTTAACGACAAGTTTAAACGAGATTAAATCAAGTGGAGTCAAGATGCAAAAATTAACAAGGGAAGGGGTTACCTACATCAGTGTTATTGACTTGCAGTGTGTTCAATCGACTTTACCTAAGGTAGCGATAACATCAGTTAATGTGTGTGCTATCTATTTTTTTATCACCATAAGTGCATTTTTTAAGTTGATTTTTAGTGGGAGAAAGTCAGATGAATATTAATGCTGTTCCTGTTATTTCAGTGGTCATTCCTATGTTTAATGTGGAAAGATATATTGCTAAAAGTATTCGCTCAGTGCTTAGTCAAAGCTATCATCACTTTGAATTGATTCTGGTTGATGACGGTTGCAGTGATAACACTCTTGGGGTTGTTGAACAATTTGATGACAGTCGTATTAGGCTTATTCGGCAAAAAAATCGCGGTTTATCAGGTGCTAGAAACACAGGTATAGAGGCATCTCGCGGTTTATATGTGGCTTTACTTAACGCTGATGATTATTGGACGAATAATAAGTTAGCTCGTCATATTCATCACTTTAATGACAAGCCAAATGTAGGGATCAGTTATTGTCCTTCTCTTTTTGTTGATCAAGATGATCAGTTATTAAATAGCGGACGATTCCCGCGTTTAGAGAAGATCAGCAAACAACATATTTTTTGTAGGAATCCGGTAGGAAATGGCTCAACAGCGGTTATTCGTTATTCTTTATTAGAGCAAATTAGTTATTTTGGCAAAGGCAAAGACAAGTATCGGAAGATGTATTTTAATGAAAATTTAAAGCAATCACCAGATATTGAGTTGTGGACCCGAGTCGCAGTGTCAACACCTTGGTTATTCGAGGGAATAGCTGAACCGATGACTTTTACTCGGATATACAAGGATGGATTTAAAAATAGCCTCAATCAACAACTGGCCTATTGGCATCACGCAGTCAGTTTTATTAAAAGTAGTGATCCTGTTTTCTTTCAAAAGTATTTTGCCTTGGCTAAAGCCTATCACTTGCGCTACTTAGCGCGCAAAGCGTTTCATACAAAAAGTAAACTCGATGCCGTGCGTTTTATACACAAGGCTATTTATTGTGATTGCCGTATTTTTTTGCAAGAGCCAAGTCGTACGCTAACCACACTTATTTGCGCTTGGTTACAGCTGTTGCCGGAGAGAATTTATCGCCGTATTGAGCATTTAGCCATTGAATATTTTGGCAATAAACCCATGAGTTAACGCCGTCGCTTCAAACGTTGAAACGATTAATATCAGTTTTTGTTGTGTATACATTGTTTTTTTACATTGCATGTAAAGGTGTTTAGCCAGATATATTTTCATGCATTATATAAATAATCAGCGCTTGATCGGTTTGCTCTTGGTGTTTGCACAAGCCTGAAATATTGTTGGGTGTCAAAATCGTGCCTTCACTTAACAATTTATGTTGGCCATAATTGACCACATCTTGCGATAACACCATACCCGGTGTGAGTTCTCCTGTTGCTTTGGCTATTTCTAAGATTTCCTCAGGTTTTGGCGTTGCCAATAGCTCACTAAATTGTCTAAATATTTGTTTATCAAAAATCGTATCAACATCTTTACTCATTAAAATAAGTGCTTCTGTTGGATTGGTATTCTTTCCGGTAATTTCTCCAGTGATCAATAAGTCATAATAGATCACGATAGATAATAATCGCGATCCACAAGGAATATCCTCTGCCTCTAGTTGATCAGGGGTACCACTGCCATCTATGTGCTCAAAAATATGCAGAACAATGTCGGCACTGGATTTTAGTATTTCAGTGGTGCTGATAATATCGGCACTCGCCTGCGGATATTTCATCCATGCGTTGCGTTCTTGTTGCGACATTTGAAACCAAGGACGTGAAACTAGCGCAGGCGGTAAGCTGTGAATACCAACCCGGTAAAATAATCCAGCAAGATAGACTTGCATACTTTCTGCTTCAGATAATTGTAAACGCTTAGCTAATGTTTTACTTTGTTGGGCAATGCGAAAAGTATGTCCAGTCGTATCCCTTGTTTGCATTGCCACTAAGTTAGCACTTAGTTGCAATAATTCACTATTAACAAGTTTCAGTTTTTTTTGTTGTAACAGTGCGTTATCGCGCTCATCTTGGATAAATTCAGAGCTCAATGACAATGAAAGGTGATCGGCAGATAGACGCTTATTATCTAGTTTGAGTTTCTTGATCACCGAATATTTTTTATTTTCTTGTTTTAGTTCAGTGATCAGACTGGCAAGTGTTTCTTTTAGCTCTTTATTATCCCAAGGTTTGTTAAGATAAGCAGAAACATGACCGTCGTTAATTGCCTGTTGAGCAAGCACAGTGTCTGCATAACCAGTTAGCACCACACGTTTACATCGACTATTGATTTTAACGATCTCACTGAGGAACTCTGCGCCATTAATGAAAGGCATTTTCATATCAGAAATAACCAGTTGGGTTGGTGCATCCTTAAAAAAAGCTAAAGCAGCTTCTGGATCGGTAAATGCGTGAACTACATACTCCTTGCGCAAAGCTCGTTGCAGAGCCTTTAGCACTTCAGGCTCGTCATCCAGCAATAATATCGACGGTAACATTGTTTTCTTCCTAAAAAATATACAGTTAACTAGTTGCTTATTCTAATGCTAGCATTATAGTTAATATTAGGTGAAGTGAAGAGGTGAAAAATTTATGAAAGGTGCTATTTTTACCGGTTTTTCTGAGTACGTAGAGAAAGAATTCGGCTTAAGCACTTGGCTAAAAACAATAGACAGCTGTCAATTGGCGTCGAATGGTGAATATTTAGCTACTGAATTGTACGAAGATAGTGAATTTGCCATTTTAGTTGATGCCCTTGTGGCAAGGGTAGGGGGATCAAGGGAAGAGATTTACCGCGGCTTTGGTCAATATTTTTTTCCTTTTTTGATGTCTATGGTTATTAAGTCGGTGGAGGGAATTACCCACTTGTTTGATTTTTTAAAGGCAGTCGATTCGGTGATACATATTGAAGTACGCAAAAGTGACGCCTTAGCCTATACACCCACATTGTTATACGATCAGCCTCAGGATAACGTGTTAATTATTCGCTATTTGTCACACCGAAAAATGTGCCATTTTGCTGAAGGGTTAATTTTAGGTGCTGCACAGCATTACAATCAAAAGGTTAAATTAAGTCAAAGTAAATGTTTATGTAAGGGAGACAAACATTGTCTGATCCGAGTCGAGATACAACAATAGATATTTCTGAAAAAATAGAATTACTTGAAAAAGCATTGATACGAGAAAGAAATGCCAAGAAAAAACTCGAACAAAAATTAGATGAAAAGGCGCAAATAGATTTTAATAAAAACCAAGAATTTATTAAATCTTTTGAAAAAGCAAGCAGTAAACACGTTCAACTACAATTTCTATCAACCTTGACACAAGATTTACTGTCTAACATCAATTTAGATGAGTTGTTTTATCAATTCAGTGGCAATATGTCGAAATTGTTAGAGTCTTGCCCAGTGTTTTTACTCAGTACTAACGCAGAAAGTGACAATACTATTGTTCGCTTATCTGTGTCTGAACAAAAATGGCAGCCAATACGGTGGCGAAACCGTTACAAAAAAATGTCTGCTACCATGCTTAATAGTGTTGAGTTAGTTTGGCATCGTATTGAACACCAAAACTTGGAAGATATCCCTTCACTCAACACCTTAGTAACTAACAGTACGCTGTTGTATTTGGTTATACATTTGAGTACCACTGAACAAAAGCTAGTGGTGCTTGATATTAGTCATTTTTGCTACAGCGATGATTTCAAACAGACCTTAAATATCGCTGCCCAACAATTTACTCTGGCTATAAAACGCAGAGTGACAGAGCTTGAGTTAGCACAAAATAACACCATATTAAACAATACGGTATTGCAGTTAAAATCCACTCAACAACAACTTGTTCACAGTGAAAAAATGGGTTCTTTGGGGCAATTATCAGCTGGTATTGCTCATGAAATAAACAATCCAATAGGTTATATTTCAAGTAATCTCGCGGTACTTAAAGATTATGTCAATATATATAACAACACAGTTGAACAGTTACTTGAAAATAAAGGCAATAGGATCAGTAATCAAGATGAATTTTTTTCAGCGCAAGAAGATATTGGGGATTTGCTGGATTCTTGTATCGAAGGTGTGCAGCGTGTCACCGATATAGTGGCGAGTTTGAAAACATTTTCACGTAAGGAAGAAGATCAATTTAGTTTGATTAACATTAATGAAGTACTTGTTAGTGCCTTAAAAATTGTTTGGAACGAATTCAAATATTCACATAAAATTGTGCAGTTACTCGCTGATAATTTACCACAAATTAAAGGCAATTATGGTCAACTTCAGCAAGTCTTTGTTAATTTCTTTGTCAATTCTGCGCATGCCATGAAAAATGGAGGGCAATTAACCATTCAAAGCGGACAAGGCCAAGACTATGTTGAAATCAATGTTCATGATACCGGATGTGGTATGGATGAGTCGGTAATGAGACATTTATTTGAGCCTTTCTACACCACAAAAGATGTTAATGAAGGCACTGGCCTTGGTTTGTCTGTTTCTTATGCGATTATAGAAAAACACAATGCGATGATCAGTGTTAACTCTGAGCCTGATCAAGGCTGTACCTTTACCTTAAAATTTCCAATTCTCTATAATTAACCGCTGCCTAGTTAAAGGCCGTGGTCATCTATCAACAGGCTTATCTATCAAAACAGGTGATAATAGGTCTAAATAACATCAATAGCTGATTAAATATTGAACTTATTCGTTTATCCACACTCCTAGTAAATGAGACTTTTATTCCCTATGTGTTTCATGTGTTT
>JBELHO010000015.1:0-58699 GCA_042091375.1 Thalassotalea sp. | reverse complement strand
GTTTTTCTGCTATTTTACCTTCTACTCAACCGTCACTGACTTTGCTAAGTTTCGCGGTTGATCAACATCGGTGCCTTTGATAATAGCCACATAATAAGACAGGAGCTGCAACGGCAAAGTGTAGACAATTGGTGCAACTATATCGTCACAATAAGGCACGTTAATGACCTTCATGGTGTCATCGCTTTCAAACTTGGCATCGTCTGCAGCAAACACGTACATAAGTCCACCACGGGCTCTGACTTCTTCGACATTAGATTTTAATTTTTCAATTAAGTCGTTTTGTGGTGCAACCACAATCACTGGCATTTCCGCGTCAATTAATGCCAGTGGGCCGTGTTTTAATTCACCGGCAGCATAAGCCTCAGCGTGAATATAAGAAATTTCCTTCAGTTTCAGGGCTCCTTCCATCGCAATCGGGTATTGATCACCTCGCCCCAAAAACAAGGCGTGATTTTTGTCGGCAAAATCTTCAGCTAAGGCTTCAATGGAGCCTGCTAAAGCCAATACTTCGTCCAACTTGCTGGGTAAGGTCATTAACGATTGGGCGATTTCTTGCTGCACTTGCTCAGCCATGCCATGGTGTTTACCTATGGCTAGGGTCATCATCAATAAACCCACTAATTGAGTAGTGAAAGCTTTGGTTGAAGCTACGCCTATTTCAGCGCCAGCTTTAGTCATGAAGGCCAGATCAGATTCTCGTACCAGTGATGAGCCAGCCACGTTACAGATCACTAAACTCGCTCTATAGCCTAGCTCTTTGGCTAAACGCAGTGCCGCCAAGGTATCGGCTGTTTCCCCTGATTGCGAAATTGTCACTATCATGGCGTTTTTTGGGACGTGAGATTTGCGGTAACGAAATTCACTGGCTATCTCAATATTACAAGACACCCCAGCTAGAGATTCTAACCAGTATCGGGCTACCATACCCGAGTGGTAACTGGTGCCACAAGCAATGATTTGAACATGGGCTATTTCTTTAAAAATATCATCAGCGTGCTCACCAAAACAATTTGTCTCTAGGTGATGACCTAGTAGACGCCCTTCCAAGGTGTTTCTTATGGCTGTGGGTTGCTCATAGGTTTCTTTGAGCATGTAGTGACGGTATTCACCTTTGTCACTGGTATCTTGACTGATATCTTGTTCTTTGGCTTGACGAATAACGTTATTGCCATCACAGTCAAAAATATTGACTTCAAAGCGCGTCACCTCAGCTACATCGCCTTCTTCTAAAAAAGCAAACTTTCGAGTCACAGGTAACAAGGCCATCATGTCTGAGGCGATGAAGTTTTCCCCTAAACCGTAACCTATCACTAAAGGGCTGCCAGAACGTGCCACAACAATACGTTCGCGGTCATTTTTATCCAACACCACAGTGCCATATGCCCCTTCCAGTTGTTTAACACTGGTTTGCACTGCGGTTAATAATGAATCGCACGTTTTTAATTGATGATGAACTAAATGGGCGATCACTTCAGTATCGGTTTCAGAGGTAAAAACATAACCTAAAGCCGTTAACTCTTCTCTGAGTATTTGGTGATTTTCAATAATGCCATTGTGTACCACCACAATGTTTTCACTTGATAAGTGCGGGTGGGCATTACTTTCACTGGGGATACCATGTGTTGCCCAACGCGTGTGGGCAATGCCAGTACCACCAAACACCGGCGAAGCAGTCACTGCATCAGCTAACTCTTGCACCTTACCGAGGCGACGCACTCGTTTAAGCTGATTATCGGTGTCAACAATAGCAATACCCGCAGAATCATATCCTCGGTATTCTAGTCTTTTTAATCCTTCCACTAATATGTCTGCTACATCGCGCTGAGCAACTGCACCGACTATGCCACACATGCTATTCTCCTTATTATTTTGCACATATTAAGTTAATGCCCTGATCAATTAACTTTTTTCGTAATTCTTGCGGTAACCCATCATCGGTTACCAAGGTATGGATTTGTGGCCAAGGTATTTCAACATTAGGTATTTTGCGATAGATCTTGTCAGACTCGATCATAACAATCACTTCACGAGAAACTTCCGCCATCACTTGGCTTAAACCTAACAATTCATTGAAAGTTGTCGTGCCTCGCTCAACATCAATACCATCGGCACCGATAAAAAGTTGATCAAAGTTATATGATCTTAGAACACTTTCAGCGACTTTGCCTTGAAATGACTCAGAATTTGGATCCCATGTACCACCAGTCATTAACAACACAGGCTCATCTTCTAAGGTCTGTAATTGTTCAGCAATAGCCAAAGAATTGGTCATTACGATCAGACCGTCTTTATTACTCAGTTCGCTGACTAATGCTGAGGTTGTGCTACCACTATCAATGATGATGCGATTGTGATCATCAATCAGGCTTGCGGCTTTTTTTGCGATTGCCAGCTTTCGTTTCGAAAGTTTGTTGGCTTTAGGTTCAATATACTCACGTGGTAGTGAAACCGCACCGCCATAGCGCCTTAATAATAGGCCGCTGTCTTCCAATGCCGCAAGGTCTTTTCTTATGGTTACTTCAGAAGTATCAAAGTCTTTAGCTAGCTGGTCTACACTCACTTCACCTTGAGCATTTAATTCACCAATAATGATCTGACGACGCTGCTTGGTGTTTCTTTTTGTCATAAATTTCGGTTTAACCAATTAAGTTTCGATTAAAAACTTATGTATTTAACCAAATGGACAAGGTAAAAGCAATACAAGACGGTGTTTTTGTAAAAATTTCCGCTACTTATGGCTAATTAGTGTTGCTTTTCAAAAATAAAACCGGTTAATGATGCCAGACTTGATCACAGCCGATGTGAATGGGTTGCGCAGTCACTGAGTGGCTGCGCAACTAGGCCATATTATGCGGTCAATTCATCGCTGTTTACCCGAAATAAAACCAAATAAAGCACAGGTACCACACATAAAGTAAGTAAAGTGGAAAATATTAAGCCGCCGATAATTGACAAAGCCATAGGCTCCCACATTTCTCCGCCACCTAAGTACAATGGGATCAGTCCTAATACTGTGGTGGTAGTCGTCAATAAAATAGGTCTAACCCGTTGCTGACAAGCAGAAATAATCGCTGCCGCCTGAGAAAGCTCGGCTTGGTCAATTTCCAGCTTTATTCGCTCTAGTAATACGATGGCGTTGTTAATGACAATACCGGCAAGTGAGATAATACCCAGCAAGGTCATAAAGCCAAAAAATGACTGACCCACCAGCAAGCCAAAGGTAACCCCAATTAAACCCAACGGAATGGTGGTCATCACGATAAATGATTTGCGCAGTGAATTAAATTGACCAACCAGTAACAAAACAATGATAAACACTGCTATAGGTAGTTTAGCGGTGATCGACTCATTGGCTTTGCCTGATGATTCGGCTTCACCACCAAACTCATAACGATAACCAATGGGCCAACTGGCTTTTTCTGCTGCAATCCATGGTTGTAGTTCTTTGGTTGCTTGGCTAGCGGTATAGGATAGGTCGAGTTGTGCACCAACCGAGACTGTCTTCATTCGATCTCGGCGCAGCACAGTTGCTGGCTCCCAAACAATATTGATATCGGCTACTTGCTCTAGAGGCACGGCATTACCTGTGGCTTGAGAGTAAACAGATAAGGCTTCTAATTTGCCAATATCTTGTCGATCAGCAGAGCTGGAACGCAAAATCAATGGAATAACATTATCGCCTTCGCGATATTGAGTTAATTCCAGGCCCGTTAAGCCAGTTTGCAGTGATACCGCAATGTCTTTCGATGAAACCCCTGCCCGCCGAGCTCTGGTTTGATTGATACTCACCTGCAGTTTTTTTATCGGCAATCCCCAATCGTCATTAATGGCTTTTAAACCCGTCATATCGGCCATTTTTAATTTGATTTTATTGACAATTTCAAACAGTTCTTCAGTGTTTTTACCACTGACTCTGATCTCAACAGGATTGTTTATGGGTGCGCCATTTTCAATTTTACGGGCTTTAACTAACATATCGGGATACTGATTAAAGCTGTGTTGTTCTAGTTGCTCCATCACTTGGTCAATGGCCGCAAGAGAACTTACCGTAACAATGAATAACGCATAATTCGAACTGGTTGGCTTAGGACTGTGAGTCAGTAAAAACCTAGGTCCGCCAGAGCCGATATAAGTGACCCATTTAGTGATCCCCGGTTGCTGCTCACTAGCCATTAATGAGCTTTGCATATGTTGTTCTATCTGTTTTACATATGCTTGCGTTGTTTCAATGCGGGTGCCAACAGGCAGCTCAATATCAAACTTGAAATAAGCTCGATCTGATGGCGGGAAAAACAATTGCGGTACATATTTTAAGCCAAAAACAGCTGCAAACAACAACAACAGGGTAGCCATTAAGGTCGGCCAAGGGTTGCGCAGTAAGGCGGTTAATAGTTGACGATAATATTGATAAAAGCGACTGTTAAACGTAGCTTGCTGTGGCTCTATTCTGAGAAAATAGACGCATAGCATAGGTACTATAGTCATGGATAACAACCATGAGCACAATAGGGTAATAGTCACTACTTTAAACAGCGAAGCGGTATATTCACCTGTGGTAGATTCAGCGAGAAAAATGGGTAAAAACGCGGCAGCAGTTGTCAGAGAAGAGGTTAACAAAGGGATTTTTAATTCATTGGCTGAATCAATTGCCGCATCAAAGGCTTTTTTGCCTTTGCCCATTTGCACCATAATACTCTCTGACATCACAATGCCGTTATCGACCAGCATTCCCAAGGCAATGATCAATGCCGCTAGTGATATTTGATCTATGCCTATATCAAAAAATGACATGATTAAAATACCAAAAACCATGCTTGCCGGGATCAGTGCTGCGACAATAATGCCAGTGCGAAACCCCAAAGTGAATAACATCACTATGGTAACAACAGCAACCGCTTGCACTAGGTTACTGACAAAATCATCGACTTTTTTCTCTACTTCGTGTGGCAAAAACGACATCAGTGAAAAGTCGATACCCAAGGGGTATAAAGCAGATAACTGCTCAATAAGTGCTAACACTTGTTGGCCGAGGACAATATTATTGCCGCCTTCTTTCATTGATATCGCCAGAGTCAGTCCGCGCTCACCTTGTAAACTGACTAGGTTTGTTGCAGGATCAATATAACCGCGATAAACCTTGGCAATATCAGACAACTGCATGACCCGATCACTGCCAGTGACTTGGATAACTGTGTCACTTATTTCATCGACAGACTCAAAGTTACCGCTCGGCTCTAAGGCTATTTTTTCATCGCCAAGGTTGATCGAGCCACCGGGAATAACGATGTTGCGACTGGACAGTTGATCGCGTAAATGTGAGGCAGAAATACCTAACTCAGATAAGCGGGCATTGTCATATTCAATAAAAACTCGCTCCTCTTGACCGCCAAAAATATCGACTTTAGCCACTTCAGATAAACGCAATATTTCATCTTTAACATCATCGGCTATGTCTTTTTTTTCTTTGTAGCTAAAACCCTCAGCAGTCAAACCAAGGACAATGCCAAACACATCACCAAACTCATCATTAACTATTGGCTCTTGTGCATCAGCCGGTAAATCACCTTTCACTGCGTCTATTTTGCGGCGTAATTTATCCCAAATAGGCCGCATTTCTTTGAAACTTTCTTTAATGTTTACACTAATAATGGAAATGCCCGTACGCGACTCACTATTGACAAAGTCTAATTCGGGAAGCTCTTGTATTTCTTTTTCTAGTTTATCAGTCACCAGTTGCTCTACCCTCTCCGGACTCGCTCCGGGAAAGTAAGTAATTACTTGTGCTGTACGAATAATAAATCCAGGGTCATAGTCTTTGGGCATTTTATCGTAGGCGGATAAACCAAAGAAGATAATAACCACTAACAACATGATTGATGTACGATTATTATTAATAGCAAAACGCGTGATATTCACATCAATTTCCTCTGTAATTTAGTACTTAACCGCTAAACCATCGGTTACCTTGCTCATTCCAGCAGTCAAGATCACGTCGCCTTGCGAAAGACCGGTAAACACTTCAATACCCAGAGGAGTAATATCACCTATAGTTATCCCCTGCCGCACAATTTGACCCACCCCTTCAGATTGACGCTTAACAACATAGACAAAATTACCCTGGCTATCTGATAATACGGTTTTCGCTGGCAAGTAAAACGCTGCCGCTTTGCTGTGAGATTGGACTAGATCCTCAACAATAACTCTAGCTGTCATCCCCGGTAATATGGTGTGATCTTGCGGTGATTTCATTGACAAGGTCACTTCATAGGTTTTGGTTATTTCATCCGCCTGAGTAGCAACATCTTTAAAGGTTAAAGGAAAGCTTTCATTATTGATGGCATCAAATTGTGCAATCAATTTAGGTAACACTTTATCTCGTTGGTTGTTGATCATGATGCTCTCAGGTACATCAATTTTTAATGAGATGTTAGTTAAATCGTGCAGGGCAAAAATTGGTGATTTGGCATTGATTTCTTGAAAATTTTCAGTGTATTTTTTGGCAATAATACCATCAAATGAAGCTTTTAATTCTGTGTACTCAAGATTGTTCTGGGCGGTAGACAATTTTGCTTGGGCACTTTGAAATTGCGCCTTTAACTTGTCAAAATCCGATTGCGAGATAACTTTCGAGGCAATTAAGTTTTTTGCTCGGTTGTAATCACCTTGCGCTTGATCGAATAGCGATTGTGCTTCCTGTAATTGAATTTTAATATCGCGATCATTTAATTTAGCCAATACTTGTCCAGCGCTGACTTCTTCGCCTTGTTGCACATTTAATTCGATCAATTCGCCAGCGATTTTAAACGATAAGTCAGCTTTTCTAGAGGCATCGACTACCGCACTAAATTCTCGTGTTATGTGACTATCAGGAAGTGAAACTGTCATGGTTTTTACCGGTCTTAACGGTTTCACCTCTGTTTCCTGACTATTGTCGCTGCAAGAAGTTAAACTCCAAGCTATAGGTATCAATAAGACCACACCTAGCTTATTAACAATCGTATTCATTTACTGCTCCAAAACAAATTGATTTTATGGCATATACCTTACCCTAATATGGGTTAATTGGCTTTTACCTTTTCAAGTTTATTAATAAAATTTTCTATCCAAATATCAAATATTTGTACAGCTGCTTGATAATTACCCTCAGTTCCTTGACTGACACTGGCTTCCAAAGCTCTTGATACTGTCATCGCAAAAACCCTAGTATCTTTGTCACCCATAAGGAACTCCACCTCAATAGCTACCTGACTGAGTACATCGCGCTGATCAGTGGCACTCAAATAAGCTGACTTTGAGGCATTGATAACTAATTTAATAGGAATAAGATCAGCGGCAGACATATCGGGTTCGGTAAATTTAATATCTGCAAATGCCCCTCTGATGGTCAGTACACCTGGTCCTGACTCTTCAACAAGTCGGTAGTTTTTTGCAGTTAAGGCTTTTTTTAGTGTACTGTGGAAATACACATGCAGTTTGGCTAATAAGTCGGCATTTATAACGGTTTCACCAGCAGAGTTCTCCGTTTCAATCCACACTTCAAACGGAACTAGTTTTATTGCTGTGATCTGTGCCAACTGTTGTTGACCAAATAACGGGGCTACGTATACTTGTGCATTTTCGTATTCTGCTGAGTCTTGCAACGCTGAGTAATCTCCTAAAAACCCAGATTTATGTTGCTTTAGCGTCGATGCACAGCCACTGATCAGCATAAAGATCACTAAATATTTAATGTACTTGGTTGTTGCTTTCATCATGTTCTCCTTCGCTTCGGTTTTTTAAACTTCAGTACTTTGAACATACTGTAATAATTTCAATAACGTTTCTTTCACTGCGGTGTTTGCGTTTCTCTCTCTTGCTGTAATGGCTTTTTCGGTAACGGCTTGTCGACGCTAATAGACAATACCAACAATATATACATCACTAGATGTGTATAAAAGATACTGGCGGTCATTCGCGCTATACCGTTTTCTTCTAGCCAATTTACTAAGTGTTCAACGGCGAGATTATTAGTACAGCAAGCTAGGTCTTGCATGCTATAAATTTGCTGATATAAACTCTCAAGGAAGTAGGTTTGATTGCGCATTAACAAGTAATTGATAAAGGCAAACCCAGAATAAACTAATACCGCGACTATTTTTTCTTTAATAAACAACGGCCGATCGACATAAATTATTCCACCAATTAAGGCTAAATGAACGGAAATAAACAACGCCCAATGGGTGTCGATGCGATTATTTAACGACAGTGATAAGTCCAATAATTGATATAATGTCATCGACTACCTTTCCTTAATATCTGTTACCACAGCTTGTGTTCATTGAACTTATTCACTGTAATGAACTAATATTTCTAAAGTTTAGTCTAAATTTTAGGAAGCAGTACAATTTATTAATATCTCTATGCACTGTGGATTTGTTATTAGTGACCAATGTACTTTAGCGAACGCCAATTTAGCTGAGCTATATTGAATTCGGCTGAGTTATATTGATTTAGCAATAAACATTGCTAAAGTGAAGTTGTAGTGATCGGAAATGGCGGCGATGTTATCAATATTTACTAATATTGCAGGTGTTGCCAATTATTTACCAATAACGGCAACCCTTGAATGCTGTCTGCGGTCAGTCAGTTACTTCGCTGTTTTAGAGGGGCTTTGCCAGCCGTTAATATTGCGTTGTTTACCTCTGGCTATAGCTAACTGGCCGCTATCGACGTCTTTAGCTATTACCGACCCTGCACCTACGGTTACCCCTGTACCAATGTTGACAGGCGCAACCAAAGCGCTATTAGAGCCAATGAAGGCATTATCGCCTATGTCGGTATGAGATTTATTTACCCCGTCATAATTACAAGTTATGGTGCCCGCACCAATATTTACATTGCTACCTATAGTAGTGTCACCTAAGTAAGTGAGATGTCCCGATTTACTGCCTTCACCTATGGTGGTTTTCTTGGTCTCGACAAAATTGCCAATATGTGCGTTATTTTTCATTACCGTCTCAGGACGAATTCTAGCAAAAGGCCCCACTGAACAGTCCTCGCCGATAGTTGCCCCTTCGATAATAGTGTTTGGCTTTACAATTGCTCGTGCGCCAAGGGTACAATTTTTTAAAATACAATTAGCACCAATCGACACCCCTTCGGCTAAATTGACTTGCCCTTCAAAAATACAGTTAATATCAATTTGTACTTCTTCGCCTATGGTTACTTTGCCGCGAATATCAATGCGATCAGGATCGCGCAAGCTAGCCCCTGCTGTCATTAATGCTTGGGCTTGCCGCTGTTGATATGCCCTTTCCAGTACTGCCAGCTGGTTGCGATTATTGGCGCCTTCAACTTCAACTTCTGTCTCTGGGTGGCATGTTGCAATAGTTTTACCTTCGTGGTGGCAAGCGGCAATTATGTCTGTTAAGTAATATTCCCCTTGCGCATTATCGCTGGAAAGACCGCTTAACCATCGTTTTAAATCAGCGCCGTTGGCGACTAATATTCCGGTGTTGGCTTCGTTGATCTCTAGTTGCTCGACGCTGGCATCCTTTTGTTCAACGATGCCAACCACTTGTTGATCACTGCGGACAATTCGACCGTATCCAGTAGGATCAGTTAAGTTTACCGTGAGTAATCCGATACCTTGCTCTGGTTTCACTGCCAGCAAGTTTTGTAACGTAGAGACTTTGGTTAAAGGCACATCGCCATATAACACCAAGACATTCTCATCGTCGCGTAGATAAGGCGATGCCATATCTACCGCATGGCCTGTACCTAGCTGCTGTTTTTGTTCAACAAATTTGAGATCATCACCAACTATTTTGGCTTTAAGCTGTTCACCACCAAAGCCATATATCAGATATATATTTTCAGCATTTAATTGTCTTGCTGCATCAATAACATGCTCAACCATAGCCTTTTCAGCAACAGGATGCAGTACTTTAGGTAATGAGGAGCGCATTCGGGTTCCTTTACCCGCGGCAAGAACGACGACTGACAGTGACATATTAGTTCCGTTTTTTAAATGTGTTAAATTGTTTGTTAAACATAAATTTTTATTAATTTTACCTGTATATTTGGCTTTTACCAGCTAATTTATAGCACATTGTGGTAATAAAAAAGCGACTGATACAAACAGTATCAATCGCTTTTTTTTATCATTAAAACCATTATATATGGCTAGTTTGCAAGGTTTATACTTTTTTCTTAGCTGCTTGTATAACGCGTAACTGTGCAACTGCACGAGCCAATTCTCCGGCTACTTCTGCGTAATCAACATCACCGCTATTGGTGTTAATATGTTCTTCAGCACGCTGTTTGGCGTCTAACGCAGCCTGTTCGTCCAAATCTGCTACACGGGTTGCTACATCGGCAAGCACAGTGACATTATTTGGTTGAACTTCAAGCATACCGCCAGAAAGATAAATAACTTCTTCAGTACCATCTTTTTTGACAATTCTTGCCATGCCAGGTTTCAGTGAAGTCAACAAAGGTGCATGCCCAGGCATAATGCCCAATTCACCTTCGCTACCTGTTATCTGTAATGACTCTATCGCGCCAGAAAATAATTGTTCTTCAGCACTAACGACATTAAGATTTACAGTGGGTATTGCCATCTTGACCTCCTAATTGGCGACTATAACGCTATTCACGTGTCTAGTCGCCAGCCTTCATTACATGTTTTTAGCTTTTTCAGCTGCTTCTTCAATAGAACCAACCATGTAGAAAGCTTGCTCAGGTAAATCATCGTACTCACCAGCAAGAATGCCTTTAAAGCCAGCAATAGTGTCTTTAAGTGAAACATACTTACCAGGCGAGCCTGTGAATACTTCAGCAACAAAGAACGGTTGTGATAAGAAACGCTGGATCTTACGAGCACGGTCTACGGTTTGTTTATCTTCTTCAGATAATTCGTCCATACCCAAGATAGCGATAATATCTTTAAGTTCTTTGTAGCGTTGCAGTACTGATTGAACGCCACGAGCGGTTTCATAATGCTCGGCACCAACCACTAATGGATCGAGTTGACGCGAGGTAGAATCCAACGGGTCGATCGCTGGGTAAATACCCAATTCAGCAATTGAACGCGATAGTACAACCGTTGCATCTAAGTGAGCAAAGGTTGTTGCTGGACTTGGATCGGTTAAATCATCAGCAGGTACATAAACCGCTTGAATTGAAGTAATTGAACCCTTCTTAGTCGAAGTAATACGCTCTTGTAGTACACCCATCTCTTCAGCAAGTGTCGGTTGATAACCAACCGCTGATGGCATGCGACCTAACAAAGCAGAAACCTCAGTACCCGCTAAGGTATAACGGTAAATATTATCAACAAAAAATAATACATCACGACCTTCATCACGGAATTTTTCTGCCATGGTTAAACCTGTCATAGCAACACGTAAACGGTTACCTGGAGGCTCATTCATTTGACCGTAAACCAACGATACTTTATCAAGTACGTTTGAATCGTTCATTTCATGGTAGAAATCGTTACCTTCACGAGTACGCTCACCAACACCGGCGAAAACAGAATAACCACTGTGCTCGATAGCGATGTTACGGATAAGCTCCATCATGTTAACGGTTTTACCAACACCGGCACCACCGAATAAGCCGACTTTACCACCCTTGGCGAATGGACAGACTAAGTCGATTACTTTGATACCCGTTTCTAATAGCTCATTTGACATTGCTTGTTCAGCATAGGCGGGTGCTTCACGGTGAATAGACCAACGGTCTTTTTCTCCAATAGGACCTGCTTCATCAATGGGCTCACCAAGTACGTTCATAATGCGACCTAAGGTCTCAACACCAACGGGAACTTGGATCCCTTTACCTGTATTCTCTACGTTCAGACCACGACGCAAACCGTCAGAAGACCCCATAGCGATAGCGCGAACTACACCACCACCTAACTGCTGTTGTACTTCAAGTACTAAGCCGTTAAGGTCACCTTCAGTTACATTTAACGCGTCATATACCTGAGGTACGGCATCTTGTGGGAATTCTACATCCACAACTGCGCCAATTATTTGGACGACTTTACCTGTACTCATGTTTAATCCTCAAAAAATTTTGCTCTAATTAACAAGAACCTTTGCCTACACCGCTGCAGCGCCAGCACAAATTTCACTCAATTCTTGGGTGATACTTGCTTGACGCGCTTTGTTGTATACCAATTGTAAATCATCGATCAAGTCACCTGCATTGTCGGTTGCGGCTTTCATCGCAACCATACGAGCGGCTTGTTCACTAGCGAGGTTTTCCACCACACCTTGGTACACCTGTGACTCTACATAACGAACCAGTAAATGCTCAAGTATTGCTTGTGCATCGGGTTCGTAAATATAGTCCCAGCGATGTTGAATTGCGTCATCATCTGACTTGGGTAAAGGTAAAAGCTGATCGATTGTTGGCGACTGTGTCATGGTATTCACAAATTTATTGAATACAATAAACAGCTTGTCTATCTCTCCATTGTCATAGGCGTTTAACATAACTTTGACACTGCCGATCAAATCGGTCAATGAAGGGTTATCACCTAAACCAGAGACTTGTGCACTGACTTTAGCACCCATGTTGTTGAAAAAAGTAGTGGCTTTAGAGCCAACTACAGCAAATTCAACTTCGGTGCCTTTCGCTTGCCATTGGGCAGCATCAGCAAGGGTTTGTTTAAATAAATTAATATTTAAACCACCACACAAACCTCTGTCTGTTGAGACAACAATATAACCAACGCGTTTAACTTCACGCTCTTCCATATATGGATGGCGATACTCTAAGTTACCACGCGCGATGTGACCGATCACATTTCGCATATTCTCAGCGTATGGACGAGACGCAGCCATACTATCTTGCGCCTTGCGCATTTTAGAAGCTGCAACCATTTCCATCGCACTGGTGATCTTCTGAGTGTTTTGTACACTCGAGATCTTCGATTTAATCTCTTTACCACCGGCCATGACTATCTCTCCAAAAACTTAAACTAATTACCAAGTTTGCGTTGACTTAAATGTTTCAAGTGCTTGCGCTAACCCAGCTTCGATATCTTTATCGTAGCCGCCGCTTTCGTTGATCTTAGCCATAAGCTCAGTTTGTTCACTGTTTACATAGCTATGTAACGCTTCTTCAAAATCAGTGATTTTGTTTAAGTCAACGTCATTTAAATAGCCTTTTTCAGCAGCGAATAAAGATACCGCGGTTTCGGCAACCGATAACGGGCTGTATTGCTTTTGCTTCATCAATTCAGTTACGCGTTGTCCGTGCTCTAATTGTGCACGAGTTGCGTCATCGAGATCTGATGCAAACTGAGCAAATGCCGCTAACTCGCGATATTGTGCTAATGCTAAACGAATACCACCACCAAGTTTCTTGATGATTTTAGTTTGTGCAGCACCACCAACACGCGATACCGATAAACCAGCATTGACAGCAGGGCGAATACCCGAGTTGAATAAATCAGCTTCTAGGAATATTTGACCATCGGTAATTGAAATTACGTTTGTCGGTACAAATGCCGATACGTCACCCGCTTGGGTTTCAATAATTGGCAAAGCTGTCAAAGACCCGGTTTTACCTTTTACTTCACCGTTGGTAAATTTCTCAACGTAAGCTTCATTTACACGCGCAGCGCGCTCTAGTAAACGACTGTGAAGATAGAAAACGTCACCTGGATAGGCCTCTCGACCTGGCGGACGACGTAAAAGCAATGAAATTTGACGATAGGCAACAGCTTGCTTCGACAAATCATCATATACGATCAGTGCATCTTCACCGCGGTCGCGGAAATATTCACCCATGGTACAGCCAGAGTAAGGTGCTAAATATTGTAATGCCGCCGCTTCAGAAGCAGATGCAACAACTACAATAGTATTTGATAGTGCACCGTGCTCTTCCAAACTGCGCACTACATTGGCAACAGTAGAAGCTTTTTGGCCGATGGCAACATAAATACTTTTAATACCTGTGTCTTTTTGATTAATGATCGCATCAAGGGCTATCGCTGATTTACCAATTTGACGGTCACCAATGATCAATTCACGTTGACCACGACCAATTGGGATCATAGAGTCAATTGATTTAATACCTGTTTGTACAGGCTGATCAACTGACTTGCGATCTATTACCCCTGGAGCAACGACTTCAACCGGAGAAAAACCATCGTTTTCGATAGGTCCTTTTCCGTCAATTGGCTCACCTAAGGTGTTAACAACGCGGCCTAATAAACCACGCCCTACAGGTACTTCTAATATACGTCCAGTACCTTTTACTTTGTCGCCTTCAGCTAGGTCCGCATAAGGACCCATAACTACCGCACCGACCGAATCACGGTCAAGGTTTAAAGCGATAGCGAAACGGCTACCAGGAAGTTCTATCATCTCACCTTGCATAACATCTGCAAGACCGTGGATGCGAATAATACCATCTGTTACTGATACGATAGTACCTTCATTACGAGCTTCGCTGACAACGTCAAACTGTTCAATTCTCTTTTTGATCAGTTCAGCGATTTCAGTGGAATTCAGTTGCATGCTCTGTTCCCTTATCTCTTGAATGCTAAGATTGCATTGTTGTTGAAAGACGGTTGAGTTTACCTCGTACAGAACCATCTATCACTAAGTCACCAGCCTTGATTACCAAGCCAGAAACCACAGTTTTATCAACACTACAATTAAGCTTTACTTTTCGAGCCAAACGCTGTTCAAGCGCGGCACTAATTGCTTTTTTATCTGCTGCTTTTAATTTAACAGCAGATGTTACATCCACAGCTATTTCTTTTTCATATTCCGCCTTTAATTGGCAGAACTGCGAAACAACTTGTGGCAGTACCAACAAACGTTGATTTTCAGCCATCACCTTTATTAGGTTTTGACCATTGCTGTCGAGTTGCTCACCACAAACTTTAATAAATAAGTCTGTTGCTTGCTCTACCGACGCACCACCTGAAAGATAGCCTTCTATGGTTGCATCTTTAGAAACTTCAGCGGCAAAACTCAGCATGGTTAACCAAGATCCTATCGCTTTAGCTTCTACAGCAAAATCAAACGCTGCTTTAGCATAAGGACGAGCGACGGTTGTCAATTCAGACATAAGCTCATTCCTCTCTTAAAGTTCAGCTACGAGTTTATCTAAAATGTCGCTATGTGCAGCGGCATCAATGGAACGTTCAAGAATTTTCTCTGCACCAACCACTGCAAGTGCAGCAACTTGTTGACGAAGTTCTTCTTTTGCTTGATTACGTTCTGTTTCTATTTCTGCATGACCTGCTGCCAAGATTTTTTCTTTCTCGGCATTTGCCTTAACCGCAGCTTCTTCAACTAATTGCGTTTCGCGTTTTTTTGCCGCTTCAATAATTTCAGCAGCTTGCGCTTTCGCTTCTTTCAGTTGTGCTGTAGCCTTTTGTTGAGCTAACTCAAGATCTTTGGCGGCACGATCTGAAGCAGCAAGCCCATCAGCAATAGTTGCTTGACGCGCTTCTATGGCACCAATAATGGGTGGCCAAACGTACTTCATACAAAAAATTACAAATACGACAAATGCGATCATTTCACCGATAAAAGTGGCATTAACGTTCATTTGTGTACCTCCTATTAAATAACATGGTTAAGTAAATTATTGTGCTCAATTAACCAATTTTAACGAATAGGATATATAGACCCATCGCAACACCTATGATGGCGATCGCATCGATAAGACCAGCAACAATAAACATTTTTACTTGCAGTTGTGGTGCTAATTCAGGTTGACGAGCAGCTGATTCTAAGAATTTGCCACCAAGTAAACCAAAACCAATAGCCGTACCTAAAGCGCCTAAGCCTATCAATAAGGCTGCAGCTACATATAGTAAACCTACGTTTTCCATTTTTATCTCCGATTTTAAAAGTAAAGTTAAATGTGTAAATTTTTATCGGGCTTCCTGCCCTTAACCTTTCGGGCCGACTGTTGTCGTACTAACTCATTCCCAAAAAGCTAGTGTATTAATGGTTATTACAGCTGTGTTTTTTGCACAACTGCAAAAGTCATTATTCTTTAGTGATCCTCATGCGCTAAACTTAGATAAACTATAGTTAAGGTCATAAATATAAAGGCTTGCAAAGGGATAACTAACAAATGGAATGCCGCCCAAACAAAGTGCATTGGCAATTGGAATATACCGACTGTTGCAATGAGGATAAATATTAATTCACCAGCATATAAGTTACCAAATAAACGCAGCGCTAATGACAATGGACGCGCTAATAAAGTAACCGATTCAAGTAAGAAATTTACTGGATATAAGGTCCAATGACCAAAAGGCTGAGTCGTTAGCTCTTTAATAAAGCCAGTGATGCCTTTGACTTTTATTGAATAATAAATAATCAACCAAAATACGCCAAGAGCTAAGGCTAATGTCATATTAATGTCTGTTGTTGGAACAGCTTTCATATAATTAACTCCCATCAACTCAAAAGTTTTAGGAATTAAATCCACTGGTACCCAATCCATTGCATTCATCAGTAACACCCACACAAATATGGTTAATGCTAAAGGTGCTATCACGGGGTTTTTACCGTGAAATGTGCTTTTTACACTGTCGTCGACAAATTCAACAATCATTTCAACAGCACACTGAAGTTTGCCAGGCACACCAGTTTCAGCTTTTTTGGCTACTGAGCGAAATATAGTAAGAAAAACTATACCTAAAAATATCGACCAACCTAAGGTATCAAGGTGAAAAGTCCAAAAACCTTCACCCGCTGATAAATTGGTTAAGTGATGTTTAATATATTCTTGGCTGGTTACTTCAGCACTTGATGACATATCAACGTTCCTAATGATTAAAGTTTAAATAAAATGGTGCCAGTAGCGGTATCAACGCAACTGTGCAAAAACTTGTAAAAAACGCAATTGGCTCTATCGCTATAAATTTAAACGTTAGCGCAAATAAAATGGCCGTTAGTACGATTTTATATTTCTCTCCACTGTAAAAAGCACTCAATACTTTATGTGAAGATTTTGCCCCTGCGTACATAAACGCTTTTACAGCAAAAAATATATTGGGAATTATTGCTACAGCCCCACCTATAAGTACTGATTTAGCAAATACATATCCCCAAGAAAAATAACTGATCAACGCATAGATAAAAACACAAGTACCCATGACTAACAGTTGTTTAAAAGCAAGTTGCCGACCTTTTTTGGTCAGTTGATTTTTCAATCTGTTTGCCTCGCTTTTATTACGATAAATTTCGTACAATTGTCTTTTCTGCAGAGTTACTTATCTAACAATAAAAAGACGACGCAAGTATACTGAATTACAGCACTAATGCAACATTATAGGGCAGTAGTTGCCTTATTAATGTACATACTCGCGGTAATGTATTAGTTATAGGTGTATTTGCAAATCACTTACCGAAAATAAATACCTTTAGAATGAACCAAAACGAGCGATTATTGCTTCTAACTCTTCAATATTGGTATAAGGGATAACTAGCTTTCCCTTGCCTTGTTTATTGTGATTAATTAGTACGTTTGAACCAAATCGTTCTGATAAATTTTGCTCTAGTGCTTTGGTATCAGGATCTTTTTCTCTGCTTGCTTTCGGCTGTTCAGGCTGTTGGATTTTTTTGATCAGGCTTTCTGTTTCTCGCACAGTTAAGGCTTTGGCAGCAACAGTTCTAGCGGTGGTAATTTGCTGTTCACTTTGCAGCGATAAAAGTGCACGAGCATGACCCATATCAATATCGCCGCGCTCTAATAAAATCTTAACTTCATCATTTAAATTATTTAATCGCAATAAGTTTGATACCGTTGTGCGCGATTTACCAATAGCTTGTGCTACTTGTTGATGTGTTAATTCAAATTCAGTAAGTAACCTTTCCAGTGCAATAGCTTCTTCCATCGCATTTAAGTCTTCTCGTTGAATATTTTCTATCAGGGCAATAGCCACAGCAGATTCGTCAGGGACTTCTTTTATTAAACAAGGAATAATGTCAATTCCTGCCAATTGTGCTGCTCGCCAACGACGCTCCCCAGCAATAATTTCATAGGCGCCATCCGCTATTAATCGAACCACGATAGGTTGAATAATACCTTGCGCTTTAATTGAATTTGACAGATCTTCCAGTGCTTCAGCCGACATGTCTTTTCTCGGCTGATATTTGCCGGGTTGCAATTGCTCAATAGGTAGCTTTTTTAATTCACTGTCATTAGCCGTGCCATTTTCTGTTTCAACTGTGGTTGCTGATCCAACAGCAGCTGTTTTTCTAGGAGCATTGGTTAATAATGCATCTAGTCCTCGACCAAGGCCTCTGCGTTTAGATGTGCTCATAATTTTCCTTGCTAACTAACTTGTTAATGGTGTCTGTTTACGCTGCTGTTTTTTTGCAGCTTCAGCTTTGCGCAATATTTCTCCGGCTAGGGCTAAGTATGCTTTAGCGCCGGTAGAAGATTTATCGTAGTACATGGCTGGTGCACCAAAACTCGGTGCTTCAGCTAATCTGACATTGCGAGGAATAACTGTTCTGTATACTTTGTCACCAAAATGTCTTTTCAACTGCTCTGAAACATCATTAGCTAATCGGTTGCGGGGATCATACATAGTACGCAATATGCCCTCTATTTGCAGATCGCCATTAACCACAGACGTCAATTGCGAAATGGTATCCATCAGCGCCGTTAATCCCTCTAATGCATAATACTCACATTGCATGGGAACCAGAACTGAATCAGCTGCTGTCATGGCATTAACGGTCAACATGTTTAATGAAGGAGGACAGTCAATAATAATGTAATCGTATTGATTTTTTATTGGTGCTAATGCTTTTTTTAATCGTTGTTCACGGGCAAGCACTTCCATAAGCTTAATTTCAGCAGCTGTGACATCTGAATTGGCAGCAATCAAATCATAAACACCTTCAGTGTTTTTACACACCACTTGCTCAAAGGGCAATTCATCGATAAGTAATTCATAACTGGTAGCAGCAACGTCGTATTTATCAATACCGCTGCCCATAGTCGCGTTGCCTTGTGGATCAAGATCGATGAGAAGCACTTGTCTTTTGGTAGCGGCTAGTGAAGCAGCCAAGTTAACCGCTGTGGTGGTTTTACCTACGCCGCCTTTTTGATTAGCAACAGCAATTATTTTTCCCACATAAACCTCTAGATATAATTATTGGTGTTTTTTTAATTCAATTACATGTCGATCGCCAATCAGCTCAGGTACGACAATTTGATGACTTTTTACCAATGAAACATTTTTTGGTAGGTGATTTATTTCATCGTGAGGATATTGACCCTTTAATGCAAAAAAACGACCATTGCTATCTGTAAGGTGATCACACCAAGTAACCATATCTTCTAGGGAAGCAAAAGCTCTACTCAACACACCGTCAAAAGGTTGTTCAGGTTGATAGTCCTCAACTCGACAAAGCACAGGGGTTACATTAGCAAGTTTGAGTTGAAAAACAACCTGTCTAACAAAAGTAATTCTTTTCCCTGTGCTGTCTAACAGAAAAAACTTTCGTTGCGGAAATAATATAGCTAATGGGATCCCCGGTAAACCCGGTCCGGTACCAACATCGATAAATGAATGGCCAGTGAGCACTTTACCGACCATCAAGCTGTCCATAATATGTTTGATTAACATATCACTTGGCGATCTAACTGAGGTTAAATTATAGGCTTTATTCCATTTTATCAATAATTCAACGTAGCCTATTAATTGCGATAATTGCTGGTCATTGACTGATAAGTCGGTTTGTTTGATCAAAGATGATAACTGTTCTGCCAAATACATAGTATAAACTCAGGGTAGTAATTTTCGATATTAAGCAGATTTACGCAATAAACCGTGTTTTTTTAAGTAAACCAACAACAGTGATATAGCTGCTGGGGTGATCCCAGATATTCTCGCCGCCTTGCCAATTGACTCAGGCCTAGCAGCAGACAATTTAGCCACCACTTCATTTGATAAGCCGGAAATACTAGCGTAGTTAAAATCAATCGGTATCAAGGTGTTTTCATGACGCTTTTTCTTTTCAATATCAACCAATTGTCTTTCTATATAGCCAGCGTATTTAATTTGAATTTCAATTTGATCAGCGGCTTGTTGATCGTCGATGGCCGGACCTATACCATCAATTTTCATTAACGCTTGGTAACTCACTTCAGGTCTTCTGATCAGTTCTTCTAAGCTATTTTCACGACTAATTGGATTTTTTAATAATTGATTTACTTGTTGTACATTTGTACTTGTTGTTTGCACCCAAGTGGAATGTAAACGTTGTTTTTCTATGGCGATATTTTCTAACTTTTGGTTAAAGCGCGCCCAACGAGTTTCATCAACTAAACCTAACTTGTAGCCTTGTTCTGTTAACCTGATATCTGCATTGTCTTCTCTGAGTAATAGCCTGTATTCAGCGCGAGAAGTAAACATTCGATAGGGTTCTTTAGTACCTAAAGTCGCCAGATCGTCAATTAAAACCCCCATATATGCTTGGTCTCGACCAAGTATTAAAGGTTGCTTATCACTTACTCTAGCCGCTGCATTTGCACCGGCAATCAAGCCTTGTGCGCCGGCTTCTTCATAACCTGTGGTGCCATTGATTTGTCCGGCGAAATATAAATTTTCAACAAATTTACTCTCTAGAGTTTGTTTTAAATCTCTAGGATCAAAAAAGTCGTATTCAATGGCGTAACCCGGACGAGTTATGTCAGCATTCTCAAATCCGACAATAGAGCGGACTAAATTCATTTGCACGTCAAACGGAAGACTTGTAGAGATGCCATTAGGATAGACTTCATTGGTAGTAAGTCCCTCAGGCTCTACAAATATTTGATGTGATGCTTTATCAGAAAATCGGTTGATTTTATCTTCTATTGACGGGCAATACCTGGGCCCAACACCATCAATTAAGCCAGTGTACATAGGTGATCTATCTAAACCATTGCGAATAATTTCGTGAGTTTTACTGTTGGTATGGGTAATGTAACAAGGTATTTGTTGAGGGTGATCCCTGTCACTGCCCATAAATGAAAACACTGGCCGAGGATCATCACCTGGTTGAGCTTCCATCACTGAAAAATCCAAGGTTCTAGCGTCTAATCTCGGTGGTGTACCGGTTTTTAATCGATCAATTCTGAACGGCATATCGCGCATTTTTTTAGCTAATTGCGTGCTTGCCGGATCGCCGGCTCTGCCACCTTGATAATTGTTTAAACCTATATGTATTTGTCCAGCAAGGAAAGTACCTACAGTTAACACTACACTTTTAGCCTTAAATTTTAACCCCATTTGCGTTGAAACACCGACCACGCGGTTATTTTCTAAAATAAGATCGTCACAAGCTTGCTGAAATAGGGTTAAATTGGCATGATTTTCTAATGTATTTCTAATAAAAGCACGATACAAAGCACGGTCAGTTTGTGCTCGAGTTGCTCTAACAGCAGGGCCTTTACTGGCATTTAAGGTTCTAAATTGTATTGCCGCATGATCAGTAGCGGTAGCCATCACTCCACCTAAGGCATCAATTTCTTTAACTAAGTGACCTTTACCTATGCCACCTATGGCTGGATTACATGACATTTGGCCTAGAGTATCAATATTGTGGGTCAATAATAACGTTTTACAACCCATGCGCGCAGAAGCAAGCGCAGCTTCAGTACCCGCATGACCCCCACCAACAATAACAACATCATAAGATGCCTGATACCACATAATACCGACCTTGAATAAAAATTTTTTCAGTTAGCTATTTTAACTGTTTTTGCAGTTAAGTGAAACGATCAAATAACGAAAAGATCAAAACAATGATCTTTTAATATTATTAAAGATCTATATAAAGATCTTATTATTGTTACTTATTAGCTTAACCAATCTCTGTGAGTAAGTACTTTATTTACATTTAAATCATTTAGTTATTAAGATCATATAATGTGATCAAACTCTGATCCTTTGCTGAAAAAGCTTTGATCAAAACAGATAGTTATACACAGATGAATTGGTGATAAATATTATAAACTGAATAATAACTTAGAATTAAGGGGTTATCCTTATTTTTATACACAATAATAAGGTTTGAATATATTTATTGTGTGTAAAAAGTGTATAAAAATTTATAAAAGATCCTTGTTTGTAGTTATCCACTGTTGTGCAACATCTTCAGGATCTATATCTCGATCCATATCCAAGGTGATCAAATCTGTTATTTGTACACAACCTTTTGATAATAATAAGCTATTTAAATTTTTCGCAGCATAACAGAAAGTGTCATAGTTGGAATCGCCAATACCAATGGTTAAAAACCGAATTGAGGATAGATCGACATCGCTATTTTCACAATCACTAACAAAGTTTTGAATATTGTCGGGATAGTCACCTGCGCCATGAGTTGATGTGCATACCAACCATGTTTGATTTTCGCTGTTTATTTCAGCAAAACAGGGTTGTAAGTGAATTTGTACATCATGCCCAAGGGCTAATAATGTTTCTTCACAAGCTTCTGCCACATACTCTGTCCCGCCTAACATACTGCCGACAATTATTTGTATACTTGCCACTGATAGTTTTCCTTATTTTTATGAGTTAATACCATTACTTACCAATACAAAAAGATGAAAAAATTTGCCCTAATAAATCATCACTGGTAAATTCACCGGTTATTTTATTGAGCTCCTCTTGGCAAAAGCGCAGTTCTTCGGCAAGAATTTCTCCTGCTACGTACGACTCTAATTGTTCTAAACCTATGATCAAATGTCGATGTGCTTGTTCCAATGCGACAAGATGACGACGTCGGGCGGTAAAGCTGCCCTCAGTACTACCACGATAACCCATAATGTGCTTCAAATGCTCGGTAAGGGCATTTACACCATCGTTGGTTTTAGCTGATAAGGTTATCGTTGCTGTGCCGTTGATCTCACTGTATCCGGTTGTTGATTGACTGAGATCAGCTTTGTTTTTAATAACTGTTAAGCCAATATTTTCCGGTAATTTTGCAAAAAACTCAGGCCATATTTCAGTTGGGTGCAGATCTGTATGCTCAGCTGAGTCAACCATCAATAACACTTGATCAGCTCTATTTATTTCTTGCCAAGCTCGCTCTATACCTATTTGCTCAACTTTATCGCTACTTTCTCGCAATCCTGCTGTGTCTATAATGTGTAAAGGCATACCATCAAGGTGTATTTGTTCAGAGAGTACATCGCGAGTGGTACCGGCTATATCAGTAACAATGGCGGTTTCTTTACCACTGAGGGCGTTTAGTAAACTGGATTTACCGGCATTAGGTCTTCCTGCGATGACTACTCGCATACCTTCGCGAATAATACTGCCTTGTTGTGCCTTACTTTTAACATCTGATACTTGCTCGATAATACTTTTTAGATCATTAACTACTTTTACGTCGGCGAGAAAATCTATTTCTTCTTCGGGAAAATCTATTGCGGCTTCAACATACATGCGAAGTCTGATGGTGTTATCTACCAGTTGATTGATCAGTTTTGAAAAATCTCCTTGTAAAGAGTGTAGGGCGCATTTAGCAGCTTGTTCTGAGCTTGAATTAATTAAATCAGCAATGGCTTCTGCTTGGGTTAGATCTAGCTTGTCATTGAGAAATGCTTGTTCGCTGAACTCACCGGGATTTGCCATTCTCACCTTGGGTAAAGTAAGTATTTCTTTTAACAGCATATCTAAAAGTACTGGTCCACCATGACCTTGAAATTCGATCACGTCTTCTCCAGTAAAAGAATTTGGTCCCTTAAAATAAAGAGTTATGCCTTGGTCTAGGGCTTGGCCATTTTTATCTTTAAAAGTAAGGTATTCTGCTTTTCTTACTTCAGGTATTTTGCCAACAATGACTTTTGCCACTGCCATCGCTTCCGGGCCTGATACCCTAATGATACCAACACCGCCTCTGCCCGGAGCAGTGGCTTGCGCAGCTATGGTGTCTTTAGCAGAGGGCAATGCAAGGGGGTTTTCCATTTAGGGATCCGTTCAGTGATATAAGCCAATAAAGTTAATAGTATAAACGTTAACTTAAGTATTGGTAATAGCTATATATCAATTGTAAAAATAATGATAAATAGCTGACATATTAGTTATATCTACTACACCTGATAGGAGTTGAAATTTTTGTTTTGTATTGTGCTTTTTCTCTGAGCTTATTTGCCAAATCTTAGACATTCATTATTTAATTCTTTAGGCATAAAAAAGCCAGCTAATGGCAAGCTGGCGCAATCAAGACTGTTTGTTAAACCACAAAGTTAATATGTGAAGTTATTTATTTAACGATAATTTTTCTGTTAATTCGTTCACTGACAGTTCAAGTCGTTTTATTTCTCTGATTGTACTTGTTCGGTTTATTTCACTAAATATCCATTGTTTTAGTGCTATTTGTGCTTGAAGACTGATGACAAATAAAATTCCCCAAAAGTGTTGTTGTTCTTGAACAACAGTAAAAAAATGATAACCGCAATACAACAACCCCACTGTTGCTAAAATGGTTACTGCATTGGCTATAATAAACCAGCGCTTCATATTTCCTTTGAAACTATTGACTATCATGGAAAATAAGCCTGTACCTTCTTGTGCTAAAATTTTGTCTATTTCTAACGCTTCTTGTTCTAACTCTTTTTTTATTTTTTCATCTATATTCATGGTACTTTCCTTTTTTATTGAACAACTATGTTTGTTTCACTTGCTCACGCAGTTTTTTACGGGATCGATTAAGTCTTGATTTAACCGTGCCTGCAGGGATTTGAAGGATTGCTGAAATTTCTGTTATTTTCATTTCTTCTAAATAGAATAAATAAATGGCTTGTTTATCAATTTCAGGCAAAGTATCTATAAGTGCCATTACAGTATCTGTTCGCTCGTCGGTTTTATTTTTTGTTTTGTATATTGTCTCACAGACATTTAAATCCTCTGTTACATCCTCTAGCAGAACAGTTTTATCATTTTTTGATTTATCCATAAGGTCTTACACTCGCCAACGTACAGACTTAAACAACCAACTTTTAAAAGCACGCGGATCCCTCAATAAAATCAACTTTTTTGCAACGTTAAGCCAACTATTTTGAACAGCTTCTTGAGCTAACTGTGTGTCACCTGATATTTTATATGCAAATCTCAGTAGTGACTGTTGGTAAAATTTATACAGAAGCGTAAATGCTTTTTCATCGCCTTTTTTTGCTGCTAGTACAAGTAAATATTCTTTAGCTTTTTGCATTTATCTTTCTGATCTCACATATTTAATTTTTTCATTAATAAAGACGTCTACACTTTTAAAAAGGTTCACGAGCAGCAAATTTTTTTCAGCGCCTATATTATTATAGTGTCGTCTTCTATTTTGTTTAAAAAGCACAGTGCTCATGCTTTTTTATTTTTTACTCAATTTTAAAAATTAATTTTAGTCATAAAAAAAGCCAGCTAATAGCAAGCTGGCTTTTTTAAATATAAAGGTCTTTTTTCAGGTTATTTTGCAGTTTTTAATTTCGCTTTTTCAATACCTGAAAAAATAATTTTCATCTGAACTATCGATATTAAGTTACTAACCAACCAGTACAGTACCAATCCAGAAGGGAACCAAAAGAAAAATACAGTAAACATAACAGGCATCCATTGCATGATTTTTTGTTGCATTGGATCTTGTATGGTCATGGGCTGCATTTTTTGCATTATGACCATACTTGCCCCCATTAAGATTGGCAATATATAGAGAGGATCCTTAGCAGATAAATCTTGTAACCAAAGTCCAAATGGTGCATGGCGCAACTCTACGCTTTCAAGAAATACCCAATACAAGGCTAAGAAAATAGGCATTTGGATCAATAGAGGTAAACAACCGCCTGCTGGATTAACTTTTTCTTTTCTGTACATTTCCATGGTGGCTTGTGACATTTTTTGCCTATCATCACCAAAGCGCTCTTTAATTTGTGCCATTTTAGGTGCTAAATCACGCATTTTAGCCATAGACACGTATTGTGCCTTTGTTAACGGGTACATTACCCCTTTAACTATTAGGGTAATAATAATAATAGCCACACCCCAGTTGACAGCAAAAGATTGGATCCAGATCAGTAAATAAAATAGTGGCTGGCTTATCATCCAGAGAAAACCATAGTCGATAGTTAAGTCTAAACTATCTTCTATTGCTTCAAGCGCATCTTGATCTTTTGGTCCAACATAAAAAACTGCCGAAACGGTGCCCTCTGAGCGCGGTTCTATTACTACTGTTGGTGCTTTAAAGCCAATTACCGCTTCATTTTGCCCTGAATAGCGCGTATATATCTGGTTAACTTCATTCTTATTAGGAACCCATGCTGATACAAAGTAATGTTCTAGCATAGCCACCCAGCCGCCATCGGTGGTAATATTTAAATTTGCATCGGCAATGTCATCAAAGCCATATTTCTCATAGGGATCTTCTGAGTAAGAATAGGCAGCGCCACGATAGGTAGGTAACAACCCAGAGTCGCTGTTATCAATAAAGGTCGATTGTTTAAGTTGTGCATACATTTGCACACTGGCAGCAGTATCAGCTTGATTATTAACGATATAATCGACATCTACTTTGTAGTTTGCCGGTGTAAATGTAAATCGTTTAGTATAGTTAATATTATTGTTGCCACGATAGAATAGGTCTACTACCAAAGGTTGGTTATCAGTTAACTGGTAGTTTGTGGTTTGGCTAGAGTAAAGAGGGCGGCCGGAGACTTTATCAATCCCTTGTGCGCCAATTAAGCCACTCTGCGCTATGTATTTTTGGTTGTTAGTCCGCAACATGGTATAGGGAATACCATTGCCTTGCTCAGTATAAAAGTCCAGTAATTCGACATGAACTATATCACCGCCTCTCGGATCAATTTTCACCACAAATACATCGGTAGTGACGGTTATTAACTGCTCAGTGGCGACACTTGATACAGCTAGAGGTTGAGCAGTCTGAGTAGATTCTGGAATGAAGTCCTCAGTAGTATTTGATGCTGTGTCTATTTGTACTGCGTTAGGCTCTGCACTCAAAGGTTCATTTACTGGCGTATTTTGAAGCTGCCATTGGGTAAATAATAAATAAGTTACAACCATAAGCGCAATAAAAAGAAAACTGCGTTGCGATTCCATAGGTGTTATTTCTCTTTTTTAATGGGTGGCACGGGATCTTCACCTCCCGCATTCAGTGGATGGCATTTTAGTATACGTTTGCACGCTAACCAACTACCTTTTATTAATCCAAAGCGTTTTATTGCTTCTATTGCGTAATTTGAGCAAGTAGGAGAAAAACGGCAATTACTGCCAAGCATAGGACTGATATAGCTTTGATAGCCCTTTAGGATAGCAACAGCTAACACTATTTGAGGCGGATTATTTTTTGCCATATTTTTTCTATCTGTTGATGTATTGCTTGATTTTCCAGTTTTTCTATACCAGTTTTTGCCATTATAACCATGTCAACGTTCGGTAGTTGTGATTTTTTTAGGCGATAACTATCTCTAACTATACGTTTAATTCTATTGCGTTGCACCGCTAGTTTAATTCTTTTTTTAGCAATGGCAAAACCGATGCGGCTGTTAGCTGTTGCTGGTGTCAAAAGTAGGGTGATGTGTTGGGAGTTAAAGCGCTTGGCTTTTTTGAATACTTTTTGAAAATCATCTGGAGTCAGCAGACGTGACTCCCGATTGAATTGATAATTAGCCATTTAGCTGGTTATCACATTACTTATAAGAAATAAGTAATTATTTATGCACTTAGGCTAGCTCTGCCTTTAGCACGACGACGTGCGATTACAGCACGGCCGTTTTTAGTTGCCATGCGTGCACGGAATCCGTGGTTACGCTTACGCTTAAGTACGCTTGGTTGAAATGTTCTTTTCATTACGCTAATCCGTCGGTTGATTGTTGCCCTGGCTTAACCGCCGTTCTGAGCACACTGTGTCTAAAAATGAGGGCGAATTTTATATAGTGTGCCGTCTATTGTCAACGATTAATATACTTTGTTTTACATAAAGATCCTTGTTGATCCTCAATGATCCTCATTCTGCTATGCCCTTTGAGTCTATGGTTATTAGCAAATAATGCTGATGTTTTGCCTCTGTGCTGTTTATAGCCTGTTTTGATTTAGTAAATCAGTATTTTATTGAGTTTGCTATATTGTTAAAATTTTACATATTTATCAATCGTATACTATCAAACTTATACTGTCTTTAGCCTTGTTATAGAGAATTTTTATGACTATTTGCAATGTCAATATTGAAGTTGTGGATAACTAAGGGGATAATGGCTTCAGATAACAATAATATTAACTTAACCTTATTTAAATTCGCATTTAATTTTAGGCAAAAGTGCTCACTTTAGGAGCTTTATTTGGACCAGTTTATCTGGCAACGCTGCCTTTCTATTTTACAAGAAGAATTACCTGCTCAGCAATTCAGCATGTGGATCCGCCCACTTCAATCGGTGTTAGCTGATGGTACCATCACTTTGTATGCTCCCAACAGGTTCGTTCTCGATTGGGTTAGAGACAAATATGTCAACCGCATCAACCAATTGGTTTGTTTACAACAACCTAATAATCCACCTCAGTTAAAATTTAGCGTTGGTGCTGTACCTGTGCCCAGCGTAGTTGATAACTCTGTTGCCCCCTCTAGCCCAGTTAAATCTATGCAAGCTACCATAGATAAAGAAGTTAGCCCTGAGCCAAACATTCCTAAAAAAACCAATGTTAGAGTTAATTATACTTTCGATAATTTTGTCGAAGGTAAATCTAATCAGTTAGCCCGCGCCGCTGCTACACAAGTGGCAGACAATCCTGGTAGTGCTTACAATCCATTGTTTATTTACGGCGGCACTGGATTAGGGAAAACTCATTTACTCCATGCCGTCGGTAACGGTATTTTACTCAACAAACCTAACGCTAAAATCGCCTACATGCACTCTGAGCGTTTTGTTCAAGATATGGTTAGAGCTCTGCAAAATAACGCCATAGAAAAATTTAAACAATACTACCGCTCTGTTGATGCTTTGCTTATCGATGATATTCAGTTTTTTGCTAATAAAGAGCGTACCCAAGAAGAGTTTTTTCATACCTTTAATGCCTTGCTAGAAGGTAATCAGCAAATTATTCTTACCAGCGATCGTTACCCAAAAGAAATCGATGGTGTAGAGGACAGATTAAAATCAAGGTTCGGATGGGGACTCACCATAGCCATTGAACCTCCTGAATTAGAAACTCGCGTCGCTATCTTAAAGCGCAAGGCTGATGAAAGTCACATCAACTTAGCTGATGAAGTGGCCTTTTTTATCGCTAAACGGTTGCGCTCTAATGTACGAGAACTCGAAGGTGCTCTTAACAGAGTTATCGCCAATGCTAATTTTACTGGCCGTTCGATCACCATCGAATTTGTTAAAGAAGCGTTACGTGACTTGCTTGCCTTGCAAGACAAATTGGTAACAATTGATAATATTCAACGCACTGTGGCGGAATATTATAAAATAAAGGTTTCAGATCTTTTGTCGAAAAGACGTAACCGCTCTATAGCTAGGCCTAGACAAATTGCTATGGCGTTATCGAAAGAACTCACCAACCATAGTTTGCCCGAAATTGGTGAAGCTTTTGGTGGTAAAGATCACACAACAGTTTTACATGCTTGTCGCAAAATTAAGTCATTGCGTGAAGAATCTCATGATATCAAGGAAGATTATTCAAACTTGACTAGAACACTTTCATCTTAATATTATAAAGGTACTAAAAGTAGGTATATAATGAAATTCTCTTTAAATCGCGAAGTATTACTTAAACCCTTATTGCTCGTTTCAGGTGCTGTTGAGCGCAAAAGCACTTTGCCTATTTTAGGAAATATTTTATTTGATGTAAGTGAGCATTCACTTACATTAACTGCCACAGACCTTGAGCTCGAAATGGTTTCTTATGCTGCTATAGAAAACCTGGGTGATCAAGGTAAACTCACCATACCTGCTCGTAAATTATTGGATATTTGTAAAAGTTTACCTGATCAAGCGACCATTTTATTTGAAGCTGTCGATGATGTAGTTAAAATTAGTTCTGGCCGCAGTAAATATTCTTTATCAACTTTGGCTGCTGCTGACTTTCCAAACATCGAAGTTTGGAAGGGTGATGTTGAATTCAAATTATTAAAATCGCAGTTACTTCGCCTAATAGAAAGTACTCATTTTTCCATGGCCAATCAGGACGTGCGTTATTACCTCAACGGCATGTCTATTGAAACGGAAGCTAGTGAGATCCGCTCTGTGGCTACTGATGGACATCGCCTAGCTATTTGTAAACTCAGTAATGAAAATTTAGATTTACCTCATAGGCAAGTTATTGTACCGCGTAAGGGTATATTAGAAATTATTAGATTATTAGATCCTGTCGATGAAGATGTGCAAATTTTTCTTGGATCTAACCACATTCGCATTATTGATACAGAGTTTTCTTTTACCAGTAAACTGGTCGATGGCAGGTTCCCAGATTATCGTCGAGTACTTCCTAGGAATGGTGACAAAATTCTCAAATCAGATAAAGATCAATTGAAGCAAGTATTATCAAGGGCTTCTATATTATCTAATGAAAAGTTTAGAGGTGTGCGTTTAAATTTTTCTACTACTGAGTTGAAAATTACCGCAAACAATCCTGAACAAGAACAAGCCGAAGAGATAATTTCTGTTGATTTCCCTTTTTCCGAAGTAGAGATTGGTTTTAACGTTAATTATGTTCTCGATGTACTCAACGCCATTAAAGATGATGTTGTTAAATTTACTTTAGCTGATGCAAATAGTAGTGTTGTTATAGAAGGTGAATCTTCTGGAGAAGCAATTTATGTTGTTATGCCTATGCGATTGTAATGGCTGTCGACATACTTACAGTTAACCACTTTAGAAATATTTGCAGCAGTTCTATTGGTTTTCATCCGGACTTGAACTTTGTTATTGGCGATAATGGTAGCGGCAAAAGTAGTTTACTAGAGGCTTTGTTTTATTTAGGTCATGGTAAATCATTTAGAACTAGCCGCAGTGAAAATCTAGTTCAAGTTAACCAGCAGTCATTCATTATCAGTGTTAATACTATTAACCGATGTAGGATAGGGATTGAACGTAACCTAAATAATGTTTCTAAATTAAAAATTGATGGGCTTTTTGTTGATAAACTCTCTACTGTTGTACAACACATTGCTGTTCAGATAGTAACACCGGAAAGTTTTAAGTTGTTTTTTGGTGGGCCAAGAGAACGTCGTCGTTTTTTTGACCTCGGTTTGTTTCACGTGAAACCTGATTTTCAACGCTTATGGAAAGAATTTAACACTGTCCATAAACAAAGGAATGCTTGTTTAAAGCAAGGCGTTCGCAACCAACAAATAGACTTTTGGACTACAAAATTTGTACTACTGTCTGAACATATTTCTACTTTGAGATACCAGTATGTACAAGAATTAACAGCAGAACTAGATTTTTGGCTGGCAATATTGCTGCCAAATATTGATAGCAATATAGTTATTAATTATTTTAAAGGATGGGGTCAACAAAATTCTTTATCGGATATATTGGCCGAACAACATGAACGGGAATATTTAAAAGGCTATTCACTTTATGGATGCCATAAATATGATGTAAAGTTCTCAGTTGAAAAACGGAACATCGATCAAGTGTTGTCTAGGGGACAACAAAAATTGTTTTTACTGGCGTTAACTTTTGCTCAGGCAAAATTAATCCAACAAGTTAATCGAGTAAAGCCAATTATATTAATTGACGACATAGGTGCTGAACTAGATAGTAACTCTAGAATAGCATTCTCTGCGGCTTATAAAGCACTTGATTCACAGGTGCTTATAACTGCTATAGACAAATTGGCTCTGGAACCAATCGTTCCTGCTGACAATAATTATAAGATGTTTCACGTGGAACATGGACAAATTTCAGAAATAGGTAAATAGGTTTAAACTATGACTATAGAAAATGATTACGGCTCATCCAGTATTAAAGTACTGAAAGGTCTAGACGCAGTAAGAAAAAGACCAGGTATGTATATCGGTGACACGGATGACGGCACTGGCTTACATCATATGGTATTCGAGGTGTTAGATAATTCAATTGATGAAGCCTTAGCTGGTCATTGTAATGATATTATTGTCAAAATACATTTAGATGGTTCTGTATCGGTGAAAGATGACGGCCGGGGAATACCCACTGAAATTCATCCAGAAGAAGGGGTCTCTGCCGCAGAAGTAATAATGACGGTGTTGCATGCCGGCGGAAAGTTTGGCGGTGAAGACTCCGGTTATAAAGTTTCTGGTGGACTTCATGGTGTGGGTATTTCGGTAGTAAATGCACTGAGTGAAAAGCTTAAATTGACCATTCGTCGTGATGGCAAACTCTATGAGCAGTTATACCATGCGGGTGAGCCGGAAGCACCACTGGCTATAGTTGGTGAAAGTGATCACACAGGCACTGATGTACGTTTTTGGCCAAGTTCGGACACCTTTTCTGATGTAATGTTTCATTATGATTTATTAGTTAAGCGGATCCGTGAATTATCTTTTTTGAATTCTGGTATTTCAATAAAATTAATAGATGAAAGAGAAGAAGGTAAAGAAGATCACTTTAAATTCGATGGTGGAATTCAGGCATTTGTTGATTATTTGAATACTAATAAAACGCCAGTTAATGAAGAAATCTTCTATTTTGATTTAGAAAGAGAAGATGGCATAGTCGTGGAAGTCGCTATGCAGTGGAATGATGGTTTTCAAGAGAACATTCATTGTTTTACCAACAATATTCCGCAAAAAGATGGCGGTACTCATCTTAGTGGCTTTCGCACCTCATTAACGCGAACCCTAAATAGTTATATGGTTAAAGAGGGATTAAATAAAACGAAAAAAGGCGGTACAACTGAGACAAATGCCTCAGGAGATGATGCTAGAGAAGGACTAACAGCAGTTATATCAGTAAAAGTACCTGATCCAAAGTTTTCATCGCAAACCAAAGATAAACTTGTTTCTTCAGAAGTAAAAACTGCAGTAGAACAAGCGATGGGCGAAAAGCTGGGTGAGTATCTTTTAGAAAAACCAGCTGTAGCTAGAACTATTATTATGAAAATAGTGGATGCAGCAAGAGCCAGAGAAGCGGCAAGGAAAGCACGCGAAATGACACGACGCAAAGGGGCATTAGATATTGCTGGCTTACCAGGTAAACTTGCAGATTGCCAAGAAAAAGATCCGGCGCTATCGGAATTATATATAGTGGAGGGTGACTCAGCGGGTGGTTCAGCGAAACAAGGCCGCAATAGAAAAAACCAGGCGATACTGCCGCTAAAAGGTAAGATCCTCAACGTAGAAAAAGCGCGATTCGATAAAATGATTTCTTCACAAGAAGTCGGTACGCTGATCACCGCATTGGGTTGTGGTATAGGCCGAGATGAATACGATCCAGATAAACTCAGATACCACAGTATCATAATTATGACGGATGCTGACGTTGATGGATCACATATACGTACCTTGTTATTGACCTTCTTTTATCGTCAAATGCCAGAAATAATGGAAAGGGGTTATGTCTATATTGCTCAGCCTCCATTGTATAAAATAAAAAAAGGCAAACAAGAAAGGTATATTAAAGATGACGAGGGACTAAACCAATATTTAACCACGTTAGCTTTAGAGAATGCAGAGCTGCATGTCAATGAATCTGCACCAGCGCTGTCGGGTATAAGCTTAGAAAATTTAGTCAATCAGTTCCGTAACACTAAAGATATAATTAAGCGTTTGTCACGGCAAATTCCAGAAGATATATTAGAAAAAATGTTATATAGCATAGATATAAGCAAAGAGCAGTTTTCTGATAAAAGTAAAGTGGAGTTATGGGTAAAAGATATTATTGATCAGCTTGAGCAGCAAGATGGCAATGGCTCAATTTATTCTGTTGAAATAAAACAAGATCAAGAAAGGAATATATATTATCCAAGTTTCACTGTGCGCAAGCATGGCATTGATACAATCTACAACTGCAGTTATGACTTTGTAGAATCTAAAGAGTTTGCAGCAATAATGTCACTCAATCTTGCGATAAACGGCTTAATAGAAGAAGGCGGTTATGTTAAACGCGGAGAAAAGATAAAACCAGTAACTAGCTTTGAACAAGCCTTAGATTGGTTAATGGCAGAATCAAAAAGGGGACAATATATACAGCGCTATAAGGGACTTGGTGAAATGAATCCGGATCAATTATGGGAAACCACAATGGATCCAGAAACCAGAAGAATGTTGCAAGTAACTATTGAAGACGCCATTGCTGCAGATCAATTATTTAACACATTAATGGGTGATCACGTAGAGCCAAGACGCAACTTTATTGAACACAACGCACTTAAAGTAGCTAATTTAGATATATAATAATTGGCCTAAGTTCTTCCTAATAAAACCCTAATATAGGTTGGGTAACATCAAAACCACTTTGTAAAAAGTGGTTTTTTGTTGATAAGTTAGCATTAAACTAAAAAAGTGATAAATTAATTTATTGTTAGTTTTTTGTAAATATAAAAACAGTTTAGTTGATAAACAGGGCAAAGTGGTAGGATAGAATTTAGTGTCCGGACATATCAACTGGCCTAGGCAACTATGCAAGGTTAAAAATAGAGTTGAAACTCAATTAATTACACAAGGGAACTAGGTTAATATTCAGACAACGAGTATAATACACCTAGTCAATTTTACTAAAATATAGCAATCGGACATTCATGAGCACGTTCAACATAAAAACTTTTCAAGGTTTGATTTTACAATTACAAGATTATTGGTCACGGCAAGGGTGTGTCATTGTACAACCACTTGACTTAGAGGTTGGTGCCGGAACCTTTCATCCAATGACCTTCTTGCGAGCCGTTGGACCTGAGCCAATGAGCAGCGCATATGTGCAACCATGTCGGCGACCCACAGATGGTCGTTATGGTGAGAACCCAAACAGGCTTCAACACTATTATCAATTTCAAGTCATGTTAAAACCTTCTCCTGATAATATTCAGGAATTGTACCTAAATTCTCTGCAAGAACTGGGTATAGATCCATTGGTACACGACATACGCTTTGTTGAAGACAATTGGGAATCGCCTACTTTAGGCGCATGGGGACTCGGATGGGAAATATGGTTAAATGGCATGGAGATCACCCAGTTTACTTATTTCCAGCAAGTGGGGGGCTTGGAATGTGCTCCAGTCACCGGCGAGATAACTTATGGTCTTGAACGGTTAGCAATGTATATCCAAGATGTTGATAGTATATACGATCTAGTGTGGACAGACGGACCTATGGGCAAAGTACTTTACGGTGATGTATTCCACCAAAATGAAGTTGAACAATCAGCATATAATTTTGAACATGCCGATGTGTCAGCACTGTTTAAAACATTTGACCAATGTGAACAGGACAGTGAAAAATTAATAGCCGCCGGATTGGCATTACCTGCTTATGAACAAGTGATGAAGGCGTCTCATGCGTTCAATTTACTTGATGCTAGACATGCCATTTCAGTGACTGAAAGACAACGTTATATCTTAAGGGTAAGAGCCTTATCTAAAGCCTGTGCACAAGCGTATTACACAAAACGCGAAGAGTTAGGTTTTCCATTGTGTAAGACTGAGGATGCTAATAAGGAGGTAAAATCATGAGTACTGAAACGTTATTAATAGAGTTAGGTACTGAAGAGTTACCACCACAAGCATTAAAAAAATTAGCGATAGCATTTTTTGAGCAAATAAAACAACAGCTTGATAAAGCAGAATTGAGTTATGAAGAAATAACCTGGTTTGCAACACCTCGTCGAATGGCGGTGAAAGTCGAACAGCTAATTGATAAGCAGGCCGATAAACAAATTGAGAAGCGTGGCCCGGCAGTGAATGTGGCTTTTGATGAACAGGGTCAGCCGAGTAAAGCTGCTTTAGGTTGGGCAAAATCAAATGGCATAACCATAGAACAGGCACAAAGATTGACGACCGATAAAGGCGAATGGTTACTTCATCAAGCCAGTCAAAGTGGTAAAACTGTCGCACAATTGGTGCCGGGGATAGTAACTATCGCGTTAGCAAAATTGCCAATAGCTAAACCTATGCGATGGGGTGCAAAGCGGATCCAATTTATTCGTCCAGTACACACCTTAACATTGATGTATGGTGCACAATTAATTGCTGGTGAGGCACTAGGAGTAAAGTCAAATAAACAGGTTACAGGTCACAGATTTCACCATCAGGGTATGGTGACACTCGAACATGCCGATGATTATCAAGATGCTTTACAGCAAGCACACGTAATTGTTGACTACCAACAAAGACAAAAAATGATTGCTCAACAAATTGCCGATGTTGCAGCGACAATTGATGGCGTAGCACTGATTGATCAAGATTTACTCGATGAAGTGACTGCACTGGTTGAATGGCCAGTCACCTTGCTAGGTAGTTTCGATGCCAGTTTCCTTGATGTACCAGCAGAGCCATTAATCTACTCGATGAAAGATCATCAAAAGTACTTCCCCGTCACTGATAAGCAGGGTGTGTTGTTAAATAAGTTTATCTTTGTTACTAACATTGAAAGTAAATCACCAGAAAAAATTATTCAAGGTAATGAAAAAGTGATCAGACCTAGATTAGCTGATGCTGAATTCTTCTTTAAAAAAGATCAACAGCAATCACTTGAAACTAGGTTAAATGGATTAAAAGCAGTGCTGTTTCAAAAGCAATTAGGGACATTACACGGCAAGTCAATGCGTATTGCCGCACTGAGTAAATATATTGCTGAGCAATTACAGGAAAACAGTGAGCAAGCATATCGCGCGGGATCCCTCAGTAAAACCGATTTACTGTCTGATATGGTGTTAGAATTTCCACAAGTGCAAGGCACTATGGGTAAATATTACGCACAGCACGATGGTGAAGCCGCGCAAGTAGCTCAGGCGTTAGAAGACCAATATAGACCTCGCTACGCTGGTGATGCGCTACCTGAGGGCAATATTGGTTGCGCAGTGGCTATTGCAGATAAAATTGACACCTTAGTTGGTATATTTGGCATCAATCAACCACCCAAGGGAGATAAAGACCCATTTGCACTTCGCCGTGCTGCAATTGGTACCATTCGTATCATCATTGAGAAAAAGTTAACACTAAATATCGGTGATTTGGTAAGTAAGGGCATTGATTTATATGGTGATCTACTAAGCAATGAAAACACCGCAGAACAACTGTTAGACTTTGTGCTTGGCCGTTATAAAGCCTTTTATCAAGAACAAGGTGTAGCCATTGATGTGATTCAGGCAGTGCTTGCTAGAAAGTCGAATGCACCATTGGATTTTGATCAAAGGATAAAAGCAGTCAACCATTTTAAAGGATTAACGGCAGCGAACAGCTTAGCCGCAGCAAATAAAAGGGTAGGAAATATACTTGCAAAATTTAGTGGTGAGCTTTATCCAACATTTTCAGCAGAGTTGGCCTGTGAGCAAGCCGAAAAAAGCTTGGCTGAAGTCTTTTTAGAGGTCAAGCAACGGGTAGTACCATTGACAGAAAATAAAGACTACCAAGCAGCATTAATTGCCTTAGCTGAGCTAAAAGCGAGTATTGATGAATTTTTTGACAACGTTATGGTAATGGCTGATGACCAAGATGTCAGAATAAATCGATTAACGCTGCTTAACGATATTAGAAATAGCTTTTTAGCCATAGCTGATATTTCATTATTACAAGCGCAATAATTTTTGTAAAAACGTGGAAAAATTAATAAAGGAAGTAGTTTAACTACTTCCTTTTTTTATCAGGTATTGGTAAGGGCGCTGGTCAACTTGTTGAGCAAGCAATTCATGCTCCATAAAGCGACAAAAATTAGGAATGTCTCTGGTGGTTGAAGGATCATCAGCGGTGATCAGTAAGGTTTGACTGACCGCTAATTTACGGATGGCGAGCCGAACCATCATCACTGGCTCAGGGCATCGTAAACCTATTGCATCTAATTGTTGATCGGCGTTAGCAAAAGGGCTCATTGGTTGCGCTCTTTACTGTCATTTGCCGATATTTGACTGACAAAACCTTTAATCTTGTAGCTAGCTTTCAATAAGTCAAGGTGTTGGCTTGCTTGTAACTTGGATGTTTGCGCTGCACTGACCACACAGAACAACCCTTTGTTTTCTAATATAGCAAGTTTTGCCATCGGTGCTTTAGCGGATAACAACTGCAGAGCACTTTTGGCGTTATCAGCAGTGGAATAGGCGCCAAATTGCACATACCAATGAGCCTTTGCCGGTTGTTTATCAGCTAAGACAATTGCCGCTTGAGCGTTGTCGGTTGATTGCGAAAGCGGAGATTGCACAGGCGGAGTTATATCGGCAGAGGCAATAGTAGTAGTTGTTTGTTCGCTATTGGTATTTGAACTAGTAAAAATGTTAGCAGAATTGTTGGCATTAGCATTGCCGTCTTTTGCGTTATTATTGACAGAAGTATTGTTGTTAACCTTGGCTTGAGCATAAGAAAATTTATCGCCAAATCGAAAATTCACACTGAAAAAGATGGCGTGATTAGTCGCTAATTGGTCGCTGTTAAAGTGGGTAAGTTGACCTAATTCAACTGAAAAATTATTACTAATAGCATAATTTGCCGCCAATTTTACATAAGGTGAAATTTTTTGCTCGCTGATCAGTGCTTGGTTTGAGCTTGATAATACATAACCGATACCACTGCCTGCAGTGATGTAGAGATTATCATTGTACTGCTTGAGAAAATTAACGCCTAAAAGCAACTGACTATAATTGCCCGATTGACTGTCTGTGTTGTCGTAGACGGTAATATCGTTGCTATCAATGTAAGTGGTATCGAAAAGAATTGACTCGTGAAATTGCCATTGATAAGAAGCGCTAAAACCTGGGGCACTGTCCTGATCAAGGTGGTATTGAATTGCAGTACCAAGGCGATGAGCGTCATTAGCAAGGGCGCTAGAGCAAAATAGGTAGGATATTGTCAGAAGTATTGGTGGTAAGCGCATAGACATAGATTAACCGTTTTTCAGCTATGTTATCAGCAATACTAGTCATTCAGCAAATTGAGCTGAAATAAAATAAATAACAAAATATATGATTGTCACCATCAAAATGCTTGCTATGCTGTTAAATGGTGAATAACCTTAAGGCAAGCTTAGGTATTGTCAACTTTGTTAAGTAGATTGTGAAAAGCTATTGCCAATACCAGATGTGCCAATAAATATATTGCCAAAAAAGACGTTTAAATACATCAGGTGTGGACATAACAGGCTTGTATTAAAGCCGTGTTGTTGATAAATGTAATTAACAACAGGTTACTTAAAAGGCAGCTGACCTAACAATAACTTTCTTAATATCAGCTTACTTAAAAACAGCGGTGTAACTTTATTGTGTGCCATGCTCTGCATAGCTGGTAAGAAAACGAGCTAAACACTGAAAATAAATAGATCACAGTAAAGGTAGTACTATGACCCGGATAGTTGTTGCCAGTATATTGATATTTTTGCATAGTCCCATATCCGCTTATGCAGATGAAAACACTATACTGCGCAGTTTATTTAAACAGGCAGAAAAACATGTTTGGCAGGCCAATAGCAAGGAATATCAATCACTTTACCAACAATTAAGTGACTTTCCGTTACAACCTTACTTAGATCAAAAGCGATTAATTGCTCAAATGTCGTTGGCTAGCACAGATGAAATAGCCAAGTTTCTAGATACCTATCGCCGGACCCCTTTAGATTGGCCATTGCGAAAAAAATGGCTGGCATATTTAATCAAAAAAAATAAACAAAAGTTATTTCAACAATTTTATTTACCCTCAAGTAATGTTGAATTTAACTGTCGATATTATTTATATCAGTTAAATTCCGGTATTGATGAAGTAAAAGTACTGCCGAAAGTGACAAAATTATGGCTGGTGGGTAAGTCTCAACCAAAAGTTTGTGATCCCTTGTTTAAAGTATGGCGAAATGCAGGCTATCAAACACCGGCAATTGTATGGCAACGCATTGAGAAGGCGGCTGATGGCGGTCAACATACCTTGATCCCCTATCTAACTGGGCTACTGCCAAGTGCAGACCAATATTATGCTAGTTTGTGGCATAAAGTGCGAAGGAATCCAGCGTATATCAGTGTACTATCTAGGTTTCCTGCAGACTCTGCAAAGGCAGCACAAATTTTCGCCTACGGAATAAAGCGTTATGTGTGGAGAGATCAAAATAAAGCCATAGAGTTATACGACAAAGCCAAGTCGGTATTGAGTTTTAACAGAGAAACTCAACAACAGATAACCTTAAAATTTGCCCTAGCGTTGGCCAGCAAAAACCACAGCGCAGCGCATTTATGGCTGGAAAAAGTTGAACCTGACAGACTGACTAGCCATATTGTCCAATGGCGAATTGCCAATTTATTGCAAAACAGCAATTGGCAAACCACTAAGCTGGAATTGCTCTCTCTGCCTGAAAAGGTGCACAGCAGTTTGCAATGGCAATATTGGTATGGCCGCAGCCTAGTTGCAACTGGTGAGCGCTCTGCTGGTGAGTTAGTGCTGACAACTCTGGCAAAAAAACGTCATTACTATGGTTTTCTCGCCGCTAGCTTACTTGAACTGCCCATTGCTTTAGAAAATAAACCACTATCGATAACTGAGGCTGAAAAGACCCAGGCTTCTATTCATACTGCTGGTCAGCGTGCTTTTGAGCTGTTTCAATTAAAACGTTATCACCAAGCGCGATTGGAATGGAACTATTGGTTAGCAACACTGAATAAACGAGAGAAGTTAGTCGCAGCAACCCTAGCCAATGAACTAGGTTGGTATGACAGAGGGGTGTTTACCTTATCGCAAGTAGGATATTTAGACGATGTTGACTTGCGTTTCCCTCGCGCTTTTGATCAACAAATACAGGATCACGCCAACAAGCATCGCATTGATCCGGCATGGGCATTTGCCGTTACCCGTCGCGAGAGTTCATTTATGAGTGATGCACATTCTGCAGCGGGAGCAAGAGGCCTAATGCAAATTATGCCCAATACGGCAAAACAACTCATAGGGAATAAAAACCTAGCGACAAGCTATTTACTTGACAGTACAAACAACATCAACTTAGGTACCATGTATTTGCGACAACTACTTGATAAACACAAGGGAAATCAGGTATTAGCTACTGCCGCATACAATGCCGGCCCATACCGAGTTAAAACTTGGTTACAGGTTGATAAAAAACTCCCTGCAGATATCTGGATAGAGACCATTCCATTTAAAGAAACCCGAAATTACGTTAAAAGCGTTTTAGCATATCAGCAAATATATCACCTTAAAGCCGGTCATCAGTCTAATTTATTTGAGCAACTGAGCGGCATGACAATTCCTTTTTATTGATGGCGATATAAATTGTCTTAGTCAATACTGCACGGCGTTAACCGCTGTGTTATCATCAACAAAAACGCTTATAGGGTTGTTCGATGGATAACTTAAAAACCTCATATCCAGCTCATATTTTAGAATTACAACTACGTTGTAAAAATGTACTAAGACGAGAAAACTTGCAAGGCTTAGTCATTCATTCAGGACAAGAGAAAAAAGTGTTTCTTGACGATCTTAGCTATCCATTCAAAGTAAACCCCCATTTCAAACACTGGTTGCCTTTGGTGGATATTGCCAATAGTTGGTTGATTGTCAATGGCGAAGACAAGCCTGTGCTGATCTATTATCAACCGGTAGATTTTTGGCATAAAGTGGTGAGTTTACAAGATGATTTTTGGAATGAGTTTTTCGACATCAAGATACTCACTAAAGCCTCAGACGTAGAAAAGTTACTGCCCTATGACAAACAGGGTTACGCCTATATAGGTGAACACATAGAAGTAGCTCAAGCGCTTGGTTTTGAACAAATAAATCCAGAGCTATTGCTGAATTATTTACACTTTCATCGCGCCTATAAAACCAGTTATGAACAAGCGTGCTTACGCCAGTCAAATGCGTTAGCTGTCAAAGGGCACCAAGCGGCAAAGTCTGCGTTTTTGATGGGCTGTTCAGAATTTGATATTCAACAAGCCTATTTAAAGGCGATTGATCATACCGCCAATGATACTCCTTATGGAAATATTGTTGCTCTAAACGAAAATGCCTCTATTTTACACTACACCGTTCTAGACAGAAAAGCGCCTAACGTCCATCGTTCTTTCTTGATTGATGCGGGTGCTAACTTCAACGGTTATGCGGCGGATATAACCCGAACATACGCTTATAAAGCCGATAAATTTGCTGAATTGATAGCCCGAATGGATCAATTAATGTTGACAGCCGTTAACGGTTTAAAGCCGGGTAATAGCTATGTTGATTTACACCAGTCAACCTATCGCGATATAGCTAACGTATTAGCAGAATTTAATTTTTTAACGGTCAGTGCTGAAACTGCAGCAGAAGCCGGTATTGTCAGTACTTTTTTTCCGCATGGTTTAGGTCATCACTTAGGGTTACAAACCCATGATGTTGGCGGCTTTATGGCCGACGAACGAGGTACTCATATCGATACACCAAAAGCCCATCCGTTTTTACGTACCTCAAGGATCATAGAATCAAATCAAGTGTTTACCATTGAGCCAGGGCTTTACTTTATTGACTCGTTATTAACTGAATTAAAACAGTCGGCGCACAGTAAAATGATCCACTGGGACAATGTTGAGGCAATGCGACCCTATGGCGGCATTCGCATAGAAGATAATATTATTGTCCATCAATCTCACAATGAAAATATGACCCGTGATCTACACTTGGATTAGCTGATCATTAAACTCACTGCATATAATGTTCCAGCTGCGCAAGTGGTTGATGAAACAACGGTGAGTAAAAGTCGTTTTATTTGCTATTTGGCTCGATGTGACTCTGTGCTATCGGAAAAAAAATTCATCAGTGAAATTCAACAAAAGCATCCACAAGCGGCTCATCATTGTTCGGCTTTTGTTGTTGATAGACCGGAAAATAGTCAGTGTTATGGCTGCTCTGATGATGGCGAGCCTTCCGGAACAGCAGGACGCCCTATGCTAGCTGTTTTACAAGGCAGTCATATCGGTGAAATCGCCGCCGTGGTTGTACGCTATTTTGGCGGCACTAAATTGGGTACAGGTGGATTGCAAAGAGCTTATGGTAACAGTGTTAGACAGGCACTATTAGGTTTGACATTGAAAACTAAAATACCTATGGTACACAAGACATTAGCCTGCTCTTATGGCCAAGTAGATGAGGTATTAAGGCTGATCAAATTGGCTGAAGGACACATTGTTGAGCAAGTCTTTCAACAGTGTGTGACATTGACGTTAGCCATACCGGTTTCTAAACTAACTGAGGTTGTTGATCAATTAAATGTATTGTCAGCAGGAAAACTTCAACTCAATTCTTGCAATAGCATTAACTGACCAAGAAGAATAAATATACAGTGCAATATAAAAATATTATTCGAATTTTAGGTTTGTTAGTTACACTACTCAGTGTAACTATGCTGCCGCCAGCACTTGTCTCGTTGATCTATCGAGATGGTGGTGGTGTGTCATTTCTCAGTTCTTTTATATTTTGTTTAGTGGCGGGCTTGATCTTTTGGTATCCAAATCGCGATGAAAAAAGTGAATTGCGTGCGCGAGAAGGGTTTTTAATTGTCGTGCTCTTTTGGACGGTATTAGCCAGTTTTTCGGCGGTTCCTTTAATGCTATTGGAACAACCTAATTTAACCGTTGTCGACGCTTTTTTTGAATCTTTTTCCGGGTTAACTACCACAGGTGCCACCATTTTAACGCAGATCGATGGTTTGCCCCATGCAGTGCTTTGGTATCGTCAACAACTGCAGTGGTTAGGTGGCATGGGGATCATTGTACTTGCTGTTGCAGTTTTACCTATGCTTGGTATTGGTGGTATGCAGCTATACCGCGCTGAGACACCAGGGCCAGTCAAAGATTCGAAAATGACGCCGCGTATAGCCGACACGGCAAAACACCTTTGGTACATCTATTTATCACTGACCATCGCTTGTGGACTCTGTTATTGGGCTGCTGGGATGAGTTTTTTTGATGCAATTTGTCACGCTTTTTCGACTATAGCTATTGGTGGCTTTTCTACTCACGATGCCAGTATGGGCGCATTTAACAGTCCCTTGATCAATATGATCTGTGTATTTTTTCTACTTATTGCTGGCGTTAACTTTGCGCTACACTTTGCTGTTTTACACAGTAGATCACTAAGAAATTACTTCTATGATCCTGAGTTTAAAGCATTTATTGTGATCCAGTTAACTCTGACACTGATTTGTTTTACCGTGCTATTAGCAGTTGGCACCTATGGATCTGGCTGGCAAGCATTTAACCAAGCGTTATTTCAATCGGTTTCGATAAGTACTACGGCAGGGTTTGCTACTACCTCCTTCGCTGATTGGCCTACTTTACTGCCATTGTTGTTGATATTTTCAAGTTTTATCGGCGGTTGCGCTGGTAGTACAGGTGGTGGCATGAAAGTGGTACGGGTTTTATTGCTTTATCTTCAGGGGATGCGAGAGTTAAATAAATTGGTTCACCCTAAGGCTATTTTTTCCATTAAATTAGGTAGAAAAGCACTACCTAATCGCGTTATTGAGGCTATTTGGGGGTTCTTTTCTGCTTATGCCGCCATTTTCTTACTGTGTATGCTGGCTTTGTTAGCTGCAGGGGTTGACGATTTGACCGCTTTCACCGCAGTCGCTGCATGTTTGAACAACCTAGGTCCAGGGCTTGGTGCTGTTGCTAGTAATTTCGCCAGTTTAGGTGATTTTAGTAAGTGGGTGTTAATTCTCGCGATGTTATTTGGCCGGCTAGAAATATTCACCTTATTAGTGTTGTTTACACCGGCTTTTTGGCGCGCTTAAAAACTAACATCTAACCGGCCTAGCTATTGAGTTGGTGCTCAGAAAAAATGCAGTGGATCAACGTAAAACAGTTTTTCAACATCTGAAATGTAGCGTTTATTGACCAAAAACAACACCACGTGATCTTCGGCTAATATTTTCGTATCTGAATGAGCTATTAATACTTCATCATCGCGAACAATAGCACCAATAGTGGTGCCCGGTGGCAGTTTGAGTGAGGCGATGGTACGACCTATGACTCGCGACGAATTGGCATCGCCTTTAGCGACTATTTCTATCGCCTCAGCGGCACCACCGCGTAAACTGTAGACGTTATCAATACTGCCTTTGCGCACATGGGTTAGTAGTGCGGAAATTGTTGCATGTTGCGGCGATACAGCAATATCAATATGACTGCCGTGGATGAGATCGGTATAGGCGCTGCGCTGAATGAGCACCATGGCTTTGCGCACCCCTAACCGCTTTGCTAATAAAGACGACATTATGTTCGCTTCATCGTCATTAGTGACGGCGATAAACACGTCAAATTGATCAATTTGCTCTTCCATTAACAATTCTTGATCAGAAGAGTCACCGACAAAAACCAGTGTATTGCTTAATTCAGAAGCCAAATAATTTGCCCGCTGTGGTGTGCGTTCAATAAGCTTTACTTGGTGATTTTTTTCTAATAAGCGAGCTAAGCCTGCACCTATGTTGCCTCCGCCGGCGATCATAATCCGTTTGTAAGCAGGCTCGAGCTTTTGTAATTCATTCATTACGGCGCGAATGTGAATACTTGCAGCAATAAAAAACACTTCGTCGTCAGCTTCTATGATGGTCGTGCCCAAAGGCCTAATTGGGCGGCCATTGCGATAAATAGCAGCCACCCGAGTATCGACATTGGGAATGTGTTTACGCAAAGTCGATAGGGCGTGTCCTACTAATAAACCACCGTAATAGGCTTTTACCGCAACTAAGCTAACTTTACCTTTGGCAAATTCGAGTACTTGTAAAGCGCCGGGGTAATCTATTAAACGGGCAATATCACGGGTGATTAGATCTTCAGGAGCAATAACATGGTCGACAGGGATATTTTCGCTTTTAAATAGTTGTTTTTTATATTTTAAAATTTTAGCAGAGCGTATCCGTGCGATTTTTGTTGCGGTATTAAATAACGAATAACAAATTTGGCAAGCAATCATATTAGTGGGATCATCACTGGTCACCGCAATAACAAGTTCGGCATCTTCTGCGCCGGCTTGCTTGAGTATGTCAGGATGAGCGCCATTGCCAACCACCACCTGCAAATCCATCTTGTCTTGCAGTTCTCTTAGGGTGTCGCTATTGGTGTCTATTAAGGTGATCTCATTGCGCTCCCCCACCAAGTTCTCTGCTAGGGTTCCACCGACTTGTCCTGCACCTATGATTATTATTTTCATCGTTACTCTATTTGTCAGGTTTGTGCTTTCTTGATCAACTTGGCGTAATAAAAACCATCCATCGATTGTTCATTTGGTACGATTTGCCAGCCTATTAGCGCATCTTCATTGTTGATCGGAATGTGCTCGGCATCAATATTCTCATCAACAAATCGTTGAACCTGCTGATAATTTTCTTCGGGCAAGATACTACAGGTTGCATAAAGCAAAGTACCACCGGGCTTGAGTAAAGACCAACACTTTTTAAAAATTTGATATTGCAAAGTGGTTAAAGTGCTAATATCTTCTGCTTTGCGCAGCCACTTTATATCGGGGTGGCGTCTAATAACACCCGTTCCGGAGCAGGGTGCATCGAGTAAAATTCGGTCGAACTGAACTCCGTTCCACCACGCATCAGTATTGGCTGCATCGCCGGTGATAACCGTCGCGGTAAGGTTAAGTCGCTGCAGGTTTTCTTTTACTCTGAGCAATCTGGTGGCATCGACGTCGACCGCAGTCATCGATGCTATTTTAGGGCTGTGTTCAAGTATGTGGCAGGTTTTACCACCGGGAGCGGCACAGCAGTCTAAAACAATATCTCCTGTTTGACAGTCAAGTAAGCGAGCCGCTTGCTGTGCTGCGGCATCTTGAATAGATACCGAACCTTGGTTAAAACCGGGTAATTTATCTACTTCAACAGCTTTGGTTAATTTTATTGCACCAGAGCTTTGGTCAAGTTCTTGGTATTCGATACCTGACTTTTCCAGTAGATGTAAGTACTCTGTCACTGAATATTGCCGAGCATTTACCCGAAGCCACATTGGCGGGCGTTGCAAATTGGCGGTTAAGATCTGTTGCCAATTGTTTGGATAAGCGAGTTTTAGCTTGTTAATAAACCAACTTGGGTGGTTGTAATGTATCGCATTGGGTAAATTACTTTGATCTGAGGGTGTTGAATTGATGTTGCGCTGATAATTGCGCAATACCCCATTGATTAGGCCCTTTAAATAATCGTGTTTCAATGGTTTACAACCGGCTACCGTCTCACCAACAGCGGCGTGATCTGGGATCCTAGTATGCTTTATTTGATAAATACCGACTAATATAAGAAAATGAGCTACCCGTTGTTTGCCCTTTAAAGGTTTGTCCATCAATTGTTGTAATTGATATTCTAATGAGGGTAAATAGCGCAACACACCATAACAAACTTCTTGCAAAAGGGCTTTATCTTTCACCGCAACCTTGTCTTGATAGGCAGGTAATTCATCGCCTAAGCTTCGGCCTTTATCAATCACAGCAAATAAACATCTAGCCGCCATGGCCCGTAAATTAACTGCCATGTCAATTAAGTTTCCCTGCCGTTAATCGCACTGTATGGCACAAACCAATGTGCCCGACCATTGAGAATGTCTTTACAAGCAAGGGCTTTTTTATTGGCGAGTTGCAATACTTCCAAGCGTAAAGCATTTTCACCCGTAGCCACAGTGATCCCCGACTTATCTACCGATAATATGGTGCCGGGTTGATGTTTTTGCGGTTGCTCAACAACGCTGGCTTGCCACACCTTAATGCGATGAGGTTTATTGTTTTCATCGACAAAAGTGAAATGTGCAACTGGCCAAGGAATATAGGCACGTAGCTTTTGATGGAGGATCTGCGCTGAGAGTTGCCAATCTAATTCTGCTTCGGCTTTATCTAATTTTTTTGCATAACTGGCTTGGTTGTTGTTCTGTTTTTCGGCAATGCAAAGGTTAGACGCCATTAAGTCTAAGGTGTCTAGTAAGGCCGTTGGTCCCAGTTGTGCAAGTTTTGTATAGAGGGTGGCGCTGGTATCAGTTTGTTCAATTGTACAACTCGCCTTTAATAACATATCACCAGTATCCAAGCCTTGATCCATTTGCATAATGGTTACACCTGTTTGCTGATCACCTGCTTCTAATGCGCGTTGAATGGGGGCAGCACCTCGCCACTTAGGAAGTAAAGAGCCGTGCACATTAATGCAACCTAACTTAGGGGTTGCTAGAATGACAGGAGGTAATAACAAGCCATAGGCAACCACAACCATCACGTCTGCTTGCCAGCTAGCTAACTTTGTTTGTTCATCAAGGTGATTAAAGTTGACCGGTTGTTCTACGGTGAGTGAATGCTCAAGCGCTAGTGCTTTAGTTGCGCAAGGGGTTAGCTTTTTACCACGACCTGCCGGTTTATCTGGTGGGCAGTAAACAGCGACGATGTTGTGTTTTGAATCGATTAGTTTTGCCAAATGTTGGGCGGCAAAATCTGGGGTACCAGCAAAAATTATGTTTAAGGCTTTTGTCATAGTGCTTCTAAATTAATTTGTACTCAGTCTAGGTGGTAAAGAACTAAATCACTTGATCAGCTGGATAAACGCGCTTCTTTTTCTAATTTAGTTTGAATGCGTTTGCGTTTTAATGGCGATAAATAATCGACAAACAGTTTTCCTTGTAGATGATCAAGCTCGTGTTGAATACAAATAGCAAGTAATTCATCGCCATCCAATTCAAATGGCTTGCCGTTAATGTCTAAGGCACGAACCGTAACTTGGGTATGCCGGTCGACTTTAGCATAACAACCGGGTACCGATAGACAACCTTCTTCGTTGATTTTGGTTTGTTCACTGCGTTTAATAATTTCAGGGTTAATTAACACATGTGACTCAGATCTATTTTCTGATACGTCCATCACAATAATTTGTTGGTGAATATTGACTTGAGTCGCCGCTAAACCAACGCCATTTTCATCGTACATAGTGTCAAACATGTCAGCAACGATGCGTTTAGTATCATCATCTATTTGTTTTACCGGCGCTGCTTTGGTTCTAAGTCTGTTATCTGGAAATTTTAATACGGGTAATATAGCCATAATTATACAAAAGGGTTCGCGAAATTCTTAATTGAGTGTTATGTTTCAATTTTAGCCATTAAATAACGTTAATCATAGTGGTTTAGAATAAAACTGACAACAATAGGCTGTTTGTATGCTAAAAAAGGTGATTTTGACAACATTTCTACTTATTTTACCAAGTTGTTTATTGGCGGATGAAATTGTACTGAGTGAAAATGCACCGACATCGTATGTTGTTAAAAAAGGCGATACTTTGTGGGATATTTCAGCTTTATTCCTAAAAGAACCTTGGTTGTGGCCAAAACTTTGGCGCATCAATGCTGAAATTAACAACCCTCATTTGATCTATCCAGGTGATGAATTGCGACTTGTTTACGATAAACAAGGACAACCTTTGCTAGTTAAAGGTAAACCCAGATTAAAGTGGTCGCCTAAAATACGAACATCTTTAAAAGATTTAACACCTATTAACACTATAGCGTTTAATACCATCGCCCCTTTGATCAAGTACGACTCAATATTTACAGCGCAACAACTCGATACTTTTCCATATGTTCTCGGTGGTGATGAGGGCAATAACCTCAATGTTAATGGTGCAAAACTCTATGTTAATGGTGATTTGATCAGCGGCCAAGCCTATGCTATCTACAAACAGCAAGAGGCTATTTTAGATACGCAAACAGGTGAGATCATTGGCTATTATACCAGTTTAGTTGGCTCGGGAAAAAGCACCGCTGGCGGAGACATTAGCGCTAAAAAGCCATCTACCTTGTATCTACAGCAGGTTACCCGCGAAATTCGCGCAGGCGATGTGGTGGTGCCAGTGAATGATAAGCAATATTTTCCTAGCTTTTTTACTATGCAAACAGCTAGTGGCGATGTTCGCGGTCAAATTGTCAAAGCCATGAGTAATAATCGCGAGTTTGGTAAATACGAAGTTGTGTTTATCAATAGAGGTGTTCAGCAAGGCCTTAAACAAGGCGATCTGCTTTCCATCAAGAGAAAAAGCCCAGGGGTGGTGGAGCTGGCAAGTGGTCCAGCTTATACTGCTGATACATCGCAGTTGAGCAGATTGACAACTGCGAGTGATCCCGATTATGACATGCCAGAAGAAACTATTGGTAAATTGATGATTTATCGTGTTTTTGAGCAATACAGCATGGCATTAATTTTACACTCAGACAAACCTTTAAAACTACAGGACTCAGTGGCCACGCCGTAAAGAAATCACTTGAGGCTTTTCTTTAGGAGAAGAAAATGCCGACAATCGATAGCCGTTCAACTAAACCACAGGATAACTTCAGTTATTGGCTGGTGTTAAGCCTGATACCAAGGTTAGCTATTCACAACAAGTTAGCGCTAGTAGCGCGTTTTGGTTTAATCGCACTTATTGATTCACCGCCAATACAAGCAGCAACTCAACTCACCGATAAACAATATAAAGCTCTCACTTCACCTGACTGGCAGAAAATAAATGAAATTATTAAACAAGCGACTAGAGCGCATAGTCAGCTTATTGGTTTTGATCATCAGCACTACCCTGAAGCATTAAAACAGATATATGATCCGCCATTGATTTTGTTCGTCAAAGGCAATAGTCAAATTTTACAGCACGCACAAATTGCGGTCGTTGGCAGTCGTAATAGCAGTGTGCAAGGCCGGCAAAATACTGATCAATTATGTCGAGAATTAACCTTAAAGGGTCTGGTGATCACTAGCGGTTTAGCTATAGGTATTGATGCAGCTGCCCACCGTGCTGCAGTCAATAATAATGCAGCAACTATTGCGGTAATGGCAACGGGTATTGATAAAATATACCCTAGTCGTCATCGCCAATTGGCCGGAGATATCTTGAATACCGGCGGTGTGCTGATCAGTGAATTTTTGCCTGGTGTTGCGCCTAAACCTGGACTCTTTCCGAGGAGAAATCGCATTATTAGTGGGTTAAGCCTTGGGGTGTTGATTGTTGAGGCTGCAATGAATAGCGGCTCGCTGATCACAGCACGTTGTGCCTTAGAGCAAAATAGGGATGTTTTTGCGATACCGGGAAATATTCGCAACCCACAAGTAAGAGGCTGTCACTGGTTGATAAAACAAGGAGCAAAACTGGTAGAAAAGTCAGACGATATATTAGAAGAGATCAATTTTTTAACAATAAATAGTCTAAACTTAAAGAGAAATCAATGCGATAACAAAAACAAACAAATTGATAGTGAAAAAAGTTGTATTCAAGACTTGTCTAACGATCAATTGTTAGCTAGTGTGGGATACGAAATCACTCCTGTTGATACGGTGATTTCTCGGAGTAAACTGCCAACTGATGTAGTGCTTTCGCGATTGACCATGCTTGAACTTGAAGGGCTGGTTGCTGCGGTACCTGGTGGATACCTTAAACTGAATAGGGGCTAGTTATGTTTGATATCTTAATGTACCTTTTTGAAAACTATATTCATAGTGAAGCTGAAGTAATGGTAGACCATGACATTCTTACCGATGAGCTAACGCGAGCCGGTTTTCATCAAGATGAAATATATAAAGCGTTAAAGTGGTTAGAAAAGCTTGCGGCATTACAAGACAGCGATGCCTACCCATATTTCCCTCGTGTGGGTCGCAAATCAGTACGTATTTACACCTCTGAAGAAAGCCAGTTACTCGATATTGAGTGCCGCGGTTTTTTAATGTTTCTCGAGCAAGTCAATGTATTAGATTTTTCAACCCGCGAGATGGTTATTGATCGGGTGATGGAGCTAGATACTGACTTTTTCTCTATTGACGATTTAAAGTGGGTGGTACTGATGGTGTTATTCAATGTACCGGGTCAAGAATCAGCTTATTCTCAGATGGAAGATTTGATTTTTGATGAGCAAGAAGGACCTTTGCATTAATACACTGGTGTTTATCTGTAGCTGAGTTACTCACTCACCCTAAATCACCTATCTGTTTATACAGCGGCGAAGTTAGCATTTGCCGCTGATATTCTGGCTATGACATAATAGCTAGAGATAGAATTTACTCATGGTTTTTATGTCCAAAGCAGACAATGAATTATTCACCCAACACGAAAAAGCACTTGAAAATGCTAATAAGTCATGTCCAGAGTGCGGTGAAAAGCTAACCATTAAACAGGGAAAGTCGGGGAGCTTTATTGGCTGTACAGCCTATCCATCATGTCGTTTTACGCGAGCGATTGTCGAACAAAAGCGCATTGAAGACAAAGTGCTGGTTGGCAGTGAATGCCCACTTTGTGGTCATCAACTTGCCGTTAAACAAGGCCGATATGGTGTATTTATTGGCTGTACTAATTTTCCTCAATGTGATCACATTGAAGAAACCCACCAGCAAGAACAAACCAACATTGCTTGCCCAGCTTGTCAAAGCAAAGGTCAACGTGGGCAACTGCTCGAAAGAACCAATCGCTTTGGTAAAACCTTCTATGCTTGCAGTAATTACCCTAAATGCAAGTTTGCCGTTAATCACCAACCGGTTGAAGGCGTATGTGAGAAATGTGGCTTTGCCTTATTGGTTAAACGAAAAATGGCTGCCGGTGAAAAACTTCAATGCGCACAAAAAAAGTGTGGTCATTTTCAATCGCAACTCTAGCAACACACTGTGATCTGCAATAGCACATCAGCTCGGGTTGTCATCATTAAATTATTTAACCAGATACACTTGCTAAATAACCTTTGCTAAAGCTTGCCAATTCGGGAAATGCGATGTTATCTAAAATCTCAGCTAACTTGCAAAGGCGTTGTGCTAGCTGTTGTTGATCGCGTCCACTAACATTGATATGGCCCATTTTTCGCCCTGCTCGTTGTTCTTTTCCGTACCAATGAACAGTTAGGCTAGGAATGGCGAGGGCGTCATTGGGTATTGCGTCTTGCCCCAAAATATTGACCATGGCAGTTGGCCGGATCAACTGTGTTGATCCCAATGGTAAGCCGGAAATCCCTCTCAAGTGGTTTTCAAATTGGCAAGTATCAGCACCTTGCTGAGTCCAGTGTCCAGAATTGTGCACACGTGGTGCGATTTCATTGACTAAGAGTTGTTCGCCCACTTGGAAAAACTCAATTGCCAGTACACCAACGTAATTGAGTTTTTCAGATAATTTAGTAAATACTTGTTTTGCCTGAGCTTGAAGTTTTTCTTCAACAGGCGCTGCAATTGACACACTCAGCACACCACTGGTGTGATGATTTTCCGTAAGCGGGTAAACTGCAACTTCACCATAGGTGTTGCGCACACCAACTAAAGAGACTTCGCGATCAAAAGGCACCATCTTTTCAGCAACAATGCCTTGCGGAACAGAAGATTTTGCATTTGCCATAAAGTCTGACATCTCAGCCCATATATCTTCAGCCTGAGCCATAGACTTCATACGCCATTGACCTTTACCATCGTAGCCGTCTAATGCACTTTTAAAAATAATAGGCAACGACAGTTGCTCAATAGCCGTATTAAAGTCATCTTGAGTTTGGATGATATGGTGTGTTGCGTTTGCTACTTGGCATTGTTCAAGTAATGATTTTTCTAAGCGGCGATCGCCACCAATTTTTATTGCTTGGCTACTTGGCAGTAGCTTATCTGAAGCTTCACAAATGGCAAGTGTATGGTGAGCAACGTGCTCAAATTCAGCGGTGATCACTTCAGCGTGATTGATACCTTGGCTTAAGTTGCCATAAATGTGCGTAGGGGTGATCGGGTCAACCACGCGATCACTGCGTACATCAAACGCCCTGACATCCATATTTAGCGGAGAGCCAGCTAAGGCCATCATTTTAGCCAACTGACCTGCACCTAATACCAAAACTTTTTTCATTGCTCTTAATAACCTATTCTGCGGGGTTGGGGTTACTCAATATCGTTTGCGTTTGTTGCGCTCTAAATGTCTCAATACGCGCCATAATACTCTCGTCGTGAGTTGCTAAAATTTGCGCTGCCAGTAGACCTGCGTTGGCTGCTCCCGCTGTACCTATGGCTAATGTCCCGACGGCAATCCCTTTGGGCATTTGCACAATAGACAAGAGTGAATCTTGACCACTAAGCGCTTTTGATTGCACTGGTACACCTAATACTGGCAATGGAGTATAAGCCGCTGCCATACCGGGTAAATGCGCTGCACCACCGGCACCAGCAATAATCACCTGTAAACCGCGGTTTTTAGCTTGCTCAGCATATTCAGCAAGAAGATGAGGGGTTCTGTGAGCCGATACAACTTTTGTTTCATATGCTATGTTGAATAAATCTAGCATATCTGCTGCATGCTGCATTGTTGGCCAATCTGATTTTGACCCCATTATAATACCCACTTTCATGACTTATACCTTGATGATGTGTTGAGTTGTGCGACAATTAAAATAAGCCAAGGATTATACCTTTGTTTAACTTAATACGGAAATATTAACCGTATGCATCGTATAAAAATCACCCATTTTTGTGAAGTTGTTGTTGTCACCTTCAAACAAAACGAAGTCTTTATCGGTGTAATTAATTTCTCTAGGACAGTCAGATTGGTATGTTTACTGGCTAAAGTTAGGCGTTTACACCCTTGTTGTTAAGCAGTACAGGCTTTACAAAAATTTGATATTCAGCGATTAATATTGTGCTGTTAGCGGCGCTAAAAACACGTATAATCGCACCATGAACAAAGCAATATAGTAAGTCGTATCAATGATCACTGCGGGACAAGTGTTTAAACGAGGGGGCATCATTGCCTATCCAACTGAGGCGGTATTTGGTTTGGGCTGTGATCCTGATAATTCACAGGCGATTGAAAAATTGTTAGCACTAAAAAATAGAGCTAAACACAAAGGCCTGATCCTATTAGCGGCTAGCTACAATCAATTATTGCCTTACATAGATGATAGTCAATTAACCGCAACACAGCGCCAAAAAATTATCTCGCGTTGGCCAAATGGCGTCAGTCAGTTAATGCCGAAAAGCGATACTATTTTACCCTTGCTAACCGGAGCTTTTAAGACTATTGCCGTGCGACTTACCGATCAACCTGACGTAGTTGCCTTGTGTAATGACACCAATAAACCAATTGTCTCTACCAGTGCCAACTTAAGTGGTGAGCCGCCAGCAACTACATGGCAAAGCTTGCCAGCAACTCTCAGTAGCCAACTAGATTATATTATCAAAGGGCAAACCTTAGGTTATAACCAGCCATCAACTATAATTGATGGCATAACAGGACAAGTCATTCGCTCATGAGTCAAGTTTACATAGATAAAGTTGTTGATTTTCTAAAACAATTACAAGATGAGATTTGTCTGGCCTTGGCTGAGGCCGACGGCAAGGGACAATTTATTGAAGACAATTGGCAGCGCCCAGAAGGCGGTGGAGGCCGAACTCGGGTATTAACCGATGGAGCAGTGATCGAACAAGGCGGAGTAAATTTTTCTGTTGTCTCTGGTGATAAACTTCCCCCGTCAGCAACAGCTCATCGACCGGAATTGGCAGGAAGAACATGGCAAGCCTGTGGTGTTTCTCTGGTGATCCACCCTAAAAATCCCTTTATTCCCACATCTCATGCCAACGTCCGTTTTTTTATTGCCGAAAAAAAAGGTGAGGCGCCTGTTTGGTGGTTTGGTGGTGGCTTTGATTTAACACCATTTTACCCGTTTAAAGAAGATGTTATTCACTGGCACCAAACAGCCAAAGATCTATCCGAACCGTTTGGTGACGACATCTATTGTCGTTATAAAAAATGGTGTGATGAGTATTTTTACCTCAAACACCGCAATGAAACTCGTGGTGTCGGCGGTTTGTTTTTTGATGATCTTAATTGTTGGGATTTCACTACCTGTTTTGCCTACATGAAAGCAGTAGGTCGAGGTTATTTAGATGCTTATTTGCCTATTGTGAATAAACGCAAAGAGTTGCCATATCAACAAAGTCACCGACAGTTTCAATTGTATCGGCGCGGCCGCTACGTTGAGTTTAACTTGGTTTTTGATCGCGGCACTTTATTCGGGTTGCAATCAGGTGGAAGAACAGAGTCTATTCTCATGTCTATGCCGCCGTTAGCAAGGTGGCAATACAACTATCAACCAGAAGAGTCCAGTGAAGAAGCCAATTTACTCGCTTATTTATCCCCTAGGGATTGGCTAAATGAATAACTGGCTCAATACAGAGTAACAAGGCGATAGATAACTTCTCTCACCCGCCGATTAAAACTATTGGTTGATCATATGTTGGGCTAGTTGAGAGAATACTTGTTGTAAGTGTTGTTTCAAGGCGGGATGCTCGACGCATTTATCTACAGCATTGTTCATACACAGCATCCAAAGACTAGCTTGTTTTTGCGTTACCGCCACATGCAAATGGCGAGCTCTCAGACGAGGGTGACCATATTCCTGTTCATATAAAGGTGGCCCTCCGAGCCAACCGGATAAATATTTAAAAAACTTTTCTCGAACTTGGTCTAGAGGTTGTTTATGTATTTCAAGCAATTCTTTTAGGTGAGTATTGGTCTCCATTTCATCGTAAAAAGCGTTTGCTAACTTTCTGATCCCTTGCTCTCCTCCCATCAACATATAGGGTGTTTGATCAGGAGATAATAATTTAGACTTGTTTGTTGAAGAAAAAAGCTTTTTAATGCCTAACAAAGAGATCACCTATGTAATATAAAGTAGGGTAAATGGACAAGTACGCAGTTTTTGGCAACCCGATCAGCCAATCAAAATCGCCGTTTATTCATCAGCGCTTTGCTCAATTGACCAAGCAAGTGATGAATTATAGCGCAATCAAACCCGAACACGATAATTTTTGTTTGGCCATTGAACAATTCAAATTGGCTGGCGGCATTGGCTGTAACGTCACCGCTCCTTACAAAGAACAAGCATTCCAATTAGCAGACCACCTATCGGAAGAAGCGAAATTAGCAGAGGCCGTTAATACTTTATCCTTTAACGAAGACGGTAGCATATCTGGTGATAATACAGACGGCCTAGGGTTAGTCGAAGATCTAAAAGCAAAGGGCGCTAAACTCAAAGGTCGTATATTACTGATCGGTGCTGGTGGCGCAGCGCGCGGCGTGATCAAACCTTTGTTAGCTAACAATCCCCAGTGTTTAGTGATCACCAACAGAACTTTTGCCAAGGCTGAGTTGTTGGCAAATAAATTTATGCCATACGGCAGTATCAGTGCTCGCTCTGCAGAAAAATTGAAGTATGAAAATCAGTTCGACCTAGTGATCAATTCTACTTCAGCCAGTTTGACTAATGAACTACCACCTGTCCCTCATAAGATTTTTGCTAATAAGCCAATGGCTTATGATATGTCTTATAAAAAGGAGCTAACCAGTTTTTGTCAATGGGCCAAAGATAATGGTTGCCAGCATATTGCAGACGGTTTGGGTATGCTGGTAGGGCAGGCTGCTGTTGCCTTTGAAATTTGGCGCGGGATCATGCCTGAAACCGAACCTGTGCTCAGCGCATTAAGAGAGGAGTTAGGTAAATGAACCAATCGATTTTATTTAACGACGACTTAGTCTTCGAGCAAGCATCAAAGGCCTGGAAAATGACGGGTTTAATGTCTGGTGAGCTATTAGTGATCTATTTCCACTCATCAACACTGCCAGAAACATTGAGTATTGATTTGGCGACTAAATATGACCTTGAGGAAACCACCGAGATCTGGCTTGAAAAAAATGAACCAGAAAACGGAGAGATCCACATTTACGATTAAATTTACAAAAACATCTTAAAATTTAGGTGTTATTTAGCTCTTCAATATACTCGTCTTTAGTGATCAAGTAATTGCTAGCCGACTTCTTCAAGAAGGTTAATTCAGTATCTTTGAGTGGACGTACTTCTCGCATTGGATTACCTACATAGAGATAACCACTACGGCATACTTTATTTGGTGGGACTACGGTGCCTGCGCCAATAAAAACATCATCTTCTAATGTGGCACCGTCCAACACTATAGATCCCATGCCTAGTAATATGCGATTGCCTAGAGTGCAACCGTGTAGCATACACTTGTGACCTATGGTCACATCATCGCCTATTACTAATGGGTAACCCGCAGGGTTTTGACTAGATGAACGTGTTACGTGCAAAACAGTGCCATCTTGTACGTTGGTTCTATCGCCTATGGTGATTTTATTAACATCACCTCTTGCTGCCACAAGAGGCCATACACTGACATCACTGCCCATAGTAATGTCACCAATTAACACCGCACTACTATCAATATAACAATTTTTACCCACCCTAGGGGTGATACCTTGGTATGCTCTTAAAGGATTAATTGTCATTGTTTAAACTCGTTATTTTGACTGTGAATTAATTATAAAAACCTTACCGACAAAAGTATAAACAAATCCGAGATAATTTAACAAAACTATCACCACCAGTTGTATAACAGTTTAATAGGTTTTGTGTTTTTATTCGGGTGTGTGGCTGTAGGTCTAGATTTGGCCTAACTCATCACACTATTAACAGACCTTGTGATCAGTAATGACGCAATTTGTACAAAATCAATGCAAACAGCAGCACAATTGAAAAAAACGGTTGACCTTATTGGTAAAATCCCTAGAATGCGCATCCGCTTCTCAGG
>JBELHO010000014.1:15223-64780 GCA_042091375.1 Thalassotalea sp. | reverse complement strand
CTTGCGGTGGCCAAGCTACAACGTGTAAAACAACGCCTCAAGGTGCTGTCGCTTGTGGCGGCATGGCAACAGTTTGTAAAACTACCCCGCAAGGTGCGGTAGCTTGCGGCGGAAAGAAAGCTATTAAGTGCCGAAATAATCTAGGTATCCGCGCGTGTGATGGATGGTAGCCTGTAATATCCTAACGAGCGGGTTTACAGGATAAGTTTTGTTATCGCCTTTTTGCACCCCAGGAGCTGCCAACAAAATTTACTTGGCGAGTCGAGCGTTAGCTATCAATGGAGTTGAGTCATATGTCTAAAGTGTTAAGTTTGTTATGTCTGTGTTTAGTTCTTCACTCTTCAGTATAAGCAAAGACTTGTGACTCATTAGATTCATTTGTATGGCTTTTGGGGAGCTGGAGTTTTTCGTCGCGTTCGTTCTTGTTATCGGTCTCTCAACAGAGGAGACTTTACTCAATCGAACTACGATAAAGAAGGGCTTTAGTTGCAGCTAAAGCCTGGGTCTCACTTTACCGGAAACTAGATTTCTTTAGCAAATAAGATGGGGTTATTATCCATACAAGTGACTTAAAAGGACCTAAAACAGCAGGCTTGCGTTCCCTCTTCGCTTATTCTAACTATCTACATTGCTGCCCAAGAACTAAGGCGTTATCAGCCCAGATAATTAAGCGCATCTCCAGTAGGCTATGTAAGTGATCGTGATAATTTACTGAGCTTTACAGACTATTATTTATAGGGTGAGCTGTATGGTCGGCACTCAATTGAGTAATAGGTTGTTGTGCTCAAGGAATTATTGGCGAAAATATCTTAATCTTATTGTGGTAGGCATTCCACATGCCACTATTTGCTTGGCAAATAGTGCTGCAACTTCAATAAATCAAATTAAATATTTGAATTATTGTGAAAAAGTGACTGAATTTGTCATTTGTGTCTTTTCTACATATTTTTTAAGTCATTGTTTGATAGTTAAAAATAAAAAATGGAGATCTAAGTTAGATCCCCATTTTGGTATCAGCTCAGCAATAGCAGGCTTTTAAAATAGATGGTCAATTGAAATTAACGCATTTCCATTAACATGCTACTGGGCTCTTCTAGGAAAGATTTCCACAAGTTACAAAAACGAGCGATTGAACCGCCATCAATAGTGCGGTGATCGCCTGACCAACTGACTTGCATTATAGAGCGCGCTTCAACTTCTCCTTGAGCATTAAAACGAGGCAATTTTTGCAATTTACCCAAAGCTACGATGGCCGACTCAGGTTTATTAATGATCGGCGTTGCCACAGTGCCACCAATAGCGCCAATATTGGAAATAGTGATGGTACCTCCCTTCAAATCTTCACTGGCAACACGGCCCGCCCGAGAGGCATCGGTTAAACGCATAATATCTTGCGCCAAATCAACTAAGCTCTTATTTTGCACTTGCTTGACATTAGGCACTAATAAACCCACTTTGGAATCAACCGCCATACCTATGTTGTGATCATCAAAATAGGTAATTTCAGTACAATCGGCATTGACTTGGCTGTTAATTATTGGAAATTGTTTTAACGCTAAACTCATCGCTTTCATGAAGAAAGGCATCATGGTCAATTTAATATCACGCTTGGCGTAAACGTCTTTTAATTCACTGCGCAATTGTATGAGGTTAGTCATGTCAATTTCTTCACAATAAGTAAAATGAGGAATGGTCGAAACCGATTCAACCATAGCCTTTGCCATTACCGCTTTGATACCGCGGATCGCTTCAGTGCGAGTTGCACTAGTTACAGCCGTTGTTGCAGCTGGTTCAGTTGGCAGTGCAGTACTGTCTTGTTGATTAAAAGCCAGCACATCTTCTTTGTAAACTCGGCCTTTTTTACCGCTACCGGGTATTTCATGAACGTTGACATTTAATTCGCGAGCCACTCGGCGCACTGCAGGGCTGGCAATTGCTTTGCCTTGAACCTTGTGCGCAGTTGTTGGCTGTGATGTACTGTCTTTTGCTATTGCACTGACCGGTTGTTCAACGGTTACACTGTCTTCGCTGCTAGGCGCCTCTGTGTTAGCCTTGGCTTGCCCCTTGCCACTAACCGCTCTTTCAATAGCAAATAAGGGTGAGTGAACTTTAGCTATATCACCTTTGGCGTAATATAACTTGACTACTGTGCCTTGATGCATTGCCGGAATTTGCACTAGCGCTTTATCGGTCATGACATCGGCGACGGGCTGATCTTCAACAATGCTATCACCTTCGCTAACTAGCCACTCAACCACTTCACATTCAACAATACCTTCGCCAATATCAGGTAGGATAAAATCTTCAGTGATCATTGCTGAATTGCTTTGCGTAGCTGTTGCTGCGGTTGGTTGTGCTGGCGGTTGTGGTGCAATTTGCTCAGCCGCCTCAACATCTTCGCCTGTGGCAACTGTTGCGCCTGCTCCTTCACCTTCAGGAGTCATCGCAAATAGAGGCTGGTGAACTTTAGCAATATCGCCTTTGGCGTAGTACAACTTATCTACTTTGCCGTTGTGCATGGCTGGGATCTGCACCAAAGCCTTATCTGTCATTACATCAGCAACTGGTTGATCTTCAACGATGATATCGCCTTCTTTGACTAGCCATTCAACCAGTTCACATTCAACAATACCTTCGCCTATATCAGGTAATATAAAATCAATACTCATGACAAATACCCTAGTAATTCATACTGTGTTTAATTGCTTCAAACACTTTTAAGTGATCGGCAACATATTCTTTTTCCAAAGCAAGTGGATACGGTGTATCCATGCCACAAACCCGACCAATGGGTGATTCTAGATGCAAAAAGCACTCACTTTGTATAGTGGCGGCAATCTCACTGGCAAATCCAGCCGTTAATGGCGCTTCTTGACTAATAATTAATCGTCCAGTTTTGGTCACTGAATTGGCTACGGTTTCAATGTCCCAAGGTAATATGGTACGCAAATCAATAATTTCACATGATATCCCTTGTTTTTCAGCTTGTTGCGCCGCTTGTTCAATGATCTCCATTTGCGCGCCCCAAGCCAGTAATGTAATGTCACTGCCCTGCTGAGTAACCTCAGCTTTGCCCAACGGCAATTGGTAATCTTCATCAGGTACTTCGCCGACAGAGGCGCGGTATAAACGTTTGGGTTCAAAAAACACTACTGGGTTTTCATCTCGAATTGACGCCAGCAACAAGCCTTTCGCTTGATATGGATTGCGCGGTACCACAACTTTTATACCCGGTGTATGGGCAAAATAGGCCTCTGGTGATTGACTGTGGTACAAACCACCGGCGATACCACCGCCATATGGGGTGCGGATGGTTAATTTACCGACGTCAAACTCGTTGCCACTGCGGTAGCGAAATTTAGCTGTTTCGTTGACGATTTGATCAAACGCAGGAAAAATATAATCGGCAAATTGTATTTCGGCGATAGCCACACTGCCTTGCGCAGCCAAACCATTGGCAAAACCAACAATGCCTTGTTCAACTAACGGGGTGTTAAAACAACGGGCTTTACCATATTTTTCTTGTAAACCACTAGTCGCTCGAAATACCCCACCAAAGTGGCCAACATCTTCACCAAAACAAACCGCTCGTTCATTTTCAGCCATGGCGATATCAAGGGCACTATTTACCGCTTGTAATAAATTAATTTGCGCCATTATTTAATTCTCCCCGCGGTGAACGGATAGGCTTGTGGATACTTTTTAATATGCACTTTCAGATCGGCAAGTTGTTGCTCTAATATTGGACTGGGTTGATCGTAAACATCGGTGATCAAATCTTCCACGGGTGGTTTATCAATTTTCTCTGCGACTTTTACCGCTGCTAACACTTGTTCTTTCAATGAATCAAATAAAGCTTCATCTTGAGTTTCATCCCACCAGCCCTGCGCTAATATCCAATTTTTCATTCGTAAAATTGGATCGTAAGCTTGCCATTTGGCTTCTTCTTCACGGGTGCGATAGCCCGATGGATCGTCGGACGTTGAGTGTGCCCCCAACCGATATGACATGGCTTCAATAAGCACAGGTTGGTTTTCTGCAAGTGCAAAACGACGAGCATCTTGTGTGGCTTTTAACACGGCTAAAATGTCATTGCCGTCAATGCGAATAGTTTTCATACCATAGCCAACCCCGCGAGAGGCAATACCATTGCCGACGTATTGCTCGTCAGATGGCGTAGAAATGGCATAACCGTTGTTGCGGCAGAAAAAGATCACTGGTGCCTGATGTACAGCGGCCATATTCAAACCGGCGTGAAAATCACCTTCGGATGCAGCGCCCTCACCGAAGTAACACAAAGTCACTGCGTCAATGCCCTGGAGCTTTTGCCCGTAAGCATAACCAGATGCTTGCGGTATTTGCGTGGCAAGAGGTGAAGAAATAGTCATATAATTTAATGCTTTGCTGCCGTAATGAATCGGCATCTGCCGACCTTTGCCAAGGTCTTTCTCATTAGAAAACATTTGATTCATAAAATCGTCTAAGGCAAAACCGCGGTACATTAACGCACCTTGCTCACGGTATTGCCCCATGATCATGTCTTGTGGCTCAAGAGCTGCAGCACCGCCGACAGTGGTCGCTTCTTCGCCCAATGCGGTCATGTAAAAACTTAAACGTCCTTGCCGCTGCGATGCAACCATACGCTCATCTAAGACGCGATGAAAAGCTAAGGTTCGATAGATTTTAAGCGCTAGCGCTTGATCAATTTCAGGTAATTCAGCACCTTTGTATAGGGTGCCATCAGGCTTTAACACTTTTAATAATGGTATTTCAACCGAATGACCATCAATAAAAGCAGGTTGATGTACCACTGGGCTTTCTTTGTAGATATCAGGGTTCATAGCTTTCTCTTTGTTATAGTTCTGGCTCTCAACAACACCACTTAACTAAAATCATCGCCTACATTATAGACAATAGTAAAAGTTAACCGTTACCACAGACGCAGTCACTGCAGATGTTCTTGGAAAAATACGCTTGTTTTATAATAATTGTGATGTCCAAGCACTTTACCTTTACGTAAACTGAAATTCAAGTCTTGTAAAACAGACAATCCTTAACTGGATAAATTTTACCAGCGGTTTTTCCGGCCACCATTGCATTCATTCACTAGGGTTTAGGCTAATGACGTTGGTATAACTGTTAACAACGCTCGCTGACCTATAGCCACATCGGCATTGGGAAAAATAATCGCTTCACCCGTTTGTTTCACTTTAATTTTTTCATTGCCATCTTTAGCCAAGACAAAACCGATTGGAAAATCAGTAAAATTTTCCACGTCATCAGCAAAATTCAAGGTAAATTCAGTGTGGTTGCGTTTTATGATCTGAAAAATTTCATACAAATCAAATTGGCTTTGATCAAAGGGTGGATACTCTGGCTCTTGGTTTGCTATTAGCTGAGTTAAACGGGTCTTAACCGCCGCAAACTGTGACATGTCATTTTCACCAAAGGGTTTGACTTTACCCAGTTCAACAGTGAAAGCGTGGGCACCAAATTCATTGGACGAAAAGTAACTAAAGGTGGTGGTTGCTGAATTAGACAGTAAAATGGTCTTTATGCCACATGCTTGTAAAAATTGTAGCTGACTTTTACTGCGCGGTTTACCATGCAAATAGGGATATACTGCAAATTTATCATTTTTTGAGCCGCGAATAGCTGTGTGTAAGTCGTAGTGATAACGCTGTCTGTGCTCAGACAATGGTTTGCCTTGCAGATAAAAATCACGTACGGTATTTTCAAGCAGGAGTGCGCGATGTCGCTCTTGATTAATCAAACCAGGGCCATTGCCTTGATCAATTGAATGTCCACCAGAAAATAAACGATTCATGTTTTCTTCAACAAAGCGTTGAGCAATGTTCATTGAGGCTGGATTGCCAAAAATAAATAACACCCGCTCGGCCAACGTTTGCTTTCCCAATATCAGCTGTTGAACTAAATCAGCACAAATTTCAATGGGCGCAGTTTCATTGCCATGAACACCACTGGATAACACGATATCTTTGCTGGTTGGTTGGTCTATCGGTTCAAAAACGATAAGGCCAGTGTCAATTACACTCACCTTAATATTACCGGCTTTATTGTTCACCTTAAAAGTGAATGATTCGTTGAGGTGCCACGGGTTTTGGCGGGTTATAGCGAGGAAATCGCCATTTTGTTGAAGTGATTGTTGTAATTTACTGGGTATTTTCTGCAAACCATTTTCGCTTTACTGGGATACTGGAACTTTATTATATGAAATTATTAGTCAAAATGCGCCTAGATCAGCCGCAAAAAAATACCGCGCAACCCCCTTAAGTGTAATCAATTGCTGACTACGCCGCGGCAAATTATTGTTAGTACACTTTGCAAGTGGGTCATATCGCCACCTCAGCAGGGTTGTTCATTCGACAAAGGATGATCAAAAAAGCATGTTTACCGATTGTATTAGGGGGGCAAACATGCTGTTTTATTGCTGCCAATGGTTGGCTTTAGTTAAACACCTGCTTGTTTAAATGCCGCGCTAACCAGCTCCTGTGCATCAGTAATAATATTTTGTAAATGTTGCTGATCAATGAAGCTTTCCGCATAAATTTTATAGATATCTTCAGTGCCTGAAGGACGGGCAGCAAACCAACCATTTTCGCTGGTCACTTTAATGCCGCCAATAGCGGCACTATTTCCGGGGGCATGTGACAAGATCTGTACAATCGGCTCTCCGGCTAATACATCACGGGTAATATCCTCGGCAGACAAAGCTTTGAGTACTTGTTTTTGCACTAGAGTTGCCGGTGCTTCAACTCGTCCGTAACAAGGCTCTCCTAACTCGGCGACTAGTTGACGATATATTTGATGAGGATCTTTGCCAGTGACAGCTAAAATTTCTGCTGCTAATAACGCTAAAATAAAGCCATCTTTGTCCGTTGTCCAACAACTGCCATCCTTTGCTAAAAAAGAAGCACCCGCGCTTTCTTCACCACCAAAGGCATAACTTGCGTTGTGTAAACCATCAACAAACCATTTAAAACCAACAGGGACCTCTGACAAAGGTCTATTCACATAACCGGCAACGCGATCGATTAATGAACTAGACACTAAGGTTTTTCCAATTTTACTGGTTTTTGGCCAACTTCTATTGGTCATTAAATAATAGATAGCGACCACTAAATAATGATTGGGATTCATTAATCCACCTGATTTGGTGACAATACCATGACGGTCAAAATCCGGATCATTACCAACAGCTATATCAAACTGATCTTTAAGGTCTATTAAACCAGTCATGGCATATGGCGATGAACAATCCATGCGAATTTTGCCGTCTTTATCCAGCGGCATAAAAGCAAAACTGGCGTCTACTACTGGATTAACGACAGTTAAATTAAGACCGTATTGTTTGGCTATTTGCGGCCAATAGTGAATACCAGAGCCACCCAAAGGATCGACACCAATAGCCACACCAGCCTTTGCAATAGCTTGCATATCAATGACCTGAGCCAACTGTTCACTGTAAAAGCTAATAAAATCTTGTTTGCTCAACAGTGATGAAGATAATGCTTGGGCAACGGATACGGTTTTTACTGAAAGCATATTTTCAGCGATGATCTGATTGGCTCGCTGCTCTATTTGTGCGGTGATCTCACTTTCAGCAGGACCTCCATGGGGAGGGTTATACTTAATTCCGCCATCGGTGGGTGGGTTATGGGATGGTGTTATGATCAGACCATCGGCTTTATCATCACAGGTTTGATTGTGGACAACAATTAATCGCGAAATCACTGGGGTTGGTGTATAACCCTGATCACTTTGTATGATCACTGGAATATTATTGGCAATGAGCACCGACAAGGCTGAAGCAAAAGCCGGCTCTGATAAAGCATGGGTGTCTTTTCCTAAGTAAAGAGGTCCACTAAACCCCTGCGCTAAACGGTATTCAGCCACCGCTTGACAGACAGCTAAAATATGATGTTGATTAAAGCTGACTAAACTGGCATTGCCGCGATGACCAGAAGTACCAAAAGTGACCTGTTGCTCAATTTTAGTGACATCAGGTGTCAGCAGAAAATAATCACTGACCAATTTACCGATATTAATTCTGTCCTCTGGGCGAACTGGTTTTCCTGCGTGGGGATGAATTGCCATGTTAAATCCTTTATCTTTTTATTTATCTGTGTATTTTTCTCTGGGTTGATATTGTTGATGTCATACAACACAAAATTATGAATGAATAAATATCATCGTCAACTGACATTGATACTAAGTGGTCAATTCACAGTAAGTCTCGGATCATCTCACTGTCACTGTCACTGTAACCCAGTATTTTTGTGACTTCAGTTAACATCATTTTTTTACGTGTGGTATTTGAGTTAGTCATGACCCAAAATTGACTGTCGGGGATCTGACGAGGCTTAGTACTGCTGCCACTTTGCGCTAATTCTTGCTCGGAAGTAGCAAAGTATAAACGATCTCTGCCTCGTATATCTTGCACCATAGCAAACGCATTGCTGTGGACTCGATGCAGTGCCGATAAAATTAATAAAAAGCGTCCAACCACCCCTCGTTGGGTGGCAAGTTCTTCTTTATTGATATAATTAAAGACATTTTCTGTATGAGTGTTGGCGCTTGTACTTGCCTTTATCGATTGATTTTTATTAGTAGCGTGATCAGATACTAACTCAGGTATACTGTTGGCATCGACTTCTGCTGTATTGTGAGCAGCAGGCATAGACAACAAACGACGCAGAATAGAAGAGGCACTCTCACCAATATATTCGGTAGTAGACATCAAATATTGGTATAGCTGCTCATCGATTTCAATATGTTTCATTACTCACCTTGGGACATTAATAGTAGCGCTAAGATTATACTCAGCAACGGCAGTTCTCACTAGTCTCAATGTGAAAAAAATAATATTTAGCTAGCGCAGCAATTTACTTATACAATAATTGCCAATTTTTAGGCTAAGACGGAGTGAAACCATGGCAGTACTTAATTACCAACAAATCGGTGCTGGACCTAACCTGATCCTTATTCATGGATTGTTTGGCAGTTTAGAGAACTTAAACATGGTTGCCAAAAATTTAGCTGTAGATCATCAGGTCACCAGCCTTGATGTCAGAAACCACGGCGCATCATTTCATCAAAACAGCATGGAATATAGCGCATTGGCAAACGATGTTATCGATACGCTTAAGGCACTGTCAATTGATAAAGCTGCCTTCTTAGGCCACTCTATGGGGGGCAAAATTGCCATGCAAGTCGCCCTTGATTTTCCTCAAGTGGTTGACAAGTTAATTGTTGCTGACATTGCTCCGGTAAACTATTCCCCGCATCATCAGGATATTATCGCTGGTTTGTTATCTTTGAATTTTACTGAACTCGATCAGAGAAGTGCTATTGATATAGCCTTGTCGAGCTATGTCAGTGACCTGTCTACACGACAATTTTTGTTGCGCAATTTAGTGAAAAAACACGATAAATTCAGCTTTAAGTGCAATCTACAAAATATCTCTGCTGCTTATCCACAAATCATCAAAGGCTTGGTTACAGATAAACGCTTTAACGGTGAAACGCTATTTATTAAAGGTGGAAAGTCAGATTATATATTGGCGGAGCACCGTGCCACGATCAAACAATTATTTCCGTTGAGCACGGCAAAAATCATCCAACAGGCAGGCCATTGGTTACACGCAGAAAAACCCACTATCTTCAACAAAATTGTGCGCGACTTTCTCGCCAAGTAAAACTGTTATCATTTGATCTGTTTGGTTTAAAGAGTCGTACAATTGATAAATTTCGCTGTCTTGATCTAGCTATACACTGTGGCAAAATTTAACGGTATTAGCGATAAAATCCATCAAAAACGGTGGGTTTAAGCGCACTGCTGTGCTATGATATGGCCTCGAATTTTTAGGGTAAATTATGCTTGCAGAACATTTTGCATTGATTGAGACCATAGGTCTGAATCTATTTTTTATTGTTATTTTTATTTTTATTGGTTTGTCTATTCATGACATTATGAACAAAAATGACGTGCCTAAAACTGGGCAGTACGTTGTTTACTTTGTATTATTTCTTGGTTGTGCTGGTTTTGTTGCCAAAGGTGTTATCCAGTTTATCTGGGAAAATCAAGGTGTAGGATAAGCCCATGGCAAAACAAGTAGCAGATTTAACTACCATCGACTTATTTAGTGATGAAAAAAGGCCAGGGCGGCCTAAAACCAATCCTAATTCACGAAGTGTTCAGGTAAAAATTAACAAACGCAATCAAGTAAAACGCGATAAACACAATGGTCTCAAACGCGTCGAGTTTAAAATGCACAGTGACTTGATTGAAAAATTAGACGAATTAGCAAAAGCTTCAGGTAACAGTCGCGGTGAATTGATCGAGTCTTTATTAATTCAAGCATTAGCAGCAACAAACAATTAAAGCAGTAAATAGAAGGTGAAAATTTAATGGCAATTGTAGGTTTATTTTTCGGCAGTGATACAGGTAATACCGAAGCGATCAGTAAAACGATCCAAAAGAAATTAGGCAAGCAATTAGTCAATGTGAAAGACATTGCTAAAAGTACTAAAGAAGAAATCGCTGAGTTTGATATGATTATCTTGGGTATTCCAACTTGGTATTATGGTGAAAATCAATGTGATTGGGATGATTTCTTACCTGAATTAGAAGAAATTGATTTTAATGACAAACTTGTCGCTATATTTGGCTTAGGCGATCAAGAAGACTACTCGGAATATTTTTGTGATGCAATGGAACCGCTTCGCGATATTGTTGAGTCGAAAGGAGCTATTATGATCGGTGCATGGCCTAATGAAGGCTACGAATTTGAAGCATCAAAAGCATTACTTGACGACAATACTTTTATCGGTTTGTGTGTTGATGAAGACCGTCAACCCGAGTTAACTGAAGAGCGTGTTGATAAATGGGTTAAACAAATTTACCAAGAAATGTGTTTGGCAGAATTAGCTGATTAAGCTGTTCACCCAATGTGACTTAAACACCCAAAAAAACCTGCGCAATGCAGGTTTTTTTTGAGTGTTTAAGTCACATTGCTTGCTTGAGTTTTATTGTGTTCAAACATAAAAAGTTAAAAACATTTGCAAATAACACTGTTAACACGTTTAATTACCCCCTATAATTTCCTTATATTTATTTAACATAGAGTAGAACTTGTATGGCAGAACAAAACGAAGAGCTAAAAAGAGCTGGATTAAAAGTCACTCTGCCTAGAATGAAAATATTAGCTATTTTACAAGATCCAAACAATCAACACATTAGTGCAGAAGATGTCTATAAAATATTACTCGAGCACAATGAAGAAATTGGCCTTGCCACTGTTTACCGAGTTTTAAATCAGTTTGATGATGCCGGTATAGTTTCCAGACATCACTTTGAAGGCGGTAAGTCTGTTTTTGAATTGAGCCACAAAAAACATCACGACCACTTAGTGTGTTTAAAGTGTGGTAAAGTTGTAGAGTTTGAAGACGATGTGATTGAGCAAAGGCAAATTGATATTGCTAATTCTCACAATTTAAAACTAACCAACCACAGTTTATATTTGTACGGTGAGTGTGACGACATAGAGCTGTGTGAAAACTATCGCAAAGCACATCAATAAGATAAATAGACTATTGCAACAACATAACGGCTAAACATTCTTTTTAGCCGTTTTTTTATGCCAGATCATTTTGCATTCAATTTCATTGTAATCTTCACTTACAAAGCCATTGCGCTGGTATAATTGCTTCGCTGGATTTGTTAAAAGCACATTGAGGGTAATAGGCAAGTCTACCGCTAAGGCCTTTTTCTTAACTAGATCGAGTACCATTGACCCTATACCTACCCCCTGAAATTTAGGCAGAATTTGAAATTGTCGTATATGCAAACTTTCAGTTAAACTCGCCAGTTTGATCAAGCCTATAGGGTGTCGGTTCTTTAAAATAAGCTGTGACTGGTGGTAAAATTCGTTTACTCTCATTCTGTGCTGTTGCTCAGTCATCACAATTCCTGCGTTAACAAGGTGTTGATGCATAGAGGCAATGCGCAACTCAAGCAAAAAATTTAAATCTTCCGGTATTGCTCTTCTAAAACCTATAACAGCATCCATTTTGATTTGTCCTTAGCTTTTCAACAGGGTATTTGCTGAGTATTCTGCTTCTATTCTGCTTCTATTCTGCTATTCTGCTATTCTGCTATTCTTCGACAAGAATGCTAAAAGTAACCATGGTAATTGACTATTACAATGACAAGTATACTTTATTAACCGAAAGCATTAAGGCAGCTGATAGGTAACAACCGCTTTATTGTGCTCAGCCAAAGTACGAGAAAAAATATGTTTACCTTGGCCATTACTGACAAAGTAATAAAAATCAGTTTGCGCAGGATTAAAAGCGGCAATTAATGCTGATTTACCCGCCATGGCGATAGGCGTTGGTGGTAAACCATTAATTCGATAAGTGTTATAAGGCGTTTTTTCTCTTAAGTGTTGTCGAGTAATATCGCCATGATAGCGCTCACCTAGACCATAGATCACCGTCGGATCAGTTTGTAAACGCATTTTCTTGTCAAGGCGATTAACAAACACCGAGGAAATAATTTGATGCTCTGAAAATTGACCACTCTCTTTTTCAATGATCGATGCCATGATCAATCCCTGATAAGGCGAGGTGTAAGGTAAGTTCTCAGCTCGTTTAGTCCAAGCGCTATTGAGCTCTAATTGCATTTTTTGGTAGGCTCGGCGAAAAATATCAATGTCAGTTGTTTGATTAACAAAGGCATAAGTGTCAGGGAAAAAGAGCCCCTCTGGATGTTTAATAGCTAACCCTAACTCAGCTGCTATAGTCTGGTACCACAACTCAGCTTGAGTGTCAGTAAAGGAGTGGCTGATATTAGGGTGAGCATTTAATTGCTCAACCCATTCCTTTAAGGTAGAGCCTTCAACAAAAGTCACCGTAAATTGATGCTCTTGACCTGTGGTTACTTGTTGTAATATTTGTTTTAAGGTCATCTCGGCAGTGAGCTGATAGCTACCTGCCCTGATTTTTCCATATTCTGCATGTAAACGCACAAAGTTCCTCAGCCAAAAGCGCTGTTCAATTACCCCTTGGTCGACTAATTGTCGAGAAAATTGATTAAACGATGTGCCCGGTTTTATGGTGATCAACAACGGACTAGTTAATTGGCTAGTTTGATTGATAAAGTAGTAATTGCCCGCAACAACTGTCATAAAAATAACTAAAATAGGCAGTACAATTAAAAGCAAAGTTTTTTTGAAAAAATAATTAAGACGACTCACAAGACCTCTCACGCGCTTGGTTATAAACTGTCTGTATGGATTGTACTGCACTTATATCTAATTCTCGGCCCAGATAGCGCTTAACCGGCACAATGCCCATAATAGCGTTACAGATAAACATGGCAGTGGCTTGTTCAAGTATCGCAATATCAGCAGAGACCACCTTAATATCAGGCCGTAAAGTGAGCACTTGTTGTCGAGCAATACCCAAGATCCCTGATTGTGTTAAATCGGCAGTAAACAACTTATCATCGAGCTGCCAGAACAGATTAGCAGCGCTTGCCTCGATCACTTGATCCTTGATGTTAGTCACTACGACATCATCTTCAGTGCCTTGCGCTAATTCGGCTTTCACTAATACTTGTTCTAAACGGTTAAGGTGTTTTAACCCTTTTAACAATGGGTTAAGGCCCAGTTGAATAGAAGACTTGCCTAGCGAAATGCCATGACGTTGCCATAGGTCATAATGCCTTGGTGGATCATAGATACTGATAATTACGTCAGTGCCCTGTGCTCTTACATAGCCTCTCCCTCCCTGACCTGCACAGACAACAATTTTAAGTACCGCCTCTTGATATGACTTGGCAACCTCAATAACTTGCTGTGTTACCTCACTGGCTTGTTCAAAGTCAATTGATAATAATTGACATGAACCAGTCAATCTTTGCATATGCTCAGTTAAAAACTCAACGCTACCAGCAGTAATTTTAGCCGTTGTAAATACGCCATCACCGTAATTAAAAGCGCGATTAGCGATTGAAATGTTTTTCTCGTGTTGTCCATTAACAGAATAAAAAAGCATAAACCGAGTTATTTAACCATAAAGAGAATGACTGTTCCGATCAAAGTCAATCAAAAAAGCCTGAATACATGGCTAGTATTCAGGCTTATTAAAACAGTTTCAAGCTATTTGGATGTTTTATTGCTATATCTTTTTGAACAACAAGGATCCATTAGTGCCGCCAAAACCAAATGAATTACACAAAGCAAACTGATGTTGTACATCACGCGCATCACCAGCAATATAGTCGAGATCACAACCTTGATCAGGATTGTCTAAATTTATGGTTGGAGGAACAACGCCGTGGTGTAAAGACTGAATGGTAAAAATTGACTCAATTGCACCAGCAGCACCTAATAAGTGACCTGTCATTGATTTAGTTGAACCTACCATTACCTGCTGGGCATGCTCAGCAAATACTGATTTGACCGCGTTGGTTTCAGCAATATCACCAGCTTGGGTAGAAGTGCCATGAGCATTGATATAATCGATAGCATCGCTATTAACACCGGCATCATTTAATGCATTTTGCATAGCTCTAGCAGCACCAGCACCATCGGGTGGTGGTGAGGTCATGTGATAAGCGTCACCACTCATACCAAAACCAACTAGCTCTGCGTAGATAGTCGCGCCACGGGCTTTTGCGTGCTCATACTCTTCCAACACCACAACACCAGCACCATCGCCCAACACAAAACCATCGCGATCTTTGTCCCAAGGACGGCTGGCACTTTGCGGATCATCATTGCGGGTAGAAAGTGCACGTGCAGCGCAAAATCCGCCAATGCCAAGTTCCGTTGAGGCTTTTTCGGTGCCGCCAGCTAACATGGCATCAGCATCGCCATAGGCGATCATTCGTGCCGCATGACCAATATTGTGAACCCCACTGGTGCAAGCAGTCACTATTGCTATATTAGGACCACGCAAACCCAATTTAATTGATAAATGCCCTGCCGCCATATTTAAAATGGTTGATGGGCAGAAAAAAGGTGACAACTTGCGCACCCCTGCATTTAAAAATTTTCGATGGTTTTCCTCAATTAAGCTTAAACCGCCGATGCCTGAACCAACGGCAACACCAATGCGATCGGCATTTTCCTCTGTCACTTCAAGACCCGACTGTGCAAATGCTTGCAAGCCTGCAGCTAATCCGTATTGAATAAAAAGATCCATTTTTTTGCTGTCTTTATGGGATATGCCTGCTGATGGGCCATCAAAGTTTTTAACTAAACCTGCAAATTTAGTAGGAAAAGTACTGACATCAAAATGGTCGATGAGGTTAATACCACTCTGGCCTAAAATTAAATTTTGCCAAGTAGTATGTGCATCGTTTCCCAATGGAGAAACCATGCCAAGTCCAGAAATTACAACGCGACGCATAGGAGGGCTGCCTCCAAAAATTGTTTAAAAATTATAGAATTATGACGAACTGAATGAAGATACTTTTAACAGATAATAAAAGCAAAAACAGGCGAGTAATATTATATCGCCTGTTTTATCATTAACCTTGAACTACAATTACTGATTAGCAGTAACGTAATCGATAGCTGCTTGAACAGTAGTAATTTTTTCAGCTTCTTCATCAGGAATTTCAGTATCAAATTCTTCTTCCAACGCCATTACTAGTTCTACAGTATCTAAAGAATCTGCACCTAAATCATCAACAAAAGAAGCTTCCGTTTTAACTTCTTCTTCGCTTACACCTAACTGCTCAATAGTAATTTTTTTAACGCGTTCTTCGATAGTACTCATTTTTTTTCCTTCAACTAAAAATACATTTTTTCAAAATTGTGTGTAGTGTATTCGTCTAGAGCTTACCATGCAAGCATCTAATTTTGCTTTTTAACTGGTCTTACCTTTGCGATCATTATTATGCATGGTTAATATATAACTTTGACCAATAATTTCAACAGCTAATTACACCATATACATGCCGCCATTAACATGTAAAGTTTCACCGGTGATATAAGCTGCGCTGTCTGAAGCTAAGAAAGCCACAGCATTGGCTATTTCTTCCGGCTTGCCTAATCTATTGGCTGGCACTTGGGCGAAAATCGCTTGTTTTTGCTCATCAGTTAAGGTCTGTGTCATGTCAGTATCAATAAATCCCGGCGAAACCGTGTTCACCGTTATACCTCGTGAAGCAACTTCTCGAGCAAGGGATTTAGTAAAGCCAATCAAGCCGGCTTTGGCTGTTGCATAGTTAACTTGACCAGCATTGCCCATAGTACCAACCACTGAACCGATATTAATGATACGCCCGTTGCGTTTTTTCATCATCGAACGGATCACTTCTTTACTGATTTTAAATACTGAAGACAGATTGGTATCGATAATATCTTGCCACTCATCAGCTTTCATACGCATAAATAGATTATCGCGAGTAATGCCAGCATTGTTGATTAAAATATCAATCGCACCATGGTCTTTTTTTATCATCTCAAACATTGAGCTGATGGATTGAGCATCAGTTACATTTAATACGCACCCTCGCCCCTTGACTTCGCCTTGGGCTAAATACTCAGTAATTTTTTCGGCGCCATGCTCGGAAGTGGCTGAACCAATGACCGTTGCCCCTAATGCTTGTAATTGTGTGGCAATTGCTTTGCCAATACCGCGACTAGCGCCGGTGACTAAAACCACTTTATTTTCTAATGAAAACATGATTATTTCCTAATTGATTAATTCTTTTACTTTAATTAATGACACTTGGTCATTAAGGGAAACACAGCTTATTGTTTTATCAATGCGCTTTAATAAACCTTGTAATACTTTACCAGGTCCTGCTTCGACAACGACATTGATTTGCTGTTGCGATAAATGGGCCATGGTCTCTGTCCAACGCACCGGACTGTACAACTGCTTAACTAACGCCTGCTTAATGCGTAATTGATCACTTTCAATCGCTACATCGACATTATTTATTACGGGAATAATAGGCGTGTTGAAGGTGATTTTTTCAAGTTCAGTTGCCAGTTGCTGTGCCGCCCCCTCCATTAATGCGCAATGAGATGGTACGCTCACTGGCAGGGGTAAAACTCGTTTAGCCCCGGCTTCCTTACACAACACACCGGCACGCTCGACCGCTTCGACATTACCAGCGATAACCACTTGTCCGGGTGAGTTAAAATTAACCGCAGACACAACCTGTTGCTGGGCGGCTTGTTGACAAGCTGTAATGATCTCTTGATCAGCTAAACCAATCACTGCCGACATAGCTCCAGTGCCCTGCGGTACACTAGCTTGCATAAATTGGCCGCGTTGCTCCACCAGTTTCACCGCATCTGTTAAGCTGAGTACTTCGGCACAAACTAAAGCTGAATACTCACCTAGACTATGACCAGCTAAAACAGCTGGTAGACAACTGGCGCTATCGCGCCATAAACGCCACATAGCGACACTTGCGGTTAATAACGCTGGTTGAGTACACTGGGTTTGATTGAGTTGTTCAACAGGCCCTTCACTGATCAATTGCCATAGGTCATAACCCAGAGCTTGAGAGGCTTGTGAAAATGTATCACGAACAATTTGATTTTCACTAAAATCTTTAAGCATACCCAAGGCCTGTGAGCCTTGCCCTGGGAATATAAACGCTAACTTATTTTTCATTTTATTACCTGTGCAGAATTAAATAGAACTTTGATTGCTTGCTAGCTTAACGAGAATGACCACAATCATTGTGGCTGTCGCCACTGTTAACTATGGTAGCTAGTCATAGGGTCAATAAGTCCTTGTTCAACTTTATCTTTAATTTTTAATGGCACTTGCCGTTCAACTTCTTTCACCGCTTCACAAATAGCATTATAAAAGGCGTTAACACCAGCGTTGCCATGACTTTTGACGACAATACCGCGTAATCCTATCAAACTTGCACCGTTATACTGGTCGGGGTTCAGAGGTTTAAACAATTTTTTTAATGTTGGACGGAGTAATTTGCCGAGAATTCGCGCAAAAAAGTGCGTTGATAAGATTTGATGTAATCGTTGATACACTAAATGGGCAACACCTTCACATGTTTTCAGTGCCACATTGCCAACAAAGCCATCACAGACAATCACATCGGCCTTATTTGAAAAAATATCGTTGCCTTCGACAAAACCAATATAATTAATACCACTGTGCGCTGCCAACTTAGTCGCGGCGAGTTTAATGTGATCGCTGCCTTTAATATCTTCTTCACCCATGTTCAATAAAGCAACTCTGGGTTTGCCAATATTATCGACTTGCTCTGCCATGACCGAACCCATGATCCCAAACTGATAAAGAATATTAGCGTCACAAAATACATTAGCGCCTAAATCTAGCATAAACACATGTTTGTTTTCATCGTGGGTAGGCAAAGAGGAAATTAAAGCCGGCCGTTCAACGCCAACTAAGGTTTTTAATACATAATGCGCGGTGGCAAATAATGCTCCGGTATTACCGGCACTAACACAGGCTTGAGCGGTTTGTTGTTTAACTAAATCCAACGCTTTTCGCATTGAGGAATTTTTTTTACTGCGCAAAGCGGTACTAGGCTTTTCATGCATAGTAACAACTTCTGAGGTAGGTAATATAGATAAACGCGGGTGGTTAGATAATTTCTGTTGTGTTAAATAATTTGAAATAGTTACTTCATCACCACATAGGATGAGGTGAAGTGATGGCATATTATTTACTGCCATAATTGCCGCAGGCATGGTTACAAGGGGCCCTTTATCGCCCCCCATAACATCTAACGCTATGGTTAGATCAGTCAAAATGTTTTAGTAAGTAATAGCTTAATTAGCGATTACTTTAACACCTTTGTAAAAACCATCAGCAGTCACGTGATGACGACGATGTGTTTCACCAGATACTGGATCTACTGATAAATTTTCTGTGGTTAATGCGTCATGTGAACGGCGCATGCCACGTCTTGAACGAGACTTCTTGCTCTTTTGAACTGCCATTGCCTTACTCCTAAAGTCGGTTAATTACTTAAGTTTGTTTAATATATCGAATGGATTGGGCTTATCTAGTTGTTCAGGCAATTCCCCCCAGACACTGTCAGCTGGTGACCGACAATCTTCAGGCTTGTGCCTAGGTATTAATGGAATTGCGAGAATAATCTCATCTTCCACTAATGCTAGTAAGTTAACTTCACCATTTTCATCTAATTCTATTGCATCATAATATGATGGCAAATTTTCAGCAGCTTGATCATTTTTCACTGGGCTAAAACAAAAGTCAGTCGCCAATGCTAAGTCAAAAATATCAGTGCATCGCTGACATGTTAAAGAAACGGTTGCCGATGCATTGCCTGATATTACTACCAAACCTTGTTCATCCACATCAAATTTTACATTAACATGTATTTGCTCACTGCAGCTTTCGCATTCAGCAAGCAATCTGTTCATTCCCGACACATGATAGTACCCTTCACACTCTAAACGACGTTGAGCGCTTCTTTTGGGATCTAAAGTAAACGGAAGCTTAAGATTTTGCATAAGGCGCGCATGATAAAGCCGTTGAGGCTCAGTGTCAAAGAAAATTAGTTAAAATTGATTAAAATTAGAATATACTGGGCATATTGTCATCACACCATTAAAATTTAAGTAAAATAAATGAGAACATTGGTTTTAGCTTCCACCTCTATTTTTCGACAAGCGCTATTGAAAAAATTTAATCTGTCCTTTGTTTGTGCTAAACCAGACGTTGATGAGACCCCATCTGTTAATGAATCACCGCAGGCATTAGTCGAGCGATTAGCTATTGCTAAAGCTAAAAAAGTTGCCAGTCAATACAGTGATGCGTTAATAATAGGCTCTGATCAAGTCGCCTACTTTAACGATCAGATTCTGGGTAAACCGCATAATTTCGATAACGCCTTTGCACAACTGAGTTCATTTAGTGGTCAATGCATTACCTTTTACACTGGCCTTTGTGTCTACGATAGCAAAACGGCTAAAGTTATCTCATTAGTAGAGCCCTTTAACGTGCATTTTAAACAGCTAACAAGCGCTGAAATTCGAAATTACTTACACGCAGAGCAACCCTATCAATGTGCCGGCAGTTTTAAGAGTGAGGGGCTGGGTATTTGTTTATTTCACAAACTTGAAGGTGATGATCCAAACAGTTTAATTGGCTTGCCTTTGATCAAGTTAAATGGCCTGTTAAAACAGCACAATCTAGATGTCTTAGCTGAACAACAATAAATATTGCCGCACCGTAAACGATGGATGCCAACAGCCATCAATGCACATTATAACGATGGCTGTTATTTACAGGTAACAATTAATCGACGCCGATTTGTTTAATAAAACGCAAAAAAATTATTGGCTTAAGCCGATAGTGAGCGGTTAATTTCTGTTAATACTGCGGTGGGATCTGCTGCTTGAGTGATCGGTCTTCCTATCACTAAATAATCAGCACCCATTGCAACTGCATCACGCGGAGTCATTACCCTTTTTTGATCATTGGCTTGACTACCGCTAGGTCGAATGCCTGGGGTCACTAAGCTAAAATCTGCACCAATAGCTTGTTTTAAGCGCTTCGCTTCTTGCGCAGAGCACACTACGCCGTCGAGACCGGCTTGGTGAGACAACTTGGCCAAATGCAGTACTTGTTCTGCCGGTGATTTGGCAATAGCTAAATCTGATAAGTCCTCTTGTTCCATGCTGGTTAACACAGTCACCGCAATCAATAATGGCGCATCATCAGCGAAAGGAAGTAAAGCTTGTTTTGCTTTAACCATCATTTTCAATCCTCCCGATGCGTGAACATTGACCATCCACACTCCCAAATGAGCAGCAGCAGTGACAGCTTTAGCGACTGTATTGGGTATATCATGAAATTTTAAATCAAGAAAAACATCAAATCCTCGTTGAACCAGAAGCTTAACAAAGTCAGGCCCAAAATAAGTAAACATCTCTTTGCCTACTTTTAAACGGCAATCACTGGGGTTAATTTTATCAACAAAAGCGAGTGCTTGCGCTTGATCGTCAAAATCTAATGCGACGATCACTTTCGGATCTGACATGTTATATCCTTTTAAGTAAGTAATTATAGTTAATGTGTTGTTTCAACTCGTGCAAATAAGCGCTGTGCTCATTCACCTTCTAAGCCACGCACAGGCTTCATTTGCTCCCAATCGTGACACGAGGGGCAAGACCAGTAATGCTTACTGCTATTGAAGCCACAGGTACGACAATTATACCTGTGTTTGACATTGAGGTAAGCTGAAACCAGCTCTTTGATCATCTCGAGGTTTTCAGTAGTTGCTTGGCCCTTATCTTCAATCATTTGCATCTTGATAAAATGCTTAAATCCCTTGATAGTTGGCCGTCTTTTCAACGCCAACAACATAAACTTTTGCGCGGTTGCCAAATCGTGATTTTTTTCAAGATAAGCTAAATATTTGATTAACGCACTACTGCCAGCCGTTTCGTCATAGACTTTCTTTATGTACTGGTAAAACTGCTCTTGTTGATTGAGTTGTAGATAGCAAAACTCCATTTTATCGATCACATCAGGAAAAAACTCTTGATCTTGGTTATATATGTCTCGATAGCATTTGCAGGCTTGATCATATTGTTGATGATTTTCGTAAATTTTCGCCATTAACCAATTTGCTCGACATGAGTTGGCATCATATTTTAAGGCATTTTCCAATAACTCGATGACTTCAATAAACTTATCTTTCGCAAGGGCTATGGTAGCTAATTCACAATAAAAATTAGCTAAACTGTGTAATAACTGCTTGTCTTTAGTTTTAACTATGGTTTTTTGTAGGGCTATGCCATGATGCCAATCTTTGGTCAATTGGTAAATTTGCATTAAAAAAACCAATGATTTAACCCCATAATCTTTCGATTTGGCTAGCTTTTGAAACATTGTTTCAGCGCGATCATAGAGTCCTGCACTGATAAAATCTTTACCTAACTCAAACACAGCCTGTTGTTTGGCTGTTGAGGTTAAGTGCTTTTGTCTCACTAAGTGTTCGTGGATCTTAAGAGCGCGATCTAATTCACCACGCCGCCTAAACAAGTTAGCCATGGCAAAATGCGCTTCAACACTGTCATCTTCAACTTCTAGTGTTTCTAAAAGGTGTTCAATGGCCTTGTCTTGCTGGTTGGAAAGTAAATAGTTTAGCCCTTTCGAGTACTTTATCGATAAGTCTTGTTTGGCATTGTGATCATTTTGCCTATTACTATTACGCCCCATGAACCAAGCGTGGCCCCAAGCAATAGGAAGTAATAAAAACAACAGTTCTAACATATGAACTCTATCAACGCTGACCTAGCACTAACCAACATTTTTCGCCTTAAGCGCCCTGATCAGGCGCCATAGTATCGAAAATAAAATACCCATAAAAAAGCCAATTAAGGTGAATACACTGACTGCGTGAGCAATGGTCATTTCGGTTTGGGCGATTAAATAGTTAAGTGTGATGGTGTCACTATTCTGACTACCAAAAACAAACGCGACCACCAATAATAAGATCATCAAAAATAAGGAAAGATAAATTTTCAAAAATGATAACTCCACATCATCACAACACTTTACCGGTTAATTATAAGGCAAAAAAAAACGGCATGCTATAGCATGCCGTTTGCAATTTAATTTTTTGTTACCCAACCGACATATTAACTCGTTCGCGTAACTCTTTGCCGGGTTTAAAATGTGGAACATATTTACCAGTTAAATTAACAGATTCACCAGTTTTAGGGTTCCTACCTAGGCGAGGAGCTCGGTAATGTAAAGAGAAACTACCAAAACCTCTGATTTCTATGCGTTCACCTTTAGATAAGGTTTGCGCCATCATTTCAAGGATTTCTTTAACAGCTAATTCAACATCTTTAACAGGTAGATGACTTAGTTTTTCTGCTAATCTCTCAATGAGTTCTGACTTTGTCATTAGACCTCCAAATTACATATATCTGCACACAAACAAGTTTTAAAAAGAATAAGGCTTTGTGATTAAAGCCTTATTCATCGACCGGCTAAAATTAATTTTTAGCGTTTTTGAAGGCTGCAGCCATAGCACTTAAACCAGTTTCTTCTTCTTGGTTCAAGTTATCCATTGCTTCGCGCTCATCGGCTTGGTCTTTCGCTTTGATAGATAAACTAATAGTGCGATTCTTGCGATCAACGCCCATAAACTTAGTTTCAACACTATCACCTACTGATAATTCGGTAGACGCATCTTCAATGCGATCACGTGAAATATCAGAAACGCGTAAGTAACCTTCTACGCCATCTACTAATTCAACTTTAGCACCTTTGGCGTCAACTTCAACAACCTTACCTGTAACAATAGCACCTTTTTTGTTATCTGCAAGATATTGATTAAACGGATCATCTTCAGTTTGTTTAACACCTAAAGAAATGCGCTCACGCTCTGGGTCAACTTGTAATACGACAGCTGAAATTTCATCGCCTTTCTTGTATTCACGAACGGCTTCTTCACCACCGGCCCATGAAATATCAGATAAGTGAACCAAGCCATCAATACCACCTTCAAGGCCAATAAAGATACCAAAATCAGTAATAGATTTGATCTTACCTGAGACTTTGTCGCCTTTGTTAAAGTTCTTGGCAAACTCTTCCCATGGATTCGGGATACACTGCTTAAGTCCAAGTGAAATACGACGACGTTCTTCGTCAATTTCCAATACCATCACTTCTACTGTATCACCCAAGTTAACAACTTTAGATGGGTGAATATTCTTGTTAGTCCAATCCATTTCAGATACGTGAACAAGACCTTCTACGCCTTCTTGGATCTCAACAAAACAACCGTAGTCGGTAAGATTGGTAACGCGACCAGAAAGCTTAGCACCTTCCGGATAACGCTTGGCGATCGCTACCCATGGATCTTCACCTAACTGCTTCATACCAAGCGACACACGCGTGCGTTCTCGGTCAAACTTCAATACTTTAACTTGGATCTCATCACCAACATTGACAATTTCACTTGGGTGCTTAACGCGCTTCCAAGCCATATCAGTAATGTGTAATAAGCCATCAATACCGCCTAAATCGACAAACGCACCGTAATCAGTTAAGTTTTTAACGATACCTTTAACTTCAATGCCTTCAGCTAGTGATTCTAACAATTCGTCACGCTCTACGCTGCTTTCTGATTCGATAACAGCACGACGAGATACCACGACATTGTTGCGTTTTTGATCGAGCTTGATCACTTTAAATTCTAAATCTTTACCTTCAAGGTGAGCTGTGTCGCGTACTGGGCGGACATCAACTAAAGAACCCGGTAAGAAAGCGCGAATATTGCTAACTTCAACGGTAAAACCACCTTTGACTTTGCCGTTGATAACACCGACAACAGTTTCTTTTTCTTCGTATGCCTTTTCAAGCACTTGCCATGCTTCATGACGTTTTGCTTTTTCACGAGAGAGTATTGTTTCACCGAAACCATCATCCGTGGCATCAAGTGCAACATCGATTTCGTCGCCAACGTTAATATCTACTTCGCCTGAAGTATTCTTAAATTGGTCAATAGAGATAACACTTTCAGATTTTAAACCAGCGTCTACTAAGACATTGTCTTTAGTGATGGCAACCACGGTTCCTTTGATAATAGAACCTGGACGTGTTTCGATTTCTTTTAAACTTTCTTCAAAAAGTTGTGCAAAATTTTCAGTCATAATGTTTATATGAACTCAGAGTTTTATTCCAATCAACGTACATGTATCATGGGGTTGTTAATAATACCTAAGGCATCCTTACTTTAGGTTGTTATGTTTGAAATGTTAATCACTAACAAATCGCTTATTGCGTCAATTTACCATTGGCAAACGACAGGATTTTACTCACCACTTCATCTATAGAATAGTCAGTAGAATCAAGAACTAATGCATCTTCTGCTGGCATAAGCGGAGCAACTTTTCTATTCTGATCTCGCTCGTCTCTTTGACGTATGTCATCCAAAAGGCGCCCGATTTTAACATCAAAGCCCTTTTGTTTCAACTGATTATATCTGCGTTCAGCGCGCTCTTCAGCACTGGCCGTTAAAAACACTTTCACTGGAGCATCATTAAAGACCACGGTCCCCATATCCCGACCATCAGCGACCAACCCAGGATAAACCTTAAAGGCGCGTTGACGACGCAACAGCGCTTCCCTCACCCGAGGAAAAGCAGCAACTTTTGAAGCCAAGGCGCTAATTTCTTCAGAGCGAATGCTGTGAGTAACATCTTCGCTTTCAAGGATCACTTTACTTTCACCATTTTCACTGATTTGAAATTGGACATCCAAGTGGGCAGCAATGGGGATCAATGCTTCTTCATCATCAACCGGTAGTTGATGATATTGAGTTGCTACAGCTAATACACGATAAATAGCACCACTGTCTAACAATTGCCAACCAAGTTGCTCCGCCACTAACCTTGCAGCAGTCCCTTTGCCGGCACCACTTGGCCCGTCAATAGTGATCACCGGGATTTTTTGATTCATATAAGGCTCCTTAAACCAACTGTTACTGTTATCAGTTATTCTTCTTGGACTGATAAACCAACATAATTCGCTAAAGTGACAAAATTTGGAAAAGATGTCGCCACATTATCACACTCTAAAATCTTAATTGCGCCAGTACTGCGCAATGAACTGATCGCAAATGACATGGCGATACGATGATCGTCATGACTGTGAATAGTACCTGATGTTAATTGTCCACCAAGGATATCAATACCATCATCATAAACACGACATTCAATATCAAGCTCAGTCAGCCCGTCAGCCATAGCCTGAATTCGATCACTTTCTTTAACTCGCAATTCTTCAGCACCGCGCAAACGCGTAGTGCCTTTGGCGCAAGATGCGGCAATAAATATTGCGGGAAATTCATCTATTGCAAGGGGCACATCAGCAGCATCGATTGTAATACCTGTGAGTTCAGATGATTTAACCACAATATCAGCAATGGGCTCACCACCAGCCATACGAGAGTTAATTACCGTTAAATCACCCTGCATTTTTTGTAAAATATTAATGGCACCAACACGGGTTGGATTCATACCAACATTGCGAATAGTCAGTTGGCCTTGCTTGGCAATCAATCCTGCTACCATGAAAAATGTCGCCGAAGAAATATCACCCGGTACTTGAATATCACAAGCAGTTAACTGATGCCCACCTTCAATGGATATTTTATTGCCTTGTGCTGTTTGTTCAACCAATACTGGGTAACCAAAGGCATTTAACATTCGCTCGGTATGATCACGGGTAATACCCGGTTCAGTGACCGATGTTGTTCCGCTGGCATACATACCGGCTAATAATACACATGACTTAACCTGCGCACTGGCCATGGGTAAATCGTAATGGATAGCAGTTAATGATTTTCCGTCTGTTAGTCCTTCACTGGCGACAGGTGGCGTACCATCATCAGCCGAGTCAATATTTGCGCCCATCAATTTTAACGGTGTTACCACTCGGGCCATTGGCCTTTTGTTTAACGAGCTGTCACCGAACATAGTAGATGGAAACTGTTGTCCCGCCAAAATACCCGATAACAAGCGAATAGTGGTGCCAGAATTACCGACGTTAAGTGCAGCCTCCGGCGCTGAAAGACCGTGTAGGCCTTTGCCCTCAATAACCACATTGTTGTGTTCATCAGGCCCATCAATAACAACACCCATGGCTTTAAACGCTTGCATCGTCGCCAAACAATCTTCACCCGGTAGAAAACCACTTATATGTGATCTTCCTTGCGCTAAAGAGCCAAACATAATAGCGCGATGAGAGCATGATTTATCACCAGGCACAGTAATATCACCAGCTACAGTTCCACTTGGTGCAGTGACCAATGTGAGTGTTTTTTTAACTTCTATCATCTAATTTCCATCATTAATTGTGGGGCGAGCACCCGACATAAAATCCACTAAACTACTCTAACTATTTTGTTGAGCAAACAATTCCATAAAGGCGATTAACGCTTTAACCCCAGACAAAGGCATCGCGTTATATATACTGGCACGCATTCCTCCGACAGAGCGGTGACCTTTAAGTGCCAGCAAATTTTGCTGTGCAGCACCTGTTAAAAAAGCATCATTAAAGCGCTCGTCTGCCAGCCAAAAGGGAACATTCATCAAACTTCTATTTTGTTCAACAATGGTATTTTGATAAAAATCACTTTGGTCAATATATTGATAAAGCATTTGTGCTTTGTTCAGATTGCGTTGTTCAATGACTTCAAGGCCGCCATGCTGTTGTAGCCATTTAAATACTAAACCGGCCAAATACCACGCATAGGTAGGCGGTGTGTTATACATGGAGTCATTGTCAGCTAGGGTTTGATAATTCATAATGCAAGGCGTAGTTAAACGCGCCCTGCCCAGAAGATCTTCGCGAATAATAACAATGGTAAGTCCAGAGGGGCCAATATTTTTTTGCGCGCCAGCATAAATTAACCCAAATTTACTGACATCTATTTTGCGTGACAAAATAGTTGATGACATATCTGCAACAAGCGGGACATTACCCGTTTCAGGAATATCAAATATTTCAATACCATCAACGGTTTCATTTGGACAATAATGTACATAGGCTGCCTGCGGATCAAGTTGCCATTGTTGTGTGGGTTTAACCCGCGATACACCAGTATTTTTTTCAACAACATCAACTGTATTGATGTCACCAAAATTTTTTGCTTCCGCAGCAGCGGCTTTTGACCATGATCCAGAAACAATGTAATCAGCCGACTGACCGGTCGATAAAAGATTCAACGGCACCGCTGAAAATTGTCCACGTCCGCCGCCATGACAAAATAACACTCGGTAATTTTCAGGGATAGACAGTAAACTGACCAGATCAATTTCCGCTTGTTTAGCCATCGCCATAAACTCTGCACTGCGATGACTTAGTTCCATTACCGAACATTGCGTGCCTTGCCAATTGGTAAATTCAGCTTGTGCTTTGTTCATCACCTCAACAGGTAACATGGCGGGACCAGCACAGAAATTATATACGGCAGACATCTTGATTATTTTTTCCTTTCATTAGAATTAAGCAGACAAAATGACGCTATGAATTATCTACTCATTTTATGCAGTAATGCCACTGCAGGGCTAAGGTTAATTTTCAACCTGAGGTGATTGAAAATTGTCAATATAGCGGTAGTGACAAACACAGCCTCGCCTTGTTGCTTTTAAATCAGTCGCTAACCAAAACTAAAATGAAAATAACAAAGCCAATTATTTAAAAAAAATTGGGCGGTTGTGCCGCCCATATTCAGTTGCGTATTCAGTAGATCACTGATCTTCTGATGGTTGTTCCGCTTGACTGTCATTACCGTCGCTGTCACTGATATCTTCGCTGTCTGTTTTAGACAGTGCTTGCTCAGCGTCCGATGATTGACTTTCATCATCAACAAAAATGTCGTCTTCTTCAACCTCATCGATGCGTTGCAAAGCAACAACATGCTCATCTTCTGCGGTTCGAATTATCCTAACACCTTGGGTATTGCGACCGATAACGCTAACTTCATTCACTCGAGTCCGCACTAGCGTACCGTTGTCAGTAATTAACATAATTTCGTCAAGCTCTTCTACTTGCACTGCACCAACTACAGGGCCGTTGCGATCACTGACTTTGATCGACACTACGCCTTTAGTAGCGCGACTTTTTGCTGGATATTCAGCGAGATCAGTGCGTTTACCATAACCGTTTTGGGTAATTGTCAATACCGCACCATCATTTTTGGGTACAATAAGCGAAACGACTTTTTGATCGCCCTCAAGTTTGATCCCGCGAACTCCAGTGGCGGTTCGTCCCATCGCACGCAGCGCATGAAGCTCTTCGCCAGTTTCTGCATCGATCTTCACCTCACCGGTTTCACTATCGCGTACTTTCTCATTGAAGCGCACCACCTTACCCGCATCCGAAAATAACATAATGTCATTTTCACCATTGGTGATATCAACACCTATTAAGGTATCGTCATCGCGTAAATTTAGGGCGATAATACCGTTTGCACGTTGGTTCGAGTAAGCAGTTAATGGCGTTTTCTTCACTGTGCCTGAAGCCGTAGCCATAATAATAAACTTGTCATCCTGATATTCGCGTACTGGCAATATCGCGGTGATCCTTTCATCATCTGCGAGCGGTAACAGGTTGACAATTGGTCGACCACGCGAGGTTCTACTGGCTAATGGCAATTGATAGACTTTTAACCAATACAATTTACCGCGATTAGAAAAACATAAAATAGTATCGTGGGTATTAGCCACTAATAGTCGTTCGATAAAGTCTTCTTGCTTCATCTTAGTCGCGGCTTTACCTTTACCACCCCGACGTTGCGCTTGATAATCTGACAAAATCTGATACTTGACATAACCTTCACTAGAAAGGGTCACCACAACATCTTCTTCGCAAATTAAATCTTCAAGGGATAAGTCATGGGAGGCATTGGTGATTTCGGTACGACGCTGATCACCAAAGTCGTCGCGGATCACTTCTAGCTCTTCACGAATGACGTCCATCAACCGCTCAGGGCTAGATAATATATGCATTAATTCAGCAATTAGCTCTAATAACCCTTTGTATTCACTTAAAATTTTCTCGTGTTCTAAGCCTGTTAATTTATGTAGGCGAAGATCGAGTATGGCCTGTGCTTGTTGAATGGTTAAATAATATAAATTATCTCTAATGCCAAATTCTGGCTCTAACCATTCAGGTCTGGCGGCATCGTTACCGGCAGCACTTAACATGTCGGCTACATTGCCCAATGCCCATCCCTGAGAAGTTAACGCTTCTTTTGCTTCGGCAGGCGTAGGTGAATTTTTAATTAATTCGATAATGGGGTCAATGTTAGCTAGAGCGATTGATAACCCTTCTAAGATATGTGCGCGCTCTCGGGCTTTTCTCAATTCAAAGATAGTTCGTCTAGTAACGACTTCACGACGGTGCAACACAAAAGCTTCTAACATTTCTTTGATGTTAAATAATTTAGGTTGGCCTTTGGTCAAGGCCACCATATTTAAACCAAAAGACACTTGCATTTGGGTTAATTTATACAAGTTATTGAGGACAACCTCACCCACTTCACCGCGTTTAACTTCTATGACCATACGCATGCCATCTTTATCAGATTCATCGCGTAAAGCAGAAATACCTTCTAAGCGCTTTTCTTTGACTAACTCAGCCATTTTTTCAATAAGTCGTGCTTTGTTGACTTGATAAGGTAATTCGTGAACCACTATGGTTTCTTTACCCGAGGTTTCATTGACTTCAATCTCTGCACGGGCACGAATTTTGATTTTTCCCCGTCCGGTTCTGTAAGCCTCTTCTATACCCGCACGACCACTGATAATTCCGGCAGTGGGAAAGTCAGGTCCTGGAATGTGTTGTAAAATTTCATCAACCGTTATGTCATTGTTGTCTATCAGAGCCAAACAAGCATTGATCACTTCGGTTAGGTTATGCGGTGGAATATTAGTTGCCATACCGACAGCAATACCTGATGTACCATTGACTAACAAATTGGGTATGCGCGTAGGCATAACTGCAGGTATGTGTTCTGTGCCATCGTAGTTTGGAACAAAATCGACTGTTTCCTTGTCGAGATCAGCCAAAATAGAATGAGCAATTTTAGCCATTCTGATCTCGGTATAACGCATTGCCGCTGCGGAATCACCATCTACAGAGCCAAAATTCCCTTGCCCATCAACCAGCATATAGCGCAGTGAAAAAGGTTGCGCCATGCGAACAATGGTGTCGTATACCGCGGTGTCACCATGAGGGTGATATTTACCAATCACATCGCCAACCACACGTGCTGATTTTTTATAGGGTTTATTGTAGTCATTGCCCAGTACATTCATGGCAAATAATACCCGGCGATGAACAGGTTTCAAACCATCGCGAACATCGGGTAATGCACGACCTACAATGACGCTCATCGCGTAATCTAAATAGGAGCTTTTAAGCTCATCTTCAATATTGACTGCTGCAATATTTTTAGCTAGATCTGTCATAAAAAGACGGTATCCCTAAATGTAAATTTTTCGTTTTTATTGTTAAAAGACAGCGTATACTAGCACAAAAAGTTACTATTCCATACCGCTTTATCAATGAACATTTTGCGCTGCTTTTTTATCTATTACAAGTGCTATTTTACTTTTCCTTAAGGTACTACTAAGCACTTGTTACTAAATCAATTATTTACTTAGCTAAGGGATAATATCTAGGTCTTAAACCGCCTTGTTTAACAATTGTTGGATGGCGTTTTACTGTGTTGCTCGGTATGGCTTGTGCAGATATCGCATACTTAGCTGGTTTTAGCTGTAGCGAGCAGGTAAATCTGGCAATAGATTGATGGATATATTGGTATACTGATTGATTTAGTTTACACTTTGCCAAAAAGTAAAATCAAAAGCGACACTATGACTCAATCAGCCAATGTAAATCTTGAAGAAATTGCAAAATTTGAACAAGTAGCCAATCACTGGTGGGACTTAAATGGCGATTTTAAGCCATTACATCAAATCAACCCTCTGCGTCTGCAATTTATTATTGAACACAGCCAAGATTTGTGGCAAAAAAAAGTCATTGATGTTGGCTGTGGTGGCGGTATTTTAGCGGAAAGCATGGCGAAAATGGGCGCCCAGGTTACCGGCATTGATATGGGTAATGAGCCCCTCAATGTGGCCAGACTTCACGCCTTAGAAAGTGGGGTAAGCATAGACTACCAAAAAATCACCGCTGAACAAAAAGCATTAGAAACGCCGCAAACTTTCGATGCAGTCACTTGCATGGAAATGTTAGAGCATGTTCCTGATCCTGCTTCAGTGGTTAAGGCTTGTAGTCAACTTGTAAAACCCGGAGGTTATGTATTTTTTTCCACTTTAAACAAAACCATTAAATCCTATTTGTTAGCTATTGTCGCCGCAGAAAAAATACTAAAACTCGTTCCCGATGGCACCCATGACCATCAATGTTTTATTCGTCCCTCACAATTAATTGCTTGGTCACATGCAAATGATCTCAATTGTATTGACACTGCCGGTATTCATTACAACCCGATATCTGAGGTTCATAAACTTATCTCCTCTTTAGATGTTAATTACATTATTTGTTGTCAAAAGGTGTGAACACAACCATGATAGCCAACAACAAAGCGGTACTGTTTGATTTAGATGGTACATTATTAGACACTGCTGACGATTTAGGTGCCGCATTAAATTTTGTACTAACCCAAAACAAGTTGCCAGTGATCGCAAAAGAGCACTATCGACCTGTCGCTTCAGATGGCGCTTTGGGTTTATTACAATTGGGTTTCAAACAGCGATTAAAAGATTTTGACTATCAGCAATTACGAGGCGATTTTCTCAATTATTACCGAGATAACATTGCTAAACACACCTTGCTTTACCCCGGCATCGATGAGCTTTTGACAAAATTAGATCAACAAAATATTGCTTGGGGTGTAGTAACCAATAAGCCCGAAGGACTAACGCGTCTGTTATTGCCAAATTTCCCCCAGTTTTCATCGTGTCAAGTACTAGTGGGTGGTGATACGTTAGCACAACGCAAACCGGACCCAGCGCCACTGCTTTTTGCTTGTCAGCAGATCAAAGTCGCCCCTGAACAGTGTTATTATGTCGGTGATGCTTTGCGAGATATTCAGGCTGGTAACGCCGCTAAGATGACAACTGTTGTCGCTCACTGGGGTTACATTAAGGCGACCGACAACTGCAGTGATTGGCAAGCTGATCTAATTCACTATGGCCCAACAGAGTTACTCCAGCTACTTTAAAAAACACTGCCTTGACAATAGGCAAAATACAGTAAATAGATTTGCCACAAACGATTTATTGAATAGGATGAATTATCGAGACAAGGCGAGCAATTTTTATACAATTCACTGGGCAATATACTGAGTACAGAAAAATAAATGCCGGTCATAATAAGCCAATATTGCTTAAAAAAAACATTGCCTTTTGCTCGACATCAATAGCAAAAGCCTTGCTGAGTAAGTTACTACTAACCGAAAATTTCAACAATCATTTAGCAACAAACTAAACTTATTTTTAGTACTTGCATTACAAGCAAAACCACATTATCTTGTGATCAGCTTTTAAATTACCCCCTAGATATAGTAAATAGACAAAATTATAATATTGTTATTATACTGGGGTGTAACAACCAAATATCGATAAATGTACGATTTATAGGTCTTTCATGAATAATAATCTTTTTGTAACGAAACGCAACGGCTCAAAAGAACCTATCGACTTAGAAAAAATTCACAAAGTGATAGCCTGGGCTGCAGAAGGCTTAGACAACGTCTCGGTGTCTCAAGTTGAACTAAAATCCCACATTCAGTTTTACGACGGCATAAAAACAGCAGATATTCATGAAACGATTATTAAGTCGGCAGCAGATCTAATCTCTGAAGACAGCCCCGATTACCAGTATTTGTCAGCGCGATTAGCCATCTTTCACTTAAGAAAAAAAGCCTACGGTCAGTTTGAACCACCTAAACTTTATTCACATGTAGTGAATTTAGTCGAAACGGGTAAATATGATCCGCATTTACTGGCAGATTACAGCCTTGAAGAATTTGAAAAAATGGAAGCTTTTTTGGATCACAAACGCGACTTAACTTTTAGTTATGCGGCAGTGAAGCAACTTGAAGGCAAATATTTAGTACAAAACCGCGTCACTGGTGAAATTTATGAAAGTGCTCAATTTCTCTATTTATTAGTAGCCGCTTGTTTATTTGCAAAATACCCAAAAGCGCAACGCTTGCATTATGTCGAGGGTTTTTACCACGCGATATCTACTTTTAAACTGTCACTACCCACCCCTATTATGGCTGGGGTACGCACGCCAACACGGCAGTTTTCTTCTTGTGTGTTGATCGAATGTGGTGATAGCCTCGACGCTATTAATGCCACTTCAAGTTCCATCGTAAAGTACGTATCACAACGCGCTGGCATTGGTATTAATGCTGGTCGGATCCGCGCTTTAGGCAGCTCGATCCGCAATGGTGAAGCATTTCATACCGGTTGTATTCCGTTTTATAAATTATTTCAAACTGCGGTTAAAAGTTGTTCACAGGGCGGTGTTCGCGGCGGGGCAGCTACGTTATTCTACCCTCTTTGGCACTTAGAAGTAGAAAGCTTACTGGTGCTTAAAAATAATAGAGGGGTTGAAGAAAACCGCGTGCGCCACCTTGATTATGGTGTGCAATTTAACAAACTAATGTACCAACGTTTAATTAAAGGCGAATCTATTACCTTATTTAGTCCCAGTGACGTACCCGGTTTATACGATGCCTTTTTTGAAGACCAAGACAAATTTGAACGCCTGTATCTCAGTTATGAAGCGGATCAAACCATTCGCAAAAAGCGCATTAAAGCCATCGAGTTATTTACCTTATTTGCCCAAGAAAGGGCCAGTACAGGTCGTATTTATCTGCAGAATGTGGATCACTGCAACACCCATTCGCCGTTTGATCCAAGTGTGGCACCGATCAGACAAAGTAACTTGTGCCTTGAAATTGCTCTTCCCACCAAACCTATGGAAGATGTCAATGATGCCAATGGAGAAATTGCTCTTTGTACCTTATCCGCGTTTAATCTCGGTGCCATTGATAGTCTAGATGAATTGGAAGGAATAGCAGATCTAGCCGTTCGCGCCCTAGATAGCTTGCTCGACTATCAAGACTACCCTATTCCAGCCGCACATACTGCGACCATGGGACGACGTACTTTAGGCATAGGGGTAATTAACTATGCTTACTACTTAGCTAAAAACAACGTTTTTTACTCCAACGGCAGTGCTAATAATTTAACCCACAGAACCTTTGAAGCGATTCAGTATTATTTACTCAAAGCCTCCAATAAACTGGCTATTGAGCAAGGCGCCTGCCCTAAGTTTAACGAAACTAGGTTAGCTCAAGGTATATTACCCATAGATACTTACAAAAAAGAAATTGATAACATCACTAATCAACCCTTAGAACTTGATTGGGAATCTTTGCGGGCGAGTATTAAAGAGCACGGCGTACGCAACTCAACGGTATCGGCATTAATGCCATCCGAGACCTCTTCACAAATTTCCAATGCTACCAATGGCATTGAGCCACCGCGCGGCTTAATCAGTATTAAAGCCAGTAAAGATGGTGTGTTAAAGCAAGTGGTCCCAGAATATAAACGCTTAAAAGACAATTATGAATTGCTTTGGAATATTCCTAATAACGACGGTTATTTGCAATTGGTCAGTATCATGCAGAAATTTGTTGACCAAACTATTTCAGCTAATACTAATTATGACCCTGCTCGTTTTGAAGGCGGAAAAGTGCCGGTTAAACAAATTTTAAAAGATATATTAACTGCCTATAAACTCGGCATCAAAACCATGTATTACCACAATACGCGTGATGGAGCCGATGATAGTCAGGTTGAGGTTGAGGATGATTGTGCCGGCGGTGCTTGTAAGATCTAACATCATTGCTCAGTAACTAATCAAACTTCAGCTGTTGCAGCATCGACATCACAAGTGCTGCAACAATTGAATTAACTACTTTTAAGTGACGGTATATTGCATCTAATAATAGATTAAATATATCTAGGAGATACAGATGTCTTACACTACGTTTAACCAAATACCTAACAATGCGTTGCTAGAGCCAATGTTTTTGGGAAACAGTGTTAATGTTGCACGCTACGATCAACAGCGTTACGTTGCCTTTGAAAAATTAATTGAAAAACAATTGTCTTTCTTTTGGCGACCAGAAGAAATTGATGTATCTAAAGATCGCGCTGACTGGCAAGGGTTAACGGAACCTGAAAAGCATATTTTTATCTCTAATTTAAAATACCAAACCTTACTTGATTCTATTGCGGCAAGATCAATGAACGCTATTTTATTGCCGATTGTTTCCTTACCAGAGTTAGAAACATGGATTGAAACTTGGGCATTTAGTGAAACTATTCACTCGCGTTCATATACCCACATTTTGCGCAACTTATTTTCTGATCCCAGCGAAGTCTTTGATGACATCATGGTCAACCCTGCTATTTTAAAACGAGCGTCTAGCATTGCTCATTATTTTGATGACGTAGTAATTACCACCCAATTGTTACAATCTCAAGGGCCTGGAGTTTACGATGTTGATGGCAAGTCAATCGAAGTCAATAAGCGCAAATTGAAAGAGCGTCTATTCCTTGCTATATGCTCAGTCAATGCTCTAGAAGCGATACGATTTTATGTTAGTTTCGCCTGTTCTTTTGCCTTTGCTGAACGTGAATTACTCGAAGGTAATGCAAAAATTATCAAACTCATTTCCCGCGACGAAGCCCTGCATTTAACCGGAACCCAACATATATTAAACAATTGGATGTCAGGTAGAGATGATCCAGAAATGAAAGAAATTACCGATGAATTTCGCGAACAAGGCAAACAAATATTCATGGATGTGGTTGAGCAAGAAAAGGAATGGGCAGATTACTTATTCAAAGACGGCTCAATGATCGGCTTAAATGCGGCGATATTAAAACAATATATTGAATACATTAGTAATCAACGCTTAAGTGCTATTGGTTTTGATGCGCCATTTGATATAAAAAGCAATCCATTACCTTGGATAAATGCCTATCTAGTTAGCGATAATGTGCAGGTGGCACCGCAAGAAACAGAAATTTCAAGTTACTTAGTTGGTCAAGTCGATTCATCTGTATCAAGTGATGATTTTGACGACTTTGATCTATAAAAATACATTTAATCAGTGTTTTATCGTTCAAATACTGCACTTTTAATGAAAATAGCCTGTTTTATTTTTTCGATACCATACCGTTATGACTAAACATATCAATCAGGCTAGTCAAAATCAGATAGAAAAACCCTGCAAACAATTCAAAGTATCGGTTGCTGAGCAAGATATTATTTACCTAGAATCGCACCGCACTGTACTTGAATGTATCGAATCTGCAGATATTGAGGTACATTATCATTGCCGAGATGGTTATTGTGGCGCCTGTCGAGTCACCCTGCTCAATGGGCAAATCAATTACCCGCAAGGCGAGCCCTTAGCGTTTGTTGGCGACAATGAAATACTGCCCTGTTGTTGCGTACCAGTCAGTGATATTAAACTCAAATTGGAATAACGTGTTATATAACTTCTTGACGCTGGCAACCGCCCACTACTCTTTAACCTCGCTAAACGCTAATATTGAGTTTTAATCAGATGCAAGTCAAAGTTAAAGTTAAAGTTAAAAGCGATAATTAATACCCGCATAATAATAACCACCATTAAAACCAAAAGGCGCAGAGCGCCGTGAATAAGTAAAAACACCGGGACTAGAGACGATAACGTCACCTTGTGTATCAACAATAGTTGCACCACGAGAATTACCAATGTTATTTTTATCTGGATAAATATCAAAAATGTTGTTTCCACCAATATACCAAGAGAGCTGCTTAGACCATTGGTACTGGAATCGAATATCGGTGAGTAGCTCAGCGCTATAGGTTTGGCGTTGTAAATCTAAAATAGTATATTGTCCATATCGGTTAAAGGAAAAGTTTAGTTGAAAATTATCCTGTTGATAGGATCCCCCCAAATAAATCCTGTCTTCGGGCTGCCATTGCTCAATAATAGAAATATCTTGCCGAGAAAATATCTTATCAGGGGTAATATCATTTAAACTACTTCCCGGTGGCGCAAATAAATCAGTCACCTTTGTATCGGTAATATTAGCAGCCAAAGTTAAGGTTAGATCACCAAGAAAAGTCAAAGGTTGCCATGAAGCAATAAGGTCTAGCCCACGGGTTTGGGTGTCAGCACCATTGAGAAAAAACTGACCAGCACCTGCGCCAGCTTGCTGAAGAATTTGATCCAATGCAGGTGATAAACCGGTAGCCAATTTATTGCTGATCACGATGCGATCATCAATATCAATAGCGTAGTAATCGAGGGTCACATTCAGTGTATCATCAAGTTGATAAACGGTGCCTAAACTGAGGTTGGTGGAATTTTCCTCTTTAAGTGAAGGAATACCAATACTACTCGCTAGGCTGCTATCGTTTCGAAAAGTCCCCACTTGCACAGCAATTTGATCGGCATTTTCATCTGATGGATTGGGTAAAAACTGCGTGCTAATATTATTGAAATACAGCTGTTGCATAGACGGGGCTCGAAAACCAGTACTCAGCGCTCCGCGAATAGCCAAGCGCGAATTTATGGCAATATTTGCTGCTAATTTTAAGTTGGCACTGGCACCAAAATCTTGGTAATTATCATAACGCAATGCACTGCTAAGCAGAATGTTTTCTGTGGCGTTAAAGTCTAATTCTGCATAAACAGAGTTAATATCACGAAATTCATTTACCGCTGAAAGAGGCGATATCCCAGGAAAACCTTGAGTTCCAGCAGCATAATCCTGAGCAAATAAAGGCGCATTGTTATCACTGTCGTAATCAAAATAAGCATATTTTTCGCCCGCTATTACTTGATAATGATCACGACGCCACTCGAAGCCCATCACTAATGAACTATGCTCAAATACTTGAGTAAAGTCGACATTTAAGGTTTGCAATGACAATGCTAAGCCATACGACTTAGCTGAACGAGGAATATCTCGCCTGATCTGTTCTGCTGTGAAGTTTGCGGTATTATTGAGTTGGTTAACAAAAGAAGCATTTAAGGTGTTGTTATTGACGTAGTCAATTCGATTACTTCCGTAAGTATATGAAACTTCATAACTCTTATTAGCAGCTAGGTCTTGGCGATAGGCTAAATTAAAGGAAATATCATCGATATCAGAGACTATTTTAGGTAAAAAACCGTCTGGGTATACGCTCTGTTGATCGATTAATTTGATATTACTCAATGCGCTGTTATCTCGAAAAAAGGTGGCTGATTCATTATTTCGTTGTGAATAAGTGATAAAGCCAAATACTTTACTGTTATTAAATTGATAACCCGCATTGATAGCTAGCATCATTTGCTCGCTGTCAGCATCGCCTATTTCAAAGGTTTGTCTATTCGCTGTTATTTCGCGAGGATTGTCAGTAACAAAGGTATTCTCATACTGCGTTGATGGTTGACAGCCACTATACTGGCAAGTGCCATGTAAACCTGAGCGATCAGTAGATAGATGTTGCCTTAAGTTAAAACTGGCGTTGAAATAGCCCTGCTCGGCAAATGAAAAACCTTTATTAAAGCTGAGGTCAGTGGTGTCACCATCTTTGCGATAGTTTTGCCCATGTGAAACACTTAACATTCCGCCTTTATTGGCATCTTTTAGAACAATATTAATAACTCCGGCAATAGCGTCTGAGCCATATTGCGCAGCGGCGCCATCGCGAAGCACCTCAACTTGTTTTATTGCACTGATCGGGATAGCACTGAGATCAGTACCTGTTGTACCTCGACCCACCGAGGTATTAATATGGATCAGACTGGCCTGGTGCCGTCGCTTGCCATTAATGAGTACTAACGTTTGATCTGGACCTAATCCGCGTAAAGTCGCGGGTAATAGTGAATCAGTACCATCACTAATAGATGAACTAGGATAATTAAAGGAGGGAGCTAATGTTTGAATCATCCGTGGAAGAGCAGTGTGACCGGTATTGATCAATGCTTCGACAGTTAATACATCAACGGCAACGGGTAAGTCTTGTAATGAACGGATGGCAACCCGGCTGCCAACAATGACTATTTTTTCTGGTTCAGTCTCTGACTCAGCAGGGTCAACGCCATCAGCCAATGGCTTAACATTATCAACTTGTATATCTTTTATAACACTTACATTTTTGTTGTTGCTGCGATTAGTGTGATTTTCGAGTTGCGCAGGATGAATACTGATTTGACCTTTTTGATCAATAATCGCAACAATGCCACTTTGGTTTAATAAACGATAAAGACCAGTGTTAATACTGTGATAGCCTTTCAGTGGATTTGCTCGTTTATTTTTAGTTAAGTCATATGAAAAAATAATTGTTTTATTGATCTCTTTTGCAAAAGTAACAATCGCTTGATCGGCCGGAAGCTCCGGAATATCAAAAAGATACAATTGCTCTGCTAGACAATCAAAAGGCATAGTGAGAGAAGATGCCAATACCGTCAACACGAAAAGATGCGACTTGATCAGCCTACTCATTGAGATGAAGTAGTCGTTCACAATGGATGAAAGTAAAATGAATATATTTCAATAACCTATTTCTAAACCATTAGACGTAATTTGATTTCAATATGCTGCTATAAGAAAACTGGATCAAAAATGCTATGTGAATAAATTGGTCGCAAAGCATTGAGCCAACGAAACAGCGAACATTGCTTAAATATCACAAAAAAACCTAATATTGTCAATCTATTTACCCCTGACCGCCAGGGTTAATCGCGTTTTAAAATCAACGCTATCAGAAAACATATTGCTATAGCAAACGCATTGACAATAACAACGCAACAGACATTGACATCAACAAAGGCTCGATAAGGGCAGGCATAATATATACTGCAATGAGATAACTACTTTATCATTGCGTCATTCAAACTGTATATTGCCCTAGAACAATATTTGCTCAGGGTTTAACAACATTTATGTATTTTGTTTTAGGTTGATGGATTGATGGTTTGCATCCAGGTTTTTCGCTTGCTGATCTTTTTGTTTGAGGTATTGCATTGAGAGTAACAAGCCCTTGGCCACATGTTTCTCAACAGTGCTTTGGCTTAACCCTAAGTGTTGTGCAATTTCTTTTTGGCTTAGACCATACACTTTTTTTAAAATGAAACACTTGCGAACTGAGCCAGACAATTGCTCTACTGACTGGCAAAATAATAAAAAACGCTCTTTTGTTTCATACTGTTGTTCAAATGGCAGAGAAGAAAGTGAGGTGGGGAATTCACTCAGGTTATCAAGTGAATCGCTATACTTATTATCCCATTTGGCAAGGTGATTCTGCGCTAAATTTTTTGCCGTTTTCAGCATATAACTTTTAGGGTATTCGATTGTTTCTTTGAGATCTGCTTGATAACTTTTTATAAAAGTTTCTTGCACAATATCGTCTATATCGTGAGGCCGGACGAAGCGACTAACACAACGCCGCAACGTAGCCGAATAACTGGAGAACACCTTAATTATATTGCTGTCTTTAGCCATTAGCGTATTACACTTTTATCAGGTCTATGTTCAATGCGTAAGGTTGAACATCGTTCAAGTAAACAATAAATTTCATAATATATAAACTGTTAAATAAGTTAACCTTTACCCATGGTCAAGTTAGAAAAGTCGAACTTACAATACCACTAAATGATCAGGGCTACCAAGTACTATGATTTCAATATCTGCGCAATTTCCCTAAGAACCTCTTGCAATTGCTCTGCAAGAGGCGTGTATAAAGCTTGATAACGCTCTGTTCGCTTCTCTTCAATGGCGATATCTAGGCGTTGTGTACAGTCAAATAATTGCATCGCCCCTATTGAACTGGACACACCTTTAAGTCTATGAACAATCTCTTTTAAATTGTGATGATCTTTAGCTATTATCGCTTGCTCGATGTTTTGTTGATCACTGGCATGATCTTGACAAAACATGGTGAGAATTTGTTTGAACAGCGCCTCATCACCCAATACATTTGCTATCCCTGTGGTGTAATCAATGCAGGGAGTTGCTTGTTTTTTATTGCAATCATCAACACCTATGGCTGGAAAAGTCTGATTTCTCCCTGTTTGTTTTGCTTGGTATAATGCTTGATCGGCATGCTCAATTAAGGATTTGTAATTCATTGCTGAGCCGTTAGCACTGGTTATACCAATACTAACGGTAAAAGACAGCTGTTGTATTTTACCGTTAGCTTCAACGGTCACTTGATGACTTGCAATGCGTTGACGAAATCGCTCACAGGCATCATAAGCTTCAGCTATGCCGGTGTTTAGCATAGTCACCGCAAACTCTTCACCACCAATACGTCCTAAAATATCGTAATCTCTAAAGTTTTCACGTAAAATCTCAGCAAAGTCAATTAATGACTTATCACCCGCCTGATGTCCAAAGTCATCATTAACCCGCTTAAAGTGATCAAGATCAAACATCGCTAAGACAATGGATTGTTGACTCCGCTTTGCCTGACTTATCGCTTTTTTTGTCAATTCATCAAAACTGCCGCGGTTGTCGAGTTTAGTCAGATAATCGGTACGGGCGATGGACTCTAGTTCAATATTCTTTTTCATTAAACGCAATGACGTTCTGATACGCGCTAATAATATTTTAGCAATATAAGGTTTAGTCGCGTAGTCAGCCGCTCCGCATTCGAGGGCAGTAACAATTTGGTCTTCATCTCCCGAAGCAGAGAGCATGATCACAGGAATATGAGAAAATTTTGACTCTAATTTTATTTTTTTTAATGTCGACAAGCCGGAAATACCTGGCATGTAGATATCTAATAACACTAAGTCAACAGCTTGTTTTTGCATGGTATTCAATGCCAATTCACCCGATGTAGCAGTCAACACGGTAAAGCCTTCATTGGACAAATCAAACTCCAAAAGCGCTAAAGTATCTTGCGCGTCATCGACTGCCAATATGGTATAATCGTTTGCGTTTATCATCTGAATTGCATTCCTTACAGTTAATTATTCACTCAACTTTTCTTGTTGTAGTAATGTGATAAGTTGTTGACTCTCCATCAACAACTCATCGATTAATAATGGATATTTATCACTGATGTCTCGTTTAAACCAGAGCTCAATTGCTTCAATAATAATAACCACTCGAGGCGCTGAAATATTTTTACAAGCCCCTTTAAGTTGATGAGTTGCTATTAATGCACTTTTCACATCCTGAGCTTTCACAGCTTGTTGGATCGCGGTAATAAACTCTGGAGCATCTGACAAGAACAAGTCTATTAGTATTGTAGCCAGACGCTGATCACCGCTTATTCGCTCAATAAATTGCGCTTTGTGCCATACCTTTATATTATTTTCAAATTGCACCTGCTGTTTTTGCAAAACAGAGTCTATTTCACCAGTGCAGTCATGACTTGGCAAAAATTCAGTTGTTTCATTACCGACACCACCTCCAACTTCTCGCCCTTTTGAGGAATAATTTTGCGCCTGTTTATTGAGGGATAAACACTGATAAATTTTATCTTTTAATTGATTATATTGAAGTGGTTTACTAGTAAAATCATTCATTCCCGCGGCGAAACATTTGGCTTTATCTGCACTGGAATTATTAGCCGTCATAGCAATGATAGGCACCTTGGTGTGTTGCTCTCCTGCTTTGCCATTGCGTATTGCTCGCGAAGTGTCATAGCCATTTAATTCAGGTAAATGACAATCCATTAAAATCAGATGATAACGACAACTAGCTGTTGCTTTTTTCAAAAGAGATAATGCTTTTACACCGTCTTCGGCTATATCAGTGATAAATTGCATTTTCGACAATGCATCAACAACAATCGCTTGATTGATCCGGTTGTCTTCGACCACTAAAATTCGTATTTTATTATTGTTCACCCGAATATAATCACCTATTTAATCGTCTTATTATGCACATCATGGCTATCCCCCCATCACTATAGGTATGAAATGATCATTGGCTAAGTCATTAATGAACCCGTGAGTTAAGATAAAATAAATTTACCAGTTATTGTATTTATTACAAAGTTAACTATATGTCAACGTTAACGAGTAGCATAATATAAAATCTACCGATTGGTGTTAAAATGAAATGAAAGTAATTTATGGTGCAAATCCAGAGTTGACATTAACAGCAAGTATTTTGCTTATTTTTTTGAGACTTTAGAACAGTCAATAAGCAAAACAACCAAGGCTCCGCCAAGCTCATTGTTTTCGGTTACGACGATTTGTCCATGATTTCTGTACAAAGTATTATACGTATTAGCCAAACTCAATCCATTGTCGTCATTGGCCGATTGACAACGAAATAAAGGGTCAAAGATTTGCGATAAACTTTCTTGCACGCTCGCAATGCCACTGTCTTTTAGTTTAATTTCGAGTTGATCATGGATGTTAATATCTGCGGTCATTTTGATGTTGCCCATGAAAGCGTGCTGGCGAATCGAATCTTGGGCATTGAGGACTAGGTTAAGTAAAATTTTAATAAATTCACCTTGTGGAAAATGGATCAAACAATGTACATCTTTGCCCTTAAAATCAAAATCAATGCTACTTATCAGCATTTTTTTAAATAAATGTATATTGTTACGTATCTCTTGGATCGGATCAAATTCAACCAGTTTAGCTTTGGGTTGTTGCGAAAAAGCCGCTAAGCGTTCAGTAATATCTCTTCCTTTATCAGTAGCGTTTTTTATTCGAGAAATATATGTTGAGATGTCTTGATTGCCCTGCGAAGATTTGATTTCTAACATTTCTATTGCGCCTAAAACAAGTCCTAAAACATTATTGAAATCATGTGCTACATGATCCAAAGTATTGGCAAGTAAGGAGAGCTTTTCAGTAATAATATGCCGTTGCTCTTTTCTATATTTATCAGTAACGTTTTCAACTATCCAAACATACCTAGTTGAGTCTGCTTGATAAGTTATTGAAAAGTCGAATACACTATTGAAGTTATCAAAACTCTTGTTATATTTTTGCAATTGGCCCTGTCGTTTTGCGGTTTTTTTGCAAGCCAAATAATCATCGACACTCATGTTTAAGTAATCAAATAATAATGGCATTTCATTATTCAACTGATTGAAAAAATGTTGATACACAATGTGGTCTTGTTCATCAATACAAAAAATAGCCGGGTTTGCAGTATGATTAACCTTGGCAATTGATTGACATGTTGCGCATACAGATCCATTTTCATTAAACGGCTCAGATGGCATAATTTGACGATCAGGCTCAGTAATATCTGGATTAGGAGAGGAAAAATTGCCATTGGTATCGGTTTGGGTGATACAAACAATATATCCATCTGCAGCAGCTAATATTTGCAAACCACATGTTAAGTAGTCACCATGCTTATTAAATAAGTTAACAACAATGCCTGACAATAACTGAATGCTTTGTTGCATAGTAGCTTGTTGTTTATTAGTTGGCTGTGCACTAAGTTCAGTAACAAGAGAACAGTCGGTTAACAAAACAGTAAGATTTTCACCAACCAGCTCTTTTGCACGGTAGCCAGTTAACTCCTCGGCAAGCTGATTAAGATCCATTACCCTTGCTAAATCAGTCACTTTCAACGCAGCAAAAGGTATGCTGTCTAAACTAAATACCGGCAAAGCGCTCAACATGAATCTTCCTGATCAACACTTGAATCGCTACTCTTTCGATACTGGTCATTACACTGTTCAAAGTCATTTACTTTAACTTGTGCTGAATCGAGTAAATCGGCCACTTCTGTCACACTTATCTCATTATCAGCGTAGCGATCTATGGTACTTTTTAGCAAATGTTTCACGTATTTTTGTTGTGATGAGTTGATCTTTAAAAGAGCGTAACTTTGCGTTAACTTGACGGTGATTTCATTGATTAATTCAGTTTGGTGATGTTGAGATATTTGCAGCATTTTTTTGATCAAAATCACCTGTTTTTTAATTTCTTGCTGTATAGTGATCATCGAGCTCAGGTAGCTAATGAATTTAATACGCGCGCCTATGCAATCAATGATACAAGACAAAGTATCGACATAAACATTATTAAATGAATGATATTCCAAATTTAATACTAAAATTGAAAGCAACGGATGATTGAAAATAGTACGAGAGCCAAAATGATACACTTTGGCTTTAGCCCTGAGTAACTTTATCACTTTTATTTCAATGGGAGCGCAATAGCCACAAGTTGAGCTATAATATAAAACCGAGCTATCAACGGGATAAAAACTAATACAACCATCTATATTTATGCTGCAAAAGTAGGTGAATACTTCATCCCTAATGGCAGTTATACTATCACATTGATTTAGCCTAGCGATCAGTTGAAGACTGTTATTATATTTGCATATTTGCCCCATAGATAACTGCACTACAGGATTTTTATGGATCAATGCATTTTCAAATTGGTGAGTTTTATTTTGATAATTAATCAAGTTTTGCATTCGTGAGATAAGTGCAAGCATAGCAACAGGCTTGGCAATATAATCATCTGCACCGCATTCAAGTCCCTTTAAAATAGCATTTTCAGTGACTAAAGATGAATACAGCACAAATGAGCTAACGTTACTCCCCTGACTTACCTTTAGTTTTACCCAAAGAGCGCTGTCTTCTTCTGCCACGTAATCATTGACTAACACGATATCAACGGGTTTATTATCAATCAGCACAAGATTAGCGGCTGCTAAGCTGGCAGCAATATTGACTTCAAAATGCACAACTAATGCATCTGTCAAAATCATTAGGTATTCAGTATCATCATCTATGATCACTATTGAAGCTTTTGACATCATCCTTGTCCCTCTCAGCAAAGAAAGTATTAGCAATAAAATAATTACCTTGGATCACTTATTAGTTTAGTTGAAAATTCACTTAATAATGGTAAATTTTGACAATTTTTTAGTAGTTAACAGGAAAAAAACTAATCTATTATTAATTAGCATTGCAACCCATGAAACACAAAATAAACAACTAACAAACAATTTAAACACATAAAAAACGCAACAAAAACAAAATGTATATTGTATATTATCTATTAATACTGATAAAATTTAACCCTTATTAGTGAAAACATGATCAACAGGTAAAACTTGCAATGACAATAGGTGTTGGTGGCTCTTTGCCAGAAATAGAATTAGAAAAATTATCTAACATGGTTGAACATGTTGAACCGATAGCGTTATCTGAATATGTGCAGCGCATCAACAAAGCACAACAATTGATGAAAAAAGCTGACATTGCCGCTTTGTATGTAAATGCAGGTACTAATCTTTATTACTTTACCGGCACCCAGTGGCACCCTAGTGAGCGCTTGGTTGGCGCGATCATCCCACAACAAGGAGAAATTCAGTACCTCGCCCCTTATTTTGAAATGAATACCTTAAAACAGCATATGCGCATTGAGGGAGACATTCACGGTTGGCAAGAACACCAATGTCCATATCAATTATTTACCGATACATTAACTCAATTAAATATCTGTGAAGGTAATATTGCCATTGATGAAACAACCGCATTTTTTATCACTAATGGTATAAATGCCATCAATAACAACTTGCATTTAATTGACGGCAAACAGATCACTGCCAGTTGTCGTTGGCAAAAATCCACTGCCGAACTAGCCCTGCTACAACAAGCAAAAAATATGACTTTGGCTGTGCAAAAATCAACTGCACGTATATTGCATACAGGCATAAGTACTGAGCAAGTCAAAGAGTTCATCAATAAAGCACATAGAAAAGTAGGTGCGAACGGCTCATCTTTTTGTATTGTGCTATTTGGCAAAGATTCTGCCTATCCGCACGGCGTTAAACAACCAAAGGCATTAGCAAACAATGACATAGTGCTGATTGATACTGGTTGTCAAGTCGAAGGTTATCATTCTGATATAACCCGAAGTTATGTTTACGGCACAGCTAGTAGCAAACAACGCAAAATGTGGAAAATTGAAAAAATGGCGCAAAATGCCGCGTTTAAAGCGGCACAAATTGGCAATACCTGTGCAGACGTTGACCGCGCTGCGCGTGATTATCTCGCTGAACAAGGCTTAGGTCCAGAATATCAAACCCCAGGTTGTCCCCATAGGACAGGTCATGGCATAGGTTTAGATATTCATGAGTGGCCCTATTTAGTGATGAGTGACAACACTCCTTTAGATGCAGGCATGTGCTTTTCCAACGAGCCTATGCTGGTTATCCCCGAAGAGTTTGGCATTCGATTAGAAGATCATTTTTATATGACAAAACACGGTCCTAAGTGGTTTACCGAACCATCTCATAGCATAGATGATCCATTTGGTTACCACAAATAGTCAAAGTGATAACAACCGTTACCACAAACGAAGAGTTTACAATGCCCCAGTCAACACTTTAGATATTTTTGCCAGATTTAGTTTGCGATTACTTCGGTATTAGATAGAATTGATACACCATATTTTTATAATGACTGATTAATGCATCCTATCTTTGAATATTTGCCACTGATACTGTTTTTTATTATTTTTAAATTCGTTGATGTTTATTGGGCTACCGCCTCTTTAATAGTCTGCTCTGCTCTGCAAATTGGATATTTCTTAATCACCAACAAACCAGTCCCGAAACGAAATTGGATATTCTTTGGCTTAATCTTAATTTTTGGCAGTTTAACCATATTTTTTCATGATGACACTTTTCTCAAATGGAAAGTGACCATCATCAATACTATTTTTGCAGCAGTTTTATTGTGTAGCCAGGCCTTTTTTAATAAAAATTTAATTAAGGAAATGTTGGGTAACGGATTAACCTTACCCGATCCTATATGGCAGCGGTTGAATGTAGCTTGGGCAGTATTCTTTTTATTTTGTGCATTCCTTAACCTGTATGTTGCATATAATTTTTCACTAGAGCAATGGGTTAATTTTAAGGTGTTTGGACTAACCGCACTGACCTTTGTTTTTGCTATTGGTTCTGTGGTGGCGCTGTACAAGTTTTTACCCGAAGAGCAGGAAAACAGCAAAGATGAAATTGTTAATGAATGCGATAACAAAAAAACATAAATGAGGATATTGATGTGCATTATTTAATATACAGTGAAGATACAGAAAACAGCTTATCGAAACGCTTGTCGGTGCGTGACCAACATTTAGCAAGGTTAACCGATTTACAACAACAAGGCCGACTTTTAATCGCTGGACCTTGCCCTGCTATTGACAGTAAAACCCCTGGAGAAGCCGGTTTTACTGGTTCATTGATTGTTGCCGAATTTGATAGTTTAACCTCAGCAACAAAGTGGGCTGATGATGATCCCTACATTGCTGCGGGTGTATACCGCAATGTGACAGTAAAGCCTTACCTAAAAGTGTTGCCAAAATGAACTTAAAATTAACCCCAAATATACTATTAACTGGCTGTTTAACATTGTTTTTATCTATGAATTGTTGGGCCTTTAACAAAAAAACAATCGATGGTTGTGAAAAGCTTTTGACCACTGCTACTCAATTATCTATGTGTTTAGATGGGGTTAAAGAGGCTGTCGATAGAGAACTGCAAACTTGGGTCAACAACCAAGTGTTTATCCTTGATCAATTTGCCAAAGCTACTGGTCGCGATGCTTCATTAAATTTATTTAAACGCTCACAACGCAATTTTATCACCTACCGAGAAAATAATTGTCGCTGGCAATATCTGCACTTATCTCCAGATAAAATGGCAGTCTCAGCATTCAAGAAATGCTATATTTTAATCACAGAGGACAGGATTAAAGAATTGAGTAGATTAAACAAATAAAGCGCAAGCGCACCACCTGCGCTACCTAATTAACTTGTCTAGCACAACTAAAACCAGCCTATTTAATGATAGGCGTTTCCCGAAATTATATCCAAGTTACCCGAGTTTCCTGAGTTACCCGAGTTTCCTGAGTTTCCTGAGTTTCCTGAGTTTCTAACATGATTAATAAATAGCT
>JBELHO010000014.1:0-15123 GCA_042091375.1 Thalassotalea sp. | reverse complement strand
GAGTTTCCTGAGTTTCCTGAGTTTCCTGAGTTTCTAACATGATTAATAAATAGCTTTTAACTGAGCTTTGTCTTAATTGTACTAATTAAATTTATTTTCACTCGGTCAGTTAATAGCAAAATAATCAATCATCAACTAGTCAATGACCTACTTGATATTGCTGGCAGCGATCCAGAAAAATATTGACAAATATTAAATTACCTCTTGCAGTACTGTATAAATTAATATACTGTTATTCTATACAGTGTATATTTAACCAGTTAAAGGTAAGTAATGATGAATACCGGTAAAAGCCAAATAAATGATTTATCAACAAACACCCCAAATGCCATGACTCATGAGCAGCATTGGTTAGATATAAGGAAATGTTACAATCAAGGTGATTTGTCATCACAGTATGCAAATATCTGCCAACAACATCACTTGAGTAATAAATGGATTTTAATGATCAATCCTCAAGCCGATTGTTTGCAGCAATTATCGACAACCCATGGGATCAATACCCGAAATATTTTACAAGTGCATACCCAATCAACTAAAAATGCGCAAAAAAATATAGCATCGGCATTGGCTAAGGGTCATTGTTCAGCCGTTATATTATGCAACCCTTGCCTACAACAAGAAGACATATGCCAATTACATCAAAGCGCACAACAAGGGCAGACAGCCTGTATTGTACTTAGTGAACAAACTTTTGATGATCAGCAAAAACTACACTAAGACAATGCTTAACAGTTTAACTGGCTTGCCGCTAGAATAATGGCTGTAAGCATTGAGCATTGAACAGTGAGCACTCTGCTGTAGCTAATTAGTTAACACAACATTAGCTGTAAAGCTCATATCAATGATAGTATTAATGCCAGTATCAATAGGCTAATTATTTACACTATACTTGCTATGTCCTGTTATTGTGGTTTACCTAAACCTTTCCAATCTTGTTGCCAACCTATTATTGACGGAATTAAAGTCGCTGACACACCAGAGAAGTTAATGCGTTCCAGATATAGTGCTTACGCTACCGTCGCCAGTGACTATTTATTTAATACCACAGCGCTGTCCAACCAAGTAAATATCAGTATTGAACAAATTCAACAATGGGCTAAACAAACACATTGGATAAAACTGACCATTGAAGCAGCAGATAAGTCTAGTTTAACCAATTATGACAGTAATGCGTGGCCTACTGTTCAATTTACAGCCTTGTATATATATCAAAACAAGTTATGTCAATTAACCGAACGCTCAGTGTTTATTATTGAACAACAACAATGGAAGTATTTATCAGGTAATATACTAGTCGATGAGCAAATATCTACCCTGAAACGCAATCAACCCTGCCCTTGCGGCAGCCAAAAAAAATATAAACGTTGTTGTATCAAGCCAGGTTTTTAATAAAGAGTGTTTTGCTATGACTATCCGGCAGCACAACCACTAATCAGTTATTAAACCGCTAGCAATGGCGCTTTTACTAAGGTGTTTTGCACGTTTTTCAACCAATTATTAGCATCAAAACGCCGTTTTTGGCGATTTTTTTCTGTAGGTTGTAGATGTTGCTGTTGACAATATACCGAGGTATTTGACAACACATCAGTGTTAACAAATGCTTTGTTATCTCTAAAAGCCAAAGGCTTGGGCTGAAGACAATCACTCAAATGTAGACTTACTAATGTATTTTTGTTGATCAACTCAGCTTGTCCATATTTATCGATATCATCAATACTGTTTAGCCCAAGAGGTGTTTCATTGGGTAGGTCAAAGTATTTTCTCAAAGCAGACGATGATTTTTTTTCCTGTACATTGCTACTTGTCGGTAAAGAAAACTGACTATGGGCACGCACATCATCGGCTAACATAGCTAACAGCAAGGAAAAATCAGAGCGTCTATTGCCTTGAATAGATTGACTTAATTGCTTACCTAGCTGTAATTCTTCAACCAGAAGTTTTGCTGATATAGATGTTTGCAAAAATGAGTAACCATAAATAACTTTGTTAATCACAGTATCGACCAAATGCCATTGATCTTAAGTACAGTTTGCCAATTAATTAAAATTTTTTTATCCACGACTCTGGATCTAAGCAGTGGACAACACCTCGAGTTCACAGATAATAAAAAACCGCAAAAAATGCGGTTTTATTGTATTCAAAACTAGTTATTTCATATGCTTAACTTGCTTTTTGAATATATTCCTCAACTAATTGCGCCAACACATCTAGCGGCACTGGGCCATTTCGCAAAACAATGTCGTGAAATTCACGGATATCGAATTTCTCTGCTAAAGTGGTTTTGGCGTGTTCGCGTAGTTCAATGATTTTATTCATGCCAATTTTATATGCGGTAGCCTGAGATGGCATAACGATATGGCGCTCAACCATTTTGACTGCATCTGATTTTGCATTAGGCGTATTTTCAACATAATATGCTATACCTTGCTCTCGATTCCACTGTTTGCTATGAATTCCGGTATCAACTACCAAGCGACAAGCCCGCCATAATTCCATCGCTAAACGACCAAAATCTGAATAAGGGTCTTGATATAAACCAATTTCTTTGGGGATCATTTCAGAATACAAGCCCCACCCTTCAGTGTGAGCGGTATAACCACCAAATTTTCTAAATTTAGGGATCCCAGTTAACTCTTGTTTGATAGCAATTTGCATATGATGACCAGGGATCCCTTCGTGATAGGCTAATGCAGCCATTTGGTAGATTGGCATTGCCTGCATATCATAAAGGTTGGCATAATATACTCCGGGACGAGAGCCATCAGGCGCTGGTTGCTGATAAAAGGCTTTACCTGCGGATTTCTCTCTAAAGGCTTCCACCGCTTTGACTTTTAACTGCGCTTTGGGCTTAGTTAAAAACAAACTATCTAAGCGTGCTTCCATGTCATCAATTAACGCAACAGCCTCTTGTAAATAACGTGCTCGCCCTTCCTCGTTAGCGGCGTAATAGAATTGTTTATCGTCGCGCATAAAGTTAAAAAATTCGGCTAAATCACCATCAAAGCCAACAGTAGTCATAATATCCCGCATTTCTTGGTGAATTCGGGCGACTTCTTGCAGTCCTATGTTGTGGATCTGTTGCGCACTTAAATCAGTTGTAGTAGTGCGCGCTAACGCATTGTTATAAAAGGCCTCACCATCAGGTAAGCTCCAAGCACCAGCTTTGCTGTCAGCCTCAGTAGCAAGTTGCTTTAAATAACTTACCAAGGCACTATAGCCAGGTTGTAAATGACCGACTAAGGCTTGTTCAAGGCTGGTTAATAATGCCGTCTTCTCATTATCTGTAACTCCAAGGGTATTTATTTTTCTTTTAAAGTCAGCAAGTAAAGTACTGTCTTTGCTGCCATCAAATGGCGCACCTATTAAAATATTGTTTGAATCTCGGATAACATGTTCAAAAACAAATGCTGGCGCGACAATGCCGCGCTCTTCGCGCAATTTTAATTGCACTATTAACTGCTTTAACAGCTTTTCACTGGCAATAATACGGGCAATATAATCCTGTGCTTCCTTGACATTACTGATCGAGTGTTGATTGATCATAAATGCTGGGATTTGAGAATGGGTGCCAAACATTTGATTAACGGGATAGTTGTGAAAGCGCCATTGGTGATCAGCGATTTGATTTTGCAAACGCTGCACATAAAGCTGGTAACTGATGGCGGTTTGCGGATCAAGTTGGCCGCTATCAATTGCTTTAATTTTTGCCAAATCGGCTTTTGCAATAGCTAACTCTTTTGCGCTATTTTCTTCAGAGTAATCATTCCACTTGTCATAGTCGGTCTTAATACCGAGATAAGTCTGTGTCACTGGGTTACGCGCTACTGATGCCATGTAAATTTCATCAAACAACTGATTGGCTTGTAAAGAAGCCTTGTGCACAGTATTTTCGGCAGGTTGCAATGGCTGCTCGAGTTGATTGTTTTTGCTTTTAACCTGTTCAACTTTTATTTCTGCTTGTTCAGAGCAAGCAGCTGCTAACACACTGGCCATAGCAACGACTACTAGCGCTTTTTTAGACATAGTTTTTCCTTATATCTCTATCATTTATGAATTTGTACTGGGTAATACAAAAATCAGTTCAAATTTATCTGTATGACCGTATTCTGCCTGAACAGCCGATATAAAAACAACTGGCTATCGTTAAAATGTGCTGAATTTGCGTTAAGTCGTTGGCAATCAGACTTCAAGACTTTACGCTTCAGGCACTAGACTTCAAGTTTAAGTTTAAGAGTTTAACGCTTTTTTAACTACCTAAGTTAACCCGGGGCTTGATTAAGTCGAGCAAAGCCAGCCTTGAGATCGTCAATCAAGTCATCAACATCTTCTAAGCCTATGTGTAATCTTATCAGTGGGTATTGGTGTGGCCATGTTGTTGCGGTGCGCAAACGCCCGACGTGACAGTTGGCTAAAATTAAACTTTCAAACCCTCCCCATGAATAACCCATTTTAAAATGCTGCATGCCATCCAACAATTGATTAATTGCAGATTGATCGCCGCAATTAAGTACAAAAGAAAATAAGCCATTAGCACCTTGAAAATCTCTGGTAAAATATTGGTGCCCTGGGCAAGAATCAAAAGCTGGGTGTAACACAGTGGCAACTTCATCTCGAGTGGTTAGCCAATGAGCGACTTTTAAAGCGTTTGCTTGGTGCTGTTTGAGCCTAACAGACAAGGTGCGCAATCCTCTCATGGCTAAATACAAGTCATCGGGTGAGGTGCACTGTCCCATCAAATAACTGTTTTCTCTGAGTTTTGGCCAGTATGCTTCTGTTGCTGTTGCTGTGCCTAACATCACATCGGAATGACCGACAATGTATTTGGTGGCTGCCTGTATCGAAATGTCAACACCGTGCTCAAATGGCTGAAAATACAGTCCAGCTGACCAAGTGTTGTCCAACATAACTATGCAGTTGTGTTGATGTGCCACAGCGGCAATGCCAGACACATCTTGAACCTCCATAGTAATTGAGCCCGGTGATTCAAGGAAAACAATACGGGTATTAGGTTGAAATAGCCTGTCGATATTTTTGCCCATTAACGGATCGTAGTAAGTGATTTCAACGCCTAATTTTTTCAGCATTTTATCGCAAAAATCTCGGGTAGGTTCATAAACAGTATCTACCATTAAGATATGATCACCAGTTTCGACAAAAGATAATATGGCATTGGTAATAGCGGCGGTACCCGATGGGTAAATAGCACAGCCAGCTCCCCCTTCTAAGTCGGTGATAGCATCACTAAAAGCGAAGGCAGTCGATGTGCCACGGCGACCGTAAAACAATACCTGTTTGCCGCGATTAGCCGTGGCATGCTGCATCTCTTTCACTGAATCAAATACCACAGTGGATGCTCTTTGTACCGGAGGGTTAACAACACCTCTGGTCCATTTGGGCTTTCTGCCTGCGTTAATAATTTTTGTGTCTTTGTTCACAATAAAACAACCTTAGTAATAGCTATCTAGACATCTAAAATTATTTATACCCTGTAATCAGTCTAAGTGCACGAACTATTTTGAGTTAGATATATATTTAATGATAAATCTTGTCTTTATATGGAGAAGTCTTTAGCTCTTTTGCAAATGTTGTCACATTGATATCGCTGCAATTAATAACTGAACATAGCAATACTGCGGGTAATTAAGGTACGCTTATTAAGTATTAAACAAAATTGATTTGCTAAAAATCAACACATGGTCAATTAATTACTTCACTTGCATCATTAAACTGTTAATATATACAGCACTATGATTTATCATCCCGCGGATTAACACATTTGACATGCTCAGTGATAAAGTAAAAAAAACCATCAGAAGCGCTTATAAATCTATTGGCGAAAACTTAGTTAATTTTAATCCGCGCAAACAGCAAACCTTTCTCATAGCTGAAATAGCTAAAACCTTAGCTGGCAACTACAACAAACAACGAAAAATTATTACCGTGGAGGCTGGCACCGGTACAGGAAAATCCTTAGCTTACTCACTTGGCGCTATTCCCTTGGCAAAATCACGAGACAAAAAAGTCTGTATTGCCACTGCCACAGTTGCCCTGCAAGAACAATTAGTAGATAAAGATTTGCCCTTTCTGCGCAAACATTCAGGTTTAGAATTTAACTATACTTTAGTTAAGGGTCGGCAGAGGTATGTTTGTAGGCACAAATTATCTCAGGCTGTAGCTGGCGACAATAGCTCACAAACCGGCTTTACTTTTGCCGAAAAACCCAATGCACAACAACAAAAACTACTGGTAAAATTGCACAGTGAACTGGTTAATAATCGTTGGCAAGGTGACTTGGACTCTTGGCCTGAGCCAATACCAAATCACCTATGGCAAGCCATTCAAAGTGACAAACACAGCTGCATAAAACACCATATAGACCACACACATTGCCCTTTTCACAAAGCAAGAGAAGTGATAGACGATGCGGATGTCCTGATCATCAACCACAGTTTACTTCTGGCAGACTTGGCCTTGGGCGGCGGTAAAATACTGCCCCCACCTGAAGATACTTTTTATATTATTGACGAGGCTCACCATTTAGCTAAAGTAACCCGAGATCACGCCAGTGCGCAAGTATCAATAAAAGGTGCAATTGACTGGCTGAGTAAATGTTCTGCAATAGGCGATAAAATGACTAAATTGATCACCAGTCAATCGGCGATCTCACCAGCGTTAAAGCTAGCCGATGACAGTCATGAGTTGTTGGCCGAATTACAAAAAGTACTGACTTTTATCGACAGTAATGCCAGCCATTATTTTACTAAAAAAACAGATAAGGCCAACATTGACGAACAACAAGTTGTGCGCTTTGAGCACGGTATCATTCCCAAACAACTCAGAAATTCAGCTGAAGATTTATCTGAACTCAGCAAAAAATGTTTAGCACACAGCAATAAGCTTTATCAGTTATTAATGGAGGCAGTCAAAGACGGTGAGACCAAAATGTATTTAGCTGAGCCTTTATTGGCTGAATCCGGCTTTGTGATCCAACGATTAGAAAATTTCAATACCCTTTGGCAGATGTATGCAAGCAATGATAGTCAGAAAGGAGCACCACTGGCTCGCTGGCTAGAAAAAACCAACGTTAAAAGACAAGATTATTGCTTAAGTGCTTCGCCCATCGAAGTCGGCTTGACCTTAGAAAATATGTTGTGGTCTCAATGTGAAGGCGCGGTGTTGTGTTCAGCTACCTTATTAGCCCTCAATTCATTTGATCATTTTCGACGACAAGTAGGTCTGCAAACTAACGATGGCAGTCAATATCAACATGTTGGCTCACCTTTCGATTATCAAAATAATGCGCAGTTGATCATTGAAAATATGACTCACGAACCCAGCAGCCCTGAATTTACTGAGGAACTTATCACCACTTTGGCCAAACTTATCATCCCCAACGCGGCTTGCTTAGTGCTGTTTTCTTCGTATTGGCAGATGGAGCAAGTTGCACGAGCTTTACGCGATCAAGGTCTGCAACTACAAGTGCAAGGAGAACAATCCAGACAGTCTATTATCGACCAACACAAACAGCGTTGCGATCAGCATAAAGCCAGTATTGTTTTTGGCACCCAAAGTTTTTCAGAAGGTCTCGATTTACCGGGTAAATACCTCACCCATTTGATCATTACTAAGCTGCCATTTGCGGTGCCGACCTCACCTGTTGAAGAAGCACAAGCGGAATATATTGTCGCCAAAGGAGGCAATCCATTCATGAGTTTAGCCGTGCCTGAAACTTCAAAAAAATTGGTTCAGGCAACCGGCCGATTATTGCGCAATGAAAAAGATACCGGGGTGATCACCTTGTTGGATAAACGCTTGGTTACCAAGCGTTATGGCCAACAACTACTCGACTCTTTACCACCTTATCAACGAATTATTAAGTCTTGAACAACAGGCTCACTATGAGCTATTTTCACAGCTGTTCTATGCCCCCCATAGAAACAGTTAAATCACTCAACCAGTGTTGCAAGTTCGATTTTTCGATTTGCCACAAATCATGTGGTTATTAATTTTTAACCACCTGTTGATCATAAACTCTTAAGTTAATATCAACCCGTCGATCATAGAAGTTTACTGGTTGTTGTGCATTAGCAGCTATTGGCTGTTGCTCACCGAAAGCATACAGTTGAATGCGTTCAGGTTTAATCCCCTGTGCTACTAATGCCTGCTTAACCGACTCAACCCGGGCTAGCGATAACTGCTGATTGCGATTTTCACTGCCCTGTAAATCAGTATACCCAGACAAATCAATAGATATATTTGGATACTGAGATAATGACTGCGCCAATGCGCTGATTTGTGATTGGTAATGCGGTGGTAACTCACTAGAGCCAGTGGCAAATTGTAAACTCATTAATAAGTTTTCTGCCAACAATGAGGCATTGTGTTGCTGATTTTGCTGTAAAGCTAAAAGTTCACTGCGATGGCTGCGCTCTGTTTGTTTTAGGGTCAGTTGCTGACGCTTAATGAGCTGTTGATGATGTTGTTTTTGTGCTCTTAAAGCCGCAGATAATTGATCGCGCTGATCCACTGTATTGTCGTGTTTTGCCCATAAAGCGGCGGCTAGTCCAGTAAAGAATGCGCCAAATGGCCCTGCGACAACGGCACCAATTAGAGCACCGCTGCCAAATGCCAACTGTTCTTTCTGTTCAGCTTGCTGCTGTTGTTGAGCACTTTGCCCAAGTACTGGTGATTGCTCATAAGCCATTACAGGTGTTGTCGCCAGGCTAGCAATTAAGCTACTGGCAATAACACCAGTTATAGCTTTGTGGATCAATGTGTATTTTTTGGTTGATAATATGGATTGCATTTTGTACCTCTTTTAATAGCATAGATAATGTAGTCATGGATTTTTATTACAGCGCTTATTTAAGCGTGTAAAAACGATATGCAGCAGACAAAAAAGAGGCAAACAACTGAGCAATTATGGCAAAATTATGGCATTTACAAACCTAGCGCGATTTTCAAGATAAACTGATATATAGTGCTAGTCATGATCAATCTGAGTACCCTATTGGAACAAAATGTCGAAACGTATAGCCATAGTTGAAGATGAAGCCGCCATAAGAGAAAACTATGCTGATGTGTTAAGAAATCAAGGCTATCAAGTGCAAACTTATGCCAACAGGAAAATGGCCAGCCAAGCCTTTACCTTGCGTTTACCTCATTTAGTGATTTTAGATATAGGCCTTGAGCAAGAATACGACGGCGGTTTTACCCTTTGTCAATGGTTGCGAAATCAATCGACCCAACTGCCGATTATTTTTCTAACGGCGCGCGACAATGATGTAGATACGGTATCCGGCTTGAGAATAGGTGCTGATGATTATTTAACTAAAGACATTAGTTTACCGCATTTAACCGCTCGCATTGCCGCCTTGTTCAGACGTCAAGAAGCACTCAATCAACCGACAGATGACAACCACATACTCAACCTAGAAGAAATGATTATTGACAGTCAACGAATGAGTATTCACTGGCAGAAGAAAACGGTTGATCTGACCATAACCGAATTTTGGATGGTATTTGCTTTAGCAAAGCATCCAGGACATGTAAAAAATCGCCAACAATTGATGCACGATTCAAAAATATATGTCGATGACAGTACTATTACTTCACATATAAAACGCATTAGAAAAAAGTTTCATCGGGTTGATAAACAGTTTGATCGCATCGAAACCGTTTATGGCATGGGGTATCGATGGAACCAAGCCACTAAAGGTTAACTGTGCTCAAGATAAGATTTGGCTTAACCAGCAAGCTTTTTTTACTTTCCGGATTTTTATTTGCCATTCCTTGGTTTGGCTATCAATATGTTTGGGAAATGGAAAAGTATTTGCGCTTTGGCCAAGAGCAAACCATTATAGGCACCGCCAGAGCATTAGCGACATCGCTGCACGAGCGTCCTAAATTATTTGATAATCAAGCAAGTTTCTTACCCCGTGTTGAGCAAGGCAAAGACTTATATGGCTTTCAATTAAAAGGTGCTATCCGCTTGGATGGTCGCTCTGCCGATTGGCCAAACTATCAAGAAAAATCACATTATTACGGGGCAAAAAATCAATTATCAGCAATAAAACCCGACGCCGAGTTGTCATTGCACTTTACCGCTGCTGTAGCCAAGTATAATAAGTATCTCTATTTTTTCTTGCGCGTTGTCGACAACAGCGTTATTTTTCGCGGTACAAATTCTCGTAGTATTCGCCTTAATGATCACCTTGAACTGGCCTTTACAGATCCCACAGGTGCCTTTAAACGTTACCTCATTAGTAATAAGTCACCCGGTTGGTTAACCGGTTATCAAATAAATTCTTCAAACTCAGATCTGCCAGTGCCAACTAATATCATCCAAGGACAGTGGCATAATACTGATCAAGGTTATAATATTGAGTTTCGCATACCATTAGCAAAAGTTAGCGATAATATTGCTTTTGCTATCCACGATGTAGATCAAGTATACGGTCAGATCACTGCAAGCATTGGCAGTGCAGATCCCTCCAGCAAGACTACCTTGGGTACCATATTGGTGCCTTCACCTGAAATTGAACGCATTGTTAAAGGCATGAGCTATACCAATTCGAGTATTTGGGTAGTAGATCAACATCGACGCGTATTAGCCAAAGCCGGTGAGTTAACTAAAGCCAGTGGCTTCTGGCAGAAACAAAACAATAAGGCAGAGGATCAACAATCGCTATTTGCGATGATCGAGAAAAATTGGTTAAAACCCATCTATAACTTAATCATTAACCAACCACAACAAAATTTTATTGATCAACTCTACAGTAATGAGAGGCTCACCGGTGAACACATTGACAGTGCCCTGCAAGGCGTTGAAAAATCGCAGTGGCGATTAACCACAGATAAAAAAGCCGTAGTATTGTCTGCTGCCTATCCAATCTTTGCCGGTAAAAAAGTCAATGGCGCAGTGATTGTTGAGGAAACAACCAATGGCATTATGACGGTTCGCAATCGCGCATTAGAAAAATTATTTACCTCAATATTAGCCATTATGTTGATAGGTTCATTCGCCTTTTTCTTTTTTGCTTCACGCATATCAAATCGAATACGCTCATTGAGAAATCAAGCCGAATTAGCCATTGACGATCGCGGTCGGATCACTTCGGCAATGCCCACTTCTTCAGCCAATGACGAAATTGGTGACTTGTCGCGTAGTTTTGCCACGGCGGTTAGTCGCTTAGCTGAATATAATCATTACCTAGAGCAGATGTCATCTCGACTTTCACACGAATTTAGGACGCCAATTGCGGTGGTAAGAACATCGTTAGAAAATCTCAGCATGCACAACATTCCACAAAATGCTACGCCTTATATTGAAAGAGCACAAACAGGAATTGAGCGGCTTAATTTATTGTTAACCCAAATGAGTGAGGCAACACGCATCGAACAAATGCTGCACAGCACAGATAAAATTGATTTTAATATTTATCAAGTGATCAATGGTTGTATCGCTGGATATCAACAAATATATCCTCAACATCACATTGAATTGCATTGTGTTGACCGCAAAAATAATGCAATAACCGCAGCAAATGCATCAGCAATTATTCATGGTGCGCCCGAACATATCGCTCAATTGTTAGATAAAGTTGTTACTAATGCGATAGAATTTAGCGAGGATAACAAGGTGCTGTTCCGGGTTGAGCAGTGTCTAGATCATATCCACCTGTCGGTCAGTAATAATGGTCCATTATTACCACAACAAATGACAGAAAAATTGTTTGATTCTATGGTGTCAGTAAGATCTCACAACAAGCCACATGGCGTCGATAATCGACCTCATTTAGGGTTGGGCTTATATATAGCTCGACTCATTTGTGAATTTCATCACGCCAGCATTGACATCAAAAACACTTATCAACCCGAAGGCGTTAATTTAAGCATTTCGCTGCCGACGAGCAAAGCCTGATAAGTTTTTTTGTTATGTATTTTATCTCCTTGCCCGCCTTTGACCAGCAGGCTTGCAATCGCGTTATTCGCCGATCTCGCCTCACGATAATTTGGCAAATTGCTTGTTGCCATTAGCGTTACTCAATACCTAGATATTTATGTACTTGTACTGATAAACGCCAATTATTTTCAATGCAGCTTTTAATAGCCAATTGAGTTGCTCGTTGCTTTTGACTGATAGGTTGTAAATACACTGGCTTATCAGTGACTTGATGTGCCTTGAGTAATTGCTTTAGGTCATCGATATGTTGCTCAGTGGCAACAGGGTGCTTGATCTCATTGGCTCGTTGCATTGCTGACTGCAGTATTTTGTATCCGCCACGCATATTCACTTTTGGTGAAACCGTCACCCAACAGGCATCTGAAGTGCGCACTGCAAAAGTCCCTGATGTTTCAATTTGGCAACTATAGCCCTGTTGCTCTAACGCTGAGCACAACGGGGTTAAATCGACCATGCAAGGTTCACCTCCGGTGATCACTATGTGTTTTGCTTGATATTGATTGCTTTTGATCACAGATAGAATTTGTTCAATAGATAAATCGGCCCATTGGCTAGATTCTTGTGTTTTTACCAACATATTGGGTACTGAAACTTGTTGTTCTAGCTCAATATCCCAGGTGTGCTTAGTATCACACCAAGAGCACCCAACAGGACAACCTTGTAAACGTAGAAATATTGAGGGTTGACCAGTAAATGCTCCCTCACCTTGAATGGTTTCAAACAATTCGTTTATTTTATAACAAGCAGAATTCACTGTTCGGTTGTTCCTATTGACTGATTAACTTATTAACTAAATTTATTCATTTAGCTAGATGGTTATTTTTAATTACTTGGCGTAAAATGCGCGCGTTACTTAGTATACCTCAAGAGTGAGTACAAATGACTAACAAAGTAGTGGTTATTTATTCCGGCGGCATGGATTCATTTACGGTATTGAATCGTGCGATCAAAGATGGCAAGCAGGTATTTGCCTTGTCATTTGATTATGGGCAACGACATGTCAAAGAATTACAGTGCGCCAACAAGGTGTGTAAGTCGTTAAATATAAGCCATAAAACTATTGATATATCAGCGATAAACCAGCTGCTAGCCGGTTCTTCATTGACTGATGACATTGAGATACCTGAAGGTCATTACGAAGCTGATAATATGAAATCAACAGTGGTACCTAATCGCAACATGATCTTAATATCATTAGCGGTAGGCTATGCGGTTTCTGTTGGTGCTTCACAGGTATATTACGGAGCCCACTCAGGCGATCACGCGATTTATCCAGACTGTCGCCCTGAGTTTGTGGCAAAAATGAATGATGTTTGTCAAATAGCCAACTATGAATCGGTAGAAATTTTCAGTCCCTATCTCAATGTCAATAAAACCGCTATTCTCACCGATGGTATTGCCATGGGGTTAGCATATAACGACACATGGACATGTTATAACGGCCGCGAAAAAGCTTGTGGTAAGTGTGGTGCTTGTCAAGAAAGGCTAGAAGCGTTTAAAGACAACAATATTGTTGATCCGCTAGCATATGAATAGCCTTGTATTGCCCTAGCGACAAGGCTATTTTTTGTCGCTAGAAGCCTGATTAACACAAGGCAAGGCAAGATAAGATAAGTCATCACAATAAAACCGACAATTAGCCTATTAATAGCTCATTAATAGCTCAATAATGAGCAACTAATGACTGTCGCTAAATAACGCTTGATGCAATTTTTCGACCGCATCATTGGCTTGTTGCTCATCAACCAAAAAGCACAAGTTATGCTCACTCGCTCCTTGACATCTCATCCCTACTAATTTAAATCCTGACAACGCAGCAAATGTTAAATCCTGACAACGCAGCAAATATTAGTATGCCAACGCCGTTGGTTTGACCAATAGTGAACGTGCAGTAAACAGCACATTCAATTTGTTGTGAAATCTCAGTAATCTAACTCCAACTTTCAAATAGGAGAGAGCAGTGAGAACATTTCGAAGCCCAGGCCATTGGCGGCAGATATTGGCAGAGCAAGAGCAAAACGGTTTAACCATTTCAGCATTTTGTCGGCAGCACAATTTTTCAACCAGTTGTTTTTACACACAGCGAAAAAAAAGCGCTTAGTTACTGCTGCGACTCCAGCATTCGTTAGTACAAAGGTGACAGAACAAACCTCGACAGAAGTACATCGAGACGTTAAGGCATCGATTTTGCTCGAACTCTAAGCCGCCAGGTTAACGTTGCCAGCAGAAACCCCAGCAAATTACTTGCTCACCTCGCTCAATGGTTTGTCATCATAAAGGAATTTATTGAGCCGCCTCAGGTGTATTTGCATCGCGACTTTGTCGACTTTCGTAAATCGATTAATGGTCTTGCCGCTATCATCATAGAAAACAGGGCATAACTGGCAATATTAAAGGGGTTTGTTACATTAGAGGTTAAAGTTGAAATCGTTTCGCACACTTTTCAACCTAAATTATAAAATGAAATTAGCATCGATACTAGCCACGAAAATTCATTAACCTCTAAAACAGATTACATATAAAAAAAGCCTCAAAGTAAAGGGTCTTGATAAAGTAAAGCTATTTAGTTGGCTGCTTTATAAATACCATAAATTGAGACTACGCCTGCGAACCCCCATTTGGCACCACTAACAAAGGCTGCGGCAACCACTGGTAAAGGGCCACCAGCTACAAAGTCTACTTCTTTTTCTGTCATTTCTACAATTGATAATTTCATATTATCCTCCAAATTTTTTAATTGAATAAATACATAAAACGGTTAAAAAGCTAAACAGAAAGCCTTTCAAAAAGCTAGTAACTACAACCTTATCATCTTCACCTAAGTCCCTATGTGCAATAAAAGGGAATAGTTTTTCAATAATATTGTTAGGCTTTCGATCTAAATGATTCTCTTTATGCATAAAGACCTCTTAGCTTAAAGCATATACTCAATAACTAATACTACACCAACAGCCAATGCAGCTCCAAATAAACCACCAGCAGCAAAGCCTGCAATAGCAGCTCTAGCTTTTACACCACCGTTTACTTGCTCTGCTTCTTCAAGTGACATTTCTTCAATTTTTAGATTATTTAATGCAATTGCATTCATTTTGAAATTTCCTTTTTAGTTTTGTTAAAGCATTCCATTGTAAATATCAACAGTCCGCCAGATTAGC
>JBELHO010000013.1:69438-71151 GCA_042091375.1 Thalassotalea sp. | reverse complement strand
GAGTCGGGCTTTTTGCTTTGTACGGCCACTAAATATTGAGAAATACCTGATATCAGTTATTTAAGTCACACTTGGATTTATGCATCAATCTAATTTTACTTAGTGTCAAAAGCCAGTTAACTTGGTAAAATTTAATTATAATAAAATTTTCTTGTGTTGTTATGGCAATTAATTGGTACCCAGGGCATATGCACAAAGCCCAAAAAGAAATAAAAGAGATACTTCCGCAGATTGATGTGGTGATTGAAGTATGCGATGCACGTTTGCCTTTTAGTAGTGAGAATCCAATGATCACTGAGATCAGAGGTGAGAAACCGCTGATCAAAATTTTGAATAAAAGTGATTTGGCCGATCCGCTGCAAACAGCGAAATGGCTTGAATATCTTGAAGCGCAACAAAACGTTAAAGCAATTGCCTTGTCGACCAATAACCCAATGGTTGCTAAATCTCTTCCCAGTTTGATCCGCAAATTAGTGCCTCATAAAAATGCTGAAGGTAAACAGATTAATGCGGTCATCATGGGCATCCCTAATGTGGGTAAATCGACTTTATTAAATACTTTGGTGGGCAAAGCTAAGGCCAAAGTAGGTAACGAGCCAGCAGTAACCAAAGGCCAACAGCGTATTCGATTAGAAGAGGGCTTATACCTTTATGACACCCCTGGTATGCTATGGCCGAAAATTATCAATGAAAACAGTGGTTACCGATTAGCGGTGACTAGTGCAGTGAAAGATACCGCTTTTGATCATCAAGAAATAGCTTGTTTTGCTGCTGAATATTTACTTACTTATTATCCGCAACGATTAAAAACTCGATATAAAATTGACCAACTTCCAGAATCAGAGGTTGAATTAATTGAGGTAATTGGTAGCTATCGCGGCTGTGTAAAAAGTGGTGGTCGTATCGATTTTCACAAAGCTTCTACCATTTTGATCAACGAAATTCGCGATAAAACATTGGGTGAAATCACTTTCGAAACACCTGATATGATCGACAAAGAGAATAGCCATTTTGCTAAAATTGAAGCTGACAAATTAGCGGCGAGAGAAGCTAAAAAATTAGCACGAGGCAGAGGACGCAAAAATAAGCGTTAGTTTTTTATCACTTTTGGGGTTCACTATGAATAATACATTTGTTTTACATTCACAATTGGTTAAAGACTGTATTGAGTTAATAGATTTTCCGTTATCGCGATTATTATTATGCAATGATAGTGCTTTTCCTTGGTTTATTCTGGTTCCTAGGGTAAGCGATGTGCAAGATATGTATCAATTATCATGGCAAAATCAACAGCAGCTATTAAATGAATCTAGCTTACTTAGCGAATTGCTTATGCAGGAGTACTCTGGTGATAAAATGAATGTTGCCGCTTTAGGAAATGTCGTACCGCAACTGCACCTTCATCACATTGTGCGCTTCAAAACAGATCCCTGTTGGCCAAAACCAATTTGGGGTGAGCAAGCACTTACACCGTATACCGATATTCAATTAGCAGCGATTAAAAGCCGATTAATGCCAAAGTTATCAGCTATACTGGCTGATCAAGATAAATTGTAGGTAATTGCGTTACGTTTATTATCGATCGCAAGTGATGATTTAAATAAGCTCAACGCTTAATGTCATGCCAAGCTATGTATGTATTGGTGATTGTTCAAAAGGGTCATAAGCCCTATCTTGTAGCGAGTACTAGACCACAAGTACTCGCCAACAATA
>JBELHO010000013.1:35756-69338 GCA_042091375.1 Thalassotalea sp. | reverse complement strand
CCTTGGAAGCAAACATTACCTAGTAAACAGCACCTTGGAAGCAAACATTACCTAGCAAACATTACCTAGAAAATAATAACTTAGGCAACATTTTGATTTTGTTGTGGCTCAGTTATTTGAGTTAATGATTGACTCAGATCGGCAATGAGATCTTCTGTGTTTTCCAAACCGACTGAAATTCTGATCAAACTATCACTGATACCTGCGGCAAGGCGTTCTTCTTGGGTATAAGGAGAGTGGGTCATAGAAGCAGGGTGTTGGATCAACGATTCTGCATCGCCAAGACTCACTGCGATTGAAAATAATTTCATACGGTTAATAAAGTCGCTTCCACCTTGTAAATCACTGGTGATTTCGAAAGCGATCACTCCACCAGCCGCTTTCATTTGCGAACCTATCAGGTGATTACCCTGATGACTTTTCAAACCGGGGTAATACACATGGGAAACTTTAGGGTGGTTCTCTAGAAATTCAGCAATGATTTGCGCGTTACTGCAGTGCCGCTCCATGCGGATCGGTAATGTTTTAAGACCTCGCATAATTAGCCAAGCATCATGGGGACTCATGGTTGCGCCTATGTCTTTGAGAACTGTCATCTTGATGTGGTTTATCATCTCGTGACTACCACAAATAATGCCTGCAACTACGTCACCGTGACCATTGAGGTATTTGGTGGCACTGTGCACAACTAGGTCGATACCAAATTCTTTAGGTTGTTGTAGTACAGGTGTTAAAAAAGTATTGTCGACAATAGAAATAATATTGTGTTGTTGAGCTATTTTGCCAATGGCTGTTAGATCATAGACTTCTAAATTTGGGTTAACAGGGGTTTCTAAAAATATAACTTTTGTATTGGGTTTTATTGCTGCTTCGACTTCACTGGGATCAGCCATATCAACAAACGTGACTTCAATCCCCCAACGGGTCAATTGATGATTCATCAAGGCAAATGAACAACCGTAAACAGCTTTCGATGAGATCAAATGATCTCCGCTAGATAAATTAGCTAACAGTGCACCTGAAACTGCCCCCATACCAGTTGCCGTCGCTGCAGCATCTTGCATACCTTCCATTGCAGCAACGCGCATTTCTAATTGCCGAGTGGTTGGGTTACCTAATCGACTATAGATATAACCTTCAGCATCACCAGCGAACCGCTCTGCACCTTGTTGGGCATTGTCAAAAATAAATGTTGAGGTTTGATATAAAGGGGTAGCTAATGAACCAAACTGTTGGTCATCGATACGTCCTGAGTGAATGGCTTGGGTTTCAATATGTTTACTATTGCTCATGATTTACTCTGTTCAATGAAGATTAACTCTTTGCTAAGTACGGGGTGCTGGTTAAGGCGGGCTTGCTGTTGAACCCTATTTTTCAGGTACTTAATTCAGAAATATCTAGCTATAAATGTAACTAGTTTTAGCAATACTTATGCCATTATATTTATTGTTATATTTATCAATAACTTATATTGTTACTACTGTGGTTACCTAATGTGGGGTGTAATAATTTTATGACATACTTGGTTTGTCTTACTTAGTTATCTGTTTATTGCCGGTAAAACACTTGAATTTACTGGCTTTGATGAGTAATATTATTATTACACTGTAATATAAATGGTACAGCTTTGTGAAGGTAAAAATAGAGTCATCAGATCGCTTAGGGATAAGTCAGGAAATATTAGCAATATTTTCTTTAAATACATGGAATTTAAAAGCATTAGAGGTAGAAACATGCTTTACATATGCCCATATTGAGCATGCTGATGTCAATTTGCACAAGGTGCAAATGAAACTAAGTTCACTTGATGGCATTGTTCAATGTAGTGAAATATCGTTTATGCCCTCAGAAAAAAGAGAAAATCACCTACACGCTTTATTGGCAAGAATCCCCGATCCTATTATTGACATAGATGAAAAAGGCAATGTATTAGCATTTAACCAAGCCACTAAACAACTTTGTGGTGCTGCTTCTAAACAAATGGTAGCAAAGCCAATCGCTGAGCTACTTGATTGCAATTTAAAATCACTGTTAAAAACCAAAGAGCACAGTATGTCAGTTACCTTTATTGGTGAACCCTTTATTGCTGACATTTCTCCTGTTTATGCCGATGACAAAATGTCTGGTGCAGTGATCAGTCTGCGTTCTATTGAACAACTGGGGCGGCAAATATCACTAATACAATCAGCCAATGACAACATAGTCGCCAATATCATTGGTCAATCAAAACAAATACAATTAGTCTTATCGAAAACATTACGGTTTGCCGAGCTTGATCTGCCTGTGTTGATCACTGGTGATACAGGGACAGGTAAAGAACTGATTGCAAGAGCATTACATCAGGCAAGTAATCGCCAAGAAGCGCCGTTTTTATCGATTAATTGTGCTGCATTACCTGAACAATTATTAGAGAGTGAGCTATTTGGATATGAATCTGGTGCTTTTACAGGTGCAGCTAAAGGGGGGAAACCAGGGTTGTTTGAATTGGCAAATGGCGGTACGGTGTTTCTCGATGAAGTGGCAGAAATGTCAGTCTATTTACAGGCAAAATTGTTGCGATTTTTGCAGGACTTTAGTTATCGCCGTTTGGGGGGGACCAAGGAATTAAGTACTAATATAAAAATTATCAGTGCCACCCATCAGAACTTAGCAACGCTGATCGAGCAACAGCAGTTTAGAGAAGATTTATTTTATCGTTTAAATGTACTTAACCTTGAATTACCACCATTAAATGAACGGCTTGATGATATTCCGTTATTAGTTGATCACTTTGTTGCAAATGCCGCCAAACAGGTTGCTCAACCTCAACCTAAGTTTACTGCAGCAGCTTTGGCTTTGTTAAAAGAGTATCAGTGGCCGGGTAATATTAGGCAATTAGAGAATGTGATTTTTAGGTTAGTTGCGTTGAATACTACTTCATCTATTGAACACCACGAGGTTGAAAGTATTTTGTTTGGTCAAAAGCTCCACCAAACCGAACTTCCTCAGGTATGCCAACAGCTTAATATTGTCGATTGGCAAACTGCTCAGCAACACTTTGAAAAAAACTTACTCGAGGAATTATATCCATTTTACCCAAGTACAAGAAAGTTGGCGGACAGATTAAAGGTATCACACAATAAAATTGCAATGAAGTTACGAGCCTATCAAATAGGCCAAAGCGGAGATTGATATTGTGCAAAGTAAACAGTGTTAATTTAGTCGAGCTGTATTTAGGATTTAGCCAAAAATTTTACTGTGAACTCAGGTTAATAGTCGCGCTGTCAATAAAAGCGATGCGATCAGCATTGATAGCACCTCATGGTCATTAGCCGCCGATCATTTTCACTTTATATCCCTGCTTTTGTAAAAGCTCTTTGATCACATCTCGTTTATCACCCTGAATTTCTATAGTTTCACCAACCACACTACCGCCAGTACCACAGCGTTTTTTTAGTTGACTAGCTAATTGCTTTAACTCACTCTCCGCTAAACCCAGTCCGCTGATCACGATCACGCCTTTTCCTTTTCTGCCTTTGGTTTCACGACGGATTTTTGCAAAGCCGTCACAAGGAGTGATTTTTTTTACTTCGGTTTGAGTGATCTTACCTTTATCGGTTGAGTAGACTAAATCCGAAAGTTGATCTTGCCAAGACATGTTTTTTTACCCGCCATTATTCAAAGATTGCTTTAGTATAATAAAACCAATAGATAAAAAATAGCGGTGCTGCCTTAATACGAAGGGAAATCCGACTGAGTTATACTTTTAGTCTTAATAATAAAATCTATAAAGATCAATCACTCTTGCATTTGTTAAGAAAAAATAATACTGGTTTTTTAGCGGCTTGTTTTCTATGCTTTACAGCAAGGATAAACCAAACTAAGAGTGTATTTTTATGTTAATGAATAAAGAAGGTTCAACTATACCCGAGATCAGCTTTGCAATAATGGCTAATGGTCAATGGCAGCAGCGCACGACCAAAGATATTTTTGCCAATAAAAATGTGGTGCTTTTTGCACTGCCAGGTGCTTTCACACCCACCTGTTCTTCCACCCATTTACCCAGATATAGTGAATTATCAGAGACATTTTTTGCCAATGGTATCGACGAGATAGTTTGCCTATCGGTAAATGACACTTTCGTTATGAATGCTTGGGCAGAGGATCAACATGCTAACAATATCAGTTTTATTCCCGATGGTAACGGCGATTTTTCTGCTGCTATGGGTATGTTAGTTGATAAAAGTGCTATAGGTTTTGGCAAGCGCAGTTGGCGCTATGCTATGTTAGTTAAAAATGGACTGATCGATAAAATGTTTATTGAAGCTGAAGTCGATGGCGATCCGTTTGCCGTGTCTGATGCGGATACCATGCTGTCTTATATTAATCCTGAGGCGGTACAAAAAGAGAGTATTACAATATTTAGTAAGCCTGATTGCCCGTTTTGTAAAAAAGCTAAGGCTTTATTGACCAGTCAGGGGCTTAAATTTGAGTCGTTAGAAATTGGTGAGGATGTGACTATATCGACTTTGAAAGCGGTAAGTGATTCTGAGACAGTGCCGCAGATATTCATTGATGGCAAGTTAATAGGTGGCAGTGACGCACTTGAAAAGCTTTATAGTTAGCTTCAATACAATATAAAAAAATAGCCTGACTTTGATAAAGTCAGGCTATTTTATTTTTGAACATTATGTTGAACTGTTATGACAACTTAGCTTCCAATTCAGGAAGTACTTCAAATAAATCACCAACCAACCCATAGTCCGCCACTTGAAATATTGGCGCTTCTGCGTCTTTGTTGACAGCAACAATAACTTTTGAATCTTTCATACCGGCCAAATGTTGGATAGCGCCACTAATACCAACAGCTATGTATAGATCAGGCGCAACAATTTTACCTGTTTGCCCAACTTGCATGTCATTAGGAACAAAACCCGCGTCAACCGCAGCACGTGATGCACCAATTGCTGCGCCAAGTTTATCAGCTATGCCTTCAAGCAATTTAAAGTTGTCACCATTTTGCATACCGCGACCACCTGAAATGACCACACCAGCAGCGCCAAGATCAGGACGTTCAGACACTGATAACTCATCTTTGACATGACTTGAAGTGCCTGCATCAGTAGCAGATGCTAAACTGACTAATTCTGCATTACCATCAGTGGCAACTGCGTCAAAACCTGTTGGACGCACAGTGATCACTTTCTTACTATCTAAACTTTGTACCGTGGCGATGGCATTACCGGCATAAATTGGACGGACAAAAGTATCTGCACTAACCACATCGATGATATCTGAAATTTGTGCTACATCTAAAAGAGCAGCGACACGTGGCATAAAGTTTTTACCTGTGGTTAAAGCTGTTGCCATAATGTGTTGGTAGTCAGCGGCTAACTCGGTAACTAAAAGTGATACATTTTCTGCGAGTTGGTGCTCGTATGCAGCATTATCAGCAAGTAAAACTTTGCTAACGCCATTAACTTTTGTTGCTTGCTCAGCAACGGCTTGACAGTTATGACCGGCGACTAATAAGTGAATATCGGCAGCAACTTTTTGCGCTGCGGCTACTGTTTTTAGGGTGTCGGCCTTAAGTGTACTGTTATCATGTTCTGCAATCACTAAAATACTCATGAGATCACCTTTGCTTCATTTTTTAATTTTTCAACTAATTCATCAACGCTTTCTACAACAATACCCGCTTGGCGCTCTGCCGGAGGAGTAACTTTTAACAGTGTTGAGCGAGGCGATAAATCTAGACCAAAGTCAGCAGCACTTTTCACTGCTAAAGGTTTGCGTTTAGCTTTCATAATATTGGGTAAAGAAGCATAACGAGGTTCATTCAAACGCAAGTCGGTGGTAATGATCGCTGGCAGGTTTAAAGCTACAGTTTGTAAACCACCATCTACTTCACGAGTGACTTCAGCTTGCTCTCCAGTTACTTTTACTTCTGAAGCAAAAGTACCTTGTGCAAGACCTGTTAATGCCGCAAGCATTTGTCCGGTTTGATTATTATCGCTGTCGATAGATTGTTTACCCAAAATAATTAATTGTGGTTGTTCTTCTTCTACTACTTTTTGCAGTAGTTTGGCGATATTAAGGGAATCAAGAGTAAGATCTGTTTCAATTTGAATTGCTCTGTCTGCACCTAAAGCAAGTGCTGTACGCAACTGTTCTTGGCAAGATTTATCACCGATAGAAACAGCAATAACTTCAGTCGCTACACCAGCCTCTTTCAAGCGAATGGCTTCTTCTACTGCAATTTCACAAAAAGGGTTGATCGCCATTTTGACATTTGCAAGATCAACATTTGAATTATCGGCTTTTACACGTACTTTTACGTTATAGTCGATAACACGTTTGATGGGAACTAATACTTTCATCGCTGCCTCTGATTGTGCTTGTTGTGTTAGTTGTATATTTAGGATGCTAACAAAGCAGCCTAAGTAAGTGATTGTTCGAAGGTTACTAATAGTTTACGTAAACGTCAACGCAAAGGTTGTGTAATATTGAACAAAAGCATTTTTATCGATATCTTCTGCTAGATAATAGCCTTTACTGATAAAAAAGCCATACTCAAGTGAATACCATGGGAATATTTCAACTACTATTTTTACTTCACTTGTGTAGTAAGTGTGATATTATCAAACAGGTGTTTGAAAATCAAACGTGTGTTTGAACTTCAGTAATAAATACTTTAGGGGGAATTTATGGAACGTGAGTCGATGGAATTTGATGTGGTGATCGTCGGGGCAGGGCCGTCTGGTTTATCTACAGCCTGTCGCTTGATGCAATTAGCCGAAGAAAAGCAACAAGAGTTAATGGTATGTGTGGTTGAAAAAGGCTCAGAGGTTGGTGCTCACATCCTTTCTGGTGCTGTTTTTGAACCCAGAGCTTTAACTGAGTTGTTTCCCGACTGGCAGGAGCGCGGTGCACCACTTAATTCTGCAGTTACTGGCGATGATATTTACCTTTTCAACAATGAAACAAGCGGTGTAAAATTACCTAATTTCTCTGTGCCTAAAACCATGCATAACGAAGGAAATTACATCGTCAGTATGGGTAATGTGTGTCGTTGGTTGGCTGAACAAGCCGAAGCATTAGGCGTTGAAATTTTCCCAGGTTTTCCTGCACAACAAATATATTACAATGACGATGGCAGCGTTGGCGGTATTATTACTGGTGATATGGGCTTGGATGCTGAAGGTCAACCAAAAGACTCTTATGAACCCGGTATGGAGTTAAAAGCTAAATACACGGTTTTCGCCGAAGGTTGTCGAGGCCACTTAGGCAAAGAATTAATTGCAAAATTTGCTTTGGACAAAGATAAATCACCGCAGCATTACGCTTTGGGTTTTAAAGAAATTTGGGATATAGATCCAGCACTTCACCAAGAAGGCTTAGTGGTTCACTCAGCAGGTTGGCCTTTAGACAAGGATACTACCGGCGGTGGTTACCTTTACCACGCTGAAAATAACCAAGTGTTCGTTGGTTTAATTGTCGACTTGAATTACAGCAATCCACATTTAAGTCCTTTTGATGAGTTTCAACGCTATAAACATCATCCGAAAATTGCTCAATATTTGCAGGGTGGTAAACGCGTGTCATACGGAGCAAGAGCGCTTACCAAGGGCGGTTTTAATTCTTTACCGAAAATGACTATGCCCGGTGCAATATTGGTTGGTTGTGATGCAGGTACGATTAACTTTGCAAAAATTAAAGGTAATCACACAGCCATGAAGTCAGGCATGTTGGCAGCAGAGGCAATTGTAGACGCTTTGCTGTCTGATAAAATAAGCGCAGACTTAACCACTTATACCGAATTATTTAAATCTTCGTGGCTTTATGATGAGTTGTATCGCACCCGAAATTTTGGTTCTGCTATGCATAAATTCGGCATGGTGATGGGGGGAGTTTACAATACCATTGATCAAAATTTCTTTGCCGGCAAGTTGCCTTTTAATTTGCGAGATGATCGCATTGACCATCAACAACTGACTCTGGCAGCTGATGCCGTGGTTATTGATTATCCGAAAGCTGACAATGTGTTGAGCTTCGATAAGCTATCATCGGTGTTTTTATCCAACACTAACCACGAAGAAGAGCAGCCTTGTCACTTATTACTCGCCGATAAAACTATCCCTTTATCGACCAACCTTGAGAAGTATGCCGAGCCAGCTCAGCGTTACTGTCCCGCTGGTGTTTATGAAGTTGAATCTTCGCCAGAAGGCAATAAGTTTGTGATTAATTCGCAAAATTGCATTCACTGCAAAACCTGTGATATTAAAGATCCCAGTCAAAATATTACCTGGGTGACACCTGAGGGTACTGGTGGTCCCAACTACCCCAATATGTAAATTTTGAGGTGTCGTTCTAAAAAAAAGCCTGTTTAATACTGGGCTATTGAGTCAACTCGGAGCCGTTTTTTTGAAATAACAAGGCGGCTTTTTACTTCCAGAAAATTTCTTCATATTCTTCAATGGTAAATGAGACATAAGAAAACAGTCGAATAACTCAAGAGTGTATGATTAGTACAATTTTTCAATTGGTTATTGAAGATTTATGTTCATGTATAGGAGGGTTGTACTGTTATTTTTCTGTTTTTTATATAACTAGAAATAAAAAAACACTGACCAAAATGATCAGTGTTTTTAATAAGTTTAATTTTGAAAATTAAACTTATTTCTTAAATCTTCGAGAAGCTAATCCCATTAAACCTAAAGCAAATATTGCCAATGTTGATGGTTCTGGAACATTTACAGTGTTTATTTGCATATTTCCTACAGCACGTCGACCGTCACTTAAGTTACTGTTTGACATATCTCCAACGCTATTTCCAGAGAAATATCTGCGCACTGTATAAGGATTATCAGTGCTATAAACTAAGTTCTGGTCCGTTGTAGCATCGCTTATAACTCCATTGGTATTTAGAAAGTTAACTATAAGCCCTCCACCATCGAAAGAAAAAGCGCTAGCTGCTGTGAAAATCAAGTCATAATTCCCAATAACAGTATCACCATAAAATCCTGACCCCAAGCTTGATACAAGCGTAAACCCAGCCCCGTCTGCCGTGTCACCTCCATTAGTTGTAGTAGCAGCTAATGATAGATCAAATGAAAGTTCATTATCGTTTAACCTACCAAGATCGAAAGCTATTGTATCACCAATGTTTAATGTAAATGCTTCAATATCTTTGTAAACAAAACCCATGTGAGGGCCGAATCTATCAGGGCAACCAAAAGGTATACAGTTGTTAACGTTGTCACTTGCACCCTCGTAGGTTATAAGACCAGCATTAGCAAAACCACTAACACCTAAAGCAAAGCTGGCCACTAGGCCTTTTAAAAATTTATTCTTCATTTGAGTTTTCCTTTTAATCCCTTTACATCGTGGTTGGAAAGTATTTAATAAATCTAAAAGTAAATACTATCGACTGTGAAGCAGGAAAAGTGCCAGTTTATCAATTTGCATAAAAAACAATGAGTTAGATAATTTGTATGATTTAAAGTTTTTAGCTTTGTAAAATAACCTGACACTAAAATCGGTAAATAAGGTTGTTTTTTGATGTTAACCTTGCTTACGAAATACCCCATCAATACACATTTTATCTAAGCTAAAGGACAGAAACTCTTGGGCTGTATAAACCTTCTTGGTTAAACCAACGCGCATAGCAGGTGTGGTCGGTTTTGGCATGTTGTGGCCTTTATAATTTTTGTTAATAGTGCGTTCATTGGTCATGCAATAATTGAAATATACTCGTTTTATTTCTATGAGTTTTACCATCTAACACAGTTGTTTGAACTGTAAAATCCATCTTGCACTAGAAATTTATTCTTTTTTTTCAATTGTGTAGAATGAAAAAGAGCTACTTTTAAAAAATAGTAGCTCCAAGTTGACTCAATAGCCCGTGTTTAATACAGGCTTTTTTTGTTTTAACTGTCACTAACTAGCTATTTACTATTGCTTCAATAACAATCTTGCGTTCCTTGTAAATCATTTTACTCGGACCGTATTCGCGTTTAGTTCTGTCGTGAAATTCACCGACGATCAATTTAACACCGTGATACATTTTTTCTGAGGCGTGAATAAATACGCTAGACATGTATTGTTGAATTTCATTTTCTAAAGCATCTTTTTCGTTCAGAGCCGCCCCCATGCGATTTGCGTGAAATTTGTAGGTACTCATGACCTTGTTTTTCATCTCAGGGGTAACTTTGTCTTTAGGTAATTTTTTTAGTTTATCATTGGCTGTTTTCAGCTCGTCGGTTTTTTGTGATTCGGCTGCTATTCTGGCTTCTATTGCCTGCATCTTTTTATCGAGCAACTTTAATTTTTGTTCGAAATTGATAATAGTCACACTGCCAGCTGTCGCACCGACAGTTCCTGCGTGAACTGAGGTGCCAGCGCGAATGTAACCGGCGATGAGCTTGCCATTGGCTTTATTTTCAGAACCTACCCAAAGTGATTCTTTGACATTGATAATGCTGTGCATTAATTGATTTTCAATGCGCAAATTTTTACACGAAATATCAGCATATTGGCAATATTTAGCAAATACATTATTTTTTGCGGTAATGGCCACACTCATCATAATATCGGTAACAGAAACACCCTCAACTTCTTGCTTTTTACCGATAATACCACCAGAAATGGTAATATCTCCGCCAGATTCAAGTTGTGCTGATTCGACAAAACCACCGACAGTAATATCGCCACTAGCAATGACTTTCATCCCCTCACAGACATCACCTTCAATAATGACACTGCCCTCAAATTTAATATGACCTGTACTTATGTCGACATTTTTAATTTTATACACTTGGTCGACTTCCATGCCATTATCAATAATACGCGGCAAGCCGACTCGGGTTGAAATTAACACGTGTTGATTTTTAGGGCTTAGCGAAGTGCCGTCACCAATTTGTATATCAATGTCTTTACCAGGCGTAGGCTCCAGTGGTTCTCCTTTCACAGAGAAACCTCTAACCCCTTGCGTCATAGGTATTTTTTTTGCTAGTGGATCGCCTTTTTTGACACATATTATGTCACCAAGATCGCGCATATCCACTGAACCATTATCCCTTTCTTTTGGTTTTAAGATGCGTTCTTGTGCACTTTCAACTAAGTGTTTAACACTGGCATCTTTGCCGTTAATGGCTTCTTTACCGAAGGCTATATCGCCTTTAATGGTTGAACCAGGGGCTTCTTTGGCTGCTAATTGTGCTAATTTTATCAAGTCTTCTTTGCTAAAGCCTTTGGTTACGCCAGCACTTTGAGCCGAATTGAGGATCTCTTTGGCAGATAAATGTTTACCCCCCAAAGCAGATGCAATTTCAGCACTTGCAGACATGGCATCTTTGGCTACTTCTATGGAGATAGTTGCATTGCGTCGCTCTAATACCTGATACCTAATTTCCCGTCCAGTTTGATTTGCTTGCAGCGGTTTTAAAACACTATTTAATTCGGCAACAGCATTTTTGATATTAGAATTGTCAACGTATAGGCCTTTGTATTCAGATGCATCTATCAAGTCTTTTATATAGACTTCATTGACCGTCGTTGCATTTTTAACGGGGTTTAATATCAAATCGACATTATTTTTCTTGTTGGCAACTAAGCTGGCTTTTGTCACGCTATATGGTCTCCGAAAAATAATAGAGAAATAATTACAGAATTATATGTAATTCTCTTGGTGAATTTTTATAAAACTGTTTGTCCCAACTTTTGAGTAATCAACTTTATATTCTTTATTATCAAGTGCCTGAATAAAAACCAAGGTTTTTCCTTCACCAAATACGTCGATAGCACTGACATCTACAACTTCTTGATAAGCTTTTTTTGCATCCGACCTTTTTTGAGGGATATTGCCTTTATAAACACCAATACCGCGATTACTAACTATAACAGGGGGGTGAATACCGTTAATAATTATTAAGTCAAATTTTCTAATTTTGTGAATAATGGTATTGCGTCCACTGGTGATGAAATTTTTCTCTATCAAAATTCCCTCCTATCGTTGTGTTAATTGTAATTTAATTTATTACTATTATTTGAATTCCACATCAAACATAAGCTTTGATAAAGTATTAACTTAAACAGCTCATATATTACATTATTTTAACTGGAATGATAATAAGATAACCTTAAGTCTGTCAAAATTAAATATTCGTCTAACTTTAATATATAAAGTTTTAATTTACTGTGCAATACATAACCTTATCTATGTCCATTAAACAACGGCCAAATCAGCGCGAGGCGGAGTTATTTTTTATATAATGAGGTAGCTCTGTGCTATTGAGTAACCATCTTCGCACCAAATCTAATGCTATATTTGCCACCTTTATTTGAAAATGAATTCTAGGACTTTTTAGACAAAAATATTGGCAGTGCAATTGTTCATTATTCCCCCAAGCAATCCAAACTGCGCCAACTGGTTTTTCAATTGAACCACCATTGGGGCCTGCTATTCCGGTCACTGCGATAACAATGTCGGCTTGTGCTTTTTTTAATGCGCCACTTGCCATCTGTAAAGCAACTTGTTTACTGACAGCGCCATATTCGTCTAAGGTTGTGGTATCGACATCAAGCATTGCTGTTTTCATTGGGTTTGAGTAAGTTACAAAGCCTGCCTCAAACACTTTTGACACACCAGAAATACGAGTGAGTTGGCTGGCTATCATACCTCCGGTGCACGACTCTGCTAAGGTGATTTTTAAATTTTGTGCAGTGAGTAAATCGACAACATAGTCGGCCATGGTTTTATGGTTATCTGATGCACTGGCTAATAGGTGATCGCCTAAAATGTCCGTTAACTTTGTTTGAGTTGCCTTTAATAGCGGCAGATGGTCAAGCTGTTGGCAAGCTAATTTTACCTCTATAAAGGGCATCTCAGCGCGAAATCCTAAATCAATTACCTCAGGCCAATCAGGCATTTTTTCATCGATTAAACGTTGTAAAGTTGCCTCACCATAACCAAATACCTGTGAGCGTATTACCTGATAGTGTTGTTCACTGGGCAGTTGCTTTTTGATGAGGGGCAGTATTCCGTTGGCCATCATCAGCTCTAATTCTTTAGGTACTCCCGGGGTACAATAAATATTACAGCCTTGAAAGTTCATTACCAAGCCAACCGCAGAGCCAATGGGGTTAGCGATTATACCGGCATTTGCAGGTAATAATGCTTGCTTTAAATTAGGATAGTCCAATGTGATGTTGCGTTGCTCACACCACTTTTCCAAATGTTGCCGTGCTTGTTTGTGCTCTATTAATGCCTGATCAGTGACTTGTGCTAAGGCTTGTGAGGTTAAATCATCAACGGTTGGGCCTAAACCACCGTTGATAATGAGAATGTCTGCTTGCTTAGTGATCTCAACTATATTTTCTATTAGGTTCGACAAACTATCTGCGACAGTTACCTTTCTTTCAATTTCTAGGCCTATATCATTTAAATATTGGGCGATCATTGCTGAGTTACTATCAATAATATCACCGCGCATTAATTCATTACCCGTCAATAATATTTGTAATTTGATTCGCTTCATTACTTTTTCCTTGCTGTTCATACTTGTGTGTATTGTTTAACAGATCAGTTTTGGATAAATAGTAACTTCATCAGTTTTTACTAACAATCATTTACTAAGTTTAGCTGTTGTTGACAAAAATTTTTTTGTGAAAACTTCCGTATTGTAAAGCCAACATTATTTTTCTCAAATGCGATAGAATAGAATTTTATCAGCAAACCTGAGACCTAAATATTATGCTGGAACGAGACATAGTGATTGGTAGTTGGCAGCGGCAACAAAGAGTTGATCAACTTCACCAACAAACCGAGTATGCAGTACTATCTGCAGATGGCTCATATGAATTTATTTTTTCGTTACACAACACTGCAGGGCAATTGCTAGAGCAATCTATAGAGCGTGGTCTTTGGGGCATAGTAGGGGATATTCATTTTACTATAGCTAAACAAGAAATAACCGAAACAGCGAGTTATGCGGCAGACTTAACTAATGCAGATAACTACCATGCTTATAAAGTGTTAACATTAGATAGAAAAATATTTAAATACCAGCATATTGTTAGCAATGAGGTATTTATCCTAGAGCGAGTTATTGATAAAATTAACCATTAAAAAATAAGCTTTGGTAAGTTTGATAATTGCCTAAACACATTTGCTCAAATACCAACCAAAAATCAATTAGAGACATTAGATGAAGCAACTACAATCAGCGAGTTTAATAACTGCGATAAAAACCCCTTTTAACGCTAAAGGCAACATCGATTTACCGACTTATGACCGTTTGGTTGCGGAGCAAATTGCTGCCGGTGTTGACGGCATAGTCGTTGGTGGTACTACTGGTGAAGGTCACCTATTGAGTTGGGAAGAGCACCTGATGCTCATTGCACACAGTGTGCATCAATACGGTAAACAGTTAGTTATTGTTGGCAATACTGGCAGTAACAATACCCGCGAAGCTATTAAAGCAACTGAGAATGGTTTTGCTATGGGTATGAATGCAGCTCTGCAAATTAATCCGTATTACGGTCGAACTTCTGAACGCGGTGTGATCGCTCATTTTGAGCAAGTTTTGGCCATTGGTCCCGCCTTTATTTACAATGTTCCCGGACGAACCGGGCAAGATTTAACTCCTGATATTATTGAACCTTTGTCTGGTCATAAAAATTTTATTGGGGTAAAAGAATGTGCTGGAAATGAGCGCATTGCACATTATGAACAACAAGGCATTGCTTGTTGGTCGGGTAATGATGATGAGAGTCATGACGGCCGCCATAAATTCGGTTCGCATGGGGTTATATCGGTTACCTCAAATATTGTTCCAGCACTGATGAGAAAACTGATCGATAATGAAAATAGCGCCTTAAACAATGAATTAAAAGGGCTAATGCAATGGCTGTTTTGTGAACCTAATCCTATTGCTATTAATACCCTATTGATGATGACGCATGCCGTTGCAGCAAATTTTAGGCTGCCTTATCAAGCGTTAACGCAAGCTCAAAGGCAACAAGGTCTGAGCTTACTATCTGCATTGCAAGATGACCAGTGGATCGGCAGTAAGTTAAGCCTTCTCGATGATCAAGACTTTAATTACTTAACATAGTATTTAAAGTCGATGGCAATGATTTTTCGAAGTGATAGCTGTGCTTTTACGCCTTTGTGGCATGTAATAATCATTAGTGAAATTGTCAATTTTTAGGGTAAATAGCGGTATTATGGAATATTCTTTATTGTTCATTGAAGTACTATTTTTGGGGTTTTATTTTGTTGCTCCTATCTTACTGTTATTGTCCGCTATTATTACAATATTGGGGCTAGCTGTTGGTCGAATTGAATCTTGGCGAAGATTTGATGCCATTTATTGGGCTTTTATTACCGCTTTAACTGTCGGCTACGGTGATCTAAAGCCCAAACACTCAATATCCAGAGTCTTGTCTATACTGATCGCAACCATTGGCATTATGTTTGCGGGTATTTTAGTAGCGGTCACCGTTGAAGCTGCATCGAGAGCTTTTGCAAAACACTATCAACCGGAGATCGTTGAACGGGTTTTGGGTGAAACAAATAAATAAATGGCTGATGAGCCGTTAGCCTAAGAGGTATGATCTGCCTGTCGATACCAGTGACTCTGCAGTTAGTGATAAGGTGATATTAACTCGACCTTTTCACTCAACCATTAGCAGTATAAATTATTATCAGCATTTATCATTATCACTGTTCAGCTTTTGCGCAACCAAACCGACACTCGTCCCGGGAAATCAATAGTGATTGTAAGTTATTACTTTGTTGTGTTTGATAATTTTTTCGCGGTGTTGATAAGGCTTGGTCGATGCGCAATCGGCAATTCAATACAGCTTTCACTGTTGGTGAACGGGCAATTAAAGGCCAAATAAACAGCGGTTAATTGCAGGTGTAAATCATCGGGGTAACGGTAACTTTTTAAGCCGTGTAGTCTATCACCGACCACAGGCAAGTTATTCAGGCTGGCATGTTTCCTAATTTGATGTTTTCTACCCGTTGCTATTTTTACCTCAAGTAATGAAGTATCTGATGGTTGATGGTAGTCGAGCATTGAAAAAATACTGTGGGCTTTTTTACCATCAATAGCTTGGTCAACTACTTGGTTATTATCCTCAACGGCAAATTTGCCGTGAACAATGACTTGGTAATGTTTCTTTATTGTTCGTTGTTCGAATAACTGACTTAATAGTTGTGCCGCTGATTTACTGTGCGCAACCATGATCAAACCGCTGGCCGCTCTGTCTAAACGGTGCACTAAGTAGGCGGTTCGCTGGGGCGTAATATGACTTTCTACCCAACGGCAAATGGTACAATGATCGCTCCATTTCGATCCTTGCGAAAGCATACCATAGGGCTTGTACCAAACACTGTAATGGTGAAAATCTTCAATTAATTGTGCAGCGGCTGGCTTCTGATCTAACACCTGTTGGTGGTAATAAAAATGGATCTCATCACCTAATTGCAAGGGCTTCTTTATCTTGCGTAAGCGCTGTGTCGATTTACCTCGAGTCAACCACAATGCGCCTTTATTAACGGCCTGTTTTATTTGATTAATACTCAGCTGATAGGTGTTTATTTGACATTCTTTGGCAATGCTTTCTACCACCGATGCTTGCTCTGTCTCTATGGTAATGTGGAATTCAAATTTATACATCGAGTTATCGCCAAGTCATTGTCATCATTTACACACTAGTGTAACAAAAATCCATTGGTCCTCGAATTAGTATTTTGATCTAAGCCCATATCGCGATAAAATATCAGTTGCAAGTAACTCAATTTAACAAGGCAACAAAATGGCACGTGATTTAACCCTTTTTCCGGAAGACAATAATGGCAATGCATTATGGCAATTATTACAAGATGGTGATGATTTAACGCAAACCCGTGAAGTGGAGTTTTCAGTGATTTTCCCCAATCAACAATTGGCTTTAAAGTTTGGTCAATTATTATTAGAAAACAATCAAAAATTGTCATTTTGTCCTAATCCAAGCGACCAAGATTTACCTTGGGAAATAACCGCCTATCCTGAAATGGCGGCGAGTTATGAAAATATCACCGCTTACCAGCATTTGTTGGAAACAAGTTCAAAATCTTTGCAAGGTCAATTTGATGGCTGGTATTGCTCTGCAGTCACCAGTGTTGCATGTTGATGCCTGATCATAAATCATTTGCTCAGTTGGCTAAGTTGTCAGCCAAGTCATATCACCAACAAAAATCTTTTATCAAGAATGTGTTGAACGGTAAAATCACACACTGTCCGGTGTGTAAGCAATCTTTGTCTGTGGTTTTAACTGGCCAAGACCGACAAACTGGTATTTACTGTGCTAAAAAGTGTACTGACATTGCCCTAGATATCGGCGAATAATCGCATTTAATTGCGAGTAAAAATTGCCACCTCAGCTGGATTATGTTCAGTGCTAGCATTGCTGTTTAGATAAAATTGGCCTCACAGAAAAGTAGCGATTTCAGGTAATGATTTTTTCAGTTGCGCGTGAGCTGGCACAGTCGCATCACTACTCGGGTAACCAGTGATCAATAACATATAAGGTAGATCATTGTCACCTCGACCGCATATTTTACTTAAAAAGGACATGGGTTTTGGGGTGTGAGTTAGGGTAACTAATCCGGAACAGTGCAAGGCATTGATCAAAAAACCTGTGGCAATACCCACTGACTCGTGCACGTAGTAATTGGTGTTTTTTTCTGTCGAGGTCACTCCGCCTTTTTTTTGACTAAAAATAGCGATCAGCCAAGGAGCGTACTCTAAGTATGCTTTATTGGCGTCGGTACCCAGCGGCTTTAAGGCATTGAGCCATTCTTCCCCAGCTCGACCGCGATAAAAGCTTTGTTCGTGTGCTTCAGCGTGTTGGCGGATTTGTTTTTTGATGTCAGTACTGTGTATTGCTACAAAATGCCAAGGTTGATGATTGGCACCACTGGGTGCGGTTGCTGCCGCTTTGATACAATTTTCAATGATTTGTTGCGGAACAGGGCGCTCACTAAAATTGCGTATGGTATGTCGGCGTTTTATCTGTTGATAAAAAGCCTCTGAACGGTTCAACATTTCTGCTACTGGATATTCAATATAATCATTCAATGGTGATGAATCATGTTGTTGCATAAGTGTTTCCTTGTTTATTTAAACAGCATAACCATTATTTAAATTATTGCAAGTGCAATAAATTTAGTAAGGTGTAGAGTATTTAGTCATGGTATGCATGCAATATTAAGGAATTTAAATAGCGTGTTAGCGAGGATGTTATTAATGAATAGCATAGAAAAAAAGGCGCATCAGCGCCTTTTTTTTGGATCAAATCAATAAAACCCTAGCCGACAAATTTTCGCGCATTTCTAAACATACGCACCCAAGGTGAGTCTTCTTGCCATTCATCGGGGTGCCAAGAATTAGCTACCGTTCTAAAAACTCGTTCAGGATGCGGCATCATGATGGTAACCCGACCATCAGTCGTGGTTAATGCGGTAATTCCATCAGGTGAGCCATTAGGATTAGCCGGATAAGTCTCAGTTACCTGACCATAGTTATCGACATAGCGCATCGCTACCGTACCTGAATCATTGGCATTGGCTATGGCTTGCTCAGAGATGAACTCTGCATGGCCTTCACCATGAGAAACGGCAATCGGCATTCGAGAACCATCCATGTCTTTAAAAAATATTGACGGGCTAGGTTGTATTTCAACTAATGAAAAACGCGCTTCAAAGCGTTCGGATTTATTTTGCACAAAATGTGGCCAAGCGTCACTGCCAGGGATAATTTCTTTTAAATTGGACAGCATTTGACAGCCATTACAAACCCCTAGGGTGAAGGTATCTTCTCGGTGAAAGAAGTTTTTAAACATCTCTTTAGCTTTACTGTTAAAAAGAATTGATTTCGCCCAACCTTCACCAGCACCTAATACATCGCCATATGAGAAACCGCCGCACGCAACTAAACCAGCGAAGTCGGCTAAATTAGTTCGCCCTGAAAGAATATCAGACATGTGAACATCGATGGCAATAAAACCGGCTCTATCAAAAGCTGCAGCCATTTCTACATGAGAGTTAACGCCTTGCTCACGTAAAATAGCAACACGAGGGTTGGACTCGTCAACCGCATCACGGGCAATTAAATTGGCGACGATATCGTCATTAATGTCAAAGGTAAGCAGGGCATTAAGACCTGGATCTTCGGTATCAAATTTAACCGCATGCTCTTGCTCTGCACATTCGCTATTGTCGCGAAGTGACTGCATTTTAAGGGTAGTTTCTGCCCAAGTTGTGCGATAATAAGTACGTGAATTTTCAAGGATAACACTATTGTTACGACTAAAGGATATAGTGTCAGTGTTGTTTAATTGACCAATGTCGCGACAGCAAGCCCTGATGTTGTGTTGCTCAAACACCTCGAAAACCGCCTCGACATCTTGCTGGCGAACCTGCAATACAGCACCTAATTCTTCGCTAAACAATACCGCTAAGTCATCTCCCTCTAATGCGCTGAGATCAATATCTACACCGGTATGACCGGCAAACGCCATTTCGGCGACGGCAGTAAATAAACCACCATCAGATCTATCGTGATAAGCGAGTAGCTTTTGTTGACCAACTAAGCTTTGTATGGCATTGAAAAAGCCCTTTAATAACTCAGGGCTATCTACATCTGGGGTGTCACTGCCCAATTGTTTGTATACTTGCGCTAAACATGAACCGCCCAAGCGGTTTTTGCCCTGTGATAAATCGATGGCTATCAGTCTGCTTTCACCTTGATCGGTGCGCAATTGCGGTGTCACAGTTTTGCGAATGTCTGCCACGGCACCGAAAGCTGTAATAATCAATGAAAGTGGTGAAGTTACTGATTTGTCTTGGCCATTTTCCTGCCATTGGGTTTTCATTGACATAGAATCTTTGCCAACTGGGATTGTTAAGCCTAAAGCTGGACACAGTTCTTCACCTATGGCTTTAACCGCCTCATATAACCCCGCGTCTTCTCCCGGATGACCTGCTGGTGACATCCAGTTAGCTGATAACTTGATCCGGTTTAAATCACCGATATCAGCACTGGCTATGTTGGTTAAGGCTTCAGCTACAGCAAGTCGTGCAGATGCGCCGTAATTGAGTAATGCTACTGGAGTGCGCTCGCCAAGTGCCATCGCTTCGCCGTGATACGAATCTAATGCTGAGGCGGTAACGCCACAATCTGCTACCGGCACCTGCCACGGGCCTACCATTTGATCTCTGTTAACCATGCCAGTAACACTGCGATCGCCAATGGTGATTAAAAAAGTTTTTTCGGCGACAGTGGGCAAGCGTAAAATCCGTTCAGCGGCATCAGCTAAGGTGACCTCAGCAAAATTTAAACGGTTATTCGCTTTGCTTTTACTTTCAACATTTTTAATGATTTTAGGGGTTTTACCCAATAACACATCAAGGGGTAAGTCAATTGGGGTATTGAGTTTTTCATCGTCGCTAAAGTGGGCGTCGGTGACGGTTAAATGTTGTTCTTCTGTGGCGCGACCAACCACGGCAAAGGGAGCTCGTTCACGTGCACAAATTTCACTAAATTGGGATAATTGTTGATCTGCAACCGCTAATACATAACGCTCTTGTGACTCATTACACCAAATTTCGTGAGGGGCCATACTGCGCTCATCATTGGGCACATTGCGCAGTTCAAAATTACCACCTCGACCACCATCGGCAACTAATTCTGGAAAGGCATTAGATAAACCACCGGCGCCGACATCGTGTATGAATAATATCGGATTTTCTTCACCAAGCTGCCAACACTTATCGATAACTTCTTGACAACGACGCTCCATTTCTGGATTTTCTCGTTGCACCGAGGCAAAATCAAGATCTTCTGCCGACTGACCTGAAGCCATACTTGAAGCGGCACCACCACCTAAGCCGATATTCATTGCAGGACCGCCTAAGGCAATTAAATTGGCGCCCACTACAATATCGCCTTTTTGCACGTGTTGATCGCGAATATTACCTAAACCACCGGCGAGCATAATGGGTTTGTGATAACCGCGAACTTCAACGCCATTAAAGGAATTGACTTGTTCTTCGTAAGTGCGGAAATAGCCTAGAATATTGGGTCGACCAAACTCGTTATTAAATGCTGCGCCACCCAATGGCCCCTCTATCATGATATCAAGCGCCGAAACAATCCGACTTGGTTTGCCGTGATCGGTTTCCCACGGTTGTTCAAAATTGGGTATACGCAAGTTAGATACCGAAAAACCGACTAATCCCGCCTTGGGTTTCGAGCCGACTCCAGTAGCGCCTTCATCGCGAATTTCTCCACCTGATCCGGTAGCCGCACCTGGGTAGGGAGATATTGCCGTGGGGTGATTATGGGTTTCAACTTTCATTAAGATTTGAATATCTTCATGGTGATAACCGTATTGGTTGGTGTTGGCATCGGGAAAAAACCGTCCACCCTGATGCCCGACCATAACTGCCGCATTGTCTTTGTAGGCACTCAACACGAAGTCGCCATTGATTTCATGGGTATTGCGGATCATTTTAAATAGAGATTTGGGTTGTTTTATCCCATCAATTGTCCAATCGGCATTGAATATTTTATGGCGGCAATGCTCTGAGTTTGCTTGAGCAAACATATAAAGTTCTATGTCGTTGGGATTGCGTCCTAACTGAGTAAAATTATCAAATAAGTAACTGACTTCGTCGTCGGCAAGGGCTAAACCTAGATCGGTATTGGCTTGCTCTAGGGCTTGTCTGCCTCCAGATAAAATATCAATAGAAGACAGCTTTTTCGGATCAGCACTGACAAAAAGCGCCTGAGCTTGGCTGATGTCAGTGAAAATCGTCTCCATCATTCGGTCTGAAATGAGCTGGTGTAATTGTCCATTTTGCTCAGCAGTTAGGTTTTCCCCACGGGTGTAATAGGCAATACCGCGTTCTAAACGAACAACCTTATTTAAGCCACAGTTATGAGCAATATCTGTCGACTTTGACGACCAAGGGGAAATAGTTCCCGGTCTCGGCGTTACTAAGCATAATTGCCCTGACGGTTGGTGTTCTTCAATGTTGGGGCCATAAGTTAAAAGTTTCGCTAATACTTGGGTTTCTTGCGCAGACAGTTCCGCTGATAAATGAGCAAAGTGAGTAAACTCGGCATAGATATCGTCAATGGGTAAATTGGCTTGCGCACATTGGCCAAGCAATTTTTTAGTACGAAATTCTGATAGTGCCGGAGCGCCACGAAGGGTTTGGATCAACATCGCCATTTTTTACTCACTAGTAGATTAAATAAGGGAAAAAAATCGCGCGTATTATAGTTGAAAATCATGCTTTTGATAAGCAATATTGTTGGTATAGGTGATTTATTTTTAATGTTGAAGTTTGAGCAAAGTTTACTGTTTAGTGTAATGGGCTATAATAAAATAATACTTTAAAAACACGAGAAATAACGACACAATCAGCAGTTATGAAATCCGTATTATTCGATAACAACACGATAAGCTACTTTGCTGTCTTCTATCTGTTTATAGCCACTGTATCGCTCTCTAGTTGCAGTGACGTCAAGCAGCAAGTGAGTTTGCAGCACATTATTGATCGCGGTTATGTGACGGTTGGCACTATTTATGGTTTAACCAACTACTACATTGGTGCCGACGGTGACACTGGTTTTGAATACGAATTGGCGAAAAAATATGCCGATCACCTCGGGGTTGAATTAAAAATTTCCGCCAGTTACAGCTTAGAATCACTATTTCTCAAACTGCAGTCTGGTGATGTTGACTTTTTAGCCGCCGGTCTATCGGTTACTGAACAGCGTTTAAAAAAGTTTCGCTTCGCGCCTAGTTACAGTGAAATAAGTCAAAAGTTAGTGTTTAAACAAGGGCAAGTTAGACCGCGCACAATCAAAGATTTAACCGGTAATTTAGTCGTTGCTGCCAATTCCAGTCATGTAGAAAATTTAAACGAACTCAAAGCCAGCTATAACAATCTCAATTGGCAAGAAAACCAAGAATTAGACAATGAAGAGTTGTTAATACAAATATTAGATGAAAAGGTCGATTATACCATTATCGACAGTTCAACCTTGGCAATAAGTCGTCGATATTACCCGGAAATAAGCGTTGGCTTTACCATCAAAAAAGCAGAGCCAGTGGCTTGGATGCTCGCCAACAATGACGACGATAGCTTGTTGGCGAGCTTAGTAGAATTTTTTGGCAAAATTCATCACGACGGTAGCTTATTGGCCCTAGATGACAAATATTATGGGCATATAGAAAAATTCGATTATGTTGATACTCGGGTTTTTATTAAAGCGGTTGAAAATATTTTGCCTAAATACAAAGACCTGTTCCAACAGTACAGCCAAGACATGGATTGGCGGCTTTTGGCGGCAATAAGTTACCAAGAATCCCACTGGCAACCCGATGCTCGTTCTTACACTGGAGTCAGGGGGTTAATGATGTTAACTTTAGCCACAGCCAAACAAATGGGTATTGAAAGTCGTTTAGATGCCGAGCAAAGTATTCGTGGCGGGGCTAAATATTTTAAGCAAATGTTTGATCGCACCCCAGATAGGGTGCCAGAGCCCGACAAACTGTGGTTCGCTTTAGCATCTTATAATGTTGGCTTAGGGCATTTAAACGATGCACGCATCATCACCCAACGACAAGGTGGCGATCCAGATCGTTGGGTCGATGTGAAAGAGCGTTTACCTTTACTAAAGCAAAAAAAATACTATAAAAACACCAAATATGGATATGCTCGAGGCGATGAACCGGTTCATTATGTTGAAAATATTAGGCGTTATTACGACACCTTGACTTGGATTGATGACAAATCACAACAGGACAAGAAAATAGCACAGCAAAGTGCAACTGAAGCGAATCAATCGAATATTCTCGAGCAAAAAAAGTTAGCACTTGATTAATTGCTTAACCAATTCATATGTCATCAAAATGTCACGTAAAATTGCTAATTTTACCTTAATTAGCAGTTAACAAGTGAATTAGCAGTTAACAAGTAAATTAGCAATTAATAAGTTAAACCTAACTTTGTAAGTTAAACAGTACTTTGTAAGTTAAACAGTACTCTGTAGGTTAAACGTTACTTGATAAGTAAATAAACATAGCAATAAGGATGCAATATGTTAAATAAGACACGAAAAATTTCCCATAGCCAACAACGAAGGCGTTTACACATTCGCCTAAAACACAAAGTGAATAATCGACGTCACACGCAATTTATTCAAGAAATGATGGGCATTGAACAACAGCAAGGTAAATAATATTTTCAGTTGCAAATTTTTTGTAAACCTTAAAAAGCACTATGACAATGAGCTTAATTTACCGGTGCTTAACCATGTAAAGACAATGCGGTACTAATTGAATTTTTTCAGGATAGGCTTGTAATTCAAAACCGAGGGATTGATACAATTGAATAGCTGTTTGGTTATCAGGTAAAACAAACAACGAAAGACTGTCCAATCGCAATTTTTGCTTACCTTGCAATGACAACTTACCCAATAATACTTTAGCTAACCCCTGTCCCCTTAACGTTGGGGCAACCACAATTCTCGCTAAATGGACACATTGCAAGCGCTGATAGAATTGACCAAATGCCAGTAATTCATTGTTATCATCAAGTAAACTGTATGAAGCAAGTTGTTTGATATTACTGTCTTCAATAAAACTTTGCTTGTTATAAGGGTATCTGAAGTCTGGCCCGGCCCATTGTGCAAGCTGCTGTTCAGAAGTGAACCAACTCATTAACTGCTCGACATCAGTTGAAGTCGTTGGTAAAAATATCATTGCTGCTCACTGTTTTTTTGCTGTTTAGCTAACTTTTTTAAGATTTTTTGTTGGGCGCGGCGCCGTTTAAAAAAATTAGATAATAAGCGACTGCATTGCTCTTCAAGAAGTCCTTGCTCGATGACCACTTGGTGATTGAGTTTATCGTTGTCGACTAAGTTAAAAACACTGCCGGCACTGCCGGTCTTGTGATCGCGACTGGCGAATATCAACCGAGCAATCCTACTGTGCACTAATAAGCCGGCACACATGGGGCAGGGTTCAAGGGTAACGTACAAGGAGCAATTGAGTAGTCGATAATTATTGAGATGGCGAGCGGCTTGTTTAATGGCGATCATTTCCGCATGGGCAGAGGGATCATTTAATTGAATCGATTGGTTATAGCCTTCACCGATGATCTCACCATCTAAGACCACTACAGCTCCTACGGGTACTTCATTTTGCTGCTCTGCCAACTGTGCTAAGGCAAAAGCACGTTGCATAAATAATTCATCTATTTGTTGCTGACAGCTCAGATCCGCTGTGACTAATGGTTTGCTCATCACAAAAACATTCCTAATAAATCATTCAAATATCTATGACCTAAGGGTGATACACGCCAGTGTTGCTGATTGCTTAACATTAACCCTTTGTCTTCAGCTTGCTGCAATATAGGCAAAACCGTTTGCGTCGGCAATCCAGTTAAATTTTGGTATTGTTGCAAGGTAAATGACGAATGTAACCTTAACTGATTCATCATATATTCGAAAGGCAGCTCAGCTGAGCTCACCGTAGATATTTTGTCTAAGTGAGCTCTGTTTTTATCTAAATAACCTTTGGGGTGTTTGACTTTTACTGTGCGTATCACCTCATTGTTGACTACATCACTGATCTTACCGTGGGCGCCACAGCCAATGCCGAGATAATCGCCAAATTGCCAATAGTTAAGGTTGTGTTGACATTGAAAATCTTTTTTTGAAAAAGCCGATATTTCATATTGTTGGTAGCCTGCAGCGCTGAGCAAAGCAAATCCCTTATCTTGAATGTTCCACAGGGTTTCATCTATGGGCAAGGTCGGCGGTTTCGAATAAAAAGCGGTATTGGGCTCTATGGTCAATTGGTACCAAGACAAATGATCTGGTTTTAGGGAAATCGCGGTGTTTAAATCGTCCAGTGCGTGTTCAACACTTTGATTGGGCAAACCGTGCATTAAATCTAAATTAAAGCTAGTAACTCCCGACGTGCGAGCAAGTTGCGCGGCCTGCTCTGCTTGTTGACTACTGTGAATACGGCCGAGTTTAATTAATTTTTCAGAAGAAAAACTCTGAACACCAATAGACAAGCGAGAAACACCAGCAGCATAAAAGCCCTCAAACTTTTTGGCTTCGACAGTGCCAGGGTTAGCTTCTAGGGTAATTTCAATGTGTTTATCTGCGTCAAAACGAGTCAATACCGCATCGAGCAATTGCTTAATTGCTGAACTTGAAAACAAACTGGGGGTACCACCACCAATGAAGATGCTGTGCAACTTTCTGTTGTGTAGTTGAAACCTCTGAATATCACTATCGAGATCGGCCACTAACTCCTCAACATAGGCTTGTTCAGGAATGGTGTTTTTCAACGCATGAGAATTAAAATCGCAGTATGGGCATTTTTCAACACACCAAGGGATATGGATATACAACGACAATTTAGGTGATATTAACACAGTCAATTCCCTGAAGTATTGCTGTATATCGGTGATAATTTTTTTACTAATTGTTGTAGTGCTTGGCCGCGATGACTGAGGGTGTTTTTTAGATCGCGTGGCAACTGCGCTGAAGTCATTTGCAGCCTATCTTGCCAAAATAGTGGATCGTAACCAAAGCCTTGATCACCTATTGGTTGCTCAGTAATGTGCCCTTGCCATACGCCATGACAGATAATAGGGGTTGGATCTTGGTGGTGTTTCATGAACACCAATACGCAATGAAAGCGCGCGGTTCTTTGCGCTTTAGGTACCTTGTGCAGGGCTTTGAGTAACTTGTTGTTGTTATCTTGGTCATTGGCATGTTCACCAGCGTAACGAGCTGAGTATACACCGGGCTCCCCCAACAGGGCATCTACTTCAAGCCCCGAGTCGTCAGCTATTGCTGCTAGGCCTGTGACTTGTGCGGCATGACGAGCTTTGATGATGGCATTTTCAACAAAGGTAGTGCCTGTTTCTGCCACCTCACTCACCTGATAAACACTTTGTGGTTGAATAGTTATACTTTGTTGAGCAAGTAATTGTGATAATTCACGTACCTTGCCTTGGTTGGAAGTGGCTAAAACAATAGTTGCCATTAAATGTGCTCATTAGGTTTTAATATCAATAGGGTGAATAATACCTTAATCTAAGTGCAAACGGGAGATAGCCCAAGCTATATTCCTAAATTTTATAAATGTTGGGTAAGTATGACGATAAAAGATAGTTTACTTGGTGTTTTTATTATTGTGTTGTGGGGCTTTAATTTTGTTGTTATTGCTTGGGGGTTAACTGACCTTCCACCTATTTTAATGGGGACATTGCGATTTTTAACTGTGGCTGTTGTCGGCTCGTTATTTATTAAAAAACCAGATATCCCTTTGTCTTGGATGGCGTTATATGCGCTTACTTTGTGTTTCCTGCAATTTGCTTTTTTGTTTTCTGCGATGGATTTTGGCATGCCGGCAGGCTTGGCTTCATTAGTGTTACAGTCACAGGCTTTATTTACTATTATGCTTTCGGCATTTATATTGCGCGAAGCGGTTAAGTGGCCGCAACTCTTAGCAATGATCATCGCTGGACTTGGTCTAACCATTATTGGCTTTTCTGGTCAGCAGACCCAGATCAGTGCTATCGCATTTGGCTTTACACTAGCCGCGGCATTTGCTTGGGCTTCTGGTAATGTGATTAATCGCATCATTAATCAACGAGGCCATAACGCTAATATCGGCTTAGTGGTCTGGTCGTCTTGGTTGGCGATTATTCCTTTTTTACTGACCAGTATTTGGCTTGAGGGAGCAGAGACAGTCTTCTCTAGTTTAACGGCGATCAGCGGCACGACAATTTTGGTCATTTTATACTTAGGTTTAGCTGGTACCCTATTAGGTTATAGCCTGTGGGGATATTTATTGAGTCGTTATCCGGCAGTTGAGGTTGCGCCACTCACCCTAGGTGTTCCTGTGGTTGGTATAATCTGCTCTGCATTTTTTCTAAACGAACGCCTTAGTGTTGCGCAAATTATTGGCATACTGCTGGTAATGCTGGGCTTATTGGTCAATGTATTAGGCGCTAAATTGTGGTTGTCAGCGGCAACGAAATCAGCAAAGTAAAACACTTTGCTGTCGAGAATTTTCAATACGGCATGATCACAAATGAGGTATGTTATTGCGCAACAATTGCAGTTTTAACTTGGGTTAGTCGGCATAAAATTTTTGCGTAAAATTCAAGGTGTGTTGTTGCGCACCGTCAGTGATAGTAATAGCGAAGCGAATGGTTTCATTATGGCGATAATTGACTTGCGCTAAGTAATAAATCGCCTCGCCTTCTTTGACTTCATCAAAGCTGAGGGGTTTGTCTTGTCCAGTTAAATTTTTAGCGGTACCACTGATTAAAACCAACTTAGCCGGCAGATGTTTTTGACTGTTGTCGATCACTGATATATTCACTAAACCATTATAACGGCTGCGTTCAATACCATAGGCTTTGGCAATTTCTGGCGTTAAAAAAGAGGTGCCTATGGCCATGTAATGCACATTGATGTTACCAAAGGTCTTCATATTTTCTGCCAACGCAGAGAAGCTTGTACAGCAACTGATAAAACACAACAGAAATAATGCGCTAATGGTTAACTTTGGTATAGCAAAAGGCATGATGACCTCCAAAAATAAATTAAAACAGCATTGCTTTGCTGTTTATCTGTGAATAATTATAGCTGAGCTAAGAGCATAGAGCGAAATACCCTTAACTCGTCAATGGCTATGTTATCTTTAGATCATCGCCCAGTAAGGAAGCCAGCCAGCTAAGGTGATATTGATCACATTTAACAATAAAAAGGCCACTAATATTGAAAGATCTAAACCACCAATGGCAGGAATTATGTTTCTGATCGGTCTTAAAAATGGCTCGGTTAATTGTTGTAAGATCATTTGGGTTGGATTGTAGCCTTGTACTACCCAACTCATTAAGGCCATTACTAACATCACTATAAACAATAAAAAGCCGCTTTGTTTAATGGTGTATAACAGTCCTAAAAACGCCGCAGCTAGTATGTCTATTCCCGAGCCATTGAGTAAAGCTAAAACGATAAATTTACTTGAGGCGACAATATAGGCAACCACTAGGGTGGCAAAGTCTATACCGGCAAATCCGGGGATCAGTCGTCGTGCTGGAATAACAATGGGATTACTGACTTTGACGATAAATTGACTTAAAGGGTTATAAAAATCGGCACGCACTGCTTGCAACCAAACTCTTATGATTAAAATCATTAATATCGCATCAAAAACAAAATTCAGTAAATAATTTATTGCTGCCATTTATTACTCCGTTGTGGCGACGGCATGATAACCATCGAAAAAATATACATACTTTATTAAGTATACTTAAGTTTACTTAAGTTTACTAAGCTTGCCCAGATTGTTCATCTTTATTATTAGCCATTTGTTGCGCTTTGTGCAGTGCTGAATTCATTGCTTGCTCAACGAGTTGCTGTAAATTACCTTGTTTAAAGGTGGTCAGTGCCGCTTGAGTCGTGCCACCTTTAGAAGTCACATTTTCACGCAGTTGTTGTATCGAGCTATCATTATTAACAACCATTTGTGCCGCGCCCAAGGCAGTTTGTTGCACCAGTTGCCGGCTGTCTTCTGCTGAAAATCCATAGGCCATCGCTTGTTTTTCCATCGCTTCCATAAATAAGAAAAAATAAGCGGGTCCCGAGCCTGAAACGGCAATGATGTGGTCTATGTCTGATTCCTTGTCAAGCCATTTGACCATACCCACTGATGATAAAAGTTGATCGGCAATGTCTTTTTGAAGTTTTGTGGTTTGCCGCGAAGCAAACATGCCAGTAACACCTAATGCCAACTGTGAGGGGGTATTTGGCATGGCACGGATCACCGAGCAATTGCCTATTAATGCATTTTCAATTTGCTGGCTAGTGGTGCCGGCAGCAACTGAAATAAAGCATTTGTTACTTATATCCAGGTGTTGACTTATTTCGGCACAAACCGCGGTAATTAAATGCGGTTTTACCCCCAAGACAATGTGATCAGCAAATTTGGCTGCATCAATATTGCTTGCTGTGTGCGCAATACCAAGCTGTTGATGAAGAGACAATCGCTTGGCCGAAGATGGGTTTGATACCATTAAATCAGTCGGTACATGCCCTTGGTTTACTAAACCGCGGATAATGGCACTGTTCATATTTCCGGCACCAATAAAGGCAACTTTTATCATTAGGTATTACTCAAAACTGGCGACAGTTTACTGGGGTTATTTTATTATTTTACAATGCCAGCAAAATTTTACAATGGCATCAACACGTCAACATGCAAGTGCTCTTATTAATTGCTGCGGCAAATTATATACTGACTAACTGATTTGTACATTGGCTTTTTAAATTGGCTTTTTACATTGACTTTTTACATTAGATTTTACTTAGCGGTTGCGGGCACCAAAAATAGCTGTGCCTACCCTTATCACGGTTGAGCCATTGGCTATCGCCTCAGACAAATCGCCAGACATACCCATAGATAGCGTATCAACTGAGGGGTACTGCTGTTTTAATTGCATAAATATCTGGTGCATTTTGATAAAGCTTTGTTGGCTATCATTTTTTTTAGGTATAGCCATGAGCCCCCGCAAACACAAATTCTCACAAAGGAACACCTGTTGGGCTAACTCAGCGACTTCATTGACAGCAATCCCCGACTTTGATTCTTCGCCACTAATATTCACTTGTAAACAAACGTTTAGCGGAGTATCTTGAACTGACCTATGGTCATTGAGGCGGGAAATTAATTTGGCTCTATCGACACTGTGTACCCATGAAAAATGGCTGGCGATTTGTTTGGTTTTGTTGGATTGCACTGGGCCAATAAAATGCCATTGCAGATCAGTTAAGTGAGCTAATTGTGTTATTTTGTCAACAGCTTCTTGAATGTAGCTTTCACCAAAGCGCCTTTGACCGGCTTGGTAAGCTTGCTCGATCAATTGTGCGGGTTTAGTTTTGCTAACTGCCAATAGGTTGACGTCACTTCGCTGCCTGTTGGCTTGCTTACATGCTTGCAAAATTTGCAGTTCTACTGCTGCGATATTATCTTTAATGGGTGTCATAGGTTTCAATTACACTTTTACACTTATACATTTTTATACTAGGAGGTTTTTTTATGGATATTACCGAATTACTTGCATTTAGCGTAGATAATAATGCATCTGATCTACATCTCTCTACTGGCGTACCGCCTTTAATTCGCGTTGATGGCGATGTGCGCAGATTAAATATTCCCGCTTTTAGCGACAAAAACGTCAATGCCTTAGTATACGACATAATGAATGATAGACAACGCAAAGAGTACGAAGAAAACTTAGAAGTTGATTTTTCTTTTGAAGTGCCAAATCTAGCGCGTTTTCGTGTCAATGCCTTTAATCAAAATCGCGGACCCTCTGCGGTATTTCGCACCATTCCAAGTAAAGTATTGTCATTAGATGACCTGAACTGTCCTGATATTTTTCAAACCATTGCCGATACACCCAGAGGACTGGTGTTAGTGACTGGGCCAACTGGATCGGGTAAATCAACCACTCTAGCGGCTATGGTTGATTACATTAACAGCAATAAATACCAACATATTCTAACCATTGAAGATCCCATTGAATTTGTCCATGACAATAAAATGTGCTTGATTAACCAGCGCGAAGTGCATCGCGATACCTTGAGTTTTAATGCCGCTTTGCGGTCAGCGTTGCGCGAGGATCCCGATGTTATTCTGGTCGGTGAATTACGAGATTTAGAAACTATTCGTTTGGCAATGACCGCAGCAGAGACAGGTCATTTAGTGTTTGGCACTTTGCATACGACTTCTGCACCTAAAACCATAGATCGTATTATTGATGTTTTTCCCGGAGAGGAGAAAGCTATGGTGCGTTCCATGCTCTCTGAGTCTTTGCGAGCGGTAATATCGCAAACCTTAATCAAAAAATTTGATAGTGGTCGCATTGCCGCGCACGAGATCATGATCGGCGTGCCGGCCATTAGAAACCTCATTCGCGAGGATAAAATTGCGCAAATGTATTCAGTTATTCAAACGGGAATGACCCATGGCATGCAAACCATGGATCAGTGTTTGCAAAACTTAGTTAACCAAGGACTGATTTCTAGGGAAGCGGCAAAAGAAAAAGCTGTAGATAAAAATCAATTTCAAGGCTATTAATTTACCCTAAGCGACAGAGTGCAACTAAATGAAATTTAATGATTTATTAAGCAAAATGGTAGAGCAGCAAGCGTCGGATATGTTCGTCACTGCAAAATTAGCGGTAAGTGCAAAGATCAATGGTGAACTGCAAGCCATTGACACTCAGTTATTGTCAGCAGATCAAGCGTTAAATCTTGTTCATCAAGCGATGAATGAAAAACAAAAGCAACAGTTTGACGATGAGAAAGAGTGCAACTTTGCACTTTCTGTCGACGCTATTGGTCGATTTCGTATTTCTGCCTTTTGGCAGCGAGACATGGCTGGTATGGTGATCCGCCGCATTGTTACTGACATTCCCAAGGTCGACGACCTAGCTTTGCCTGAGGTATTAAAAGATGTGGTTATGTCGAAGCGAGGTTTAGTGCTGTTTGTCGGCGGTACTGGAACGGGTAAATCGACCTCTATGGCGGCGCTGATTGGTCATCGCAACGAACACTCTCGTGGGCACATTTTGACCATTGAAGATCCGGTTGAATTTGTTCATGAACACCGCAGTTGCATGATCACTCAGCGGGAGGTGGGTTTAGACACCGAAAGTTTTGATGCGGCGCTAAAAAGTTCTTTACGGCAAGCACCTGATGTTATTCTGATTGGTGAAATACGCAACCGTGAGACCATGGAGCATGCCCTTAGTTTCGCTGAAACTGGACACTTGTGTATTGCCACCCTTCATGCCAACAATGCCAATCAAGCCATAGATCGGATCATGCATTTGGTACCCGCCGATCAGCATGACAAACTGTTGTTTGACTTAGCGTTAAATTTACGGGGTATTATTGCTCAGCAATTGATCCCAACCAGCGATGGTGATGGTCGAGTTGCGGCAATAGAAATTTTATTAAACTCTCCTTATATCGGCGAATTAATCAAAAGTGGAAAAATAGGTGATATTAAAGAAGTGATGATGAAATCAAATGATCAGGGCATGCAAACTTTTGATCAAGCTCTGTTCAACTTATATAACAATGAGCAAATTAGTTACGATGATGCAATACATCACGCTGATTCGCCAAATGATTTACGGTTAATGATCAAATTGCGCAGCAATGATCAAGGCGGCTCTGGCTCATTGGCTGGGGTGACCTTAGCTGGTATGGATCCTCTTGATTAAACACACAAATGGTAAAATGCTAGGCTATTTTACCATTTTATGTATAGATTAATCATTTACAGTTTGGCTACTGGCGATAAGCTCGCACTTTGACTAATACCAACTGAGGATAAACAGACTCAAGCAACCAATTGATGCCGGTTAGTAGATAAAAAACAAAAGATAGCAATAATCAAAACCATAACTAAAACCATAACTAAAAC
>JBELHO010000013.1:19400-35656 GCA_042091375.1 Thalassotalea sp. | reverse complement strand
AAAACCATAACTAAAACCATAACTAAAACTAAGGTAAGAACCAAAACCAAAATAACAATCAACACTAAAATAACATTCAACACAATAACCGCAACAATAATAATAATAAGAGGTCATGATGAGCTCTAGTATCGAGCAAGTTCCGCGTCGCGCCATAGGATTTTGGCGAGGTTGGTCAATAGCCGTAGGTTGTGCTATTGGCTCCGGCATTTTTATGATGCCGACCTTGTTAGCACCATATGGTATTTTGGGTTTATTGGCTTGGCTAACCGCTGGCTTGGGCACAGTGTTAGTGGCTCTTTCATTGTCGCGATTAGTCAAGCGCGTGCCTAAATTAGGTGGGCCATATGCCTATGTACAAGCCGGTTTGGGAAGTTTTGCTGGTTTCTTGATCGCTTGGACATACTGGCTGGCCTGTGTTAGCGCAATATCAGCCATTGCCATGGCCTTTGTCGGCTACCTTGGCTTTTTTTTTCCTGTGGTTACTGAGCATCGGCTACTGACTTTTTTGCTTGCCCTTGCCGCTGTGTGGCTAGTGATCGGCTTGAATATTCGCAGTGTTGAGGGCAGTAGCCGTTTACAGGTGATCACCACCATATTAAAAATAATTCCCCTGTTGTTACTGATAGTCTTTGGTTTTGCCAATATGCAGCCAGAACTGTTACCGGTAATAAACCCAACTGAGCTGCATCCGTTAACTGTGATAGCAACCGCAACCACCTTAGTGATGTGGTCTTTTATTGGTATTGAAACTGCGGCGGTGCCAACCGATGATATTCAACAACCAGAGAAGACTATTCCGCGGGTGTTAATTGCTTCGGTGTTAACTATACTGGTGATCTACTTTTTAGTCAGTATAGCAATTGCCTTAGTGGTTCCCGCGCATATATTAGAGGGTTCTAGCGCACCTTTTGCGTTAGCTGCTACTGAGCTTATGGGGCCTATTGGCGGTGCGATTATTTCTATAGGCGCGTTGATCTCAACTCTTGGCTCGTTAAATGCCAATGCCCTAGTAGCCGGTCAAGTGCCGTTGGCGGCAGCTCGAGATGGCTTATTGCCACAAAGATTTGCCACCTTAAGCAAAACTGGTACACCTATTGTTTGTTTTTTGGCCTCCGGAATTCTCGCTTCTTTACTGCTGTTACTCACCCTTGATAAAGGCTTAATCGCCGCTTTTACCTTTATTGTTACCTTGTCAACCTTGTCTACTTTATTGGCCTATGCATTTTCGGCAGTAGCTGAGTTTTACTTTCTGCGCAAGGATCCGGCGGGGACCCAGAAAACACTAGCTATTGTCTTGTCAAGTGCAGCATTTTTATACAGTTTTTTTGCCATTTGGGGAGCAGGAGCTGAGATAGTGTTTTATTCGTTTATTCTTATCTTAATTGGCTTGCCAGTATATGCTCTGGTCAGAAGTGAACAATAACAACTGAAAATTAAGCAGTAAAAAATAACCAGCAAACACTGCGCAGGCTAATACCTTTTGTGTATCAATAGCCTATTTGTCAAAGACATAGCCGTTGCGGTTTGCCAGCAGATAATTAACCATTTAGGAGCCATTTATGACGGATCCAACCATTGCGATAACTAAAATCATCGATGAGCAGCCATCAGGTTTTTCATTGCAGCAAAAGTTTTACGTTGAACAAGCTATTTACCAAGGTGAAATCAATGGTATTTTTATGAAGCATTGGATATTTGCCGGACATCGTTCACAGTTAAATAAGTCGGGTGATTTTTTTGTGGTTGATTTTGATACTGAGTCAGTGATCATTACCTTGAATAAAGAGCAAAAGGTCAATGCCTTACTCAATGTTTGCCGTCACCGAGGCTCAAAATTGTGTTTGCAGGACAAAGGAAACAACAACAACTTTAGCTGTCCCTATCATGCATGGTGTTATGATCTCAATGGTGAACTGATTGCCGCGCGCCATATGCCTACTGACTTTAATAAAGCTGACCATGGTTTGCACAAGGTACATATTGCGCAAGTAGGCGGTTTATTATTTATTAATATGGCTGAACAGCCGCCTTCTATCGATGGTTTTAAACAAGACTTGATGACCGATCTTAATCAACTGGGTTTAAGTTCAATGAAATTGGCGGCGCATAAAAGCTATGCTATTCCTGCCAATTGGAAATTAGCGGTTGAAAATTATCAAGAGTGTTATCACTGTGCTCCTGCTCACCAAGAATTTGCACAAATTCATGGCATGGCTATGCACCCCAAGCGCTTTGCCGAGTTAAAAGCCGACTATCTTGCTGCTGAAGACAAGGTCCGCACTAAGTCAGCTGATTTTTATTTTGACTTAGCAAAGCCCGGCGAAGAAGTGTATCAGTATGATCGCAATCCGCTGCTTATCGGTAAATTGACTGGTAGTAAAGACGGGCAGCCTCTGGCACCCTTGTTGGGGGAGTTAACGCAATACACTGGTGGTTGTTCGGAATTAATGTTGGGACCGGTTAATTTTTTTCTGATTTATGATGATCACATGCTGGGCTATCGATTTTTACCTAAATCAATAAACGAGTGTGTGTGTGATGTGTTTTGGTTTGTCGATGAACATGCTCAAGCCGGGCGCGATTACCAATTAGAGCAGCTCACTTGGTTATGGGACGTGACTACCCAAGCCGATAAGGCGATCATTTGTAATAATCAACAAGGAGTGATGTCACGGTTTTATCAACCGGGGCGACTGTCAGAGATGGAAGCCTTTGAACAACACTTTATTAACTGGTACTTGTCTACATTAACCACTAACGGCAACTTTAAATAGTAACTTGCTAGCTGGATCATAGCTGTTTGCCATTGTCCCTCGTTTAGCTGTGTTAATGTTATTTACGTATGTGCCTAAATGAATATTTTAAAAATCAATAAATCAAGGTGAGTCATCGCCGATATTGAAAATAGGTGCGCTATATCAATAACTCACCTGATTGTCGACTTAAAACAACATGTAAAGGCTAAAACAATTGCTGGTACTGAGTAACCAGAAAGTCAGTGTAGGCGATATCGCCGCGATATCGCGATAAATGGGTAGTATCTCTAAACATCGCTGGGGTAACTTGAGCAATGTGTTGATGATTTTTTATGGTGATCCCGGTTGCTTGTTCTATTTGTTTTATTACGGCTGCTAAGCGTTTTTCTCCGCCAAGGGTTGTTTTGATCCATTGACTGTTTTTAGGCAAGATGATCACTTCAACATTATCGGATATTTTTTGAAAATTTTTGACTATATTAATGAAGTGTTCAACTAACAAAGGCTCAAAATGTAACTCCTCAATATCAGCACTGTTAATTCTGCTGATTCGGTCATTTTTCATTTGATTATCGGTTTGACTCACTGCGTAATAATCGTCAAAAATAGCTAAGGTTTCAGCTGAGCGCTCTTCGGGAATAGTCCCGCCGCCTTGCCACTCATAGCTCCACGCACTTGACTGATAGTTTGGGTATTCCTCGGCAAATTTATCATTTAACAAACGGCTTAATCGCCTGCGTTCGACAATGATATCTTGTTCATCCTTAAAAGTGTGATGTGATCGCGGAGGAAAAATTTCGCGTCCTAAGGTACTAGTGATCAATTCGGCTGAAATATTGCCGCGCAGATATTTTATGGTGAACAGTCGTATCGCTCGTGTTACATCATCTTTAGTTGCTGCCAGTAACTCGCGATCACTGCCCAATAAAGTCAACAATGAATCGACAACAGGGGCAGATCTTTGCCAACGGGTTGTGGTGGTTTGAAATGGGTTAAATTCGATCATCGTTAGCTTTATGTTGCGCTGTGCAGCAATAAAATCCTCGGCAATACGCCGAGAATAAAAGTCTTGAAAATAGGGGTTTAGTCCCCCAAAACCAAAATTAAACGAGGTAACTTGCTTGCCTAATGCCGCTAGATCCGTATCGAACTTACGCGGTGAAAAACCGGCACGGGTCATCGACGAACCGTAAAACAACAGCAGTTCATTTGGCTCTGCAATTATACGCGGCAAAGCCGCGCGCGATTCGACAACTCTGCCGATAGCACCCTGCGATCTTGCGCCTATTTCATTTAATATCACCTGTATAATAGTCAGTGCTAGGAGCATGCATATGCCAAAAGACAGGATAAGTTTTCCATATAGTTTTTGTGAGGTCATTGCTGTAATACTCTTTCAATTAGAATTGGAAATAGATAAATTCATTGCTAGGCTCGCCAATAAACAAACACAGACTTTGCCCAAGGATAATCAATAGCCAAAATAGCCAAGGCTTATTTTCGAGTTTATTTGCGCCGCTGATCACATAAAAATCCATCACGTGCACAAGTAAAATCCAAACACTGGTGATAATGAAAATAGCCATGGCATAATCGCCAGTGCTAACCGTTGAATTAAATTGGTGCAGATCTCTTATAATAGTCAGCGCAGCGCTGAGATCCGTCGCGGCAAAAAACACCCAACCGATCAACACTAAATAAAAAGTGATAGCCCATTTGATTAGTTTGACAACAACAGCCTTGGAACGATTAAATTGCGCAAATAATTTTAGTTTAGCCAAGGTGTGAGTTGCGCAAATAATAACCCCATGAAAAGCTCCCCAAGCGACAAAAGTCCAAGCGGCGCCATGCCATAATCCACCTAGCAGCATAGTGAGCAACACATTGCGAGCGCGGTTGTTATGTTTATTACCACCGAGGGATATGTAGACATAATCACGTAGCCAAGTGGATAGTGATATATGCCAACGACGCCAAAAATCAACAGGAGAAAGGGCGAAATAGGGCACTCTAAAATTGAGTGGAATATTAAAGCCTAGCAGCAATGCAATGCCAATAGCCATATCGGTATAACCTGAAAAGTCACCGTAAATTTGCCCGGCAAAGGCTAATACGCCGGTCCACAATTCCAGTGTGCTCAGTGGTTGTTCGCCTGCAAACACTTGTTCGGCGGGTATGGCTAATAAATCGGCACCGGTTTTTTTGATCAAGCCCACTGTAATTAATAAGATACCGTGCTTTATAGCATCCCATTTGGGTAAAGCAATAGCGTGCATTTGCGGTAAAATATGACTGGCTCTAAGGATAGGGCCGGCAACCAGTTGTGGGAAAAACGACAAAGCCGCCACAAACTCAACTAAGCCTTTGCGCGGTTTTAAATCACCGCGATAAATGTCAATGGTGTAGCTTAAACTCTGAAAAGTGTAAAAAGAAATACCGACAGGTAATACCCAGCCCAAGGTTTCCATTGTGGGGTTGTAGCCAATGGTGGCAAGTAATTGTGCCACTGAACTGATGGCAAAATCTGCATACTTAAACACCGCTAACAGCCCTAGGTTGATCACAATGGACAGTGTCAGCCATTGCTTTTTGCGTTGTTGAGTGCTGGCCCGATAGATTGCTTGGGCAATAAAATAGTCAGCGACGCCACTGCCAACTAGCAGGGGGATAAAACTGTAATTCCATGCACCATAAAACACTAAACTGCCCACTAGAATAAGATAAACTTTGGGTTTTTGTCGCAAAAAAACAAAGCCATAAAACACAATAAATATGGCAAAAAACCAGAAGAATAAAGGCGTATTAAATATCATACATCCACCTTTGCCGTTGTTATTTGCAGGTTTATATCAAAACAAAACACAGTGTTTTCCTTTTTTCAGGATGAGTTTGGCTGCCCCATGAAAAATGGGTTAAAACTCATCAGCAGTTAATTAATATGAATTTTTGTTGTTGTTCGCTATCAGTGCAACATTATTTATGACCAACAGCTGGGTATGTTTACTCAGCAATTGGCCAATTTGTTGCCTTGTTTAAGCTAGCTAATGTTTACGAGTCACCTTGGCGAGCGCCATTGGCGATTAATAAGTCTTTTATTCGATTATTTCGCGCGCGGTTTAAAGGTGTTCTCAATTCAAAGCCATCTGAAGCACCTGTTCTAACCGCTAAATTTACATCGGCACCGCGGGCAATAAGTAAGTCGCTCATCTCATAAAAGCCATAGAAAGCTGCATTGATCAAGGCTGTTTCATCTCTTGCGACCACTTGATTGACGTCAGCACCGTTGTCGAGCAGTAATTTGGCTATTTCAATGTGGTTATTCATCGCCGCTACGATCAAGGGATTGCCATCACCACTTGAAGGTTGATCTACATCGGCACCCATACTGATAAGTGTTTGTACTAATTCAGGGTCATTTTGTTTTACTGCGATCATTAATATTGTGCCATCCCCAATAATAGGTACATTAATGTCTACACCATTGTTTTGTAGTGATTTAATGGTATTAATATCATTATTAGTCACTGCCGCGAGTAAAATTTGACTTTCATATTGCGGTAGCAGTGAATACTGACGGGCATCAGTTTGGGTGTGTTTGATACTAATTTTCGGTGATAAAAGTTGCGTGGCTTGTATAGTAGTTATGGTTAACAACCCACATAGCACAGTGACTATAGTGACACTTGGCTTTTTCAATTGACTGTTCTTTAATACAGCACCAACCCGATAATTTAATTCTTTTTTCTTACTAAATAATCCCATAGCGAGAATACTCCTTTGTTCAGTTATCATTAATTTGGCACAATCGATCAGTGATTGTGCGTATTGTTTGGTATTTTTCATGGTGTTAACAGCGCGCAAATCACAGGCAATTTCGCGCTCAACGTGTATTTTGTGATTGAAGATGCGAATGATCGGGCTCCACCAGAATAAAATCGCCACTATCTCTTGCAGTAGACCAAACCAGTTATCTTTACGCTTAATATGTGCATTTTCATGGAGCACAATAGCCAGTAATTGCTCCTGTTGCAGTTGCTCAGTAATACTGCTGGGAATAATAATTTTTGGCTTGATCAAGCCAACGACCATAGGTGATGCCACCCGATTTGAGGTATATACCTGAGCGTTAATACCAGTTGATAATTGCGGTGCTGTTGTTATGGTTGAATGCAGTAAATGTTGAGTTTTGACGTATGAAGATAGCAAGGTAACAGAGCGCCATATACTGCCAAATAACCAAATAAAAACGGCTGCGGTCAACACAACTGAAAAATTAAACACAATTTCACTGGGAAAATGCCAATTAGCAACAGGCTCAGCAATGGCTTGTTGAGTATTGACAATATTGGTCTCGGTATGCACCGCAGTATTGGCATCAGGATCTGTTACTGTATTTACTGATTGGCTATTTGGTGAAGTGTCTAGGCTGATCAAACTAAAGGGGATAGCTGTAGAGATCACAAAAGCCGTCATCCATAACCAACTGCGCAATTCTGCACTTGAGGCAACAAATTTTTGCACTAATAACAGTATTAAAAAAAGTATAGTGCCAATGACTAAGTGGTGAAAGGCCAAGGTAGTTAACAAGGTATATTCGATCATCATAGCAATTTATCCTGTTGTTAATTAAGTTTACTCTTTACTCTCATCAACACGACGTTGTAATGCTTCTAGATCGTCAAGATTGATATCAGTTTCTTGCATCAAATGTTGCGCCAGTACTTTAGGTGAACCACCGAAAAACTTGTTTAATATTGAGGTTAGTGCACTTTGACGCGCTTCTTTTTCAGTAATTTTTGGCATATAAATAAAGGCCTTGCCCTGTTTTTGGAAATCAGCGTAGCCTTTTTCTACCAATATTTTGCAAAGTGTTTGTACTGTGGTGTAGGCAGTTTTCTTTTGTTTTGACAGTACGTCGGTTATTTCGCGCACAGATGCCTGCTTATTTTGCCAAAGTATTTCCATGATACTTTGTTCACCATCGGTTAATTGCGTTGATTTATTTCTCGCCATAGATAAGTTTCCAAACAGTTCTACTAATTGATTAGTTTTAAACTATAGCGCGACATAATAGTTTTATCAACTAATTAATTAGTTTTTTGTTTGTAGGGCAAAATAACCGGTACTCATAAAGCAAAACTTTTTATTGAATATAAAAAATATTCATTTTTAAACAATAACTTAGTTATTTATTTAACAGTGTGTCCAATAATTTTTGTGATTGTGTGTTTTTATCGTGGTGTAGTGCTAAGTAGGTGTTATACTGTTGGAAAATAATAAAGTTTGCAGCAAATGATCATGCCTGATCAATACCAAATCATCGAATTTACTCGCCTCTATTTAGCGGTTTTCTTCACTGCTGTTGCCTTGTTTTATGCGGTTCGCATTGTAGTTTTAAAAACGCGTTATAAAAATGAGGTGATTTTTCCCGGTTCGCGCTATTGCCCAACATGGTGGACTCATGCTTTGTTTCGGTTGTTCAGAGCTGCGATTTGGCTAATATGTGTGTTGAGGTGTGTTAACTCAGACACTGATCGCTTTTTGATGTTGTTCTCCGAACTACAAATACCCGCGCTAATATTACTGGGCAATGGTCTACTAACTCTTGGCTTTTTGGCGACCATAGCTTTGCATTTTAAACTAGGCCGACAATGGCGATCAGGTATTGATCCTAATAACCCAAGTCAATTGATTACCAGTGGTGTTTATGGGGTTAGTCGCAACCCTATGTTTTTGGCGATTGGTATATCGCAGTTGGGATTTTTTTTGGCAATGCCTTCACTGTTTTCAGGAATTTGTCTAGTTATTGGCTACAGTTGTCTTGCGGTTCAAACCGCAGCGGAAGAAAAGCATTTATCACTGATTTTACCAAAAGAGTATAACTACTATCGCAATAGGGTACGCCGCTGGCTCTAGTAGCTATGAATACAAGTCTGTCTACCATTAACAACTACAGGCGTGATAATTAAGTCGCAAGCTTCAGTTCAAGTTAAGCTTTAGCTCAAATAAGTCCACGAGCAAGCCGTCGCAACTCATTGTTAATGCCAGCGCTGTGTTAACCAACTCTCGTTAGTCTGTGTTTACCTACTCTCGTTAGTCTGTGTTTACCTACTCTCGTTAGTCATAGTGGTTTTAGCTCTATTAGCTCTATTAACTGCTTTAGCTGTGTTTGTGGTATCAGTTGCAGTAGCCGCTGTTGACAACTTGTCCTGCTCAACCAGAGCAGCCTCATTAGATTCAACTAAAGTAAATGAAGCATTATCTTCACCGTAAACATACACAGAGCAGCTTTGCCAGCTTTGCGGAATATTCCAACTACTGGTTTCGTTTACCGTAAAGACGTGGCGCTTATTGCGGCAACGGACATCTATTTTAGTTAACTGTCCTTGAATATTAGTAAATTCAAAATTATTGCGCAGTAATGTGTGTCGCCAAAATTCTCGTTCACCGATATTGCCATTAACGAGCAGCGGTTTGTCACTGGCAATTAATTGTTCAAGTTGATTTTTAATGTTTTCATAAGTTGGGTGGTGAACAGTATTATTACTCAACAGTAATAATTTATTAGCCGATTGTTGTGCAGCACTGATCTTTTCTAAATCGAGTTCAAGTTGCAACTTTTGATGATAAAGAGGAAATAATTTGTCCTCTTTAGTGCTAGATGTTTTGCTGGGATCTTTTGCTATGGTTTTAAAATAGCTATAACTGTCAGAGAAGCTAACAGCACTACTTAAGTGATAGAGTTGTTTGACCTTGTCGCCCATTTTTCCGTGATATTGAGAGTTGATAAGGTGTTGATAATAAAATTCGGCACTTGTTTGCAACTTAAAATCATTGATTTCGTTAAATGTGTCCTCTAATGCTTTTAGATCGCTATTATCTGCACTCAATGCTTTATTAAAGTTGTTATACAAGCGGTAGAATTTTCTACTAACGGCATTGCCTTTACTGTTATTCATTATAAAGTCTAATTGCACAGTATTTTTACATTGCTGAATAGCTTCACCGTTTTCAGTGGCGGGTTGATAAGTCCATTTGCGCAACGCTTTTTTGGCTGCTTTTTCGAAGTGTTTACTGCCCGAGCTTTGCTCTACCAAAATATTACTGGTTGAGCCGTCAGGCTCGACTACAAAGCTCATCACAACAAAACCGTCATTACCATTTTTAGCTTCAATATTAGGGTATTTAGGTGGTGTACGCTGTTTTGGGATGGCATCTGTGATAGTGGCTAATTGTTTAGCTAAGTCTGCACTGCTTATTGAGTCAGCGTTAGTTGTTGGTGAAATGCTAAGGTAAATGAATAAAAATAAAATGATAAGTAGGGGCATCAGACATCCTTTTCCGCTTATGTTTAGTGAATTGTTATTTTTATAATTAAGCTGTTCTGAGTAAGCTTTTGTATTAAAACAAGGCGTTTAATTAGGTGATTGATACTAGCAAGTATTAACTAAAAAACAAAGTACTACTTTTTTGTACAAACTTAGACATAGGTAAATTAGGAGAAAATTCAACAAGGCGCATTGTTGTGTCAAAACTGCAGTAAAGTGCGCTGTTATCGAGATTTGGTCATTTGTTAACTCTGGTGATCAGTTTGGTTGTCAAAATAACTTTCTATAATTAATCGCGCAGATTCGGCATCAATATGGTCTTTTTTTAGGTTTTTATAACCACCGTGGGCAAACAAGCGTTGTTTGGCATCGGCAGTGGTTAATCGCTCGTCCTGAAATTTTACGGTTAACTTGCTTTGGTTAGCTAAGCGATTACCAAACTTTTTGGCTGCAAAGGTCAGCGGTTGCTCACTGCCATCCATATTCAAGGGCAGTCCAACAACCAGAAAGTCGGGCTGCCATTCCTTGAGAAATTGTTCGAGTTGAGGCCAATTAGGGATGCCGTCAGTGGCTTTAACCGTGCCCAGTGGTGAAGCCGTACCAGTCAATTCTTGGCCAACAGCAACACCAATGGTTTTTTTGCCAAAATCAAATCCCAACAGTGTTCTTTGACCTACTGCAGTTTTACTCATTTAGGCATGACCGACATCTGACGATAAATTGGCTAGGTTAATGCCCAATTTTTCGGTGGCTTTGCGCCAGCGTTGTTCTATTGGTGTTCTAAATAAGATCTCACTGTCAGCAGCTAAAGTAAGCCAAGAGTTGGCGATGATTTCTTGCTCCAGTTGGCCCGGTGACCAACCGGCGTAACCCAGTGTGACCATATAATGATCAGGCTCTTGCGAACTGCCTAGGGCCATTAGAATATCTTTAGAAGTGGTGATCATGACGTCCTTACTCAACGCCAATGAACTGCTCCAGCCTGTTTGAGGACTGTGCAAAACAAAGCCGCGATCAGGTGATATTGGTCCGCCAGTTAATACCGGTTGGGTGAGGGTCGGCATATAGGCTTTGTCCTCGTCTAGCTGGCTTAATAATTCATTTAGGGTAACGTCTACCGGCAGGTTAATGATCAGTCCCATAGCCCCTTCATCATTGTGTTCGCAAATATAAGTAACTGTTTTATCAAAATAAGAATCAGTTAAATTTGGCATTGCTATAAGAAAATGATTTTCTAAACTATCCACTCGCCCTCCAGGGTGCTGATCAACATCACAATAAGAATATACACATTAACCTCGCTACTGGTTAAAGTGTAACGGTAGTTTGTTTTATTTGGTAATTTTTTCTTCGATTGCATCCATTAATTTGCCACTGATATTAATTGGATAAGCCGCTTCGATTTCTCGAATACAGGTGGGGCTAGTTACATTGATCTCAGTGACTTTATCACCAATGACATCCAAACCAACAAAATACAAGCCTCGCTTGATTAATTCTGGAGCAATGGTTTCAGCAATGTACAGGTCACTAGGACTTAGCGGCCTGGCTTCGCCTCGGCCACCGGCTGCTAAGTTGCCACGAGTTTCGCCTTTAGCTGGAATACGGGCTAAGCAATAGGGCATGGCTTGACCATTGACGATCAAGATGCGTTTATCACCGTCTTTAATAGCTGGCAGATATTCTTGTGCCATCGCATATTGCTCACCGTTGGCTGTCAAGGTTTCCAAAATAACCCCAATATTGGCATCGTTTTCCTTGATCCTAAAAATTGATGAGCCACCCATGCCGTCAAGTGGTTTAATAATAATATCTTTGAGCTGCTGATGGAAATCGCGAATTTTATCGTGACTGCGAGTCACTAAGGTACGCGGGGTTAAGTCGGCAAACCAAGCTGTGTATAGCTTTTCGTTACAATCGCGCAAACTTTGTGGCTTATTGACTATCAGGGTTCCTTCTACTTCTGCTCGCTCAAGCATATAAGTTGCGTAAATAAACTCAGTATCAAAAGGCGGATCTTTGCGCATTAACACTGCGTCTAATTCAGATACAGCAATATCTTGTGGCGAGGATAACTGATACCACTGTTGAGGATCATCAAATACTTTAATGCGTTGCGTTGAGGCTCGACATTGCCCTTGCTCAAGGTATAAGTCTTTCATTTCCATATAATAGATATGGTAACCGCGACGCTGTGCCTCAAGCATCATCGCCATCGATGAGTCCTTAGCGACATTTACCTGTGAAATTGGATCCATTACTATGCCGAGTTTAATTGTCATTGTTTTACCTGTTGTCTGTCATTTACCAATATCATTTGGCAGATTACCATTGTTAGTGGGCTTAGGGTATCAATTCGCTTTAATTTAATGAGTTATTAGCCAAGATCACCAAAGCGACACTGTAATGCGGTTATAGCGGTTAATGCCGCTGTTTCAGTGCGCAAAACTCTCGGTCCCAACAACACATCAACAAAGTTGTGCTGAGTAGCAGAAGATATTTCACTATTGTCTAACCCTCCTTCAGGACCGATCAGTAAACGCACCGATTTGTGCTGAGGATCAGTAAAGAGGTTATCAGCCAACGCACTAATAGAGCTATTAGCCTTGGGGTGTAAATTTAACTTTAATGCCGATGTTTGCTGAGCTAACCACTGCTCAAGTGGTATCGCTGGTTGCACTTCGGGCACAATACAACGACCGCTTTGTTCACAGGCACTGATCACTATTTTTTGCCACTGATTGACTTTTTTGTGTAAACGCTCACCAGACAGTTTAACTGTGCAGCGGCTTGTAAACAGCGGAGTAATGGTATTTACGCCTAACTCAACCGCTTTTTGCAAGGTATAGTCCATGCGATCACCGCGCGAAATTCCCTGACCTAAATGGATCGTTAACGGTGATTCATTATTGATGTTGTGTCTGCTTTCTATAGCGATCTCAGCCTGTTTTTTATTCACTGTGGTTAAGCTGGCTTGGTATTCTCCGCAAAAACCTGCATCGTTTCGACCATTAAAAACCGTTATCTTATCACCTTGATTTAATCGCAATACGCGGATCACATGACCAAAGGCATCGTCACTTAACCATGCCTTTTCACCTACATTTAATTGTTGATCAAGATATATTCTTGGGTTTTTCATCGCTGTACTTAGCTGCTATTTTTAGTTGTGGGATTTTTGTTCAATTATTTTAACTGACACTACTCATCGCCAACTTTGTCAATCGCTTGTATCAACAAGGTAGGGGCTATTTTGGTAAAATTCAATTGATTAGACATAAAAAAACCTCCTTGCGGAGGTTTTAAAAAAATCCTGTTCACAATCCAGCGGAGCGGCGGAGCAAGTCGGCTTTATCTGTTTTTTCCCAGCTAAAAGCAGTAAAAGTGTCGCCGTCAACTGTCATTTCAAACGGCTCGCGACCAAAATGACCATAGGCAGCAGTTTGCTTGTACATAGGGTGGAGAAGATCTAGCATTTTGGTAATACCGAAAGGACGCAAGTCAAAGTGCTCTCTGACCAGCTCAACTAAACGTTGCTCAGAAACTTTACCTGTGCCAAAGGTTTCAATCGCAATAGAGGTTGGTTCGGCAACGCCAATAGCATAAGACACTTGAATTTCACAGCGTTCAGCTAACCCTGCGGCAACAATGTTTTTAGCGACATAACGACCAGCATAAGCAGCGCTGCGATCGACTTTAGATGGATCTTTACCTGAGAAAGCCCCTCCACCATGACGAGCCATGCCGCCATAGGTGTCGACAATAATTTTTCGCCCAGTTAAACCGCAGTCACCGACTGGGCCACCGATCACAAAACGCCCGGTTGGGTTGATAAAATACTTAGTCTCAGCAGTGAGTAACTCTTCTGGTAGCACAGCTTTAATAATGTTTTCCATCACCGCTTCGTGTAAGTCTTGCTGGCTAATATCAGGGTTGTGTTGTGTCGATAACACCACCGCATCTATGGCGACCGGCTTATTGTCTTGGTAAACAAAGGTCACCTGACTTTTGGCATCAGGACGCAACCAAGGCAGTACACCCGACTTTCTCATTTCCGCTTGTCGCTCAACTAGGCGATGCGAGTAATACAAGGGAGCTGGCATTAGTGTTTCGGTTTCATTGGTTGCGTAACCAAACATTAATCCTTGATCACCAGCGCCTTGATCTTCTGGCTTAACGCGATCAACACCTTGGGCAATTTCTGGTGATTGTTGACCTATAAGGTTCATTATGCCACAGGTATCACCGTCAAAACCGACATCGGAAGAGGTGTAACCAATATCAGTGATCACTTTGCGGGTTAAATCTTCTAAATCAACCCAAGCCGAAGTAGAAACTTCCCCTGAAATAATAGCAACCCCAGTTTTAACCATGGTTTCACAAGCAACGCGGGCGAACTTGTCTTTGGCGATGATGGCATCTAGAACGGCGTCAGAAATTTGATCAGCGATTTTATCTGGATGGCCTTCAGACACTGATTCAGATGTAAAATAATGTGTAGACATAAACCCTCAAGTATAAATAAACAGGCTAAAACATATGTTTTGCAATATTCTACCTGTTGAAAAATTATTTTTCTAGCTTTTTTACACCTAGACGTCTAAACGGCTAGTTTTAACGGCCTGAATTTGATAGAAAATTGACGTGTTATCATTACGTTACAGAAGGAACTTTAGTTCAGTTTTTCAACACAGATAGCTTTTTGCCACAAGTTATTGAATATATCTTGTTGAGCTGCATTGTACTTAGTAGACAAAAACCTAGGTGAAGTTAATAACCGAGTTGACAGCATATCAGCCGCAGATAAACGCCGTTTTAATTGATCACTAACTGGCTGAGCCGTTTCCATGATCACCATGGTTTGCTCAGTAATTTGCTTGATTTGCTGTCGCACAAAAGGGTAATGAGTACAACCGAGTACTAAGGTGTCGACGTCTTGCGCCATTAACGGCGACAAATATTTTTGCAATAACTGATAACAAGCAACACTTTGCGTTTGACCTGTTTCTATTAATTCAACTAAGCCGGGGCAGGCTTGTACTATTACTTGACTGGCTTGTTTATAGCGTTCGATTAACTGCAAAAATCGTTGGTTGTTGGCGGTGGCTTGCGTGACTAGAATGGCCACTTTTTTGTTTTTACTGAGCTGGGCTGCGGGTTTTATGGCTGGCTCAACACCGACAATGGGGAGAGAAAACTGCTGTCGCAATGAGTCTATGGCATTGACTGTGGCTGTATTGCAGGCGACAACCACAGCTTTAACTGGTTGTTCGACTAACCAAGCGGTGATGTTTTTGGCGCGGTGTTGGATCTGATCGACAGTTAACTGGCCATAAGGGGCATGAGCCGAATCGGCGACATAGATAAGCTGTTCATTAGGCAAGGTTTGACTGATGCATTTGGCAATAGATAAACCGCCCACTCCTGAATCAAAAATACCGATGGGCAGATCTTTAACCTTATTATTCGTGTCGTTTTTCAAGTCATTGCCCAATTAACTGTCTAAGTGATTGTTCATTTTTTTGTTATTCTAATTTGAAAGAGAAAGAAAAGACAGGCCAGAAAAGACAAGCCGCAAAAATACAGGCTTTTGAACTAGTACCCAAGTGACCAAGTGACCAAGTGACCAAGAAAATAATGCCTTGTCACCAAAAGAAATACTGAAATACTAAAAAAACACTGTTGAAATATGCAACAAGCAAGGTAAGACTTCCAGAATGCCGTAGTCGACTGTAGTCCTGAACACCGTGTGTTCAGGGCGGAAAAATCTTGCTAACCGTAGGCTTCCCGATACGCGCCGGGTTTGCTCAATAGCTAATAGTCAATTTCCTAAGGTAAAACTTATCGGCTCAGGGACATAGTTAACATACCAACATCCCAGAAGACTTGGGCTTAGTATAGCGAAAATTTTTGAGGCAATTAAGCTTTATTTACCGATATATGTACAATTTATTTTATTGGCGACTAAACACAAATCTCACTGTATAAACTTAATCGTTTACTCGATATTAGAAAATATATCAGTATGCTCAAATATTGACGGGTAATTTGACAACTCTACAACTCCACAACTTCACAACTAAAACTGTCAGCCGGTCTGTTATTAATCTTTTGTGAATTTTTTGCTTGGTTGTGAATAACAGATGGTTTAAAAATTTGCTACAGGCTA
>JBELHO010000013.1:0-19300 GCA_042091375.1 Thalassotalea sp. | reverse complement strand
GCTACAGGCTATGGCTAAGGCAAAGCCTAAGCGCTAGGCCTTGTTTTGTTGTTCAGTATTGACTGCTTGTTCGATGGTGGTTTGCAGTAAATCAATTTTAGTTTGCATGATCTTGCGTTGCTGGGCGAGTTTTTGCTTACTGGCAAGTAAATCATTGGCCAAGTTTAAGGCTGTCATCACCATCATTTGCTCTGGGCTTTTACTGGCAGTATTTTTTTTACTGTCCTTGTTGAGGCGTTGATTTACCTCATCGGCAGCGAGTAATAGCGCGGTTTCTTGGCCTTTGGGACAAGCCACTTTTAATCGGCGATTGGCGATTTCTATGCTGACGTGGTGCTTGCTCATCGGGGTGAATAAACTCTCAGGTTGCAGTTATATAAAAAAATGTCCTCAGTTGAAGTGAGCTTTTACACGAATTTCAACTAGCTGATAACAATACACTATAATGTCGATTTCTCCTATAGGTTGTCGCGTGTTATGACTATTTTATTGTATTTTTATTTGGTTGAAGTTCAGGGCAGTGTTACGATAGTAGCATAATATATTTTTGTAAATGTTGATAAGATGTCAGAAGGTTCTCGTTTAGATTTTTCCTCAGTACAAGCCATTATAGCCGCTGAGTATATGAACATTCACAGTGCAGAATTGCACGGTGTGTTAACCGGATTAGTGTGTGCGGGTTATCCCTTTGAAAATGATGATTACTTGGTAATGATCAACGATTTATTCAATAGTGGCGATGCCATCCCCGGCCCGTTGCGCACCACAGTGAAATCATTGTTTGGTCAGGTTTGGCAAAAGATTGTTGATGATTCTTACAGTTTTAATTTGCTTTTACCCGACGATGATGATTCCTTACTCGAAAGGGCACACGCCCTAAGTATGTGGGTTCAAGGGTTTAATTTAGGCTTTGGCTTACAACAAAAACAAACCGTTGCCCTATCCGATGATGTTAAAGAAGTCCTCAAGGATTTTGCCGAGATCGCCAATTTATCCGATGAAATCGAAGAAGATGAAACCACTGAGCAAGCTTACTTTGAAATTTCAGAATATGTGCGTATATCGGCTTTGTTGTGCTTTACTGAGTTGGGCTCACCACCAGAGACTAACAGTGAGCAACAAATATTACATTAGTTTTTTGCCAGTTAAATCATTGATGGTGACTTGTGATAATGAATACTAAACTTGCTGAACAGGGCGCTAAAAGACTCGCCAATAGCCATTTACCCTTAGCTGAATTTGCGCAACGCCGAGCCAGTTTTATTGCGCAAATGCCCAATGCGAGTTTGGCAATTTTCGCTGCTGCAGCGCAAGTTACCCGCAGTAATGATACGGAATTTCCTTTTTGCCAAGATAAAAACTTTTATTATTTAACTGGCTTTAATGAGCCTGATGGTTTTCTACTACTGTTAAAAACTGCCACTGGAGCAAGTAAAACGTGTCTGATTTGCCAAGCAAAAGATCCCTTAATGGAAGTGTGGCACGGGCGAAGAGTAGGTCCCGAACTGGCTAAAATCGACTATGGGTTTGATCACAGTTATGCCTTGCCTGAGCTCGACCAAGTAGTCGAAGAATACATAGCCAATACTGAGCAGTTGTGGTTTTGCCCGAGCCAAGGGGAGCGCTTAGAAACACTGATCAGCAAATGGTTGGCAACATCTGAGCGGCGCAAACGACAAGGAGTGGTGACGCCTAAAATTCGCTTTAATTGCAGCGAAATTGTCGCTGAAATGCGCTTGATCAAAACAGATGCCGAATTAGCTATTATGCGTCAGGCCAATGTGATCAGTGGTGCAGCTCATCAACGAGCCATGTGCAAGGCACAAGCGGGGCAGTTTGAATACCAACTTGAAGCTGTAATCTTACACGCTTTTGCCGACTGTGGCGCTAGGTATCCAGCCTATGGCAGCATAGTCGCCTCAGGTGATAACGCCAATATTTTACACTACACTGCCAATGATCAAGCATTGCGGGCTGGCGATCTTATTCTCATTGATGCCGGTGGCGAGTTAGCCGGTTATGCCGCGGACATTACCCGCACTTTTCCTGTTAACGGTAAATTTAGCCCTGAACAACAAGCCTTGTATGAATTAGTTTTAGATGCCCAACAACAAGCGATTAGCGCCATTAAACCGCAGCAAACCTTAGCTGCTCTCAACGACTTAGTGGCCAAAGTATTCACTGCAGGGCTGCTAAAATTGGGCATTTTAACTGGTGAGTTAAAGCAATTAATTGCCGATCAAGCCTGCAAAAAGTACTTTATTCACGGTCTAGGTCATTGGTTGGGCTTAGATGTACACGATGTCGGTGATTACTGGGTTGAAAATAAACGACAAACTCGACCTTTTCAAAAGGGTATGGTTATGACCATAGAGCCGGGTATTTATATTCCAATGGACGATCTCACCGTTGAGCCAAAATGGCGTGGTATTGGCATCCGCATCGAAGACAATATTGCGGTTACTGCAAGCGGTTACGAAAACTTATCCAGCAATGCACCTAAATCGGTAGTTGAAATCGAAGCACTGATGCAGCAAGCTGCTGACAAACGCATGGCCACTAAAGAGAGCACTAATGCCAGCTAAAAAGCAGGCCTTTGATATGATCATCGCTGGCGGAGGTCTTGCCGGCATGCTTACGGCGTTGAGTTTATCTCAGTTGCGCAACGCCAATGGTGAACCATTATCCTTGGCGATAGTGGAAGCGGTTGCAACCAACAACAAGCCGGCTGTTGCCAATAGCCATGATGACAAGACTGAGCATAGCTCGGCTTTCGATGCGCGGGTGTTGGCTTTATCCCACGCCAGTATGAAGTTCCTAAGTTCATTGTCGTTATGGCAGCAATTAAAATCTGTAGTTGCGCCGATCAAGCATATTCACATTTCTGATCGCTATCATTACGGTAAAGCGCGAATAGCTGCGGACACATTAGGTGTTGATGCGGTAGGTTATGTGATTGAAATGTTGCAATTGGCTGAAACATTGCGCGGCGCATTACAAAAACAGCACAACATTACTTGGTTTTGTCCCGATAAAATTGAACAGATTGATTGGCAGATTGACAGTGTTATAGTGGGGTTGTCGTCGCAACAAACTATTGAGGCCAACCTGCTGATCGCCTGCGATGGTGCGCAATCAGCCTGTCGACAATTTGCCAATATAGCCACCACAACTAAAGCTTATACACAGTCGGCTATTATTGCCAATGTGACTATGGAGCGCGCTCATCACAACAGAGCTTTTGAGCGTTTTACCGACACTGGACCGATTGCTTTGTTACCTTTAAATGAGTCTGAAGCAACCGGTCGAGACGGTCATTATCGCTGCTCTATTGTTTGGACATTACCGCCAGAGCAAGCAAAAAATATAATAGCCCTCGCCGATGAACAATTTGCTGATGCTTTCACTCAAGCCTTTGGCTATTGGCTTGGTGGGGTGTGCAAGGTAGGCAAACGCTGGTTATTTCCTCTCAATTTAGTGCAAGCTGAGCAGCAAATTCATCATCGCATGGTGTTAGTCGGCAATGCCTCTCATACTTTACACCCGATCGCCGGACAGGGTTTTAATTTAGGGTTAAGAGATGTAGAACAATTAACTGAATTTATCAGACAACGCTTAGTCAGTGGGCAACCGTATGCTAATTTGGGGCAGTTAAGCCAATACCAAGCCCAAAGGAAACAAGATCATCAACACATTATTGCTTTGACGGATTCTTTAGTCACTTTGTTTTCAAATCAACTACCACCACTAGTAGCGGGGCGCAACATTGGCTTAAAAGTGTTGAACTATTTGACTCCTTTGAAGAAAGCCTTTGCCGATAAAACCATGGGCTATTAGTGGCCAATGACCATGTTTGCAGGCAAGTATTTAGTAGGCAAGTATTAAGCAGTTATTATTTATTCTTATCTGAATAACTCATGGTAAACTAGGGGAGTTCCTGTACTCAGTTGATAAAATAACTAGGCTTAAAAATAACTGGGCTTAAAATAACCGAGCTGACAATCGGCAATGAAATACTTAACTCAAAATTGCCATGGCAACACTTGTATACAGTAAGCAATCGACTAACCAGCAAATAATGAATGTGATTAACCATGCAAAAGTTTGATATTTTGATCGTCGGTGGCGGCCTGGTTGGCTTGACCACAGCATTGGCTGTGCGCCAGTTGACCTCGTTAACTGTCGCTATTGTCGACAACAATCCGGCCAGTGAGTTAACTGATAAACCTCAAGCTCGGGTCACTGCTATCAATGCCGTTAGTCAGCAATTATTAACAAATTTGCAAGTTTGGAGCGATGAACTGACTCAGCGTATTCAGCCTTATCAACACATGCATATTTGGGACAGTGCCGGTTTTGGTGCCATTGATTTTGATCAGCAAGATATCTCTGCTCGCGGTGAACAAGGTCCCTTGGGTTGGATCATAGAAAATGCTGTGATCCATCGCGCACTGCAGCAAAAAGCGCAAGCAGACCAAGGGATCCAACTGTTTTATAACCATCAATTAAGCGACGTGGCTATGGGTGACAACGAGGTATTTGCCAGTTTTGTCAGCGAGCCGCACTCGCCGGCACCTATTATAGCTAAGCTGGTTATTGGCGCCGACGGTCCCAATTCATGGCTTCGCCAGAAAATGGCTATGCCGATCATTTTTCGTGATTACCAACACCATGCCATAGTGGCAGCTGTTAAGTGTCCGTTAGGACATCAAAATACTGCGTGGCAGGTATTTCTAGAAACGGGGCCATTAGCTTTATTGCCGATGTCACTGCAAGCCGATGGTGAGGATTTATGCTCTATTGTTTGGTCCACATCAGCAGCAGAAGCGTCGCGTTTATCAGCTTTAAGTGATGACGATTTTGGCAAAGCACTCACTGCTGCTGCCGATGGTAAATTGGGCAATATTCAACTCAACAGTGAACTCAGTTGTTTTCCATTAACGATGCGCTTTGCTCAAGACTTTGTTAAACAACGCACAGTATTAGTGGGCGATGCGGCGCATAGCTTTCACCCTTTGGCGGGGCAGGGAGTCAATGTAGGTTTAATGGACGCAGCGGCATTGGCTGAAGTGATCGCCGATGCGATGCATAAAGATCCAACCGGTGATACTTGGCAAACAACCAAAACCCTGAATCATTATCAGCGTTGGCGCAAGTCTGAAGCTGCTGAAATGGTTGCCGCCATGGAAGTGATCAAACAAGTGTTCACACCTCAGCAGGGCCCAGTAAAGCTGATCAGAGGGTTGGGCATGACGGTGATCGATAAACTCAGCCCAGTGAAACAACAAATGATCAAGCAAGCCCTTGGCTTTAAAGGACAATTGCCTAACTTGGCTAAATCACACTACTGATCGCCATTAAATGACAGCGACATAACAGTCAACCACCATTGAATAAATATCAGCAAAACTTAAATACAACCATTATTTCTATTATAAAATTTCTTAAATCAAACAAAAGCAGTATTTAATTCTGTTATTTTGTTTTTGTCAGTTTTATATTTGAATTTACTGTTCTCTTTGGTTGAATCAACAGTTACTGATGGGTATAATATCGCCATATTTTGCTAATATTCATACGGTATTCAACTTTTACTAGACTTTGTACGTACTAGTGACAGGCTAAAGATGAATAGGCAAGCTTTTAACTGAGGTGCTAAAAACAATGACAAACAAAACAGTACTCCATGCTAAGCACATTGCTGCTGGCGCAAAAATGGTTGATTTTCACGGTTGGGAAATGCCCATTAACTACGGCTCACAAATAGAAGAGCACCATGCTGTTCGCAGTGATGCTGGTATGTTTGACGTGTCGCACATGACCATAGTTGATGTCTGTGGCGCTGACGCTAAAGCCTATTTACGCCGACTAGTGATCAACGATGTCGCCAAGTTGCAGGTAGCGGGTAAAGCTCTCTACACCGGCATGTTAAATCATCAAGCGGGAGTGATTGACGATTTAATTATTTATTATTTCAGCGAAACTAATTACCGCTTAGTGGTCAATTCGGCTACTCGCGAAAAAGATCTGGCTTGGATGAACGAACAAGCGGCAGATTTTGATCTGACTATTACAGAGCGTCCGGAATTTGCCATGATCGCAGTGCAAGGGCCGCAAGCGAAAGCTAAAGTAGCTGGCTTATTAACTGCTCAGCAAGCACAAGATGTTGCTGACATGAAGCCTTTCTTTGGGGTACAAGCAGAGCAATTATTTATTGCCACGACCGGTTATACCGGTGAAGACGGTTATGAAATAGTGGTACCCGCAGAGCAAGCGGCTGAACTTTGGCAACAACTCACTGACGCTGGAGTTAAGCCTTGTGGTTTAGGAGCGCGTGACACTTTGCGTTTAGAAGCAGGGATGAACCTTTACGGCTTAGATATGGATGAAACCATATCGCCGCTAGCCGCCAATATGGCTTGGACTATTAGTTGGGAGCCCAGCGAACGAGATTTCATCGGCAAGCAAGTATTAGTTGCGCAACGTGCGGCAGGTGATCAACCTAAGTTAGTGGGTTTAGTATTGCAAGAGAAAGGCGTACTTCGCTCTGGCTTAAAAGTGGTTACTACTGCTGGTGACGGCGTCATTACCTCAGGTACCTTTTCACCAACCTTAGGGCATTCTATTGCCATGGCTCGGGTACCGCGCAGCGTTGTAGTTGGTGATGTAGTCGAAGTTGAAATGCGTAAAAAATTGGTAAAAGTTGAAGTGGTTAAGCCTTGTTTTGTCCGCAACGGCAAGAAAGTTGGTTAAGGTTTAATCCCCTTAAAATTATTCACTGCAATATTAAAAATGGTGTAGATTTAGTCTATAGTAGTATCACTCGGTTATTACTGAGTAATAGCGAATATAAATTAATTTGATCACATTGTAATTAAGCAAAAAATCTAGGAACAATAAAAATGAGCAACATTCCTTCTGAATTAAGATATGCAACATCGCACGAATGGGTGCGCAACGAGGGTGACGGCGTTGTTACTGTCGGGATCACTGAGCATGCCCAAGAACTACTTGGCGACATGGTGTTTGTTGAGTTACCTGATGTCGGTGACAACATCAGTACTGGTGATGACGTTGCTGTTGCTGAGTCGGTTAAAGCCGCCTCAGATATTTACGCGCCCATTTCTGGTGACGTTCTTGAAGTCAATGAAGATCTTGAAGACTCGCCTGAATTGGTCAATTCAGATGCATATGGCGACGGTTGGTTATTCAAAGTGAAATTAGATGACGCCGCTGAATTAGAAGCCTTATTAGACGCCGAAGGTTATGCCAATTCAATTGATGAAGAGTGAGTTTAACTGCCAGTAAATTTTAATTCAGTGTTGTGCTCGCTGTCATGTCTTTGCACACACACTGAGTTGTCACCTGATACCAAGGTATTTTACTGCAGGGCTCATGCAGTGCGTAATTAGTGATAAAGCCTCAAACTTATCCTGTTCGGGGCTTTATTTATTTAATGTATTAATTTATAGAGAAGCTGTTTTATGACTACTCAATCAACATCGAGCTTAGCTGATTTAGAGCAAAGCCAAGACTTTATTCGTCGCCACATTGGCCCTGACGCAGAGCAAACCCAAGCCATGTTAAATGACATTGGCGCTGAGTCTGTTGATGCCCTTGTCGACGAAATAGTACCCAGCGATATTCGTCTCAAGGATCTGCCGGCGATTGAAGAAAGTAAAACGGAAATTCAAGCGTTAACTGACTTAAAAGCTGTGGCTGGTTTAAATAAAGTCAATGACAGCTATATCGGTTTAGGTTACTACGGTACCTTAACTCCTAACGTGATTTTGCGCAATGTGTTGGAAAACCCTGGCTGGTATACCGCTTATACGCCATACCAACCTGAAATTGCGCAAGGCCGCTTGCAGTCGTTGTTAAATTACCAACAAATGTGTTTAGACTTAACCGGTTTAGATCTGGCTTCAGCGTCATTACTCGATGAAGGTACTGCCGCCGCCGAAGCCATGGCTTTAGCTAAACGGGTGTCAAAAAACAAAAACTCAAACTTGTTTTTTATTGCCGATAATGTCTATCCACAAACCATAGATTTAGTTAAGCAACGTGCCGATATGTTTGGCTTTGACATAGTCGTTGCCCCAGCCTCTTCAGCAGCACAGCACGATGTGTTCGGTGCCTTATTGCAGTACCCAAGTGCCAGTGGTGAAGTGACTGACATCAGTGAACTGATCGCTGGCGTACAAGCCAACAAAGGTATAGTTGCTGTTGCTGCCGATATAATGAGCTTAGTGCTACTTAAGGCACCTGGTGAATTAGGTGCCGATGTAGTTATTGGCAGCAGTCAACGCTTTGGTGTACCTATGGGCTATGGTGGACCTCATGCAGCATTTTTCACTACTAGCAATAAATACAAACGCTCCTTGCCGGGTCGTATTATTGGCGTTTCAAAAGACACCCGCGACAACCCAGCACTGCGCATGGCTATGCAAACGCGCGAGCAACATATTCGCCGCGAAAAAGCCAATTCAAATATCTGTACCGCACAAGTATTACTGGCCAATATGGCGGCATTTTACGCGGTGTATCACGGACCTAAAGGGTTGAAAGTGATCGCTGAGCGGATCCATCGCTTAGCTGACATTTTATACACAGGGACTGCAGCTAAAGGGTTAACTGCTGTGCATCAGCACTACTTTGACACCCTGACTTTCACCCTTGATAACAAAACCGAAGTGATTGAACGGGCTTTGGCGGCTGGGGTTAATTTCCGCAGTGATGTCGCCGATCAGATCAGTATCTCATTGGATGAAACCACCACTCGCCATGATCTTGCTGGCTTGTTTGATATTTTATTAGGGGCAGGTCACGGCTTAGCTGTTGACGACTTAGATCAACAGATCATCGACAGTCAATATACCTCTATCCCTGCCGCTTTAGTGCGCGAAACGGCGATATTGACACATCCGGTGTTTAACTCGTATCACAGTGAAACCGAAATGCTGCGCTACATTAAATCACTTGAGAACAAAGATTTAGCCCTTAACCACTCAATGATCTCACTGGGCTCTTGTACCATGAAATTAAACGCCACGGCGCAAATGATCCCCGTCTCTTGGCCTGAGTTTGCCAACATGCACCCGTTTGCTCCTGTTGATCAAGCACAGGGCTACAAACAAATGATCGACGAACTGGGCAAGTGGTTGGTTGAGCTCACCGGTTATGACGATATTTCTATGCAGCCTAACTCTGGTGCTCAAGGTGAATACGCTGGTTTAATAGCTATTAAAAAATATCATCAAAGTCGTGGTGACGAGCACCGCAACATTTGTTTAATTCCCTCATCTGCTCATGGCACTAACCCAGCATCTGCGCAAATGGTGGGGATGAAAGTCGTGGTGGTCGATTGCGATAGCGACGGTAACGTTGATATGGCTGATTTACAGAGCAAAGCCAGTGAGTTAGCCGATAACTTAGCTTGTATCATGATCACTTACCCATCAACTCACGGTGTATACGAAACCACAGTGGCAGATATTTGTAACATTGTTCATCAATACGGCGGGCAAGTGTATCTCGATGGCGCCAATATGAACGCGCAAGTTGGAGTAACTTCACCGGGCTTTATTGGTGCTGACGTTTCTCACTTAAACTTACACAAAACCTTTGCTATCCCCCATGGTGGTGGTGGCCCAGGTATGGGACCCATTGGCGTAAAAGCCCATTTAGCACCATTTCTTCCCGATCACACCTTAATTAACGTCAGTGACAGTACCGCTGGCAATGGCGCAGTATCAGCCGCTCCGTATGGCAGTGCAGGGATCTTGTGTATTTCTTACCTCTACATTGCTTTACTGGGCAAGAAAGGCGTAACCGATGCCACTAAATACGCCATTACCAATGCCAATTATGTAGCTAAAAAGCTGAGTCAACATTACCCAATTTTATACACAGGTAAAAATGGCCGGGTTGCTCATGAGTGTATTATTGACTTGCGACCCATCAAAGCACAATCGGGGATCAGCGAAGTCGATATGGCTAAGCGGTTAATGGATTATGGTTTCCATGCGCCAACCATGTCATTTCCGGTCGCTGGTACTTTTATGATCGAGCCGACTGAATCAGAGTCTAAGGTTGAATTAGACCGATTTATTGAAGCCATGATCTGTATTCGCGATGAAGTTCGCAAAGTGGAAAGTGGCGAGTGGACCAGCGATGATAATCCACTTCACAATGCACCTCATACTTTGGCTGATATCACCGCACCTTGGGAACGCGCTTACAGTATTGAACAGGCGGTATTTCCTGTGCCATCGGCAGCCAACAATAAATTCTGGCCAACCGTAAACCGCATTGATGATGTATACGGCGACCGCAACTTAGTGTGTAGCTGTCCACCTATGTCTAGTTATCAAGACTGAGGTTTATTGTTGGGGACATGTAATTAAGTTGGTTAACGATTTAATTTAGATGGTTATCTTAATTAAGTTGGTTAATTCAGCTTAAAAGTAATTTGAAAAGCGGATTTTAATGATCCGCTTTTTTATTGTTTAAATGTCTTGTTCTAATTGTGTTGGTGACTAACAAAATACGTGTTTAGTCGATTAATTTTAAAAAGCGAACCAGTTGGTTTGGTTTTTTGGTTAGCTGAGTATGGCGGTTGTGATGGTTCTGAATTTACTGAGTTATTATTAACCTGATGTTGAGCTAATATTTCTGTAGCAAACGGTCTGGACTTCCCATACTTTTCTTTGACCTCTGATGGCCAGCAAGTTACCGACATAAAAATAAATACCGTTTTAAATTTAGCTTCCAGCTAAACGCGGTAAAACTGTTCAATGCAAAGCAGGGGGCATTGATGCAGCACTAGCCAACTGAAATCAACAGCTTTTATTGAAGATAAAATATAATGTTGAATTGAACTAATTTGCCCGTTTTACGTATGAAGGCTTAATACATAAATGTCAACAGTGTTAAACACTGTTGACCACACCTCAAGGCTACTCTATGAAATTATTCATCTCACTTCTTGCACCATTGGTTTTAGCCGGTTGCTCGGTATTTGGAGATAGCGGCGTTGAAAACGCGCCCTACACATTATTGAAATCTGATGAGTCACAGGATATTGAAGTGCGCAACTATGGATCCATGGTCCTAGTGTCTTCTAACATGTCAGCCAATGGCAGGAACAATGCTTTTAGAAATTTGTTCAGATACATTACTGGTGAGAATCAAGGCTCCACAGAAATAGCCATGACAGCACCTGTATTTATGGATGAGTCAGAGGCTGTATCTAAGGGGGCCGAAATCGCCATGACTGCTCCGGTATTTATGAAAGAAGGAACTTCACAGCAGGTCATGTCATTTGTGATGCCTGCCGACTTTACAATACAAACCACCCCCAAGCCAACCAATCCAGATGTCTGGGTAACAGAAGTCAAAGATTACAAAGTGGTGGTGATAAAGTTCAGCGGGCTACTCAGTGATAGTAATGTTGAAACACAAACCAAAATCCTCAATAGCTGGATAGCGAAAAACGGCTATACCGCTGTTAGCGAGCCTGTTAATGCCGCCTACAATGGTCCGTTCACTATTCCATGGTTTCGCCACAACGAGGTGTTGATTGAAGTCATATAGCCAGAAATACATTGTTATTGGTTGTTGTCAATGCCAGTTACTTGTCACTTTCGAATAAAATGTGCAAGTTAAATTAGCAAAAGCGAGCCAGTTGGTTCGCTTTTTTTATGAGGTTTTATTAGGCTTTGTTGTTGTATAGCTTCAATTGAGAGGCTCTATTGACAACCCCAATTACTCCAATTCAACAATGATGTTACAAGGTGTTTATGGCTAATTTTATAGCTATAAAAGTGATAATTATTACAATTTAAAACTGTCATTTTGTTTGTTTTTATAATTAAATAAGGCGAACTTCAAGCCTATTGAGCGATCTCAACATGGAAGAAAAGCAGTTATCTCAAGCAGATGCGCAACGCCGCGTTGAGCAAATTTATGCATTTCAACAGGAATTGGTTGCATTAGAAAATGATGGTGTATTGGTAATGCCAACTGAACAAGTAAACAATGTTCAGGAATATCACAGTCAGGTACTCCAAAAGTTATCTTTCACTTATGACGTCGACACCAGTATTCAATCCAAACAATTAACACTAGGTATGAAAATAGCATCACTGTTTGGTGCCTTGGCCATGGCGATAAGTATTTTCTTTTTGTTCTATCAGTTCTGGGGATTCATTAGCACACCAATTCAAGTGAGTATTTTAATTATTGCACCTGTTTCATTATTTTTGTTGTCATTACACCTTGCTCAACAAGAGAAAAATGCTTACTTCTCTAAAATCACCGCTTTGGTCAGTTTGTCATGCTTTGTATTAAATATTTCCATGCTTGGGCAAATTTTTAATATCACTCCTTCCCCCAACGCTTTTGCGGTATGGGCCGCTTTTGCTTTGTTACTCGCATATGCCTGCAATGCTCGATTGTTATTATTTTTTGGTATCGTGAGTATCAATAGTTTTATCGCTATTAAAGTGGGCACTTGGAGCGGTATGTATTGGATCAGCTTTGGTGAAAGACCAGAAAACTTTGTTATTCCTAGCCTACTTATTTTCATAATTCCTCAATTAGTTAATCATAAACACTTTACTGGCTTTGCAGCTATCTATCGAGTGATGGCAATGATAATGACATTCCTGCCAATCTTAATACTCTCTAACTGGGGAGAAATAAGTTATTTAAGTTGGTCGACCAATACAATTGAAGGCTTTTACCAACTGGTTGGTTTTATATTGTCAGCATCAGCAATATGGCTAGGTATCAAACGCCATTGGGGTGAAGTAACCAACACAGCTAATGTATTTTTTATGTTATTTCTCTATACAAAATTTTTCGATTGGTGGTGGGATTGGATGCCCAAATATATCTTCTTTTTCGTCTTAGGTTTATCTGCACTACTTGCTTTGATGGTGTTTAAACGCGTTCGTCTAAGCAACTTAAGCAATACAAGCCAAGGAGTCGCGTCATGAAAAAGTATCTATTAATTGGCTTGTTTATTGTCATTGGCACTAATTTGGTGGTTTTAGGTGGTGTTGCTTATAATCGAATGGTGGAAGCAACAGCAAACATAACATTAACCGAAAGAGAGCTTTTACTGCCTTACAACAATTACCCTCAAAAAGACAACTCAGGCATTTCTCTTTTCATCAATTGGCGAACGTCAACAGGGCCAGTCACAACTTCTGAACCCTATCGTTACTATAGCTCTAAAGATGTTCCAATCACAAAGAATGAGCTTTACGATCTTGGATTTGAAGAATTTGATAATAATGAAAATTCTTGGCTAGAGTCACGTGAATTATACTGGGCTTTAGAATTTAATGGTGAGCTATATTTAGCTGAGCTGAAAAAGGCTAATTTGGATTATCAAACTGCAATAGCATTATATGAAGAACAGCAAAGTGAAGTAAATAATCGAGATAAAGTGCAATCTCAAGCGCGTCTTCAAAGAGAAAAAATAAGTAATAGTCGGTTATTTTTTCTTGAAGCGTCAAACAATTATGAATCTTTAGCGAATAAGTTCTCGATGCGGCAAAATGTGATCATTGTCAAAGGCTTGGCAAATCCTTATTACCATAGTAAACAAAGACGTTATAGCCTGTTATTAAAAAGCTTATCGGTAAAAAATATAATGGTGCCATTAGAGTACAGAGACGTTTTATCATCATTAACACGCAGTGATAACAATGAGATCACTTCACCTCGCTATGCTGTTGATGTCAGTTGGGGCAACCGCTTAGAACCATGGATCACAAATACAAATAAGCTCGAAGAGTAAGCATCATGAATGAGTCGACTAATAGCGTGTTAAGTCAATAATTAGCGCCGCAATTACATTTTAATTTCTTATCCACTCAACTGCTAGTGACAGTGCCTGTGCTGGATCCGATGGTTGGTCGACAGGGATTCGATCGCCGTATTTCACTTGGTTGCGATCAGCGTCTATTGCGGTGGTGAGAAAAACGACACTGCCATCACTGAGCTCAAATGATGAATTTGCAGTCGACAAACCACAACTGTCAGTGCCAAAGAATCTGACATTGGCTTGTTGTTTGAATGCGATCATGGTGGCTTCGCCAGAGCTTGCGGTGCGTTGGCTAACCAGCACAGCAATCTTGGCAAGTGGATTGAGCAGGGTGTAAGGCTGATCAACTTGAACTACGACTGCCTCACCTAAATAACTATAGCCTTGTCGGTAACTCCAAGGTAGATATTCTTCATTGGCATCAACAAAATAACCGAGTAAGGGTTGGTCAAAGAGTGGACCAAGACCAGTGATCATCGGCCACATGTTGCCGCCAAGGTTATTGCGTAAATCCACTATCCAAGCGTTAACCTCTGGATTATCTTCACTGGCAATGTCATTTTGAATGCGCTGGGCGATTTGCTGTGCTTGATTTGTTCCGTTAGATGCGGATACCGCATCGACACGCACATAACCGATATCGGGCTCATCTAAGCTATTCATGGTGAAATTTTGCTGACAACTAATGGTTGAAGGGTAGGTGATCAAACTGCCGTCAGGTGCGTTTAAAAATGAATGGTTAGTGCCTATAAGCTCTAGTGCCCGAGTGATGGCTGGGTAAGTGTCTTGAATACTTTGAGCATTCGCTGCCAGCGCACTCACTTCAGATCTTAAGTTGCCCCAATCAATGGTATTTCGGGTAACGGCATTGTTTTGTATTACGTTTAAAAACTCATTCAAATAGCTTTGCGCGATATTTGCTTGTTGCTCTGGTGTTGGTGCTGGGGAAGCATTATCACTTCCGCCACAAGCAGCGATCAGACAAAGTAAAAAAATGATCAGGCTATACTTTTGTAACACAGCAAATTTCCTTTTATCAAAAGCAAGACGATGGTTTTATTTAATTGGTTATACGAAAACTAGTGTTAGTGAATATTATTAAGGAATAGTGTTTACATTTAAAGCACATTTTTATTTAGACTTTTCTAAAGGGCTCATCGAAGTGATGGCAAGCTATGAGTGAAATTTGTTATTGGTATTAGCAAATTTTAGCCTAGTTACTTTCAGTTACTTTCAGTTACTTTCAGCCTCAGTTATCTATGGTTATTGAGGTTATTGAGGTTATTGAGGCTATTGAGGGAAGCGAGTATTGAGGATAGAGTTGCGTTCGTGGTTGACAACCGAAAGTGGTTATTGCGCTCTAAGTGACTGCAGGACATGGTTTACAATAGGCAAATATCAGCTCTATACAATGTAGAGTTTGGCGTTGCCAGTAAAATAAAAACGCCATTTTTTTAAGTCTCAGTTACTCTAAGGTATAAGGTAAGCTGAGACTTATATCGCTGATGTCCGATAAATAATCGCCTGCAACTTTGTTTAAATTAAAGCGCCAATTTGCGCGTTAGCCGCTGCAAGGATCTGGGGTTGATCTGTCATTAAACCTGTCGCATCAATTATTTGACTGTCGGTGATGCCAATAAAACTCAGTACATGGATGATCCAGCTTGAAACGAAGTCGATTTCAGAGCCTAATTTGGTGCCGCCAGAGGTAATAACCACATAGGCTTTTTTACCTGTTAATAATCCTTTGGGGCCATTTGGGCTATATTCAAAGGTACGCTTAGCCCGTGCCACCATGTCGATCCAGGCTTTAAAGGCAGCAGGTACACCAAAATTGTATATAGGTACGGCAATAACCAGTGTATCAGCTACTTCTAATTCTTCGATTAATAGATCAGATGTGCCTAGGACTTGTTGTTGTTCGGTACTGCGCTGCTCTGTTGGGGTGAAGTTGGCGTTGATCCATTGTTCATTGACAAAGGGCAAACCGCTTTTAAGATCGCGGTGAGTTAGCTGTGTATCCTCATTGCTTATGGTTTCGATTAGTTGTTGAGCAAGTTTTCTGCTATTGGAGCCAGCTACTCGCATGCTGGCGTCGATGCGTAAGATATGTTTGGTCATGGTATTTTTTCCTGTTTAGGTTCTATTGTGTGCCGTTGTGTAATCAATCTCTGGACCTAATGGCACGACCTGAGTGGGATTGATCATGGTATGGCTAAAGTAGTAGTGGCGCTTTATATGATAAAAGTCGACGGTTTTAGCCACCTCTAGGTATTGATATAAGTCTCGAATATAGCCGGCAATGTGATGGTATTGCTCAAGCTGACGTAGGTTGCATTTAAAGTGACCAAAATACACCGCATCAAATCGGATCAGCGTGGTAAATAAACGCCAATCTGCTTCGGTGATACTTTCACCTGTTAAGTAGCGTTGTTTCGCCAACAAGTCTTCTACTTGATCTAAAGCTGAAAACACTGCGTTATACCCTTGTTGATATGCCTCTTGGCTGGTAGCAAAACCAGCTTGGTACACCCCGTTGTTAATATTGTGATAAACAAGCGTATTCATCTCAGCAATGGCTGCGTGTTTATTGTTGGGGTAAAAGTCAAGGGTGTTGCCGGTAATATGGTTAAAGGCACTGTTCAACATGCGAATGATTTCAGCTGATTCATTGCTGACAATACAGTTGAGTTGTTTATCCCACAATACTGGCACAGTCACACGGCCACTGTAATTGTGGTGATGTCGGGTATATATTTGATGCATGTAATCAGCATTGTATAAGGCATCGCCACTACTGTGCTTGGCGGTATCAAATGTCCAACCATTTTCAAGCATATCTGGGCTGACTATCGATACCGAAATGTGTGCTGCTAAGTCTTTAAGGGCCCTGAAAATTAATGTGCGATGTGCCCAAGGGCAAGCGAGAGAAACATATAAGTGATATCTGCCCGACTCGGCCTTGAAACCACTTTTACCTGTGGGGCCGGCTTCTCCTGTTGCCGTGATCCAATTGCGCAGTTGCGCTTGTTCCCGTTCAAACACACCTTTACTTTGTTTGGTGTTATACCATTGGTCGCGCCAAACACCATCAACTAATAATCCCATGTATTATTCCTCTTCAGGTTTGTATTTGTTAAGCTGAAATATTGTTTTAAGGCAGTTCAAAAATGAATGCCGTCATCTCGTCATTGCTTTGGTTGATAAACCTAAGGTCTTTTGCCTTGTTGACTTTTGCACCATCACCGGCAGATAAGCTGAGGTTATTAACCTGTGCTTTACCTGCCACCTGATGAATATAAACTTGGCTACCAATACTTGGTTGAAAATCAAAAACATCACCGGCTTTAAGGATCAGTTGCTGCAGCTTTGCTGATTGTTTAAGCAATAGCGTATTGTTTTCCCCAGTCGGGGTGGCAATAGGGGTTAAGCCGGGCGCACGTCCAAAGTTTTTTTGTTGGTAGCTTGGTTTGTTGTCAACTGCATTAGGTGCTATCCAGATTTGTAAAAACCTTAATGTATCGGTTGTAGATGCATTAAACTCACTGTGGTAGATACCTTTACCCGCCGACATTAATTGAAATTGCCCTGCTGGTAGAATGTGAATATTATTGGCGCTGTCTTTGTGTTCAATGGCTCCTTGGAGCACATAGCTGATGATTTCCATATTGCGGTGGCCGTGCGTATCAAAACCAGCACTGGGTTGTACTAGGTCATCATTAATGACTCGCAGTGCAGAAAAACCCATGTGTTTGGCATCGTAATAGTGACCAAAGGAAAATGTATGTCGGCTATCGAGCCAGCCCAAATTAGCTCTTCCTCTGTCTTTTGCTCTTCTTACTGTGATCATGTTACACCTCATTAAATTTGACAAAACAGCGAGTGGGTTACCCTAGCTGTTTTGTAAAAACATCATCTAAGCTCAGTTTACCAGCGCCTGATATGGCTAGCGAAACATTGGCTGCTAATAACGCTAAACCAAATTCATACCCGTTGTTTGCCAAGAAAAGACCGTGGTCAAAATGCACGCTAAAAATAGCCACTAGCATAGTAAAAGCACTGATTGCAGCGGCAGGCCTAGTTAGCAAACCTAATACCAAGGCTATACCAGCAAAAAACTCAGCACTGCCCGCCAATAAAGCCATATAAAACCCCGGAGCAAGGCCAATAGACTCCATCCAGCCTGCTGTGCCTTCAAGACCGTAACCGCCAAACCAGCCAAACAATTTTTGAGCGCCATGAGCGGCTAAAATAACACCGATAGGCACCCTAAGTGCTAATGCAGAATAGCCAGCGTTCGATGCCATTAATCTATTAAGTAATACTTTCATTCTTTTCTCCTCAATATATTTAAATAAATAATGTTGTTTTACAATTGCTTTAAACTCATTGGAATCAAGTATAGTTAGGCTAACTTACAGAGAAAAGCGGAACATCTTGAACTTAAAGTTCAAAAATTTTGAATAAAGAGTTGAGATTTACAATCAAAAATTTAAAATCACAAACTAATCAACAATAAAAGGATCGCATTATGTATCCTGCTATCACTATAGATGCCTTAAAGGCGCTTGATGCAATTGCTAAAAAAGGCAGCTTTGCAGCGGCAGCTCAATTGCTTTATAAAGTGCCTTCGGCATTAACCTACACCATTAAAAAACTTGAGGATGAAGTAGGTTCACCGTTATTTGATCGTTCAAAACAAAGAGCGGTGCTCACACCCGCAGGGAAATTGGTACTGGCCCATGGTCGCGAAATATTGCATGCGGCTAATCAAATGGTCGATGCAGTTGCACAGTTAGACTCTGGTTGGGAAAGAGAGCTGCGCATTGCCCGTGATACCATCATTTCTCAACATGTTTTATTTGATTTATTAGCTGAATTTAGCCAATTACCGCAAAGTGTTGATGTCACTTTAAGTGAAGAGGCCTTGGGCGGCGGCTGGGATGCATTGCACAGTCAAAGGGCTGATATTGTAATTGGCGCATCAGGTGAACTGCCTAAAGGGGTGTTTCATACTCACAAAATAGCTGAAGTGGATTTTGTCTTTGCCGTTGCGGCACAGCATCCCCTCGCACAAGTTGAAAAGACGATAGACGCAGATCATTTACAGCAATACCCCGCAATTATCGTCACCGATACCTCTGAATTATTACCAGTGAGAGACAGTGGCTTATTTCACTGCAAACAAGCTATTCGAGTAAATAATATGAGCGCAAAATTAGCGGCGCAAATTCAAGGCATAGGGATCGGCTTTTTACCGTTACATTTTGCTCAGCCTTATTTAAATAACGGGTCTCTTGTGCTCAAAGATTGTTCGATCCCAAGGCCCAGCCAAGATTTGTATATTGCATGGAATAAAGGCCAACAAGGCAATGCCTTAAGTTGGTTTATTGACAAGCTGTGTAAGCACAATTGGCAACTTTAAATCACCAGTTGCCTATCATTTTTTCAGCAATTAGCAAT
>JBELHO010000012.1:68345-81090 GCA_042091375.1 Thalassotalea sp. | reverse complement strand
TTGCCATTGTTGACTTTTGCCAGCACTGGCAATAGCAATAGCACCTTGACCATATTTGCGGTTGATGTGATCAAAACAGTTCATTAATGACGGATTATTGTTACTACTTAGAAATAAATCACCTTGGGTAAAGTGTCGACTTTCTAGGAGTACAGCGCCAACTCCGCAGCGATAAAAGTCCACTCCTGGTTGGTATATTTGCGGTAAAACATCTGATACTGCTCGTCCTAAATGGCTGGTGTGATCGGTGGCCACAGCAAACTCATAAATCATGGTTTGTTTATAGTAGTTAATATCGTGGGGTGAGCTTGAGGCAAATATCAGTAATTTTTTAACTAATGAGCCTTGCTGCCGCAACTTTTTCGCTACTATACTTGCGTGGCTCGCTAACGCTGTGTGCAAGGTATGGTGATCGGTGATGCGTTGACCAAAACTGCGCGTTGAAAATATTTCTTTTTTTGGGGCTTGTACTTCATCCCAAGTTAAGCAGCTAATGCCATTGAGTTCATTGACCGTTCTTTCGGTCACAACACTGAAGGTTTTACCTATCTGTTTAGGGTTTTGTTTGGCTAGTTGCTGTGCAGTATGAATGTGTTGCTGTGCTAATCTTTTGGTAATTCGACTACCTATGCCCCATACGTCAGAAGTTTTCATCCGAGGCAAAATAGTCGCGGCATCACGGCTATTTTCAATGATCGCAACACCGTCGAAACCGGTTAATTTTTTTGCTGCATGATTGGCTGCTTTCGCCAATGTCGCAGTAATACCAAAGCCAACCCCCACAGGTAAACGGGTTTCTCGCCATACCGCTTGGCGTATTTGATGACCGTATTGATACCAGCTAGTAACGACTTTTTGATAGTTATTAAAATATAAAAAAGCTTCGTCAATGGAATAAATGTGGTGGTTATCACTATAACGGGCAATGACTGTCATCATCCGCTCTGATAAATCGGCATAGAGTTCATAATTGGATGAACGCACGACAACACCGTGTTTATGCAATAGGTGTTTAATTTTAAAATAAGGAGTGAATTTAGGGATGCCAAGTTTTTTGGCAATAGGACAAACCGCGCAAATACAGCCATCATTATTGGTTAATACCACTACAGGTTTATGGCGAATAGCAGGGTCAAAAACCTTTTCTGCTGAGGCATAAAATGAGGTGGCATCGACTAAACAGTACATGGATTTAATTCAATAGAAGGGTGGTGTAAGCGAATAGAGCGGGTGACAACGCCTTCTAACTGAAAGTCATCATCGGCAGTAATGGCAACTGGCTGGTGGTGTTTTGAAGCAGACAGTAAACGCGCCTGTTTTTTATCAATGAGTTTACAGACAAAGCAGCCGTTGTAATTAGCAACAATGACATCACCGTGTTTAGCGGTAAGAGCGCGATCGACAATTAATAAATCACCATCAAAAATCCCCACCCCTTGCATTGAATTGCCTGAGGCTTGACCAATAAACGTGGCATTGGGGTGGCGAATTAACAGTTGATCAAGTGATAGTCCCAGCTCTTTGTATTCAGCCGCTGGAGATTCAAAGCCAGAAATGCCTGCTTCGATGTATATAGGAATAATTTTCATTGCACATATGTACTAACTGTATAAAATTACAGTATAGGTGTTATTTTAATTATTTAAAAGCGATCTTCGCAATAAATTACTATTGGTCGCGACAACAGCATAAGACCAGCTTTTAATGGTTGGTATAGTGAAATAGCAGGCCATCGCAACCAAAATCGTCAATAACTACTTTGCCCAAAAGTAGGTAAGATTTTACAGAGAGGTTAAATAGATACGGTGTGCAGACTCAGTTCATGGGGTACTTCTTGTCTATCTTGAATAAGATAGTCCATTGCTTTTTGTTTTGTTAAAGGCTTTGATAAATAGTAACCCTGTAGAGTGAAACAGTTGGCTGAGTACAACCAATTTTTGGTGGTTAAATTTTCAACACCTTCAGCTATCACTCCCATATTCAAAGCCGAAGCCATGCTAATTATAGCGCGCACTAAATTTTGTGACTCCTCGTCTTGTTCACCGATATCAATAATAAAGCTACGATCAATTTTTAATACATCAATAGGAAAGTCGCGTAGTAGTGACAAAGAAGAAAATCCGGTGCCAAAATCGTCGAGATAAATACGCACACCAATTTTACGTAAAGCGTGTAAGTGCTGTTTTACCTTTTGTTTGTTGTTGATCAAGGCCGACTCAGTTAATTCAACAACGAGCAATTCTCCTGGTAGTTGATAGCGTTGCAAGGCATTAATGATTTCATTACTTATGTTTGTTTGTGATAACTGGATTGGTGAAACATTAATACTGATGTAAGGGCATTGTTGGAGAGAATAGACACTAAGCCATTGTTGCAGTTGCTGGCATGCGCGATCAATTAGCCAGCGACCTAAGCTGTGGATCAAGCCGGTTTCTTCGGCAATTGTGATAAAATCATGAGGTAAGATCATACCGCGTTGAGGATGCTGCCACCGACTGAGCGCTTCAAAACCTTTGAGTTGGTTTTTTTGTTCAATGGGTTGGAAGTACAAGGTGAGTTGATTGCTATTTATTGCTAATTCAAGAGCATTTTCAATGGTTTGTTTGTAAACTATGTGTTGATACATATCGGCACTAAAAAATACAACTTGGCCGCGACCTAATTTTTTTGCCTCGTACATGGCAATATCAGCATTGCGCAAAATCTCACTTGCTAGGGTTTTTGTTTGATCAACGATTGACGCCCCTATACTGGCCCCTATTCGATATTGACTATCATCTATGACAAACACTTTTTCTATTTGGGTTAAAATACGCTGAGCGATTTGCTGAATTTGTACTTTGTCGTAGCTGTTGTGTAAAATGATAACAAATTCATCACCACCAAAACGAAAAACCAAGTCATCATGGCGAGCTATTGAGTTTAAGCGCTTCGCTACTTTTTGTAGCAGCTTATCACCTACTAGATGGCCCATGGTGTCATTGATTTTTTTGAAGTGATCCAGATCAATAAACAACAAACAAAAACTGACTTTCGTTGCTTTAGCACTACCACAGGTCAATTTTTCAAGCGCTAAGGTTAACGCTTGACGATTCAACAGCTGGGTTAATTCATCGTGATGGGCTTGGTATTGCAAAGATTCTGTCCTTTGAGCAATAAGGTTATTGGCCCATTTAACCTTATTGCTGTTTGTCCAAAAATATAAATTAAACATCAAGGTTAAGAATAATACGGTTAGGGCAGCACCATAAGCATAATAGTCACTGCGATTGTCACTACCATACTCATTAAACTGAATTTGCCAAACTTGATCAGCGAAAGGAATATTAGCCATTAAGGTGTTGCTGACTATTTGATTGCTACAATGGCTCAGACAGTTTTCGAGCCATTTAGAAGCATAGATTTTCTGCCGTTTAGCACTGCCATTAAAAATAAATAGTTGATGCTTTTCCGATAAATTCAGATCACCCCAAAGGCTATCAACCAATTGGTTGATCATCACTATACCGACAAGATAACCGCGCAATTCATCGTTCATAGTAAATAGCGGTTGTAATAATTTAAGACCACCTTCACCGGAAGCATTAGTAAAATGCGACATGGTCATTTTTCGACTGACTAGAGAGTCCGCCATGTTTTGTGCAATATAACAATCACTGCTTAAGTGCAGACCGAGTTCGTGGCCAATAAGATTAGCCGGTTGGGCAAAAAGTACAGGGAATATATGCTGTTTATCAACCGGTTGGCATCTTGTTGAACCTGTCGACACAGTTCTTACTTGGTAATCAAAAATACCGTTTTCTCGCACTGCTAGTTCAAAGCGATTAATATCAGCTTTATTCACTCGTGGTGCCCATTGCAATCCTTGCATACCGGTGTTGGCAAGGAAATCAGTATTGATCAAATCAGAAAATTCTCGTTGTGAGAGTTGCGGTGATATGGTTAGTAAACTGCGTGTGGCAAGAAATACTTTATCAATCGAAGACACGGCCTGAGATAGGGTGGTTAACTTATCTCTGAATTTAGCTTTAAATTGGTGTTGAGCATTTTGCTGCTCATAGTACTTAATAACTGAGAAGGTTGCATAAGATAAACATATACCCAATGTACACGATAAGAAAAGGCCGAGAAGTTGGCGCAATAGATGTCGACTATTCGCTATCTTGATCACAATAAATGTATTCGTTATAAGCCATAAATCAATACTGTACATGATAACGTATTAATGCTTTAATGCAAATAATTATCATTTGTATTAGGTCTTTTGATGAAACTGACATTATTACTGACAATTATTTGTACAAATATACTGTATGTGGATAAAGTTTATGCGGTACAGCAAAGCGTTAATATCTATTCATTTCGCAAAACCGAACTGATCGAGCCGTTGTTAAATGAGTTTCGCCAACAAACCGGTATTAAGGTAAATGTGGTTAGCGGTAAAGCGGATGTATTAATGGATAGATTGATCGCCGATGGTGATAACAGTTTTGCCGATGTACTTCTGACAGTCGATGTTGCTCGCTTAGAAAGAGCTAAACAGCTCAATTTAATACAGCCCATTCATTCAACATTTCTCACTGACAACATCCCTAAAAAATTGCGCGATCCTGAAAACTACTGGTATGCGGTATCGTTACGCGCCAGAGCTATTTTTTATGCAAAAGCCACTAAAGAAAATGTAAATATCACGCATTATCAACAATTAACGGATAAAAAATGGCGAGGAAAAATTTGCAGTCGAAAGGGCAGCCATTTCTATAATCGCTCGATGATAGCCAGTTTTATTTACCGCTATGGTGAACAATGGACCGATAATTGGATCGAGCAATTTGTCAAAAATTTAGCTGAACGTCCTCATGGCGGCGATAGAGATCAGTTGCGTAAAATTGCCAAAGGAAACTGTGACCTTGCCATTGCTAACACCTATTATTATGGCATGTTGTCTGCCAGCAATAAGCAAAGCGACAGACAAGTTTACCAACAAGTTGGCGTAGTTTTTCCAAATGCTAAACAACAGGGGGTACATGTTAATATCAGTGGTGCTGCGGTTACTCGTGCGGCAAAAAATAAGGATAATGCTATTCGCTTTGTAGAGTTTTTAGCAACCTTGGATGCGCAAAAAATTTACACTGAAATGAATTACGAATATCCGGTAAGAACTGAATTATCAGCAGCAAGTATGTTAAATTCTTGGGGAATACCAAAAATGGATATTGATGCTATTTTACATTTAACTAAGTATCATCAACAAGCAATGCAACTGATCAATAAACACCATTGGTGATTGGTAGTTAGTGATTTGTGATTAGCGATTAGTTAGCGATAAATCATTGATAACTCATCACAAAAACTGACATGCTCACTGTCAATTTACTTAAAAGTGTGCTTGAGTGATAATTTTCGTTGGCGGTAAACAACCAAACCAGCAATTAAGCTAAAGATAGCAATAATACTCAGTTGAGATGTTTCATTCACTTTAACAAGGCTAATATTATCAATTAAGCCACCAAGAGTATTTTCCTTGCCAAAGGCAGCAAAGCTTAAATTCATTTGCGTTGCATCGGCGGTCAGTAAAACCGATTGTAAAGTCCACGATGAACTGAGTTTTTTAGTACTGTCAACAATCAAACTAGGTGTCATAGTTGGTGCAAAAGTGACTGTGTCATCATACCAAAAGACTTTAATACCATTGTCATTTGTGGTGTTTGTTCTCGGTTTGTAATAAAAGCTGAGAAGGTAGTCATCGCCAGTGATAAGTGAAGACAATGATTGATTCATCGCTGAATTTGCACCCACTTTGCGATGTGAATCTAATTCTACATGATGAGAGCCATGCTGAGGTGTCGCGACAATGTTGCGCTGTAATTCAATACCATTACCCAAAATGGTCGACCAACCCGGCAGATCGAAAAAAACATCCCAAGCGCGGTTTTTGTTTGGGTATGTAGATAAGTCATGGTTGTGAATTAAGCCGGTAACACTGCTATTATCACTGAAGGTTACCTGCTCGAAACTCCCATTGACAAGCAAACTGCTATTTGCAGTACAGTGAAAAAAGCTCAAAGTACTGAATGCTATAAGACTGAATATTGATCTTTTCATTTATCGGTGATCCATTTTTGTCATACACTCTGTGTTTTGTATTTATGCAAATACAGTTTGATTAATTATAGTACAAATGTATGACTAAAAACAGCGCCGTTATTTTTTGGCTGTTTATGGCTGATATTTGTTTAGACCTCATCTCTATTATTACCTTAAAACACCTAATTTAACCTTAAAATATATATAAAACGTTAAAATAAACAATGTTGACACAGTTACTGTATTCCAGTGAAAGTCTAGAAAAAGGCATGATAAGTGTGAACATCAGCAGCTAAAAACCATCAACTTGACAAATTATTATGCTCTGCTAAATATTAAATAACGATATCAAGGAGTAAACAAAGTGAAACACAAATACCAAAATCCTGTGAAATACTGTTTTTTAGTTGCCTTGTGTTTTTTGACATTAGGTTCAACTGCCTATGCTGCTACGCAAGGTACACCGGGACCGACATCAACGGGTACAGTGACGATAAATGCATCAATTACCTCCGAGGTCAATATCACTGACCTTGACGATATTACTTTTGATGCGACGTTACTTTCTACTCAATTAGCGATTGGCGCTGGGGCAACTCAGTCAGATGATGTCTGTGTGTGGAGTAACCTTCCTTCAGGTGGCTATTTTATTACCGCTAGCGGTGATGGTGCAGCCAATGCTTTTGCACTTAATGATGGCGCGAGGACACTGGCTTACAATTTAGATTGGAGTGATAATATCAGCACCACCTCTTTGTCTACTAATACTAAGTCTTCCCAATTCATTTCTACAGCGACACAAACTGATTGTGGCGGTGCGACCACGGCGTCTTTTGTTGTGACTATAGCTAACAGTGAAATAGCCGCAATGGAAGCATCGAGTAATTACACAGGTGTATTGACCTTGTTGGTCACCCCCAATTAGCTAGTAGCCTGATCGCTTTCACCATATGTCACATTAAGTGATAGGCTTTTAAACTATGAGGACAGGGATTGATATTTTTGAATATTGTCAATCTTTACATGCTGAACAACTTAATAAGCTTGCAATAAGTATTACTTACAAGCATTGCATCAGGAGTCATTATTGTGCAACTCGAGATAAAGAAAATAGTTAAATACAACCTTTTCGCGCTATCTTATTCTTTGATGTTGGGCACAACTGCCCATGCAGCTACACAAGGTACGCCGGGACCAACATCAACGGGGACGGTGACAATAAATGCATCAGTTACTTCAGAGGTCAATATTACTGACCTCGACGATATTACCTTTGATGCGACGTTTCTTGCTACTCAGTTAGCGATTGGAGCAGGGGCAACTATGGGTGATCAGGTCTGTGTGTCAAGTAATCTTCCATCTGGTGGATATTTTATAACGGCGAGTGGTGATGGCCCAGCTAATGCTTTTGCTCTTAATGACGGAGCGCGCACACTATCTTACCGTTTATATTGGGGGGATGATGGCTCCACACCTTCGAATAAGTTACTTACCGCCAATACTAAATCAGTCCAGTTTACTACGACTGCAACGCAGTCCGATTGCGGCGGTGGGACAACAGCTTCATTTGTTGTGACGATAGAGAACAGTGAAATTGCCGCAATGGAAGCTTCCACCACCTATACTGGAGTGTTAACACTACTTGTAACACCTAACTAATATTTTGGAGCAGTCTTTTTGATGCCGAACATGAGCTTGCGCACGGTTATAGTACAGGTGCTAGTGTTGTTTTCTAGCTGCTTTATTTCTGAATTGGACGCACAATCCGTGAATATTTACGGCCTTCGCGACGTCACTTTGAATAATATTCGCACACAGTTAGGCGTCCGTGATGCGCAATCACTGTGCGTATTCAGCGACATAGTAGGCAATGGTTACAGTGTGACGGCACAAGGTTCAGGCAATAATGGTGCATTTAGTCTTGCCAGTAGCAGTTCTTCAGAGCTACTTTATTCAATTGAGTGGAATGACCAGCCGGGGCAGACTAGCGGAGCAGAACTTTCTATAGGTGTGCCGCTTGGCTTGCAAAGTACTAGTGCCAACCAGTCAGCATGTGCGAGCGGTACATTGCAGTCTGCTAGTTTGATCTTAGTGATCAGTCCTAGCGATCTGAGTGCAGCCTCATCAGGTGTTAACTACTCGGGTACCTTGTCACTCACCATTGCGCCTCAGTAGGAGTGTAATTTGCATTTAATGGTGTCAATTTTGTTGGCTGGTGCTGCTTTCGTCAGTAACCAGAACTCGGCAAAACACTACCAGGCAGGTTTTACGGTGGATCAGCCCCCAGTGATTAATAATGAAAGTAAAGCTAGTGTATACCGAACTGGGCCAAACTTTTATGCAGAGCCGCCCAAAGAATTTACTGATCTGCTTAAACCAACACCTGTGGTGGTTGATGTGTACTTAGGCGGAGTTATGTTTGCTACCACTTCGGGCATTTATGAGCCTGGACTCTTCGTATTTGATGAACCAGAACAAGTGATCAAACTGATCGCTAAGATTACCGAGCCACAATTGGTTATCCCAGCACTGCAGGGTAAACTCAAAACTCACCCAGAATTGGTATGCCGAACATCGACGCGAGATGGTTGCGGTATGTTGTCACCTGAGGTTGCGAGTATTATTTATGATGCTGAAATTTTTCGACTTGATTTGTTTATTGCACCTAAATTTTTTGCGATAGAGCAGTCTGAAAATACTACCTATCTTCCCATACCCGATGCGGGGATATCGCTGATCAGCAACTTTGCTGGTGCACTTAGTGGCGCAGAAAGCGAGGCTACTAATTACACAATCCAAAACCGTTCTACCTTTGCATGGCGTAATACACGATTGATCACAGAATTCTCCCAGAGTAGTTATGACGGGTTCGACACCCAGATTGTTGCCGCAGAGTTAGACGCAGGTGGACATCGCTATCGGGGAGGGCTATTTTTTTCATCACCGTTGAGTTTTACTGGTCAAACACGCATTTTTGGAGCCAGTGTCGGCACTGAATTCGATACACTTTCCGGGGGGGATGAGGTCTTTGCAAAACCACTTATTGTATTTTTAACTAGGCGTTCAAAGGTTAATACCTTTCGCAACGGTCGTTTACTTGCTAGTGGGCTGTATGATCAAGGTCATCAGACAATAGATACTTCAGGTTTTCCATCAGGCGCGTATAATATTTCCATTGAGATAATTGAAGACGGTGCTGAACCTCGCCGTGAAATGCGGTTCTTCACAAAGCAGCTATCACTGCCGCCGCCTGGACGGTTAGCATGGTCAATAAGTGGTGGGGCATTAGCAACAGATAGCAATTCGTCGATGCCTGATTGGTCCGATGAACTGGTCGTACAGGCAACTACAGCTTACCGTCTAAATGATCATTTTGCTGTTGATGCTGGCGCACTTATGGTCAATTCAGACATTGTGGCTGAAACGGGAGCTAGCATTTTCGGCAGTGGTAAGCGTGCACGATTTGCGGGGCTGGTTGGCAATGAGGGTAATTTTGGCTTAAACGCCGAACTGTCTTGGTTTGATTTCGATAGGTTTTCGGCAAACCTCTATGTGCGGCGAACCTGGGGACCAGGTTTCGGTTTAGTATCAGGCAATAAAGGTTCGGCTATTACCTCTGTCGACAATATAAACTTTTTAGTCGGTGACAGCCAACAATACGGTGGAAATATTGGCATGCGTATAGGAAATGCAAATTTTCGTCTGGCCGGATCCTATTATCAACTTGGCGAACAAGATCAATTTTACGCGTTCGGCCCCAGTGTTGACTACGCATTTCGCGTCGGAACAAACACACAGCTTACCTTTTTTGCAGAAGGACAGCGCAGTAGTACTGGTTGGGATGCGCGTATTGGCATTCGAGTCAATTTTAACAAGCGCAATTTTTCAGTGTTCAACCAAGTAGGCAACGCATATCGGCAAGTTAACTCGGTAAAACGCAATAGCCTATTAGGCAGCGTGCTGGCTAACTATTCAACAGATGTTGCCTCTATTAATAGCGATCTATCGGTTGCGGCTGGCTACGCGCGTGATTTTGATAATGAACGTGTACGGGGCGAGGTGACACTTGACGGTCAGTATGGTCGTCTTGCTGGCCAAGTAGAGCACGTTTCAAACCAAGCGAATAGTGGTACTCGATACGCTTCAAATTTTAATACCAGTGTTGCAATAGGTGGCAATAGAGTGAGCTTTGGTGGACGCAACCTAGGTGATAGCGGCATCATGGTCTCTGTCAACGGAGACAATCCAAATTTCGAAGCTGATGTCCTTATTAATAACGCGCCCAGGGCTAGAATACGGATGGGACAATCCATACCTATCTTCTTGCCAGCCTATGATACCTATTCTGTTCGGCTAGCGCCTGTAGGTGGGGCCTCCGGCCGGTTTGAACATGGCGCACGTGATGTGACAATTTTTGCTGGCAATATGGCAACACTGCAATGGCAGGTCAGTAATGTGCAAGCTGTATTGGGGCGCTTGCTAGATATTAATAACCAACCACTTGAAAATGTTGTTATTTCCGGTACTAGGGACTACATGTTTACCAACAAAAATGGCTATTTTCAAGGTGAAATCGCCACCAATGAGGAGTTTGTTGTTAAACAAAAAGGCAAAGAGATTTGCCGTTTGCGATTTTCTACCAGCAAAGGCTCGCCATATTTGCGACGTCTCGGTGACATAATATGTAAACCATAACTAGGAGCCTATGTGAAAAAACTGTTTTGTTATACCCAGCGTATCATGAGCACGATGTTCATTGCCATCATGCTCATGGGAACTTGCTTAGCGTCTACTTTAACTGTTCATCCTGTTATTCTAGATTTTTCGCCAAAACAATTACAGCGAGCAAATTTAGAGATCCAAAATAAGTCGAATGAACGTTTGTTTGTGGCGGCTGAACCGGCGCGTATCGACTCACCAGGAACTCGCTCGGAAATGAGGATTTCTGTGCCAGATCCGGAAGAGCTCGGCCTACTTGCATCACCACCAAGGCTTATTATTGAACCCGGTGAAAGAAGATTTATCCGTGTTGCAGCCCTAGATCCTGCAGGTGAAAGCGACCGTATTTTCCGTCTTGCGGTGAAGCCAGTGGTAGGTGAATTATTCAGTGAACAAACTGGATTAAAGGTATTAGTAGGTTACGATGTTCTGGTCATTCAGCGTCCCGCCGAGCCGCGAAGTTCAATTTTATGGCAAGATAATGGCACTGAAATAACTTTGACAAATGAAGGTAATAGCAACCTACAAATTGTTCGTGGTGAGGCCTGTTACCCAGACGGCCCAAAAGACAAATGCGTTGAACTCAGGCCCCATCGACTGTACGCGGGCAATACCATAACGCTCACTAAACCAAACGGCACTGTCGTCTCTTATGACGTATTATTCATGGGTAAAGTCAAGCGACAAATTTTTAAATAAGCTTGTAGAAATACAATTGACCCATAGAGAAAACCCATACTTTTGCGATAGTCCAATAGACAGCGAATGTTTTCTGTAAGTGTTCAATTGTCAGCACCATTGATCAATAGGGGGCAATATACCTGAAAAACACTTGGTATTGATTGCGGTAAGCGTTTAACATACAAAAATTGTTAGGCAGCTCAATTGAATTTAGCAGTTGGCTTTGAGAGTATAGGCCTGAAGATTTTTAAAGTCTTGGCAGAAGAGCAATTTGCTGAGTGGCTTTTATAATGTGGTTATTATAAAGAGATAATATGAAAAAAGGTTTTATGGTGGTTTTTGATGGCAGTAACGGTGCAGGTAAAACCACTGTCATCAAGGAAGTAGAAAAATATTTAACCGCTAAAAACTGTCAGGTGATAGTCACGAGAGAGCCCGGCGGTACTGTGATCGGCGAAAAAATTCGCGATGTTATTTTGGATGCGTCAACCCCAGAAATGTCTGATATTACCGAGTTGATGCTGTTCGGTGCTGGTCGCGCGCAACACCTTGAACAAAAAATTAAACCGGCATTAAAGGCGGGTAAAATTGTATTGTGTGATCGCTTTGATGCGGCTACCTTTAGTTTTCAGCACTACGCTCGCGGGATAAATATCGATACGATCAGGCAAATTAATAATTTGGCATTAGCAGGTTTTTCGCCTGATATGAATATCATACTGGATTTGGATCCCATTGAGGGGTTGAAGAGAGTCAAAAGTCGTGGACAAGGCCTTGATCGCATGGAAGATCAACAAATGGAGTTTTTGTCTAAAGCGCGTCAAGGTTATTTAACCCAAGCAAAACAGCAAGCGGATAAATTTTCAGTCATTGATGCATCACAAACACTGGCTGATGTAAAAGCTGATGTGATGAAAGTGATAGATGTATTGTTGACAACAACCGAAGTGATTTAGCCGCTGTGCTTTATCAAATAACACAGTCAAAGAACACAGTCAAAGAACACAGTCAAAGAACACAGTTATGAATGTTAGTTATTCGCAACGAAGTCAATTACAGGTATTTTGTTTTTGTTAACTCAGGGAATGCTATATAGGTCAATCGCGATCTCATTAGGTTTTTTGCATTGCCGATCACTAGGGTTAATTTGATATCTGATGGTGTATTGGTTTGCTAGCAGGCCACTAGCAAACCAATGGCTCTCAAGTAATAGTACTTAGATAATAGAACACAGATAATAGAACACAGATAATAGAAC
>JBELHO010000012.1:42818-68245 GCA_042091375.1 Thalassotalea sp. | reverse complement strand
AGATAATAGAACACAGATAATAGAACACAGATAATAGAACACAGAGAATAGAACTTAAATAATAGTAAGGTAATCAAATATTTTACTTACATAATAGAACTCAAGTAATGATAATCAAATAATGGCAAAGTGGTTAACCGAAGATAAAAGGCGTTTGCGAACGCAATACAACAACAACACCTTGCCCCATGCATTAATATTTTCAGGGGTTAAAGGCGTAGGAAAAAATGATCTGAGTCAATGGCTGATCAAGGGATTATTATGTCAAGCTGTCGATAGTACAGATCACCTCAGTGCAACCTTTGCCTGTGGTCAATGTCAGTCTTGTCAGTTAGTGGCAAGTCACAATCATCCTGATCATTTAACAGTGCAATTAACTGGTACATCAGTTGGGGTTGATCAGATCCGCGCCGTTAGCCGTATGTTTGAAAAAACTGCTCAATTGGCAGATAACCAAACAGTGATCATTGAAGATGCTGACAAAATGACCGAAGCGGCTAGCAACGCGTTATTGAAAACTTTAGAAGAGCCCAGTAATAACAGTTTTATTATCCTGTTAGTCAAAGATGTGCAGCGTTTATTGCCTACTATTATCAGTCGTTGTTATCACCTGCCATTGACACCACCGGTTGGCGATAAATTACTCGCTGAATTGGGCGTAAACAACAGTGATAAATTTGTAAACTTGTCGCATTTGACCGAATTAACTGATCGCACTGTTCAACAAGCGTTTCAGTTACTATCAGCAACTTATATCAATTACTTAATGACTCAACAAAATCGCATGGCAATGTTGGAGCTTTTGTTGCATAGTGAGCACAGTTTGCGTTGGTTAGAAAGGATCACTGTCGACTTATCTCGTTGTTACCATTTACAAAGCTTCCAACAAATAAGTTATTTGACTGAACAATGTGAGCAACAAGCTTTACAGGGCTTTATTAATCAACACAGCAATAGTTTAGCGGCTATTTTTAATGTCATAAATGAGTGTAGCAAACAGTTGTTGTTGTTGACGCAAATCAATAAAGAATTCTGCTTAGAAAAATTACTGGTGGACATTGCTGATATCATAAACAGCCACGTAGCGCAGCCAAGAGGTATATGATCATGAATAAAGTCACTGTAGAATTTCGCAACGACAAAGATTTGTACAAGGCCTACATGCCCTTTATTGTCAATGGTGGTTTATTTATTGAAACTTATCAGTCTTATACTTTAGGTGATGAGATTGAACTACAGGTATCGTTACCAGATTCACTTGAGTCATCTACAGTGAGTAGCCAAGTGTGCTGGATCACACCGTCAGGCGTGCAAAATGGTACGCCACCGGGTATAGGGGTTAACTTTGTTGATGATCCTGAGCAAGTGCGAAATCAAATTGAAAAGTCTATCGGTCGATTGTTAAATGCGTCTGAGCCAACCTTAACCATGTGATGTAAATAATCCTTGCTGTGTGTCCATCGATTAGTTTTGCCAAAGTAAATAGGAGTATTTTTTGTTTATAGATTCTCATTGCCACTTAGATCGTCTCGATCTCACCGAGTTTGCTGGCAACATAGCGAATGTCGTCAAACTCGCTACGCAGGCACAAGTCGAGCAGTTACTATGTGTTAGTGTCACCTTAGAAGATTTTCCAGCCATGGTGGAAAAAACTGCGAGTTTCGATAATGTACATTTGTCATGTGGTACACATCCATTAAATCAAGCCGATAAAATATGCCAAGAAACATTAGTTAGGTTAGCTCAACACCCCAGAGTCATAGCCGTTGGTGAAACCGGCCTAGATTATTTTTATGCGCCAGAAAGCAAAGCAGTCCAGCTTGACTCTTTTGTCAAACACGTGCGTGCAGCGAGAATATTAAACAAGCCGCTGATCATTCATACCCGTGATGCTAAAGAAGATACGCTGCAAATTCTCCGCGAAGAAGGTGCCGACCAAGTGGGTGGTATTTTACACTGTTTTACCGAGTCTTGGGCGATGGCTAAGGAGGCTATCGCAATGGGCTTTTACATATCATTTTCGGGAATTTTGACCTTTAAAAACGCCGATGAATTAAGGGCAGTGGCTAAACACATACCAGACGATAAACTGCTGATCGAAACTGATTCTCCGTATTTAGCGCCGGTACCTCACAGAGGCAAGCAAAACCAACCCGCTTATGTTGTTGAAGTGGCCAAACAACTTGCTGATATTCGCGGTCAGTCGGTAGAAGCGATAGCAAAAATTTCCAGTGATAACTTTAAACGCTTATTTAAATTACCTTGAATTGAATTATTAACTCATTGCTTGATATTAATACTGTTTGATAAAAATATAGTTTGATAACGATATGATTTTATATAGATATCGTTTGATTTGCGATTATTTGCTCACATGCAATGGAAATATGACCGCATTAACTTCTGCTTTGAAAAAGCAGCCGCACCTAGGTAGTGTGAACTTATTTTTTAGCAAGAGTGCAATCCGATGAGTGATGAAAAAAAAGCTCGAAACTATGACTAGTTCGAGCTTTGAAAAGAGCCCATTGTACAATGAGCTTTGCGCTAATTGATAACCATTTAAGATAACTAAGCCACGGTCAGTAACTCAATATTGCTAACATTTACTAAATGTGAATTATAGTTTAGTGCAATTTTTAGTAAAAGCTAATTTATTGTTTTGTTTTTTTAAGTTGTTGTTACTACATGTTTTTAAGGGTGAAAAGCTGTTTTTCTATACTTTATTGGCGCGGTGCACTTATTGCTGTGCGCTGAAGTTAATTTATGCCATGATAAGGCGATTGCTATAACGAGAGTGTGAGCGGGTTGTTTTGTTAAATAGAATTTGGGTGGGCTTTTTCTTTCTTGCATTTATATCGGCTTTGTATCACTGGTTAGTATTAGATCAAGTGCTGATTTTTGAACGCTTAGTCAATGCTATATTTGATATGTCAAAAGTCACCGTCGATATCGCTATTGGTTTAATAGGGGTATTGAGTTTTTGGCTAGGCATGATGAAAGTTGCAGAGCATGCCGGTATTATTGCCAAAATTGCCCATTATATTTCGCCTTTGTTTCGTCGCTTAATGCCTGAAATCCCGGATAAACATCCTGCTATTGGCTCGATGACGATGAATTTGTCGGCGAACTTTCTCGGACTTGACAATGCTGCTACACCGCTGGGTTTGAAAGCAATGCAAGATCTGCAATCGATTAATCCCCGCAAAGATACTGCCAGTAATGCGCAAATTTTATTTTTAGTGTTAAACACCTCTTCCATTACTCTGTTTCCGGTGACTGTCTTTGTCTATCGAGCTCAACAAGGGGCGGCTAGTCCTACCGATGTATTTGTGCCAATCTTATTAGCCACATTTGCCTCTAGCTTGGCGGGTTTGCTCAGCGTAGCATTTGTTCAAAAAATTAAATTAGCGCAACAAGTGATTTTATTTTATTTTGCCATGGCCTTGGCATTGATTGGCGGTTTAGTGATCTATTTTACCACACTGTCAGCACAAGCCTTGGCGCAACAATCATCATTATTGGGTAATTTACTAATATTTAGCTGTTTACTGATGTTTATTTATTTTGCCCTGAGAAAAGGCATTAATGTCTACGACAGCTTCATTGACGGTGCTAAGCAAGGTTTTGAAACCAGCATTAAACTCATTCCTTATTTATTGGCAATGTTGGTTGCCATAGGCGTGTTTCGCGCCAGTGGAGCACTGGATATGATTGTCGACTTATGTCGAGTGATGATTGCTACCTTGGGGTTTGATACGCGTTTTGTTGACGCATTACCGACAGCTATTATGAAACCGCTAAGTGGTTCAGGCGCGCGGGCGTTAATGATTGAAACCATGAATACACATGGCGCAGATTCATTCCAAGGCAGGCTCGCTTCTATCATGCAAGGCTCTACTGAAACCACATTTTATGTGCTTGCGGTCTATTTTGGCTCTGTGGGTATTCGCTATAGTAGACATGCCATTACCTGTGGTTTAGTGGCTGATGTTGCCGGTATTTCAGCTGCTATAGGGGTGTGCTATTGGTTTTTTGGCTAATATTTTTAATCATTTATTGTCAATACTGACTTTTGGTTTAAGCTTATTTTGTATCTATGGCCTTAACCAGCATAATGTATTGCCGCAGTGCTAAGAATTTAGTATGCACCAGTAAATAGCCTTAATTAATCTGCTAAGTGACAATGATATATCATTTTTTTCATTATACTGTCATAGTTTTGTCATATGATATGTGGCTAAATATGAGATTGCTGACAATAACTTTACCTGTTGTATTGCCCTATGAAATTGAGTAAAAACACATTAATTGAAACACCTTATCAAGGCATTGATGAAACCGATTATCAAATCGAAAAGCGTCGTTTGCAAGTTGAACTATTAAAATTACAGCAACATGTGGTCAAAAAAGGTCTGCGTTTGGCGGTGTTGTTTGAAGGGCGTGATGCCGCAGGGAAAGGCTCTACTATTAAGCGCTTTAATGAAAATTTGATGCCCAGTCACTTCAGAACGGTAGAATTAGGTATACCAACTGCAAAAGAATCCAAATATTGGTTTCGGCGTTATGAACAACATTTACCGAACAAAGGGGAAATCGTATTTTTTGACCGCTCTTGGTACAGTCGCGCCACCATACAGCCGACTATGGGTTATTGTAGTGAGGCCAAATATAAATATTTTATGAAAAAAGTATTGCCTTGGGAGCAAAAGCTGATTGACCAAGGACTACTATTAGTCAAAATATATTTATCTATTACCAAAGAAACTCAGCTGTATCGTTTTGAGAACCGCCTGAGCAATCCACTGACCTACTGGAAATTTTCAGAAAACGATTTAAAAGCAAGGAAAAAGTGGCAAATTTTCACTCAATATAAAAACCAGATGTTAGAGAGAACCTCCGCAGACTTTTCACCTTGGGCGGAAATAAGCGCTAACCGCAAGAAAGAAGCGCGTTTAACTGCTATGCTGTATCTGATCCGTTGTTTGGGCCATAAAAAGTTCATCCCGTTAACGGGTGAAGATGTGACTAAAACATACAGTTTAATGGTCGGTGGCGTTAAATTTCGGGGGTTAACTTTACAACAGAAGGCGGTTTTGAAAGAATTGAAAGACCAAGAAAATATATTTGCAGATCTAGACGAGTAATAAAAATAATGACAATGCCAACAAAATATACCCTTAAGGACACCGTCAATTTACCTATTATTGAATCGGCAGGTGGCTTAGTTTGCAATAAAAATCACCACATTCTGTTGATGTTCAAACGCGGTAAATGGGATATGCCCAAAGGTCGGGTAGAGGCCAATCAACACATTGAAGATTGTGCAATGCGCGAAGTACACGAAGAAACAGGACTTAACATTGATAAACTGGCGATCAAGGGCAAACTTGTTTCAACTTGGCATACCACTTCCCATCAAAAAACTAAATACTTAAAGAAAACCCATTGGTATTATATGGAATACGACGGTTGTGATGATGATACCTTGCCCCAAGTCGCCGAGGGCATTATAGAATGTCGATGGGTACATTTAAGTGAATTGCCCAATTATTATCCTTTATTGCGCACTCGGGTTAATTATGTGGTTAACTTTTGGCACCAAAATTTAGCCTATGTGCCACGCGCTTAACTTCATTTGCACAAACATTGCCCCAGTTATTTATCGCCTTAATTTATGAAAAGCTACACATCTTTGCTGTGTGGCTTTTTCGTTATTTATCGAAAATTTACCTTATTTAGGTAAAGCGATGAGTCTGCTCGCTGATCTATTAACCCTTATCAATCTTTATTAATCCTTATTAATTGTCGACAATATTTATCTCATTACTTGACTAAATTTAAATAACTACTAAAATCTAGCGTAATTTAGTTTTATTGTCGACAATATGATGGGCTTACATAACCCTACTCAGCAAAAAGCAGTCACTACAGCCGATAAAGTTTTTCAACAAATACAACACGCTATTGTTGAAGGCGATATTGTTGCTGGCAGTAAAATCAGTGAACCTGAACTGGCTAAAAAATTTCAAATCAGTCGCTCGACATTGAGAGAGGCGTTAAATCGTTTGGAAAAATGCCAACTGGTAGAGCGCACCGCAAATGTCGGCTCGCGTGTGGTGGAATGCACTATTGAAGGTTTGTTAGAGCTTTATGTAGTTAGAGAAGCGCTTGAAGGGATGGCTTGTCGGCAAGCCGCTCTGAACATGTCCACGGCCGAAATTGCCGAAATGCGTGCAATGCTTGCACAGCACGCTAATTCTAAATCATTACAAGACGGCATATCCTATTACCAACAAGAGGGTGATTTAGACTTTCACTACAAAGTTATACTCGGTAGCCATAATCAACAGCTCATCGATATATTGTGTGGTCAGTTATACCACCTAGTGCGACTTTATCGCATTCAATTTGGGATGAGCAGCCCGCGCATTACTAGAGCTTTTGATGAGCATTCGCGTATCGTTGAAGCCATTGGTGATCGCGATGGTGAATTAGCTGAAATGTTAATGAGGCGGCATATTGCTGCATCTCGTAAAAATATCGAAAACAATATTACTGATAAAAAGATCATAAACCGCAACTAAATTACAGATTTTATAAGGACAAAAACATGTCTACAAAACAGTCGCCTGGGGCAAAATTTCGTCAGGCATTACAAAACAATAAACCGTTAGCCATCGTCGGCACTATCAATGCATATTGCGCAATGATGGCCGAACAAATCGGTCATCAAGCGATTTATTTATCTGGTGGCGGTGTTGCTAATGCCTCTTATGGATTACCTGATCTGGGCATGACTTCTCTCAACGATGTTATTGCTGATGTACAACGCATCACCTCGGCTTCAAGTCTACCTCTGATGGTTGATATTGACACCGGTTGGGGAGGCGCATTTAATATCGCAAAAACCGTGCGAGATATGGAAAAAGCTGGCGCGGCGGCAGTGCATATAGAAGATCAAGTTGCTCAGAAGCGCTGTGGCCATCGCCCCAATAAAGCCATTGTTTCCTGTGATGAAATGGTTGATCGCATCAAAGCAGCGGTTGATGCCCGTCAAGATGATGAGTTTTTTATTATGGCGCGGACCGATGCTTTTGCTCAGGAGGGTTTAGAGGCAGCTATAGCTAGGGCAAAAGCTTATGTCGCCGCTGGCGCCGATGGTATATTTGCTGAAGCGATTAAAACCGAGCAACACTATCGGGCTTTTAGCGAGGCATTGAATGTGCCAATTTTGGCGAATATTACCGAGTTTGGCCAAACTGAATTGTGGAATCAAACGCAACTCGGTGAGTGGGGCTGTGCTATGGTGCTTTATCCTCTCTCTGCATTTAGAGCCATGAACAAAGCAGCTGAGTCTGTCTACAGAAGTGTATTGCGCGATGGCGATCAAACTGCAGAAGTGGCCAATATGCAAACCCGTATGGAGTTATACAATTATCTGGGTTACCACGATTACGAACAAAAATTAGATAGCTTATTTTCTCAGGGTAAAAATCAATAAAACTATCTGAGACTAGATTAAATATAACAACTAACAAAAATTAAACTGATGGTGTGCTTTTATTGATACCAATAAAAAAATTAACATGAGGAAATCGTTATGTCAGATAAAAAATTAAGTGGTGCCGGTTTACGCGGACAAAGTGCCGGTGAAACGGCATTGTGTACTGTTGGTAAATCAGGCTCTGGTTTAACCTATTGCGGTTACGACATTGCTGATCTAGCAGAGAATACCTGTTTTGAAGAAGTGGCTTATTTACTATTTAACGGTGAATTACCAACAGCCAATGAATTAGCCAGTTATAAGGCTGAATTGACAGCCAAACGCGATCTGCCGCAACGCTTAAAGAAAGTACTCCAGCTGATCCCCAAAGATACCCATCCTATGGATGTGATGCGCACCGGTTGTTCATTTTTAGGTAACCTAGAGCCTGAGCATGACTTTTCAGAGCAACAGCACGCAGCGAATCGTTTATTAGCCGCATTTCCAGCAATCATGTGTTATTGGTACAATTATTCACACCACGGTATAGAAATAGAATGTACCTCCTCTGAAGATTCAATAGGCGGGCATTTTTTAAAGTTACTTAAGGGCACTAGTCCTTCTGCACAACAACGCCGAGTAATGGATGTTTCATTGATTTTATATGCTGAGCATGAATTTAATGCATCGACATTTACAGCGCGTGTTTGTGCTTCAACGTTATCCGATATGTATTCGTGTATCGCTGGAGCGATTGGTTCCCTCAGAGGTCCGCTGCACGGTGGTGCCAATGAAGCAGCTATGGATATGATTGAAAAATTTACCTCACCAGCAGATGCTAAAGCACAAATGGCGGAAATGCTGATCAGAAAAGAAAAAATAATGGGTTTTGGCCACGCCATCTATCGCACCTCTGATCCGCGCAATGATATTATTAAGGCTTGGTCTGAAAAACTTGCTAAAGCAAATGGCGATACCAAGTTGTACGACATCTCAGTCGCTTGTGAAGAATTTATGTGGGACAGTAAAAAACTGTTCTGTAACGCCGATTTTTTTCATGCCTCAACCTATAACTACATGGCAATACCGACCAAATTATTCACCCCTATTTTTGTTTGTTCACGCCTCACTGGTTGGGCAGCACACGTGATGGAGCAAAGAGCTAATAATCGCATCATTCGTCCCTCGGCCGATTATACTGGCGCTGAACCAAGAAAAGTTACACCACTAAGTGAAAGGTAAGGTAGAACAATGAATTACGAGTACCGCAAACCTTTACCTGGTTACAAAAAAGGGCAGAGCACGGTTGATTATTACGACACTAAACAAGCGATTGAAGCCATTTCCTCAGGTGCATATCGCAAACTGCCCTATACCTCTAGGGTGCTAGCGGAACAATTAGTGCGCCGCTGTGAGCCAACTGAACTGACTGCTTGTTTAAAACAGATCATTGATGGTGAACAGACCTTGGATTTTCCATGGTATCCAGCGCGGGTGGTTTGCCATGATATTTTGGGGCAAACAGCCCTCGTAGACCTTGCCGGTTTACGTGATGCCATTGCCGAGCAAGGCGGCGATCCGGCAAAAGTCAATCCTGTGGTACCGACTCAATTAATTGTCGATCATTCTCTGGCGGTGGAGCACGGTGGATTTGATCCCGATGCGTTTACCAAGAACCGCAGTATTGAAGAACGGCGCAATGAAGATAGGTTTCACTTTATTGAGTGGACTAAAACCGCATTCAAAAATGTCGATGTCATACCCGCGGGTAACGGTATCATGCATCAGATCAATTTAGAAAAAATGTCACCTGTTATTCAATTAACTAATGGCGTTGCATACCCTGATACCTGTGTTGGTACTGATAGTCATACCCCCCATGTTGATGCGTTAGGTGTTATTGCCATCGGGGTAGGTGGCTTAGAAGCTGAGACCGTTATGCTAGGGCGGCCATCTATGATGCGTTTGCCCAACATTATTGGTGTCAATTTACACGGTGAACGTCAACCGGGAATAACGGCAACCGATATAGTTTTAGCTATCACTGAGTTTTTACGTGAAGCTAAAGTGGTGTCTGCCTACCTAGAGTTTTTTGGTGAGGGCACCAAGAGTTTGACTATTGGCGATCGCGCAACAATCGCTAATATGACTCCTGAATACGGCGCATCTGCCGGTTTGTTTTACATAGATCAACAAACCATTGACTACCTTAAACTCACTGGTAGAGAGCCAGAACAAGTGCAATTAGTTGAAACCTATGCCAAGCATACCGGGTTGTGGGCCGATGATTTAGTAGAGGCTGAATATCAACGTGTCCTCGACTTTGATTTATCTTCTGTCGGTCGCAATTTAGCTGGACCGTCAAATCCGCATCGGCGCTTGGCAACGGCAGATCTCACTGCCAAGGGGATTGCCAAAAACTACCAAGCCTGCAAAGCGCAAGAGCTCAATGGGCAAATGCCTGATGGTGCGGTTATTATTGCTGCTATTACCAGTTGTACAAACACCTCAAATCCAAGAAACTTAGTCGCTGCAGGCTTGATGGCTAAGCGCGCGAATGCACTAGGGTTAACGCGCAAACCTTGGGTTAAATCATCATTTGCGCCGGGTTCTAAAGTCGCTAAGCTTTATCTTCAAGAAGCGCAACTTTTAACTGAATTAGAGCAGTTGGGTTTCGGTATTGTCGGCTATGCCTGTACTACCTGTAATGGTATGTCTGGTGCTTTAGATGCCGACATTCAACAAGAAGTGATTGACCGAGATTTATATGCGACAGCAGTATTGTCGGGTAATCGCAATTTTGATGGCCGTATTCATCCCTATGCTAAACAAGCCTTTCTGGCCTCGCCACCTTTGGTGGTTGCTTATGCCATTGCTGGTACTATTCGTTTTGATATTGAAAAGGATAGTTTAGGCAATGATCAACAGGGCAATGCCATATACCTGAAAGATATATGGCCAAGTGACGAAGAAATTGATGCCCTAGTTGCAACCAGTGTAAAGCCGGAGCAGTTTACCAAAATTTACACACCTATGTTTGATTTAGGCAGTGTTGAGCAAGCCAAAAGCCCGCTTTATCAGTGGCGACCAAAGAGTACTTATATTCGACGTCCACCATACTGGGAGGGTGCCCTAGCTGGTCAACGCACTATGCGTGGTATGCGACCTTTAGCGGTGTTAGGTGATAACATAACCACAGATCATTTATCCCCGTCTAATGCCATTATGCTAAATAGTGCTGCTGGTGCCTATCTTGCCAGTATGGGAGTACCTGAAGAAGACTTTAACTCTTATGCGACGCATCGCGGTGATCACTTAACTGCGCAACGGGCGACTTTTGCCAATCCTAAACTACTCAATGAAATGTGTGTCAATGCAGATGGCACTGTTAAACAAGGTTCTTTAACTCGCATTGAGCCCGATGGTAAAGAAAGCCGGATGTGGGAAGCCATTGAACTTTACATGGAGCGCAAGCAACCTCTAATTATTGTTGCTGGCGCTGATTACGGGCAAGGCTCATCTCGTGATTGGGCCGCAAAAGGGGTTCGTTTAGCCGGTGTTGAGGTGATTTTAGCCGAAGGCTTTGAGCGTATTCACCGCACTAACTTGGTTGGTATGGGCGTATTGCCATTAGAATTTATTGATGACAATACCCGCGCTAGCTATGGTATAGATGGCAGTGAATGTTACGATGTTGTAGGACAAGCTCTGTCGGGTAGTGCAATGACAGTAGTGATGACTCGAAGCAGTGGTGAAGTGGTAGAAATACCGGTTAAATGTCGTTTAGACACAGCCGAAGAGGTCTCGGTATATCACGCCGGCGGTGTGTTGCAGAAATTTGCACAAGACTTTTTGGGAGCAAGTCATTAACTGGTCTGTAGTATAGTTAGCAACAGTGAACCACTGTAAACATGGTACATTAAACCATGCAGTGGTTTATCTTTTGTTACGGTTTGTAGACTTTATCTTTAAGACTGAATAACTAGGTAACTAGGTTAAAGAACTAGGCCAAAAAACTTTTGGCTCTGAACAGTTTCTTGCATTAGTCAGATTAGCTAAATTCGCGGTGATATGTGTTAAGTCACTTTTTTATGAATTGGCTAAACATCCTTTTATACAAGATTAAACAAAATTAAATGGGCGCAGTCATATGTCTTTTTCTCCACAACTAAAAATCCCAGCGTGTTACATGCGCGGTGGCACCTCAAAAGGGGTGCTTTTTAATCGACAAGATTTACCGGAACAATGCCAAGTTAAAGGCCAAGCGCGAGATAATTTAATGCTTGGCGTGATTGGTAGTCCAGATCCATACGCTAAGCACACTGATGGTATGGGCGGTGCCACGTCTAGTACCAGTAAAGTGGCCATTATTGATAAATCGGCTGAGGATGATCACGATGTAGACTATTTGTTTGGTCAAGTTGCCATTGATAAAGCCTTTGTAGACTGGAGTGGTAATTGTGGCAACCTTACCGCTGCAGTTGGTGCTTTTGCGCTTTATTCTGGTTTAGTTGCTCAACAACGCATTCCTGAAAATGGCGTTTGCACTGTGCGAATTTGGCAAAAAAATATTGCCAAAACTATCATTGCTCATGTGCCCATTACGAACGGACAAGTACAAGAAACTGGCAGCTTTTGTCTCGATGGAGTGACCTTTCCCGCTGCCGAAGTCCCCATTGAGTTTATTGCACCAGTCGATAGCACAGAAGCTATGTTTCCGACTGGACATTTAATAGAAGAACTTGAAGTACCCGATATTGGCACCTTTAACGTCACTTTGATCAATGCTGGCATAGCGACTATTTTTTTGAACGCAGAAGATCTAGGTTATCACGGTACAGAATTGCAAGATGACATAAATAATGATCAACAGGCTTTGCAGCGATTAGAAAAGATCCGTGCTTATGGCGCGGTTAAAATGGGCTTAATAAAGGATGTTTGTGAAGCGGTAGCTCGACAACACACCCCTAAATTAGCCTTGGTAGGTAAACCGCAAGCGTATGTCGCTGCCAGTGGTAAAACAATTGACAGCAGCGATATTAACCTCAATGTCAGAGCACTATCTATGGGTAAATTACATCATGCTATGATGGGAACAGCGGCAGTAGCCATAGGCACAGCGGCGGCTATACCGGGGACAATAGTGAGTCTTGCAACAGAGCACAAACAAGGTAATGACATTACCTTTGGCCATCCATCTGGCACTCTAAAAGTAGGCGCGCAAGTAGCTGAGGAGAATGGCCACTGGACCGTTGAAAAAGTGATGATGAGTCGCAGTGCGCGCATATTAATGGAAGGTTGGATCAGAGTGCCAGAGAGATAATTTTTTTAGTGTGATAGATTTTGATGCAATGCAAGCCATTGCCGTTTATGGCTTGTATTTGTGCTGTTTTGGTTTTATTGGTTATTTGCGTGAATTAATTGTAACAATTAGTGTGTTATTGTCGGTGACATCGCAACCGATAGCAATTGCCCTAAATGATCTAATATAATGTTTAAAAGTCGCTGTCAGCAAGCTCAAATTGTTGTGTACAGCCAGACAATTTTAAAGGTTTTCAACAGGTAAATATTAGCTTGTGGGTTTTCTGGCTTAATACAGCCATTCAATGGCGGTACACATTTTAGATGTCCAACTAGCCGCTCAATAGAGATTGCACCTACAAATGTTCTATACCAATTTACAGTTATTTTACTATTATTGACGATTAATCGCTTTTAAAGCTTTCACTTATGGGCGTATCGCGGTATGTTATGCGGATTTAAACGGCTTTGTGTAAACTGATGAGTAAAACGGCGTTTTATCGAACACTCGGTGAACAAATTTCAGCAATTATTAGTGGCGAAAAAGACATTATTGCCAATATGGCCAATGTAAGTGCCTTGTTATTTACTTCACTTGACCAAGTTAATTGGGTTGGTTTTTATAGGATCATAGATCAAGAATTGGTATTAGGGCCATTTCAAGGTAAAGTGGCGTGTATACGAATTCCGTTGGCGAAGGGGGTGTGTGGCACTGCCGCAGTCGAAAATACTACCCAGCGAGTTGCTGATGTGCATCAGTTTACTGGTCATATAGCCTGTGATGCTGAAAGTAATTCAGAAATAGTCATTCCTATTTGCATAAATAACCGAGTTATTGCCGTGTTAGATATTGACAGCACTGAGTTTTCAAGATTTGATCAACAAGATCAAGTGGGTCTTGAAGACATTGTCGGACTATTTGAACAGCACATAACTCAACACGGTCAACAGCACTAAATGAAAGAATTTGTCATTATCCACGATCATCTTGTTGATCAAAGTATGGTTGGCGATTGGGAAGGTCAAGAAGAACTGGTTACCGAAAAATTAAACGAACTTTATCATAGCCTTTATGATATGGCGGAAGAAGACATCGAACCTGAGGTATTAATTAAACTATTGACCTTGGTTTGGGAACATTGGATTGGGCAAGATGTCTTGCCTGAGTTGGAAAGTGATGATATCTACACTTGGTGTAAAAACCTACTTGATAATCGCGACCAATATTTAACAGAATAAACAGATTAAAAGTGCATATATGGAAACTAAAACACCAACCGCAGTAAAACCAGATGTTAACACCGAAAGTGAAGCACCTGCAGATGTTGCGAGTAAAAGAACCAGTACCAAAGAAATTATTGCTTATTTAGCAGAGAAATTTCCGGCTTGCTTCTCAGTTCAAGGCCCTGCTAAACCACTAAAAGTAGGTATTTTTCAAGAGTTAGCGGATAAATTATCTGATGATCAAACTGTCAGTAAGACGCGTTTGCGTCAAGCGCTTCGTCATTACACCAGCAGTTGGCGTTACCTCAAAGCGGTAAAACTGAATAGTTTTCGCGTAGATATCGATGGTAAAAACGCCAGTGAAGTCGATCAAGAACAAGCTGACTATGCAGCAAAAATACTTAAAGAAAGCCAAGAAAACTACGCTAAAAAACACCCCAAAGCGACAGCAAACCAAAAACCTAATGCAGGAAATAAGCAATCAAAGGGTAAAGGAGCAGTTAAAAGCAAAGCTTTAGCGGGAAAACAACAAACCCATAAGCCATCAGAAAAACAAAAATATAAAGGCATTAAGTCGACAAAACGTGCAGAATCGAAAGTAGAAGCTAAACTTATACCTGTAGAGTCAAGTAATGTTGCAGTGGGTAAAGCGGTCAAGGTAAAATTGGGCAACTCACCTATGGAAGCGATTATTACTGAAGTTTCAGGCAATGACATCAGTGTACAACTTTCCAGTGGAATGGTAATTAAAACACAAGTAAGTCATATTTTTACGCAATAATCTTGGAGTAGCCGGCATGCAAAAAAATTGTCATATCGCAATCGCCTTATCTTTTTCATTAATGTGTTTTCAAACCACAGCTAATGTACAAGCTGATGTTAAAGCTGATGTTAAAACCGATCTTGCATCACCGGTTATTCTCAAACCCGAAAGCCAGCATGTCACCGCAAGTAAACGTATTACCGCGCAATTTACCCGAGCACATTACAAAAAAATTCAGATGAATGACTCCCTATCTGAACAAATATTTGCGCGTTATATCAAGCAACTCGACTACAACCGCAACATTTTCTTAGCCGAAGATATTAAAGGTTTTGAAAAATATGCCCTAGATTTTGATACGGTTATTGCTCGAGGCAAATTAGATATTGCCTACGATATGTATAATCTGAATTTAAAACGCCGTCTAGAGCGATATAACTATGCGTTAACCCTACTCGATGTGCCTTTTGACTTTACTTTGAAAGAAGCGTATTTTTTTGATAGAGAAGAGGCTGATTGGGCAAAAAACACTGCTGAACTGGATGCCTTATGGCGGATGAAAGTTAAGTATGATGCGTTAAATTTAATTCTAGCTGGTAAAGAGTGGCCAAAGGTTCAAGAAGTACTGACTAAACGCTATAATTATGCGATTAAACGCTTGCAGCAAAATGAAAGTGAAGACGTATTTCAGATAGTGATGAATAGCTTTGCGCGAGTTGTTGAACCCCATACCTCTTATTTATCACCGAGAAATGCTGAACGTTTTCAAATGGATATGAACTTGTCGTTAGAGGGCATAGGTGCGGTGCTCAGAGCCGAGGAAGACTACACCACAATCATGAGTATCGTCGCTGGTGGTCCCGCAGATAAATCCAAACTCTTAAAACCCAAGGATCGTATCGTAGGGGTATCACAAGGAGATAAAAAGTTTGAAGACGTTGTCGGCTGGCGTTTAGATGACGTGGTTGATTTAATCAAAGGACCCAAAGGCAGTAAAGTTCGTTTACAAGTCTTATCTGAATCGTCGACTGATGACGCTGATATTACAGTGGTCACTATGATAAGAGATAAGATTATCCTTGAAGATCGGGCCGCTAAATCGGAAGTGTATTTTGAAAAAGCAGGAGATGAAGACAGTAAAAAGTTGGGTGTTATTACTATTCCAAGTTTTTATAATGATTTATCTCGCGATGTAAAAAAAGAACTAGCAAAGCTAAAAGCCGAAAATGTTGAAGGCATTATTGTCGATTTGCGCGGCAATGGCGGTGGGTCTTTGCGCGAAGCGACTTTATTGACAGGTTTGTTTATAGACAGGGGACCTGTGGTATTAGTGCGTGATGGCGCTAATCGAATTCAAGTCAATGAAGACACTGACGGTATTTCTTATTACGACGGACCATTGACTGTTATGGTGGACAGGTTCAGCGCATCTGCGTCTGAAATCTTTTCAGCGGCGATGCAAGATTATCAACGCGCGGTTATTGTTGGCGAACACACTTTTGGTAAAGGTACAGTTCAGCAACACCGACCTTTGGGACGTGTTTATGATCTCTACGACAACCCCTTTGGCAGTATTCAATACACTATTGCAAAGTTCTATCGCATCAACGGAGGTAGTACCCAACATCGCGGGGTGATGCCTGATATTTCCTTCCCTTCACCTATTGACCCAGAAGAGTGGGGTGAAAGTAAAGAAGAAAATGCATTACCTTGGGACCAAGTGCCAAAAGCACGTTATAAAAGGGTTGCTAGCCTTGATGCCGATCTTGCCTATTTAAGCTCACTTCACCAACAAAGGATCAAAGACAACCAAGAATTTAATTATTTATTGGATGATATTGAAAAGTATAAAGCCGAAAAAGCTGAGAAATATATTTCATTAAATTTGAAGGAACGCAAGGCCAAACGAGATCAACGCAAGACCGACAGACTTCAGCGCAGCAATGAACGCTTAGTTAGTTTAGGCAAAGAAAAAGTGACTAGCTTAGATGATGTACCGGATGAATTGACTGACATTGACCCTTTTTTGGATGAAACAGCGCAGATCACCTTTGATCTCGTGTCATTAAATAAGCTAGTTAAGCATTAAATCCACTGAATACTTAACGATAACTAAAACTAAGGTAACACTGGTTTACTGTCATTATCCGTAAAAATAATTAAACCGCTGAGCCAAGCGGTTTTTTTTTAACAAAAATTAGTGCTGGTTGTGTTGTATGAGGAGATTGGATCGCAACGTCAATGAAATAAATTACTTGCAAGGCATGCCAAGTCAAGGCATGTTAACACCCTAACAATAATAAAGGTTACAACAATAACCCCCATTACAAAGGTAATACCTATTTATGTCAGAACACAATACACCTAAAGTGCCTAGTTTTCTCGATGCGCTTATTCCTCTCTTTGCCCTTGTTGTTATGCTCTCTGCATCCGTCATATTTTTTGCAGATGACTCTTCTTACGGCCCCAATCAAATTGCATTATTGTTTGCCATGGCTATTGCCATTGTTATTGGCCTTAAAAATGGCTATCGCTGGCAAACAATTGAATCAGCTATAGTTAATGGTATTTCTATCTCCTTGGGTGCCATTTTGATCTTGCTCACTGTTGGCGCTTTGATCGGTACTTGGCTGTTATCAGGCACAGTACCTACGATGATATTTTACGGTTTACAAATCATAGATCCCAGTTGGTTTTATGCTGCTTGTTGTTTAGTGTGTGGTATTGTTGCCATGAGTATTGGTAGTTCTTGGACTACAGCAGCAACGGTTGGTGTTGCTTTTATTGGTATAGCTAATGGCTTCGAGATGTCTACATCGGTTACTGCTGGTGCCGTTATATCGGGTGCCTATTTTGGTGACAAATTATCACCGTTATCAGAAACCACTAACCTAGCACCTGCAGTTGCAGGCAGTGAATTATTCTCGCATATTCGCTACATGCTTTGGACTACCATACCTTCTATATCAATGGCCTTGATCCTGTTTTTAATTATTGGCTTTGATCATTCATCAAGCCAAGTGAGCAGTGCCGATGAGAGTATTGCTGTACTTAGTAGTACATTAGAAGCCACTTATCATATTTCTGTATTGAACTTGATCCCATTGCTAATTTTACTTGCCTTGGCCTACAAGAAAATGCCAGCGTTTCCCGCTGTCGCTATCGGGGCAATGATTGGTGCTGTTTGGGCGGTTATATTTCAACAAGATTTGATTATGTCTATTGCCGATGACGGCGCAACTGGAATAAAAGCTTATATTACCGTAGTTTGGACCGCATTTTTTAATGGGGTTGTTGTCAAAACAGGTAATGCTGGCATTGATGACCTGCTAAGTCGAGGGGGGATGTCTAGTATGTTAAATACGATTTGGTTAGTGATGTGCGCATTGAGCTTTGGTGCGGTTTTAGAACATTTAGGCATGTTGAGGAAGTTTGTTGAGGGTATACTGTCTGCGGCTAAATCAACAGGTAGTTTGATTACCAGTACTGTAGCGACTTGCATTGGCACTAATTTGATAACCGCAGATCAATACATGGCCATCGTCATGCCGGGGCGAATGTACAAAGAAGAATACAAACGCCGCAATTTAGCTCCCGTGGTGTTAAGTCGGACATTGGAAGACTCAGGTACCATTACCTCGCCACTCATTCCTTGGAATACCTGTGGTGCTTTTATGTTCGGTGCCTTGGCTCTGACTTCCTATGATTATATATTGTATTGCTTTTTCAATCTTTTTAATCCCATTTTAGCCATTGTATACGCCTACCTGGGTTTTAAAATTAAAGCGGCGTCCAGTGAAAATTAAACTCAGTTAATCTTTACTGGAAATCTACACATTTTATAATGAAAGCCTGTCATGCACAGGTTTTTATTATTTACAACGTCATTAAACTAGAAGAAATTAAAGAGAAGAGGATTGTTTAGATGTCAGAATTTGCTAGTAGAGTATTGGCTGACTATCGGCCAAGTGAATTTAGTATTGAGTCAACCAACTTAACATTCGAATTGCATGAAAGCCAAACCACAGTGACCAACGTGATGTCGATAAACAGGGCAGCCTCGGCTAGTGCAGATCAGCAAGTGGTTGCAACCCTTCATTTAGACGGTGAGCAGCTGCAATTAAAAGCCATATTACTCAATGACAAATTACTCAGTGCATCTGACTACCAAGTCGACCAGCAATCATTGCGTTTAGCAACTGAACTAAGCAGTTTTACTTTAACCGTCGTTACCGTAATAAACCCCATTGATAATAGCTCACTGGAAGGACTGTTTAAATCGGGTGGTGCTTTTTGCACGCAATGCGAAGCGGAAGGTTTTCGCCGGATCAGTTACTACCTAGATAGACCCGATGTGATGGCTACGTTCACCACAACTATTATAGCTGAGCAAAAGTCTTACCCCTACTTATTGTCTAATGGCAATAAAATTGACCAAGGTCAATTAGACAATGGCAAGCACTTTGTCAAGTGGCATGATCCCTTTCCCAAACCCTGTTATTTATTTGCTTTAGTGGCTGGTGATTTTGATCTGTTAACTGATCATTACCGCACTGTCGATGATAACAATGTTGTCTTAGAAATTTTTGTCGACAAAGGTAATGTCGAGAAAGCGCACCATGCCATGGCCTCTTTGAAAAAGTCAATGGCTTGGGACGAACAAACCTTTGGTCTGGCTTACGACCTCGATATTTATATGATAGTCGCGGTTGATTTTTTTAATATGGGAGCAATGGAAAACAAGGGCCTCAATGTTTTTAACAGTAAATTCGTGTTGGCAGATCAAGCCAGCGCAACAGATGCCGATTATTTCAATATAGAAGCGGTAATAGCCCACGAGTATTTTCACAACTGGACTGGTAACAGGGTGACTTGCCGCGATTGGTTTCAATTAAGTCTCAAAGAAGGACTGACTGTTTTTCGCGATCAACAATTCAGTGCCGATATGCACTCGGCAGCAGTTACCCGTATCAAAAATGTTGAATTACTTCGCTCGCATCAGTTCGCCGAAGATGCAGGGCCAATGTCGCACCCGATCAGACCGGAAAAAGTGGTTGAAATGAATAATTTTTACACTTTGACTGTTTATGAAAAGGGCGCAGAGGTGATCCGCATGTTACATACCTTGTTAGGTAAGGATAAATTTCGTCAGGGAATGGATTTATATTTTCAACGTTTTGATGGTATGGCCGTCACTTGTGATGACTTTATCGATGCTATGTCCGATGCCTCTGCTGTTGATCTCACTCAGTTTAAGCTTTGGTATAGCCAATCAGGTACGCCTGAATTGGTCATTGAAGAAGCGTTTAATGAACAAACTAACGAGTTTACCTTAACAATAACTCAAATTAATCACTTAACAGATAATCAAAAACAAAAAGACAATTTACACATTCCTATTCGCATTGAACTGTGCGCTGACAACCACAGACAACAGCACCTATTGGAGTTAACCGCATCGACACAATCATGGACTTTTAATGAGCAACCACAAAAACCAGTTGTAGCCGCTCTGTGTGACTTCTCGGCGCCGGTTAAACTGCAACATCATCAAGATGTCAATGAACTAGAATTGCTCATGGTATCGGCCTCCGACGAATTTAATCGATGGGATGCTGGGCAAAGGTTGTTTAGTCACTATATAGAAGCGCTTCTCAACGACAGTTCATATATATTACCGACGCGATTAATTGCCGTATTTCGTCAGTTATTATTAGCAGATGGCGATCGTGCCCTGATCGCTGAACAACTGGCTCTGCCTAGTTTTGATGATTTGATCAATAAATACCAACCAACTGATCCTATTGCCTTAGTTAATGCGTTAACTCAACTTAAACAATTCATTGCCAATGGACTAAAAGACGATTTACTGGCGGTCTACCAAAGCACTTTGACCAGTAGCTATAAAAATGATCGCAGAGCAATTGCCCAGCGGGCATTAAAAAATATTTGCTTATCGTATTTAGCTGCTATCGACGATCAGCAACTGCTAATTACCGAGCAGTACAAAACCGCAGATAATATGACCGATACCCTTGCTGCGTTGAACTGTGCCAGTAAACAGGCTATTGCCAGTTTTGATCAATTAATGAAAGATTTTGAAGCTAAATGGCAGGAGACAACGCTAGTCATGGATAAATGGTTTGCAGTGCAAGCTTGCTATCAAGGAGACGATGTTTTTGAACGCTTAGCTAATTTAGAGCAGCATCCCGCGTTTACTTTAAAAAACCCCAACCGAGCTAGATCACTTATTGCTACATTTGCTCAGGCTAATCCTAAATACTTTCATTGTATTTCCGGACGAGGTTATCGCTTTTTGGCGAAGAACATCGCATTACTCAACGATATTAACCCACAAATTGCTTCTCGTTTATTGACCCCTTTAATCCAGTTTGACCGTGTCGATTTGCAAAGACAGGATTTGATTAAAACCGAGCTTAAACAGCTATCATCCCTCGCTAATTTATCTAAAGATTTAAAAGAAAAACTCGATGCTGCACTGGGGGAAGTGAGCCAATAATGCAGTATTATTTTTCTATTAGTATGTCTGCAGAGCAATTTAAGCCTTATTACGAAGGTAAAATACAAGCAATTGTTGTCACTTGCACTACCGGTAAACGGATACAATTTCCGGCAATGCACCTGCGAAAATATATACAATCTTCAGGGGTAAGTGGCTCGTTTTGTTTGCAAACTAAAAATAATAAGTTTGTTTCTTTAACTAAATTAACTTAATTAGAGTTAATGCTTTAAACAGTGGTCTGACCATTAAGCAATATTTAGTGTTTGTTTTTAACTTGGTGCTGATACCGTTATATGTGTAGTGTTGCAATATTGTTTATTTAAAAAAGGCTGTTTTAAACAAGTGTTTTAAACAGCCTTTTTTGTTTCTCACGATATTGTACGCAAGTCGTTAAAATAAAGACTATTATCTGTTGGTTTTATCCCTTGCTTAGGCGATAAAATGATGCAATTATTGTTTTATCCCACCAATTAGTAAATTTTTCTCTATACTAGTTACGTGGTCAAACTAAAATAAGAATACTCTGTTTCGGGTCTGGGGAGAGAATAATGAAACAAAGTCCAATCAAAAGGTTTTATAAAAAACCATTAGTTGTTGGTATAACAAGTGCTCTAATGTTGTCTGGTGTCAATCAGGTTGCTGCATCAAATTTTGAATTAGGTGATTTTAATATCCGCTTCGATTCAACTTTTTCACTCGGTACAAGTTATCGCATTGAAGACAGAAATTGGAACGACAACGTAGGTAAATCAAACAATATCAATAATGGCTTTGATTTTTCTACTTATCATCCGTCAATTAACCCTATGCCAATTAATCAAACCATTTGGAATGGCGCGGGTGGATACTCTAACAACGGTGATCTCGGTAATCTGAACTACGATCCTGGAGAAGCTTTCTCCACGCTACTCAAAGGTACCCATGAATTAGATATTCGCCGCGACAACATCGGGGTGTTTCTTCGCGGTATGTACTTTTACGACTTTGAGATGATGGATGGCGATCGTCCTTGGAGTAGCCCGACATCAGGCGTGCAAAGTGATCCTTGCCGCGACGATGAAGCTAAAGATCAAGTATGTCGTGACATACGACTACTCGATGCCTATTTCTACGGTGATTTTGACTTAGGTGAAATGCCATTTTCTTTACGCATTGGTCAACAAATTATTGGTTGGGGTGAAAGCACCTTAATTTCACACGGTATCAGTGAAATCAATCCTGTTGATATTGCTCGCTTGCGTGCGCCAGGCGCGGAGCTGACCGAAGCTTTTATTCCATTTGGCGCAGTATGGGCTTCATTGGGCGTCACTGAAAATTTCAATGTTGAAATGTTTTACCAATACCAATGGGAAAATACTGTTTTACCAGCACCTGGCAGTTACTTTTCAACCAATGATTTTGCCGGTGACGGTGGTTATTTAAACAACGTACAACTGGGCTTCACTGGTAACCCAGACATGGATATTGATTTTCTATTGTCCAGCCTAAACGATTTTAGAATGGATACATTAGGCAAGATGGCAGCTGCAGGTGCCGATGCAGCTGCGGTCAATGCGGTTCTAGCTCAAGCGGGTGCTGATTATGTCAATGCATATCCTGTAAAACTTACCTTGCGTGAACAAGATGCCTCTAAAGATCCTGAAGATGGCGGTCAATACGGTTTGAGGTTGTCTTGGTATCTGCCTGAGTTTAACGAAACTGAGATCAGTTTATACCACGTCAATTACCACAGTCGTCGACCTATTTTTTCAGGTGTTACTGCTGACTTTTCGAAAGCTTCATCTGATTTAAGTTTTATTTTAAACAATGAAATTACCTTTGATAATTACACTAATCTAGAATCGTTTTCGCGAGTTGAACTCGACTACGTCGAAGACATCAAAATGTATGCGATGAGCTTCAATACCACTGCAGCTGGCACCGCCATCTCTGGTGAGGTGACCTACCGCCAAGACGAACCTTTACAAATTGACGATGTTGAATTGCTGTTTGCAGCCATGCCGCAGCAGTTAGCCAATGCTGGTATTCGACCTGACTTAGATGGCGTTTCGCAAATGCCGGTGTTTGGTTTAGGCGAACGCGCAAATGGTTATATCTTGTCTGATACTTTGCAAGCGCAAATGACTTTAACAAGGTTTTGGGGACCTACTCTAGGTGCTAGCCAGTTCACTACGTTGTTAGAAGTAGGCGGGATTGACATTCGCGACATGCCAGAGCAAGACGTATTGCGTTTGAACGGCCCAGGCACTGCCAGAAACGGCGGCATTGAAGGTAAAGAAGGTTTGGAATTGGCCATACAAGACGGTGTAGAAACCAATCCTTTCCCAGATGATTTTGCTTGGGGTTATCGCTTGGTAACTAAACTGGATTACAATAATATTTTTGCTGGCATCAATATGTCACCGCGTATTATTTTCTCTCACGACGTCAGTGGTATTACCCCGGATCCTTTATTCTTGTTCGTTGAAGATCGCAAATCTATCTCTGCTGGTGTGACTTTTGATTATCAAAGCAGGTGGTCTGCTGATATTAGCTACAATGGCTTTTTTGATGGCGTAGGTACAACTAACAAAATGGAAGATCGAGACTATGTATCTTTCAATATAAAATATTCTTTGTAAGGGCAAAAAAATGAAAAAAATAACCTTATTAACAATGGCATTTGGACTGGCATTTTCAGGTTCATCATTGGCTAAAATTGATGCGCAACAGGCCAAGCAATTATCATCGGACTTAACCCCTTTAGGCGCTGTTCGCGGTGCTAATGCCGACGGTTCTATTCCCGCTTGGACAGGAGGTATTACTGAAGTGCCTGCTGGCTATTCACCGGGTATGCATCACATAGACCCATTTCCTAATGACAAAGTAGAAATGACTATTACTGCGGCTAATGTTGACCAGTACAAGCAATTTCTAACTCCAGGTCAACAGAAAATGTTTGCTACTTACCCCGATACATTTAAGATGAACATTTACCAGACCCGCCGTTCAGCTTCATACCCTGAACACGTCTATCAAGCAACCATGACTAACGCTACGCGTGCAGAGTTGGTGCAAGACGGCAATGGTATTATTCAAGCGGCAGTTGGTATTCCTTTCCCTATTCCTGCTAATGGCCTAGAGGTCATGTGGAACCACCTTTTACGTTATCGCGGAGAAGCATTAAAGCGCAATGGAGGACAAGTGACTCCTACTGCATCAGGTGATTACACCTTTGTAGGTTTTGACGAGCAATTGATGATCCCTTACGCAAAGAAAGGTGTGGCACCTGAGACCCTTGAAGCTTCTAATATTTTGTTTAAATTTAAGCAAAAAGTGACTGAACCTTCGAAATTAGTTGGTACTGCTTTATTGGTTCATGAAACCATGGACCAAATTAAAACACCACGTCAAGCTTGGATTTATAACAAAGGTATCCGTCGCGCCCAAAAAGCACCTACTGTTGCTTATGATGCCCCAGGCACCGCCTCTGACGGTTTGCGAACCACTGATGACTTTGACATGTTTAACGGAGCTCCTAACCGTTACAACTGGACTTTAAAAGGTAAACAAGAGCTTTACATTCCCTACAATGACTACCGCTTGCACAGTGATAACGTTTCTTATGACGATATTATACAAGCTGGCCACATCAACCCTGATCTGGTTCGTTATGAAAAACATCGGGTATGGGTTGTTGAAGCAGACTTGAAAGATGGTACTAGCCATATCTACCGCAAGCGAGTGTTTTATATCGATGAAGACAGTTGGCAAATCGCTGTAACTGATATATATGATGATCGCAATGAATTGTATCGAGTTGGTTTAGCTCATGGTTTGAACTACTATGAAGTACCGACACAATGGTCAACACTAGATGTGTTTCACGACTTCCAATCTAAGCGTTACATCGCTATCGGTTTAGACAATGAGAATAAAATGTATGACTTTTCAGCGAAACTGAAAGACGTGCAATTTACCTCTCGTGCTCTGCAGAGAGACAACCGCTAGTTGTGAACTTTAGTGCTTAAAGCTGACTTTCGTCAGCTTTTTTATGTTCAGGACGAACGGTATGTCATGATCACATGGATGTGAAAGAATGACGATGTTCAGGACGAACGGTATGTCATGATCACATGGATGTGAAAGAATGA
>JBELHO010000012.1:0-42718 GCA_042091375.1 Thalassotalea sp. | reverse complement strand
ATAAACATTGGCGCTGTGTAATTAAACAAAATTCAGTAAACAAAATTCAGTAAACAAAATTCAGTAAACAAATAGAAACCAAAAATATGATTTAATCTTTATCAATGCCAATATCACACTGTATATCACTATGGTTAACTTCCTACAACACAAGTTGCCCATACAAAGCTAACGGCAAGTATGCATGTAAAAACTCGCCATTCAATTTTAAACGTTAATCATTATTTTTTTATGACCCGTAGTCTTTTAAGTAGTAGGACATTCACAAAATGAAAAAAATCTTAGCCATAGTCCTTATAATGCTGCACAGTAATCACATTATGGCTTTTGCCCAACAAGATGCAGCTGTTCAATCAAAATTAGTTAGCCAATCACTTTTACTCGATATTCAAAATGTTAATGACAAATTTTTAGTGGCGGTCGGTGAACGAGGACACATTATTCGTTCAACCAATGGGCAGGACTGGCAACAAGTTACAGTCCCTACTAAAGCGACGTTAACAGCGGTTTTTTTTGTTAATGATAAACTGGGTTGGGCGGTTGGTCATGATGCAACCATACTAAATAGTCAAGATGGCGGAATTTCGTGGCAATTACAGCAGTCACTTCCCTTACTTGAACGACCTTTATTAGATGTGATTTTTACTGATAATAACCATGGTATAGCGGTTGGTGCTTATGGCTTATATTACCAAACCAGTGATGCGGGTATCACCTGGCAGCAAAAATTTCACTTGTCTTTATTGACTGAAGATGACATCGATTATCTGATGGAACTCAAAGCCGAAGATACGCAAGCCTATCTCGAAGAGCGTGCAAGTTTACTACCTCATTTCAATCGTATTTATATCAATCAACAGGCCTTTTATTTAGCGGGTGAATTAGGTCTGCTAGCCAACTCAAATGACCAAGGAAATAGTTGGCAACGATTACCTGAAATTTATCAAGGTTCATTTTATGACACAACTAAAACCACAGCGGGAAGATACTTAGCGGTTGGTTTACGCGGTAATATTTTTACTAAGACAGCAGAGGGAACACCTTGGCAAAAAATAGAAATTAATAGCAAAGCTTTACTCAATAGTGTTGTGTTAAGTGATGAAAAGGTGTTTGTTTTAGGAAATAGTGGTGTTTTACTGACCAGTAATAACGGCGGAGCCGATTTTACGTTACAGCAATTAGCAGATGGTAAGGGATTATTAGCAGGCACAGTTTTCAACGGGCTACTTATTATTGCTTCTGAAGTGGGTATAAAAACAGTTAAGGTGATTGATTAATATGCAAAATAAATCTTTTATTAGTGGTTTGGAAACAGCCGTTTTCAGTAATAGACTACTGGTACTCGTGGTGTTTTCGGTGATCACTGCGTTATTAACTTTTCAAGCATCACAAATTAAACTGGATGCCTCCTTTACAAAAAACATCCCGTTAAACCACCCTTATATGCAAACCTATCTCAAACATAGAGAACACTTTGGTGGGGCAAACTCGGTATTAATATCTGTGTGTGATACCAAGGGCAATATTTTTAATCAAGAGTTTTTTACCGCCTTAAAAGGCGTTCATGACAAATTGTTTTTTATTCCTGGCGTCAATCGAACCCAGGTTAAATCTATTTTTTCACCCAGTACTCGTTTCGTTGAAGTAGTCGAAGACGGTTTTGCCGGTGGGCCTGTGGTACCTGCTGATTTCAAAGGGGATAGTTTTGGCTTAGAAGTGGTCAAAGCCAACATTGAAAAATCAGGCATTGTTGGTCGTTTGGTTGCTGATGATTACAGTTGCGCTATGGTCAATGCTGTGTTGATGGAAAACAATCCAAATACTGGCGAAAAATTAGATTCTATCGCTTTAGCCGAAGTACTTGAAAATGATATACGTGCCGTTTTCGAACAGGACAACATTAGTGTTCACATTATTGGTTTTACCAAAATGGTGGGTGATGTAGCGCAAGGAGCGAAAGGCGTTGTCACCTTTTTTGCTATTGCCATCGCTATTACAACCTTGATGGTATTTATGTTTTGCCGTTCACTGGCTTTGACTTTATTGCCCATAGCGACTTCTTTAATTGCTGTTGTTTGGCAAATTGGTTTGTTATCAAGCATGGGGTTTGGTTTAGATCCTATGTCTATCCTCGTACCTTTCTTGATATTTGCTATTGGTGTGAGTCATGGTGTGCAAATGATCAATGCCATTGGCAAAAAAGTAGCGCAAGGTTTTAGCGCTTTACAGGCAGCGCAATTTAGCTTTAGTTTATTGATCGTGCCTGGTGGTATTGCGCTGCTCTCTGATACAGTGGGTTTTATTACATTATTATCGATAGATATTGGTATTATTCGCGAGTTAGCTATTACTGCCTCAATTGGTGTAGCGGTAATAATATTTACCAATTTATTGCTACTACCTGTATTGATATCCTTTACCAAAATGTCGCCATCGAAGCACCCTGAGGATGGACAACAAGATACAGTTAACCGTTTTTGGCTAATGATGGCTAGTTTTACCCGCCGACCAGTGGCTTTGGTTATTTTACTGATCACAACCCTGTTGTTTATCGTCGGTTATTGGCAGTCACAATCTTTGAAAATTGGCGAATTACACGCGGGTGCACCGGCATTACACGAACATTCTCGATATAATCAGGATACTTTTTTGATCACCGACAGGTACGCTATTAGTGTCGACTATATTTCGATTATTGTTGAAACGTCGGCCAATGCCTGTACCAATTCTGCTTTGCTCAAATCAATGGATAATTTTCAATGGACAATGGAGAATGTTGACGGCGTGCAATCAACTGCAAGCCTACCTTCAGTGATGAAAGTGATTAATGCCGGTTATTACGAGGGCAACTTGAAATGGCGGATCATTTCTCCTAATCAATATGCTTTAGCCCAAGCATTATCGAATATTCCTAGCTCGACCGGATTGTTAAACAATGATTGTAGTGTGATGCCGATTATTTTGTTTTTAGAAGATCACAAGGCAGAAACCATAAATCGCGTGGTGGCAGCCGCTAAAAGCAAGATTGCCTCCATGGATAGTAATTTACTCGCCTTTAAAATGGCGTCTGGGCCTGTAGGTGTCATGGCTGCGACTAATGAAGCCGTTGAGGAAGCACAAACGCCGATGATGCTATACGTTTACGGTGCGGTTATCATGCTTTGTCTACTTAGCTTTAGAAGCATACGTGCCACCACATCAGTGGTCGTTCCGCTGTTTGTAGTGTCTACCTTAGCACAATGGTTAATGACAGTGCTCGATATTGGCCTAACTGTTTCGACTTTACCAGTAATAGCCTTAGGTGTGGGAATAGGGGTTGATTATGGAATATACATTTTATCAACCATGAACAGTAAATTAAAAGCGGGCTTACCTTTGCAACAAGCTTATTTGCAAGCTTTACAGGAAAGAGGCAATGCTGTGTTAATCACTGGTTTGACCTTGGCGATTGGCGTTTCGACTTGGTTTTTCTCAGATTTGAAATTTCAGGTGGATATGGGCATTTTACTAACGTTCATGTTTTTGGTTAATATGATCGCATCAGTAACTGTTTTACCTGCTATAGCTGCTTTTTTATGGAAAAAAAATTAATGCGGGCAAATTATTTTTAAATAATTTGTTTGCATAAATAAACAAGAAAATAGCCCTAAGGGCTATTTTCTATTTATAACTACTGAATAAACACATATTTTGTGGCATTTTTGCCTCGTCAATATACTTGCAATATTACTAATATATTAAAAAATCACTCGCAAAAGCCTAAAATTACTAATAAAATCCGTCCTATAGTCTATTCTGATAGACAACAATAATAATTCTATAAAAAATTACACAAATTATTTACACGTTTTATCCAAAAAGGAAAACGGCATGGCGTTAGTAGACGGTTTACCCTCAGTAATACTATCCAATGTAGCACAATTGATCCAACAAAAAGTATCAGCAGATACCGCACCTTTAGTTGAGCAATTTGCTGATTTACTCTACCAAAACATCTCTACCTTAGACTTAAATAACCGCAATGATAGCGACATGTACGGGGCGACTTTAAGTTTATGGAACTCTTTAAACGATCACGAAGATGACACCGCGGTTATTAAGGTGTTTAATCCACAAGTTTCCAAGCACGGCTGGAAATCGAGTCATACCATTATCGAAGTGATCATTGGCGATATGCCATTTTTAGTTGATTCTATTCGCATCGCACTGACTCGCTTGGGTTTAAGTCCACATTTGATGTTAAACAGTCCAATTAATATAGTCCGCGATGCCGATAACAATGTCATCGAACTTTCATCCGCAGCCAATAAAACTAAAAAATCTAGTGTTGTTGAGACGGTGTTCTTTATTGAAATAGATCGTCAAAGTGAGCAGTCTGTATTAGACAATATCGCTGATGAGCTGCGCTCTGTACTCAGTGATATTTCAATCACAGTAGATGATTGGCAAGCGATGCGTTCTCGCTTGTCAGCAATTATTGATAACACCACTAAAGCTAAACTTCCTTGTGACAATGACGAAAAAGCAAACAGCTTAGCTTTCTTAAAATGGATATTAGCCGATAACTTTACCTTGCTCGGTTACCGCTCATATAACATCAAAACACTCAAAGGTGATACGGCACTATCTGCTGATGTAAACAGTAGTCTTGGTTTAATGAAGCGCTCTGATGGTACTAAGCAGCGTTTATTATCCAGCTTGAGTGAATCAGCACGAGAACTGGCACTGGGTAATAACCTGCTTATATTAACTAAGACTAATTCACGCTCTAGAGTTCACCGTCCTGCACATCTCGACTACATAGGTATAAAAACCTTTGACAGTAATGGCCAAGTCATTGGCGAAGAGCGTTTTGTCGGATTATTTGGATCAGCGTTCTACACCAACAGTGCTTTGGATTTACCGCTGATCAGCTCTAAAGTTGCGGGTGTTTGTCAATTATCAGGTTTTGCTGAAGGTACTCATGCTTATAAAACGTTAATAAATATACTAGAAACCTATCCACGCGATGAAATACTGCAAACCGAAACGCAATACTTATTAAACAATGTCCTCGGTATTTTTCAAATGCAGGAGCGAGATTATTCAGGGTTATTTATTCGCCGTGATGCATTTGATCGCTTTTATTCGTGTATGGTTTACGTACCGCGTGAAAAATACAACACAGCTTTGCGCATTAAGACCCAAGCGTTACTCAAAGAAGCCTTTGGCAGCGATGAGTATGTCGAGTTTAATACTTTTTTCTCTGAATCAGTGCAAGCGAGAACACATTATATTGTTCGGGTTAAATCAACAAAAGCAGACATCAACGTGAAAGAAATCGAAAAAAACATTAATGAAGCCGCACGTAATTGGGATGATAAATTAATCAGTGCTCTTAATTCACATAAAGGCGAAGCACAGGGCAAGGCCTTGGGGCGCAAGTATGTCAGCTTTCCACAAGCATACAAGGATGAAGTGTTGCCGGGTAGTGCTATTGTTGATATTGAAAAACTCGAAGCCTTGTCAGCAACTAATCAGCTTGAAATGTTGTTTTATCAACCTCAAGAAGAAAAAGCCGACAGCCGCTTTGTTAAACTTAAATTGTTTCATTCGGGTGAGCCGTTACATCTTTCAGATGTATTACCCATGTTGGAAAATTTTGGCTTGCGGGTGATTGGCGAAAGTCCTTACTTAGTGAAAACCTCATCTGGTGAGAATTGCTGGATCCTAGACTTTTCTATGCTACTCACCGGTAAAGAAACCTTTAATTTGGGCAAAGTGCAAAGTTTATTTCAGGATGCTTTTGCCAAAGTATGGGCAGGTGATCTCGAAGATGATGGCTTTAACCGCTTAATATTAGGTGCTGAGCTAGACGGCAGAGCAGTTTCTATTTTGCGGGCTTTTGCAAAATACGAACGGCAAATTGGCGGCACATTTAGCCAAAGTTATATTGAAGATACCTTTGCTCGCTATCCGCATATTGCTGAGTCACTCATTGAGCTGTTTATTAGTCGTTTTGATCCCAAGAAGAAGACTTCTGCGAAAGCGACTGAAAAATTATTAGCGCATATTGAATCAGCGTTAGACAAGGTTGCTAATTTAGATGATGACAGAATTATTCGTCGCTTCGTCGAAATGATCAATGCCACCATTCGTACTAACTACTTTCAACCTCATCCTGAGACGGGTGTTAAATCTTATATTTCTTTTAAAATTACCCCAGCACTTATTGCCGATGTGCCACAACCCATTCCAGCGTTTGAGATATTTGTTTACTCGCCGCAAGTGGAAGGGGTGCACTTGCGCGGTGGTAAAGTAGCCCGTGGTGGTTTGCGTTGGTCAGACCGACGAGAGGATTTTAGAACTGAAGTACTTGGTTTAGTCAAGGCGCAGCAAGTCAAAAATACCGTTATTGTACCGGTAGGTGCCAAAGGTGGTTTTGTTTGTAAACAACTACCCACAGGAAGCCGAGAAGAAATATTTGCGGCTGGTAAAGAGTGTTATCGCACCTTTATTCGCGGTTTATTAGATATTACCGATAATATTATTTCGGGTGAAATAGTGCATCCATTAAATGTGGTGCGTTTAGATGAAGACGATCCTTATTTAGTTGTTGCCGCTGATAAAGGCACCGCAACTTTTTCTGATATTGCCAATGATATATCAGAAGAATATAACTTTTGGATGGGCGATGCATTTGCCTCGGGTGGCAGTGTTGGCTACGACCATAAAGGTATGGGGATCACCGCAAAAGGCGCATGGGAGTCGGTAAAACGCCATTTTCGTGAAATGGATATTGATTGTCAATCTACCGATTTTACTGTTATTGGCGTCGGTGATATGGCTGGGGACGTGTTTGGTAATGGTATGTTGCTATCCAAACACATTCGCTTGCAAGCCGCATTTAACCACATGCATATTTTTATTGATCCCAATCCTGACTCAGCTAGTTCTTACAAGGAACGCCAGCGGTTGTTTAATTTGCCGGGTTGTACTTGGGAAGACTACAACAGCAAACTAATTTCAACAGGTGGTGGATTGTTTAGCCGTTTTGCTAAATCAATCAAGCTCTCTGCTGAAATAAAAAAAATGCTAGGTACACAAAAGCAAAGTATGTCGCCAAATGATTTAATTCGCGCCATTCTAAAAATGAAGGTTGATTTATTGTGGAATGGCGGTATCGGTACCTATGTTAAAAGCAGTAAAGAAAACCATTTAGAAGTAGGTGACCGAGCCAATGACTCACTGCGTATTAATGGCAACGAATTACAGGCAAAAATTGTTGGTGAAGGCGGTAATTTAGGCTTTACCCAACTGGGCCGCATCGAATATGCCGCAAACGGCGGTCGAATGAACACAGACGCTATTGACAACGCCGGTGGTGTCGACTGTTCAGATAATGAAGTAAATATTAAAATTTTATTAAATGGACTGGTAAAAAGTGGTGATTTAACGGTTAAGCAACGCAATAAATTACTCTATGACATGACTGATGAAGTGTCAGAGATTGTCTTAGAGGATTGTTATCGACAAACCCATTCACTTTCCATTACCGCAGTTCGCGCTGTTGGCCAGCTTAAGGAGCAAACCCGATTTATTCATGAACTTGAACGATCCGGTAAGTTAGATCGCGGCCTTGAATTTATTCCCAGCGATGAAGAAATTGCCGACCGCTTAGCTCAAGGTAAAGGATTGACTAGACCAGAGCTTTCAGTATTACTTGCTTACAGTAAAATGGTGCTTAAAGAAGACCTTGTTTGCAAAGAAATTACTGATAATCCATATCATGGCCGCTTGTTAATTGAAGCCTTTCCCAAGCAATTACAGCAAAAATACAGCCAAGAAATGCAAGATCACCCGCTAAGAGCCGAGATCATAGCCACCAAGCTTGCCAATAATATTGGCAATGATATGGGCTTTAACTTTGTTAATCGCATGTTCGAAGAAACTGGCGCAACGGTCGCCGAAATTGCCAACTGCTACTCTATGGCCTGTGCGGTATTTGAAATGTCAGATGTTTGGCAACAAATAAGTGATCTAGATAATAAAATATCAACCAGTGTGCAAACTGAAATGTTATTCCAGTTGCGTCGCACTGTGCGCCGTGCTACCCGATGGTTCTTGCGTCATCGCAATAAGTCGCTAAATATCTCTGAGTCTATTGATTTTTATCATCAAACTTTTGTGGTTATGTCGGCGAGTATATACGATTGCATGATCGATGAAGAAGTCAATCAGTTAAAACGCATTGAAAATGATTTAGTTAATGCCGGAGCGCCAAAGAAATTAGCGCAACGCATTGCTCAACTCAGTAGTTTATTTTCGGTGATGGATTTAGCTGAATTGGCAGAAAACGATGGCAGACCCATTGAATTGGTGGCTGATGTATATTTCAAACTAGGAGCGCGCTTAGATTTACATTGGTTCTTAGATCAAATTAATAACCAACCTGTGGCCAATCATTGGCAAGCGTTAGCTAGAGCTTCCTTTAGGGAAGAGCTTGATTGGCAACAACGCTCTTTGACATCGGTTATTTTAAGGACTGATGAACAGAGTAGCAAAGTGTCTGAACTAATGGACGGTTGGTTTGCTGACAATGTTCATCCACTGGCGCGTTGGCAGCACATGCTTGATGACTTTAGAGTTGGCCAAACCCATGAGTTTGCCAAGTTTTCAGTGGCATTGAGGGAGTTAATGTTGTTAAGTTTAAACTGCGATCCCAATAAATAAATGATAAGATCCCTGCGCAAGCGGGGATTTTTTTAGCTGTTGTTAGCACCCGTCAATTATTTAAGAGGTTTTATGTTCTATTCGGCAATTCGTCACTTAATGTTTAAATGCGATCCTGAAAAAATTCACGATATCACTATTAAAGGGCTAAAAGAAACAGGCGCTACACCACTTAATATCGCCTACAGGCAGAATATAACTCATAAACCGGTCAATGTGATGGGTATTGATTTCCCCAACCCTTGTGGACTTGCCGCCGGGTTAGATAAAAATGGTGAGTGTATTCAGGCGTTTGCGGCTATGGGCTTTGGTTTCGTTGAAGTCGGTACAGTTACCCCCAGACCTCAGCCAGGTAATGAAAAACCGAGAATGTTTAGACTTCCTGAAGCTAATGCGGTGATCAATCGCATGGGCTTTAACAATAAAGGGGTCGATTATTTGGTTGATCAAGTGCGCAAAGCCAATTTTAGTGGTGTACTCGGCATCAATATTGGCAAAAATAAAGATACTCCCGACCAACAGGCGAAAGATGACTATTTATTGTGTATGCGCAAGGTCTACGAGCTTGCAAGCTATATCACCATAAATATTTCTTCACCCAATACCCCGGGTTTAAGGGCATTGCAATACGGCGAAGCATTAAACGAATTACTTGCCGTATTAAAAGCAGAGCAAGAACTATTATCTAAAAAGTTTGATAAGTATGTGCCGCTTGCCGTTAAAATTGCCCCTGACTTAACGGTTGATGAAATTGACTCTATTGCCCAGTGTTTAATTGCCAACGATATTGATGGTGTGATCGCTACCAACACCACCTTAGATCGGGATAAAGTCGCAGGCTTAGAGCACAGTGCAGAGCAGGGTGGCTTAAGCGGTAGCCCAGTTGCTGAAAAAAGTACTGAAGTGATAGGTTTATTAGCTAAGGCATTAGATAATGCATTGCCTATTATCGGTGTGGGTGGTATTTCATCAGCGAGTGATGCACAAGATAAATTTAATGCCGGTGCACAGTTAGTGCAAATTTATACCGGATTTATATATCAAGGCCCACAGTTAGTTAAAGACATTGTCGATATTTGTTAATAGTATTATTTGTTAGAGCCTATTAACCAACACAATAAACATTATTGATTGTGTTGGTCTCAGCGTATTGAATACTTCACTGTCTGTATATGACCTGCCTTAGTCGTTAATACTAGCGGCTTGTACAGTGGTGGGAGTATTTTTAGTCAATTGTGCCGTTTGCTTGAGTTTGAGCTCTAGTGATTCTATTCGCTCTACCATCAGCTTGATCAAAGTATCTAACTCATTGACGGTAGCGGCCATTTCTATTTGTTGATTGTCTCGCCCCAATGACTGCTGGTTCAAGCCTGCCAGTGCAGACTTTAACTTATTTATCTCACCATTCACTTGACTAAAAGTAGCTACTTGATCACCTAAAGCATTTATTTTTAAATCACTTGCGGTAATTTTTTGATTGAGATCTTGCACCGCCACCACAGTCGATGACAATTGTTTATTTGCTGTGGCAGTCTGTTGTTGGTGTTTAGTCGTTGTTGAGCGCAATGCTTTAATATCAGATTGGTTGCGACGCCATGCCGATGCCCATAATTTATCCATTTCCAGCCACAATTTTTCTGATTTTTCACTAAGTGTTTCTAACCTGACTTTCATGGCAATGGCCGATTCACCCATCTCTTCACCAGTTGCAGAAAGTTGCTGCTCTAATTGACTAATGCGTTGTTGGTATTGCAGCATAGTGTTTTCAGATTTAAGGTGTTGTTGATAAAACCAAGTAATCGCTAGGCCCAATATCACCGCTAACAGTAGGGTGAATAATATTAACCACAGGGAATTAGCGCGTTGTGGATGTGTGTTAGTTCCTGCCCCTTGTTTATTTACCGGTGCTTTAGCATTGCTAGCATTTGCACTTTTAGTATTTGCATGGGTACGGGTATTCTTAAATGACTCTACCTGATCTCGATCAGGGGTAATACTTGGCAGCTCTGGTTCAACGCGTTTCGACAAAACAATGACCTTTCAACTTTACTTATATTGTATCAGTGTACTTTAAAGCAATTTTGCTTGATATTTAACTGGCAAATAAAGTTTTTTACAATAAAAAACAAAAAAAACCGATAATATCGATACTATCGGTTTGTAATGCAATTATTGCTAACGGCTTTACTGGTTAATAACTGTCGTTGTGAACAGTCGTCACTGCCCGCCCCGATGGATCAGCCATATTGCTAAAGGCCTCGTCCCAAGCGAGTGCTTGTGGTGTGCTACAAGCGACAGATTTACCTCCGGGAACACACTCAGCTGCGGATGGCAAAGGGAAGTGTTGTTCAAAAATACAACGATAAAAGTAAGCTTCTTTGGTATCAGGTGTATTGATTGGAAACTTGTATTGCGCATTGGCAAGTTGTAGGTCAGTGACATTTGATTCAACATGAGCTTTTAAGCCGTCGATCCACGAATAACCTACACCATCGGAAAATTGTTCTTTCTGTCGCCACAAAATATCATCGGGCAAATAGCCTGTGAACGATTCACGTAAAATAGATTTTTCCATTTTGCCAGAGCCGCACATTTTATCATTGGGATTGATACGCATAGCGACATCTAAAAAGTTTTTGTCTAGAAATGGCACTCTTGCTTCAATGCCCCATGCCGACATTGATTTATTGGCTCGCAAACAATCAAACATATGTAAATTATCGAGTTTTCGATTCAACTCTTGGTGAAATTCCTGCGCGTTAGGGGCTTTATGAAAGTACAAATAGCCACCAAATATTTCGTCAGCACCTTCACCGGAAAGCACCATTTTTATTCCCATGGCTTTAATTTTTCTGGCCATAAGGTACATAGGGGTGGAAGCGCGTATAGTGGTTACATCATACGTTTCTAAGTGATAAATAACTTCTTTAAGGGCATCAATACCTTCTTGCTCGGTAAAAATAACACTGTGATGAATGGTACCTATACTGTCAGCCACGGTTTGTGCTGCAGCCAGATCAGGCGAACCTTGAAGACCACAAGCAAAAGAGTGAACCTTTGGCCACCAAGCTTCAGCCAAGTCATTATCTTCAATGCGTCGCGCCGCAAACTTTTGGGTGATGGCCGAAATAAGTGATGAATCTAAGCCCCCAGATAACAGAACTCCATAGGGAACATCGGTCATTAAATGGCTTTTTACCGCGTCTTCTAGTGCTTCGCGCAGTTTTACTTTGCTGGTGGTGTTATCTTTAATCGCCGCATATTGTTTCCAATTGCGTTTATAATAGGGCTGTATTTCACCCGTCCGGCTGTCTAAAAGGTGACCTGGTGGAAATTCACTGACAGTTTTACACACTGGCATTAGTGCTTTCATTTCTGAAGCCACATAGAAATGACCATCTTCATCGTATCCAGTATAGAGGGGGATAATGCCAATGTGATCACGAGCGATCAGATAACTATTGTTGCTTTCATCATACAGACAAAAGGCGAACATGCCTTCTAACTTATCAACAAAATCGCTGCCGTGTTGATGGTATAAAGGTAAAATTACTTCACAATCTGAACCGGTTTGAAATTCATAGTCTGATGTCAATTGTTGCGCCAAACTGCGGTGGTTATAAATTTCACCATTAACTGCGAGAATATGGGATTTGTCGGCATTATACAGGGGTTGAGCACCATTTTCAGTGCCGACGATAGCCAGCCTTTCGTGAACTAAAATGGCATTGTCATTGTGATAAATGCCAGACCAATCAGGGCCGCGGTGGCGTAATAAGCGAGAACATTCGATGGCTTTAGTGCGCAGTGCATCAGCACCAGTCTGGATGTTTAATATTGCAAAGATCGAACACATTGAAGCGCTACTCCTTTATTTTATTAATATTAGATATTGCTCAACGCAATAACAGCGTTAGGCAAATAGACAAATTGTAAGTGGTCATTTATAGAGCGAATAAATCAGATCAGATCATTGTGCTAAAAAAATAACAAGGCCAGTCAATTGACTGTCTTTTATACTCTGCCATGATAATCATAAAAAGCAACTACAATTTAATCTGCAGATACGTTTGATCATATGTTATTGGCAAACAAATTGTGGTTGTTTAATAGTGGATCCACCTATTACCATCGCAATGCACCAAGTTACGTGCAAAGATTGCGGCTCACAGATTACAGTCATTGATTGTAGTCAAAAGCTAAGTTAAATAACTTGCCAATAAAACCATCGACAGTTATAACTACTCGATATAACACAATAAAAATTGTTCTTTATCGACAATGATGGCATTGAACCTAACAGAGCATAGCAATGCATTGCGTCAACTGACATAAATTAACTGATCGGCACAGCACAATGCAGCTAACACAGTGGCGGTTAAAAGCAAAACCACACAAAACTGAACTGCAACTAGTCGAAAGTATAGAAATAACAACAGATGAGTAAAAAATAATGAAGTACACTGATAACACGTTCACTGTCATTAAGGTGACATTAGCTCTGTTGGTTAGCACTTTTACAACAGCAAATAGTTTTGCCTATAGCAGCAAAGTAGAAGCACACTTGACTTCGCTGACAGTTGAAGAGCGCAGAATTGAATCTGCTGACATTGCCATACCATCGCCAGCTAAGGTATTGACTCAAGTGTACCAAAACTTTACTCAACAAATAGCAACAGCCCTGCAATATGATCAGTTAAACACCTATGTTGTGGAATATGGTCATCAACTTTGGCAAGAGAGTGTTGTGCTGTTGGCGCAGTTAAAAAATTTTGATGATCGGTCGCTTTATTGGTCGCGTTTAAAAATGAGCAAAGCCTTGCGCGGCTTACCTTTGTTTAGTCAGCTCAGTACTGAACAACAGGAAAATTTGTTATGGCAGTTTGAATTGGCCAGTCGCGGACAAAAAGATATACACTTTACTAACAAGAATACAAAAAAAATACTAGTCACTGGTTTTGATCCTTTTTTTCTTGATAAAAACATTGATCAAAGTAACCCGTCTGGGGTAGCTGCCTTGGCGTTGGACAATACAGTGATTGGCAAAAATGGACAATTAGCAGAAATACAGAGTGTTATTTTCCCGGTGCGTTTCGCTGATTTTGATCAAGGCATGGTAGAAAAGTTGTTAGCAACACATATAGATGATGTTGATATGATAGTGACCGTAAGTATGGGGCGTGCAGCGTTTGATTTAGAGAGATTCCCCAGTTTACGGCGCAGTGCAAAAGCCCCTGATAATCTGAATGTGTATACTGGTGCCAGTAGCAAACAACCATTAATTCCGCAACTTAACAATTTACCCTTGCAGGGTCCAGAGTTTGTCGAGTTTAGTTTACCCGTAGATGCCATGCTTAAAGCCAAAGGCGTTTATAAAATCAATGACAATCACCAAGTGACTACTAAAGAAAAAACCTTTAAGCCTGAAAACTATGCACAGTTGCGTAATGAGACTTCAGTACAAGGCTCAGGGGGAGGGTATTTATCTAATGAAATATCTTATCGCAGTATAATATTTAAGAATAAACATCGGCCAACTCTTCCTATAGGCCATATTCATACACCAAGAATATCGGCGTTTCAGCCAGACAAAACAGCGGATATTGTAGCACAAATTGTAAGTATGCTTACTTATAGCATTACTGAAATTTAGATAAAAAAAACCACAAACAAATTTTTATCGGTGTTTGTGGCGAAGGGAGCTTTTAGTTTAAATCATTAATCGGTGCTTATTTTTGTCCAGAATGTGTTTGCCTATTCCTTTGACCTTTGACAAATCTTCAACTTTATTGAATTTTCCGTGGTCTTGACGGTATTTTACAATTGCTTTGGCTAGTTGCTCACCTATACCCGTTAATAATACTAATTCTTGTTCAGAAGCCTGATTAATATTGATGATTTTCTGCTGTTGTGATGCTCCACTATTTTGTTCTAATGTGCTATCTAATGGCGGTGAATTGACATTCATTGCATTTGTGTAAAACACCAATAACGACAATAAGGCAAAGCAACTGCAAGTCATTAATTTAAATTTTTTCATTGATTACTCCATTAATTTTTTATTCCATAATCCATATTTGTATCCATCACTACAGAATTATAAAGATTTAAATTTCACTACAAATCTATAATTCAGCAGCTTTTTGATATTTACACTTATTTAACAATAAATCAACAAATATATAGTTTTATTTAATGAAAGAGTAAAATAGTAGTAAGGATCTGAATTAATGTTGATTTCAGAATAAATTCGCACAGAGGTGCAGAAGGTGTAAATGCTAATTAAAATGTGAGTTTATGATAACTTGATTGGACGCAGCACAATGTTGTTGAAAAATAGCAAAAGCAGGAGGTGGAGCGAAGAGAAAGTACTTAGTGATATTTAGCCTGTTATAGAGGCAAACTGTGCTTTACTCAGGGCTGCAATATCTTTTGCGCTCATTTCGAGTTCAACGCCACGTTTACCAGCACTGATATATATAGTAGTGAACGACAAACTACTTTGGTCAATAACCGTGTTTAGTGGTTGTTTTTGCCCTAATGGACTCACTCCCCCCAATACATAACCGCTACTGTTCTGAACCCGCTGTGCATCTGCCATTTTCACTTTTTTACATTGTAAACTTTTGGCCATACGCTTTAAGTTTAATTGTTTCTCTACGGGTACTATGGCAACGGCTAATTGTTTTTGATCCGTTTCAACCACTAAGGTTTTAAATACCCTTGCACTGGGGATTGCGAGTTTTTCTGCAGCTTCAATGCCATAGGCAGAGGCGTTACTCTCGTGTTGATAATGATGTAATTTGTAGGGAATGTTAAATTTGTCACATTGAGCGATGGCAGGCGTCATATTGATATCACAGTCGTTTTAAATCTTGCCCAGGTTGACATTCAAATTTAAGTTAACGTTTAGGCTGGGGCCAATATTTACACAATACAATACAAAACATCATATTAAAATGAAATAAAATCTATATTATTAAGTCAATTGGCAAGTTTAGCACTGTTTAGCCGCAGTAATTGCGGTAAACTGCATAAATTGTTGGTTGCACTATTTACAAATTATTGGTTGTCTAACGCGTTATGACTTTTCGTATATTACACACCTCCGATTGGCACCTTGGCCAGCATTTTTATGGCAAAACCCGCGAAAGTGAACACCGCCAATTTTTTTCTTGGCTACTGGAGCAAGTTGAGCAGCACAAGATAGATGCGGTTATTGTTGCCGGTGATATTTTTGATACGGGTACACCGCCGAGCTATGCGCGGGAAATGTATTTTGATTTTATTGTGCAAATACAGGCATACCATTGTCAACTGGTGATCTTAGCTGGCAATCACGATTCTGTGGCTGTGTTGGCAGAGGCGAAACACTTGTTAGCAAAGCTTGGCTGTATTGTTGTTCCGTTTGCAAGCTCGGTGCACAGTCAACAAGTCTTTACTTTGAAAAACATGCAAGGTGGAGATGGGGCGGTATTGTGTGCCATTCCTTATATTAGACCACGCGATGTCAGTGTCAGTGTAGCTGGGCAGACAGCTGCCGATAAACAACATGCATTGCAAGATAATATTACTGATCACTATCAACAACTGTTTACACAGGCGCAACAGCTTGTAGCAAAATCAAAATGTGCATTACCGATAATTGCCACAGGTCATCTTACTACGGTTGGTGCCAGTGTCAGTGATTCAGTACGCGATATATATATAGGTACTTTAGAAGCTTTTCCCGCTCATGCATTTCCGGCTGCTGACTATATTGCCCTTGGTCATATTCACCGTTGTCAGAAAGTCGCTAAATCAGCACATATTCGTTATTGTGGATCGCCTATCCCGTTGAGTTTTGACGAAGCCAAACAGCAAAAAAAAGTGTTATTAGTCGAATTTAACGCCGCGAAATTGACTGGTGTAACCGAACTCTTAGTGCCTTGTTTTCAGCCTATGGCGATGCTAAAAACAGATCTACAAAATGTCGAACGAGATATTAAGGCGCTAGTCGACACATTGGCTGATGATGTATTGCCCAATGCGCAAGGGTCTAATAAAAATTCGGCAGCAAATATATGGCTAGATATTGAAGTGAACAGCGCTGGATATTTACACGACATTACCCCGCGGATCACCGCCATGACCGAGGATTTGCCCGTTGAGGTTTTACTGGTAAGGCGCAGCAAGCAATCGCGAGCAACTATGCCTTATCAACAGAAAAACATCACCCTCAGTGAACTGAGTCTACAAGAGGTGTTTACTAATCGTCTAAATCAGCAACAATGGCCTCCAGAAATTGAAATACCAGGCAAACAACCCACTGTGCAATCGACTAAACAACGCTTAAATCAATTATTCAGGCAAGCTGTTGAACAAGTTCAGCAACAGCAAAGTGGCGCTGAAAATGGCAGTCAGGACAGCGATAAACCATGAAAATATTGAGTTTGCGCTTTGAAAATATTAACTCACTGCAGGGCAGTTGGTTTATTGATTTTACTAGAGAGCCGTTTGCGCAAGGAGGGTTATTTGCTATTACCGGTCCTACCGGTGCGGGGAAAACCACGCTATTAGACGCTATTTGTCTAGCGCTATATCATCAAACACCTAGATTAACCGTGTCAGATAAACAGAATCAGCTGATGACCCATCATACCGCGCAATGTATGGCAGAAGTTGAATTTGAGGTTAAAGGCAAAGCTTATCGAGCTTTTTGGAGTCAAAGACGAGCCAAGTCTCAAACTCAAGGTAAATTACAAAAGCCAACAGCAGAGTTAGCATTACTCGCAGATGGCAATGCGCAAGGAGACAACGCAGATCGGATTCTCGCGACTAAAGTCTCGCAAGTAAGACAAAAGATAATTCAACTTACCGGCCTTGATTTTTCGCGTTTTACCCAATCGATGATGCTCTCGCAAGGGCAATTTGCGGCATTTTTACACGCCTCAGCAAGTGATCGTGCAGAACTGTTGGAAGAACTCACCGGCACAGAAATTTATGGTCGGATATCACAGCAAGTATACCAAAACTATAAATCTGCCAATGAATCGTTAAATCTACTCAATGCCCAAAGCCAAGGCCTGCAATTGTTGACAGAGGAACAACGAGAAAACATACAACAACAAATCACCACTTTGCAACAGAGCGAGAAAGGGTTAACTGACTCGCTGGCATTACAGCAAACTTCACTTCAATGGAAAAACAAATTGACGGAATATGAGCAACAATATGCCCAAGCAAAAACTGAATTAGCTGGCGTTTTAGCCAAGCAAACTTCAGCTCAGGCCGATTTGAATAGATTAGCGCGATCTGTTCCAGCAGAAAAATTGCGCGGTTTTTATCAAGCAAAGTCATCTTCGGCTGAGCAAATCGAAGCGTTACAAATCAAAAAACAAGGGGTGGTTGAGGCGCTAAATGTTGCCCAGCAAGAGAGTTCAATAGCCCATCAAGCATTGCTCGATTTTAGTAGCAAGCAACAACAGCAACTGACCCAAGATCAAGGGCTTGAAAGCCTCATTATAGAGAAAATACTCCCTGTGGATGCTGAACTACAATATGTATCTGAACAAGTGAAAAGTAATAAGGATCAAGTAGATAGTCTTAAATATAAAGGTAACGCGTTACATAAAGAGCTCGCCTTAATTGAGCAAGCACAGCAAGCCATAGAATCTGAATTGGGTGAAATTGAACAGTTTTTGGCTGATTCGAAACACTTGGGCTGTTTGCCTGAAAAATTGCCTTTATGGCGCAATCAAAATCAACAGTTAACTACTCAGCTTATTTCATTGCACCAGGATAAAGAGCAACTTGACACTTTACACAAGGAAAAACAAAAGCGCTTAGCTTTGCAGCTTGAACAACAAAAAATAGCCAGTTCACAACAGCATGATTTACATAAACAACAGCAAAGTTCAATAGAGAACAGCCAGCAATTGGCGAGTATTTTACAGCCTTTTGCTGTCAAAGATCCGCAGATGCTGCAACAGCAACTCGCTGAGCTACAAAAACAACTGCCCATTTATCAACAAGCCTATGCGGTTGCTTGTCGTTATGAGCAACTAGGCCAGCACCAAGATAAAATTGTATTGCAAGACAATGAGCAGCAAGCTCAACTCAAGGTGCTCTCAGATGCTATTAATGATCTCAGGCAACAATACGCACAAGTTAAACAACAGCGCGACGACGTGGCATTAATCGTTGCGCAACAACAAACCATACTGTCCTTAGCTGAGCACAGAAATCATTTAGTGGCTGAACAGCCATGTCCTCTATGCGGAGCAACTGAGCACCCTTATGTCGAGCAATATCAAGAGTATAATGATAGTGCACAACAGCATCGTTTAAAACAATTGACAGAGCAGCTCAATAGCCTAGAGCAGCAAGGCAAAAATCAATCGGCAGAGCATGCTAAAATCAGTGCAGAGCAGCAAGTCAATCGCAGTACACTTACTGATATTGTCCAGCAACAGCAGCAATTAGGTGAACAATGGGCAGAGTTGTGTGTTGATTTTGATCCGGCTTACACTATAACGGCACAGCCAAAGCTTTTCGAGCAGATCGAAATATTGCAAGGGCAAATACAGCGGTTAATGACAGCTCAGCAACAACTACAAGATGTGCTTGCGCAACAACAAGCGATTCAGCAACAATTAGCAAGCCTTGAATTACAGAGAACTCAGCAGCATAGCGACCAACAAATCAATACTAACGCCATAGAGACTATTAATGATCAATATCAGTTACTTTTGGCTGACATTGAAGCTAAACAAGCACAGCATCAAGGTGATCTGCAAGTTTTTATCGAGGATGTAGAGAGTGTGTTTAGCGATCATCCTGAAATGATTGTAAGTAAAGCGCGGGATTTGGCAACTCCTGATACCCTGACTATTTGGTTTGATAAAACAGAGCAGTTAAGTCGTGGCTTTCAAGATAAAATCACTATTCAAAAGCAAGACCAAAGCAAATTAACACAAACTCAACAAGAGCTTGCCCTGTTAACTGCCAATAATCAACAAGTTGTTGAACAGTTAGCGCAACACAACCATCAATATCAGGATTTGTTGAGTAAATTAACAAGTTTGCAGCAACAGCGCTTTGCATTATTTGGCAATGATGATGTCACTGAGCAACGGGCAATGATTGCCCAGAGGCGAGAAAAAGGCCAAGCTCAACTTGAACAACATCAAATGCAACACCAGCAAAAACAGCGCCATTATCAGCAGCAAGAGGCTTTGTTTAAGGAGGTTGAAGATCAGTTAGCTCAGCAATTTATTCGTCAGCAAAGGCATCAAGACGAGTGGTATAGGGTATTAGACACAAGTGTTTTTAACAGTGAAACTGAGTTTGTTTCAGCTTTACTCCCCATTGAGCAACAAGAAAGCCTTAGGGAGATGAAACAAGCTTTAGACAATCAAAAACTCAATGCCCAATCTATATTGGTTCAGTCTGAGCATGGGCTTGAACTTCAGGAAATAGAAAAACAAAAACTTCGCGAGCAAGGGGTTAGCTGTTTTGATTCAGCCCATATTGAGCAATTAATAGTGGAAAGTTCAGCTCAAATCAGAGATTGTCAATTAAGTCTTGGCCAGTTAGATCAGCAATATCAACAAGATCAACAACAACGCTGGCAACAACAGCGGCTGATTGATGACATTGAAAAGCAACAAATCACGGTGGATGATTTAGGGCATCTCAATAGCTTGATCGGCTCAGCCGATGGTGCAAAATTTAGAAAGTTTGCGCAGGGACTCACACTGAGACATTTAGTTTACCTAGCCAATCAGCAACTTGAGCGCTTAGACGGTCGATACCAGTTACAATGTCAAGACAGTGACGGCTTAGCACTGGCAGTGATCGATACGTGGCAAGCGGATCATCTTCGCGACACCCAAACCTTATCGGGTGGAGAGAGCTTTTTAGTGAGTTTGGCACTGGCATTAGCCTTGTCTGATCTAGTCAGTGCGAAAACCAGCATTGATTCATTATTTTTAGATGAAGGTTTTGGTACCTTGGACAATGATAGTTTAGAAGTCGCTTTAGATGCCCTCGATAGTTTACACGCCAGTGGCAAAATGATTGGTGTGATCAGCCATATAGAGGCGTTAAAAGAGCGCATAAGTGTGCAAATTAAAGTGACTAAACGCAGTGGCTTGGGAATAAGCCGCTTAGATCCTGTGTTTAAATTTCGCCGACAGGAATAGAGCAACCACTTGTTAATTGTCATGGTTACTGTTAATTTGATCGTTAATTGGACTGTTATCTATACATTGGCTTAAGGGTGAAAATATGATCGGGATACCTATGAAAACCTTACCTTGCTTATTTTTTGCAATGACTTTATTGCTCTTTTGGTCCCCTTTTAGCGCAGCGCAAACTGTTGTTATTCACGCTGGTGAATTGTTAGCGACTCCTGGTGATGAGCCCCTTAAGCAACAAACAGTGGTGATCGTGGATGGCAAGATCACCTTGGTTAAAGCTGGATTTATGGCACCTGATCAATTTGACCCAAAGGCAAGGTTAATGGATTTAAGCAAACACTTTGTAATGCCTGGTTTAATGGATATGCACGTGCATTTACAAGGTGAGTTAGGCCCGAATAATGACAGTGAAAAATTGCGGTTTTCGCAAGCCGATAATTTAGTCAGAAGTGCTTATTTTGCTAAAAAAACCTTGCTGGCTGGTTTTACCACGGTAAGAGATTTAGGTGGCAGTGCAGAGCAAAGTTTCGCCCTAAGAGATGGCATTGCTAAAGGTTGGCTACCTGGGCCAACCATAGTTGCGGCTGGCAGTAATGTTGCGGTTACCGGCGGTCACGGTGATGTTGATGGCATGTCGCCTGATTTATTAGATATTCATACCGAACAAACCATTTGTGATGGCCCTTTTGATTGTCGAAGAGCCACGCGTCGAGCCATTAAATATGGTGCCGACGTGATTAAGATCACCTCTACGGGTGGGGTCTTATCAGATACAAACACGGGCACTGGCCAACAAATGGCCGATGATGAATTGCGCGAAGTAGTCAATGCTGCACATGCATTAGGTCGCAAAGTCGCAAGTCACGCACATGCAGCTGCTGGTATTAATGCAGCCCTTAGGGCCGGTGTTGATAGTATTGAACACGGAAGTTACGCCGATCAAGAAAGCATTCGATTATTCAAACAAAGCGGTGCTTATTTAGTACCTACCTTAATGGCCGGTGATACAGTGGTTTCAATGGCAAAAAATACCAATTTTCTTTCACCAATTATTCGAGCAAAAGCGATCAAGGTTGGCGGTGATATGATAGCTAACTTTAAACGAGCACATGAGTCAGGGGTAAAAATAGCCTACGGCACAGACAGTGGTGTTTCTGCTCATGGCAACAATGGAAAAGAAGCGGTGTTGATGCATAAAGCCGGGATGTCAGTCACTGATATTTTAGTGTCAGCAACCGTAAATGCCGCCGATCTAATAGGAAAAAGTCAGTCTACAGGCACAATAGCTGCAGGCAAAGACGCTGATATTATCGCGATGGCGACAAGCCCTTATAGGGATATTAATGCTGTGCTTGACGTTGGTTTTGTAATGAAAGCCGGTAAGGTTGTTAAGTCAGTTAAATAAAAGCGAATAGTGATTGACTTCATGCCTTTATCTAGCTGTTCAAAAGTGAGTTGATTATGTGCTGCCTTCGCTTAGGGCAAATACTTCAACCTTAGTGTTAGACACCATTCGCCACTTAATATTTAAATGATACAATGACATACCATATTCATTGTTGTCTTCCATAGTTTTTTTATAGGCTGGTCTTGGATCCTGTGCTAAGACTTGTTCAATAAGTGTGCATAAATCGTCGTATTGTTGTTGATAATGGCTGACCTGCTGATAAGCCTTGGCGGTATAGGTCACCTCAAGCATATTATCTGGGGCGGTTTGCGCAAACGAACCACTGGCATCTTGCACTATATCTGAATAGGGAACATACGGCTTTATATCGACAATTGGGCTATTATTTAATAGATCGACTCCGGATACATAAATATTAACTTTATTGTCGACCGTGATGATTTTTTCTAATTTAACCACCGACATCCCCAGAGGATTTGGCCTAAAGGTTGAGCGTGTGGCCAATACCCCGATCTTTTTATTACCGCCTAATCTTGGCGGTCTAACAAGGGGTTTCCAACCCTGTTGTTGTGTTTGATGAAATATAAACAGCAACCAGAGATGACTAAAATCACTCAAGCCGCGAACCATTTGCTGCTGATTTTGTTTGCTTGTCAGGGTAATACAACCAATGGCTGAACTGACTAAACCGGGCTGTCTGGGGATCGCAAATTTTTCTTGATAAGGCGTTGCAATATAGCCAATAGGCTCAATGGTCAATGGTTTATTCACGAGTGGTCTCTTCGCGAAAAGCTCGACCGTAGCAAATATAAGAACTAATACAGTATTTATCTGCTTTATCGCCAGTGATCAATGCGCAACCAGAAAAAACAATGGCGTTGGCTTTCAGTAAATATGCATTTTTTCGAGCATTGGTGCGTGCCGTGACTTCATCGATTTGCTGATGGTGCGGTTGGCTTTGACAACTCTCGCCTTCAACTGCGCCAATAAACTGATATACAGCCTTAATGTCCTCTTCACTCTCGTATATAGTGACTTGGCTGGGGCTGAAGTATTGAGTGATCTTAGCTAAATCCACATTACTTTGAATTTGATAATCTGTAGAGCAGCAAAAAAGTGTTAGTAAAAAAATTACCGCGGTGATTTTCTGATACATTTTGTTCCTATTTTTGTTGATGAGTGAGTGGCGTTTGGCCTTTGATCCAATAGTCAAATAAGCGGTCTATTTCTTGATTTTGTTTTTTCATTTCCAACCAATTACGCATATATAATTCAAATTCTTGATCGTTTTGACTGATTGGAAAAGCCATAAACAATGGCCTAACCGCAGGTTTAGGCACAACTACTGTGTATTCTGGGTACAGTAAGGTCCATGCCGATGCCGCTGCTGCGCCGTATAACATGCCGTCAATATGCTGAAACTTTTCTTTAAAAAACAACCTAGGAGTAGATATCTCCCAAGCATTACCCACAGTAAAATAACTGTCTACCGCCTTGCGATAAAAAAATGTTTCGGGAATACCTATGGTTAAATCTTCTCTGTTGCGAATTTCAGACCACTGTGTAAATTCGGCGCGGCGCTTATCTTTGACTAAAAAAGCAAGGTGTTGTTCACTGTAGGGAACCGTTAAAGTAAATTCCGCCATGTTATCTGGTATCACTGGTATACCTGAGGTGATATCTAAATATCCAGACGCCAGCAGCGGTTTGGCTTGGTCGTGAAAAATCCGCACAAATTCTAAATTGACGTCAAGATCTCTGGCTAATCGATTGAAAATTTCAATATCAAAACCAACCAATTTGCCATTGTGGTTATGAAAAGAATAGGGCAGATCATCCCTAAAGTAGCCAACGCGAAGAAAGCCTCGTTGCTTGATCCTAGTTAACACTGACGCTTTTTCATTAAATACAACCGCGTTGCTGTCAGCTTCTGGTAAATAATTGCTGGGCACTGGTGAATATAAAAAATCTCGTTCAATGAATTTGCTATAGCCTTGATATTGATAACTAATAAAGTCAAAGCTATAACGAAGTAAGACGAGTACAGTAATAAATAGCAATGGCATAAAAATAATATTTTTAAGAAATAACGACCATTTAAAGGTAAATTTATTTTCCATACCGGTGACAATTAACAAGGGCAAACACACAGCAAACATAACTGATAAAAGCGCGCCTAAACGACCGACAATGACATTTTCGGCAACGAGAAACACCTCAAACATGGCATCAGAGACATTAAATAACTCCAATAAATGCCGCATTGCCACGGTTGCACTGCCAAAAAGCTGAGGGATACCGACAAGTATCAGATTGGCATAGTCTTGGCTTGATGTGTAAGCGCCTGAAAACCATGCAGCAAATAATACAAATAGCAGCGCCAGTAATTTACCACCTAAGGGCAAACTAAAGGTAATGGGAATGATAATATCAGGCACTAGCAAGGCATCGCGATGTGGTTGTTTAGATGAGATAAGCAGTTTTTTGACTTTTTCAACGAGAATAGGAATGACTACGAAAAAACTACCGGTGGCAAAAGCCGTGATCAGTGCTTCGCGACTCACTTTGACTATTTGCTTATAGGTAAAAGGGGTTATTGCGGCAACCGCTAATGGCAATATCACAAACACCAATAAGAACACTATGGCTATTGCGGTGGTAATATAAACAACTAAACCGTCTAATTGCGCCGACTCTATCGTGGCGGCGGCGCGCCAGCCAAGGCAAAATACACCTACTGGCGCTAAACGCATCACCATACTGGAAATATTGGCTACCGCATGCTGCAAGCTGCCAAGCATCATCAAAGCGTGTTTTTTATTTTTAATTGCGATTAAACCCGCACCAACAAATACACTAAAAAGCACAACAGCAGGAATTGCGCTGGTCGCAAAAGCAGAGAATGGGTTAGCAGGTATAAACACAGCTATCCAATCGACATCAATGATGGGTTTAACGGTATTAGCACTGTAAAACTCAGCATTTTTCCAGTCGGGAAAAGCAATAGGCGCAGTGAAAATACACAACAAGGTTAGGGTGATCAAGCCGAGTATAGCGAACAAAGTATAGTATAAGGGGGTTTTTATTTTATCGGCTGATAAGCCAGCGACACCGACTATCAATGACAGTGAAATATAGGGTAATGCAGTCATCTGCAACAGAGTAACAAAAGCGCTAGCCAAAGAATTGATGATTGGGTATAACTGCTGAATTTGCATACCCAAAACAATGCCTAGTATTAAGCCAAAAATGATCTTTGCTGACAGTGGAATATTCTTTAATGGCATGGTTACATAAATTCAATAACTGGCTTAGTCGATATTATAGCGAAAAAACAGATATTTACCATCTTACTATAAAGTAATAACTGGATTGCCAGCTGAGCTGTTGAGGACAGTTTTGCCGCTTGTGATCGCCTTGTGTTTTCCGATTGGCATCGCTGGCTTTAGCTATAGTTGCGCTAACGAAATATTTTGATCGGAAAAATGCCTGTGCTTGCAGGTTATCATTGACACAAATCGTGCTAAATCAAGCCAAGCTAAAATCAAGCCAAGCTAAAATAAAACCAAGCCAGTGTATTAGTCTATTATGGTTGCTGTTTCTGTTGCCGCGAGTTGATTTCTTTTTGCCGCGACTGCATTGGCCAATAGGGTCAATATTTGTTCTGTCTCCGCTAAGTCTACACAGGCATCGGTAATACTCTGCCCATAGGTCATGGCAGCGGCAGATTGGATTGATTGTTTACCTGCCACTAGAAAGCTTTCTATCATTACCCCAGATATTGCGGTTTCGCCAGTCGATACTTGTTGGGCAATAGCGCCAGCGACCTCAATTTGTTTGCTGTGATCTTTTTGACTGTTACCGTGACTGCAATCAACCATGATCCCAGCAGAAATATTGGCGTCTAATAAGGCTTGATGGGTTTGCTTGATATCGGCCTGATGGTAATTGGGTGTTTTACCACCGCGAAGTATCACGTGGGCATCAGGGTTGCCATGGGTTTGATAAATACACATTTGTCCACGTTTATCTGGGGAATACAGCACATGAGGCACACTGGCAGCAGTAATAGCATCAAGGGCGATCTGGATATTGCCATCGGTACCATTTTTAAAGCCTACAGGGCATGACAATGCCGAAGCAAGCTCTCTGTGCACTTGGCTTTCGGTAGTTCGCGCACCAATAGCTCCCCAACTGATCAAATCTGAAATGTATTGCCCAGTGACCATATCAAGAAATTCAGTGCCTGCTGGTAGGCCCAAACAATTAATCTCTCTCAATAGAGATCGGGCTAGATTTAATCCTTTGGCGACGTGAAATGATTTATCCAGATCAGGATCACTTATTAACCCTTTCCAACCAACTGTAGTGCGTGGTTTCTCGAAATATACCCGCATGACAATAAACAATTCACCCTTGTGTTTGTGGTGTAGGAGTTTGAGCTGTTTAGCGTAGTCAATTGCTGCTGCGGTATCGTGGATAGAGCAGGGGCCAACAACAACTAGTAAGCGATCGTCTTTTCCCGCTATAATGCCTTCGATTTGTCGGCGACTATCCATAATAAACTCAGCTGTTTCCTCTGACAAAGCAATATGCTCGGCAAGTTCGGCTGGGGATACTAAGTTTTCTATTAGGGTGGTGCGCAATTCATCGGTTTTAATGGTCATGTGGTGCGAATTTCTCAAATAGGCCTTTGTCGACAGGCCAATATTATTTAGCGCGTAACATACCGAAAATAATTGGCTATGGGAACCGTTAAGTTTGAAAAATACAATTTATTGCAGTTACAACCAGACAAAATATCACAGCACAAGCCAAATTATTTGTATATAACTGCAAACCTGATCATTACAGATAAGCAAATACCAGAAATAAGCAGTAAATAGCAGTGTAAACCAATCCGTATTTGCCTGTATTCGACAGCATTAGACAGTATTAGTCATTTTCAAAAATTACTGACCAGTTATACTCAGTTAAACTCAGTTATTGCTCGCCCTGAACTAAGCAACCTTTCAATCTGTAAATCAACTTAACTCTACAACTACAGCGATTAATACTTATAACGTTGTAAACCTGTTGCCGATAAAATTTTTGCGGTGATTTCCTCAACCGATAATTTAGTGGTATTTAAATAAGGAATTTTTTCACGCTTATAAAGTTTTTCAACTTCTCTAATTTCCATACGACATTGCCGCGGTGAAGAATATTTGCTGTTAGCCAATCGCTCCGAACGAATATCAATAAGTCGGCTTGCATCAATACTTAATCCAAATAGCTTTTTTTTGTGGGGTTTTAAAAAATCCGGTAGGGCTAATTCATCCATATCCTCATTAATAAATGGGTAATTTGCTGCTTTTATACCATATTGCAAGGCTAAGTATAAAGAAGTAGGGGTTTTACCCGAACGCGACACCCCCACTAAAATAACGTCTGCTTGCGCGTAGTTTGATATATTGGAGCCATCGTCATTGGCCAATGAGTAATTAACCGCGTCGATGCGATAATCATAACTATTTTCATGAATACTGTGGGTTCTATGAGCTTTGGGTTTGGCTTGAATACCCAATTGAGTTTCCAGTGGGGCAATGAAGTGCTCCAGAAAGTTGTAAATAATCGCATCACAACTGTCAATGATCTCACGTATTTCTGGGTTGACAAAGGTATGAAAGACTAAAGGTGATTGGCCACTTTTTTGCGCGGCTTTATTTATTTCGGCTTTAGCCTGTTGTGCTTGTTCGACTGTTTCAACAAATGAAATAGTGTGATGTTCAAATTCAGTAGGAAATAACGACAGCAGAGCGTGTCCAAAAACTTCTGATGTGATCGCGGTTCCGTCAGATATGTAAAAGGCAAAACGCATAATTGAGTCCCTCATGTAGTAAATATATTTGGCATTACGTGTTATATTGCCCGTGAATATTCATTAAGTGGTTTGAATTCAAAGAGTAGCAGTGTAAAATTTGTTAAGCTATAAATACATAATACATAATACATAGTATAGTTTTTTTATCATAAGTTTATGGGGTGGTTATTGTGCAAGATAATGTACAAGATAATGTACTTTGGTACGAAACGTTAGGTATGAATGATGTCGATCGTGTGGGCGGTAAAAATGCATCATTAGGTGAAATGATCTCCAATCTTGCCAATCTGGGTGTAGAAGTGCCTGGCGGATTTGCAACAACGTCCTTTGCTTTTAACGAATTTCTCGAGCAAAGTGGCCTCAACGATAAAATTTATCAGTTACTGGATACGTTAGACGTTAGTGACGTTAATGCGCTAGCACAATGTGGAGCAACCATCCGACAATGGATCGTTGATACGCCTTTTTTGCCAGAGATGCAACAAGATATCGAGCAAGCTTACAATAAGCTAGCCGGTGAATTTTCTGCCGATGCTTCATTTGCGGTGCGTTCTTCAGCAACCGCTGAAGACATGCCTGATGCCTCATTTGCAGGTCAACAAGAAACATTTTTAAATGTGCGCGGTTTTGATGCGGTAATGATCGCCATTAAACACGTATATGCTTCATTGTTTAATGATCGCGCCATTTCATATCGGGTACATCAAGGTTACGACCACCGAGGTGTCGCTTTATCAGCGGGTATACAACGCATGGTGAGAAGTGATATTGCCGCCAGTGGTGTGATGTTTTCGATTGATACCGAGTCAGGTTTTGAAGACGTGGTTTTTATTACCTCTAGTTATGGTTTAGGTGAAATGGTGGTGCAAGGGGCGGTCAACCCTGATGAGTTTTATGTCCACAAGCCGACTTTAGCCAAAGGTAAACCTGCTGTTGTTCGTCGCAATATTGGTAGTAAAGCGATAAAAATGATTTACACCGCCGATCGTCAACACGGTAAACAAGTAGAAGTAGTCGATGTGGCTGAAGATCTCAGTGGGCAATTTTCTTTAACTGATGAAGAAGTACAAGCCCTAGCAAGGCAAGCGGTGATCATTGCTGAACACTATCAACGGCCTATGGATATTGAATGGGCCAAAGACGGTCTTGATGGCAAACTTTACATAGTGCAGGCCCGTCCTGAAACAGTGCGCAGCCGTGAGAATGCCAATGTTATGGAGCAATATCATTTGCACAGCCAAGGTAACATTGTCTGTGAAGGTCGATCTATTGGTCACAAAATTGGCAGTGGTGCGGCTAAGGTGCTTTCCTCACTTGATGAAATGGATAAAATCAATGTCGGTGATGTGTTAGTCACTGATATGACAGATCCCGATTGGGAGCCGATCATGAAAAAAGCTTCGGCTATAGTCACCAATCGCGGTGGTAGAACTTGTCACGCTGCTATCATTGCGCGTGAAATGGGGATCCCAGCGGTTGTTGGTTGTGTTAACGCCACCAGCAAAATCAGTAATAACGATGAAATTACGGTGTCTTGTGCTGAAGGTGATACAGGCTTTATATACCAAGGTATGCTCGATTATAAGGTGACTACCTCTGAAATCGATAAGATGCCTGAACTGCCGTTGAAAATTATGATGAATGTCGGCAATCCCGATAGAGCTTTTTCTTTTGCTCGTCTTCCACATGCGGGGATCGGTTTGGCGCGTTTGGAGTTCATTATTAACAAAATGATCGGCGTTCACCCCAAAGCGTTAATTAGTTTTGCTGATCAGTCAGAGGAATTACAACAAGAAATTAGTGATTATATGGCCGGTTATGCTTCTCCTGTGGAATTTTATGTGGCCAAACTCACCGAAGGCATTGCCACCCTTGCTGCCGCTTATTCACCAGAAAAAGTTATTGTCAGAATGTCAGACTTTAAATCCAATGAATACGCCAATTTAGTCGGTGGTGAGCTATATGAGCCTGAAGAAGAAAACCCGATGATAGGTTATCGCGGTGCGGCTCGCTATATTTCTGAAGATTTTAGGGCGTGTTTTGCCTTGGAGTGCGAGGCGATCAAACGGGTAAGAAATGACATGGGGCTAACCAATGTTGAAGTGATGATCCCCTTTGTGCGCACGGTAGGCGAAGCAAAAGCGGTTATTGACATACTTGCCGAGCACGGTTTAAAACGCGGTGAAAATGGTTTGCGTATTATCATGATGTGCGAGTTGCCATCTAATGCCTTGTTAGCGGATCAGTTCTTAGATTATTTTGACGGTTTTTCAATTGGCTCTAATGATTTAACCCAATTGACACTGGGACTGGACCGCGATTCAGGTTTAATAGCTCATTTGTTTGATGAACGTGATCCGGCAATAAAAGCTTTGCTTGCTATGGCAATTAAAGCCTGTAAGGCGAGAGGTAAATATGTCGGTATTTGTGGGCAAGGGCCTTCAGATCACCCTGATTTTGCCGCTTGGCTAGTGGAGCAAGGCATCGACAGCGTGTCTTTAAACCCAGATACCGTATTGCCCACTTGGTTGTATTTAGCCGAACAATACCAGTAAAATTTTACAGGTATAGCTGCTTAACTTTTACTCCAGACAAAAAAATGCCAGTGTGACACTGGCATTTTTATTTACAACCTATTAGTCACTCAATTTTTATTATGTGACCTAAAGTGTAAATTATTTACCGCCATTAGCGATAATTTCACGCGCCATTTGATCTGCTACTTGCCCCGTTGGTAAGTTCTTTTCGGCAGCAACAATAAACACTTGCATTAAAGTGTCATATATTTCCTTGACTAGATCTGTGGCTTTGTTAGCACAATATTCTTCTGGATAAATTTCTAGTGCAACGTTAATGATACCACCGGCATTGATGACATAGTCAGGTGCATATAAAATCCCTTTATCAGTTAAAATTTGATCATGCTTAGCCTCAGCCAATTGATTATTGGCGCAACCTGCAACTATAACCGCTTTTAATTGCGCTAAACTTTGATCATTGATTGATGCACCTAAGGCACAGGGGGCAAACACCTCAACGTCTTGTTGGTAAATATCATCAAGATCTACGATTTGTGCATTAAATTCAGTTGCGGCTTTATCTAGGGTTGCAGTATCAATATCAGTGACCACTAATTTAGCGCCAGCCTTGTGTAATTTTTCACACAAAGCATAACCAACGCTGCCTAAGCCTTGCACTGCGACTCTGATCCCTGTTAAGTCATCTCGATCTAATTTAAATTTAACCGCGGCTTTTATACCTAAAAATGTGCCAAGGGCTGTAAAGGGGCCGGGGTTACCACTTTTACCCTCTAGGCCTGAAACATAGTCTGTTACTCGGTTGACTATGGCCATATCGCCCGTGGTAATATTGACATCTTCAGCGGTGTAGTATCGACCGCCTAAGTTGTTCACAGCACTGCCAAAAGCGGTAAAGAGTTGCTCACTTTTTATCGCTTTTGCATCGCCTATTATCACCGCTTTACCACCACCGAGTTTCAAACCTGCCATAGCATTTTTGTAAGTCATGCCTTTAGAAAGTCTAAGCACATCGGTAAGTGCGGCTGCATCGTCAGCGTAGTCCCAAAATCTACAGCCGCCTGCAGCAGGTCCCAGTGCTGTACTATGAACAGCAATTATGGCTTTTAGGTTGGTTTTTTCGTCACTACAAAAGACAACTTGTTCATGATCATCAAAATCTACTAAATCAAAAAGTGCCATTGAAATTCTCCATTAAGTCTGGTTAATTTATCAAACAACAACGCAAAAATAGTTACGTGCAGAGTTTGACATAAGGCTTGAAACATTTCTTGAGGCGCACCATATCACTAAGTGTGATCATACGCTAGTCAACCAGTTGATTTTTATAATGGAGGTAAGCAATTAAGTCAATTGAGTACAAATATTAACTAACTTTAATACTGCGCATACTGTCGGATCTACATTGTGTAACTGTTGTAGAACCACTTTTTTGTTTGATATCAGTAAATGAATTAATGCGTTAAGTCATAATAAGCATTTTTCATTGCATCACTGGGACAAGTTATACACTGTCTGGGGATGCCAGATTTCATAAAAACAGCGCCTACGGCGGTAAAGTGATAGCTTGCGTAAAAATCTACTGAATCAAGCCGACTATACATAAAAACACTGTCTAATTCTAAATCTACCGCTGCGTCTAACAAGTCTGCCATAACCCGTTTAGTTAGGTCTAGGCAGCGGTAAGGTCGCAACACTGATATCCGCGAAATTTCTCCATTGGGCAACATTCTCCCTGTAGCAATAGGTTCCTTTGTCTGATCGTCACACACTAAGATGTGGACAGCTTCCTTATCTTTATTGTCGAATTCAATTTTGGGCGGTGTTCGCAACTCACAAACAGACACTTGTTCTCTTACAGATTTGAGCAAAGGCGCCGCTTGCTCCCATTGAACCCTACTAATACTATACGACATAACATTTATTCTATATACCAATACCCCTTATTTAACAACATAGTCAACAACTGTACGTTTTTCAAACAATTCGTGAAACTTTTTAATATTTCTGTAGTCAAAGTTTGGTTTTTAGCTAAAAACTGCGCAAATTCTAGGGAATCAGCAGCTAAATCAAAGCTATCACCGTTAATGTATAACTGTGTGCTGGGCTGCAAAATAAGTAATGATTTAATACCTGATACGGCTTGAAAAACAATCGCTTTATCGAGCGCCATCGATACCACTTGTTCTGCATTAAATGGCTCTACTGGGATCAATAACTCTAAGGTATGGTGACTTTGGGTTAGGTAGCGACTGACAAAATCTGCAAATATCGCATCATTATCAAGTTGTTTTAACATAAACTGCTTAATGGCAGTGATGTCATTTTGCTCAAGTAGCGAAGCAGACTGAGCAATAGTTCTGCCTTGATCGGCAAAACGCTGCTCACCTGACTGTTCATCTATTATTTTATCGGCAAATGCCGACCACAAATCTTGGCTACTAGGTGCTTGAAAACCAATAGAAAAATTTAGTGAATTGGCGATAGATACGCCGTGATGAGGGTGATTTGGCGGTATGTATAACAAGTCGCCAGACTCGGTTATTTCATCAATAACGGGGTCAAAATTGGCCACTTGTTTTAAATCAGGGTGAGGTAAAATGTTGGTTATATTTGGATTTTCTGCTCCTACACGCCAGCGACGTTGACCACTGCCTTGGATAATGAATACGTCATATTGATCTAAGTGAGCTCCTACTCCGCCATTAGGGGTGGAAAAACTCACCATCACATCGTCAATTCGCCAACGAGGAATAAAATTAAACAGCGCGATTAATTGATCGGTGGCACGCGACCAATGATTGACTGCTTGCACTAGTAGTGTCCAGTCCCTTGTACCAAAGCTGTCGAAGCTAGAAAAGGGCCCGTGCTCAACATGCCATTGTTCAGTATCATCACGGGAGATAATGCGCGATTCAATCTCTTGCTCCATAGCAAGACCAGCCAATTCATTTGCATCTATCGTGTCTGTAAAATTGGGTAGGGCATTTTTGATCAGCAAGGGTTTTTTTTGCCAATAGTCAGCTAAAAATTGCTGTGCTGTTAAATCACCCCATTGAATACAGTTATCCATAAAAACACCTTGTTTAGACTAACTTATAAAAGAAAAAGCAACCCAGAGGCTGCTTATAGTAGTAATTGATCTATTAAAATAGTCGACCTAGATTTAATCAAGCTGATTAACAAATTCAACGGCACGACCAATGTAACCGGCAGGCGTTAACTGACACAATTGGGTTTTCACTTCATCAGGTAAGCTCAGGGTCATAATAAATTGATGCATAGAATCGGCGTTAACGCGTTTGCCGCGAGTCAGTTCTTTTAATTTTTCATAGGGTTTTTCAATACCGTAGCGACGCATAACCGTTTGGATCGGTTCCGCTAATACTTCCCAGTTTTGATCGAGTTCTTCAAGTAAAGCTTGCTCGTTAACCTGTAGTTTACTCAAACCTTTAAGAGTTGCCTGATAGGCGATTAAGGCGTGCCCAAAACCAACCCCTAGGTTGCGTAAAACGGTAGAGTCAGTTAAGTCACGTTGCCAACGAGAAACCGGTAATTTTTGGCCTAAATGGCAAAATAATGCATTGGCGATACCTAAATTACCCTCGGAGTTCTCAAAATCGATGGGATTGACTTTATGTGGCATAGTCGATGAGCCAATTTCACCAGCGACAGTCTTTTGTTTAAAATGGCCAAGGGCGATATATCCCCAAATATCACGGTCAAAATCAATTAAAATGGTATTGAAACGAGCGACAGCGTCAAATAACTCAGCAATGTAGTCATGAGGTTCAATTTGTGTGGTGTATTCATTAAAACTCAATGCCAGTGATGCCACAAATTGCTCGGCAAATTGATGCCAGTTAACTTCTGGGTATGCAGATAAGTGAGCATTGTAATTGCCTACTGCACCGTTAATTTTGCCTAATAATGGAATGTCAGCAATTTGTTGACGTTGTCGTTTTAAACGAATGTAAACGTTGGCGAATTCTTTGCCCATAGTACTTGGTGAAGCAGGCTGACCATGGGTTCTACACATCATAGCGATAGACTTGTACTCTACGGCCAAAGCTTTCACTTTGGCTAATATATCGTCAATAACTGGCAGAAGCACCTGCTCGCGACAATCTTTTAACATCAGGCCGTGGGATAAATTGTTAATGTCTTCTGAAGTACAAGCGAAGTGAATAAACTCAGTGATAGCCTGCAATTCAGGCTGCTGTTCGACTTGCTCCTTGAGAAAATACTCCACCGCTTTAACATCGTGGTTAGTGGTGGCTTCAATGGTCTTTATGCGCATCGCATCAGCTTCACTAAAATTATCAACAATCGCATTGAGCTTTGCTGTGGCGTGTTCAGATAGACATGGAACTTCGGCAATGGCATCAGTTGCCGCCAGTTTTTGTAACCAACGCACTTCGACAGTTACTCGGTATTTGATCAAGCCAAATTCACTAAAGATAGGACGTAATAATTTAACTTTACTACCGTATCGGCCATCTACCGGAGATATTGCTGTTAATGCTGAAAGTTCCATAGGTTTTCCTGATTAGTTAATAGTTAATAATTAATAGTTAATATTAAAAGTTAGGGTAACGTTGTTTTAAACACATACCGATGATTTAAGTAATTGCTCGGCACATTCTACTATTTTTCCCCGACAAAATATGATGTTTCGGCGTTTACCACCTTTTTGTCGCCAAAGAACCGCCGAACGAATACCGGCAAGTAACAAAGCGCGAATTTTGTGTTGATTAATGCTTTGTTTTAAAATTTCCGGATTACCAGCAACTTGTATTGGCGTTCCCAACGGGCTGATTATATCACTGTATATACTTGCCATGCTGCTTATTAGGGTTTCACTGTTAATATCGTAATGGCCTAATTGTCTTTTACATTGTTCCAAACGTTGGCTGAGTTCTTCAAGTTTTTTAGGCTTTTTAGTCAAACGCCGTTCTAAACTGAGCAAGCTTACGACATAGCGAGTCACTTCGGGGTCTTTGTGTTTAGCGTTATTGCCCAAATGGGATACTAAGGTGTTCAAGCCATTACTCAGACCACAAATATCATCGCCATATACTGCTAATGTGCTTTGTGGTGAAGTGATTAATACACTGTTTAAAAAGAGATCGAGTTCACCGCTGTCAATACTACCTTGACGAGAGATATTTTGTACGTTTGTAGCTATTTGGCATATTGCTGCCAGAGTAATTGTTTGATCTTTATAATACTGCATTACTGTGTAAATCCATTGAGTTGATACTCATAGCCGAGTTTGAAAGTTGTAATTTTGTTTGTCTGTAACTACTTTATTAACGAAGTAATAATCGCCCCGCCAAGACATAATTGTTGTTGATAAAACACCACTGATTGTCCTGGTGTCACTGAGCTCTGTGGTTGTTCAAACACTACTGAGTATTGATTATTTGCCAACGGCGTTAAAGTACAAGCCACATCATCTTGGCGATAGCGGGTTTTGACTGTACACTGAATAGCCTCATTTAATGGCGCTCGGCTGACAAGGTGAAGCTGATCACAGATCAGTCCTGTAGAAAAAAGGCGAGGGTGGTCGTGGCCTTGACCGACAATTAACACATTGCGTTGTAGATCTTTATCAACAACATACCAAGGGGCGTCGCCGGCGTTGGCTAAACCGCCAATGCGCAAGCCTTTTCGTTGACCTAAGGTATGATACATCAAACCGTCGTGCTCACCTATGGCAAGGCCTTCAGATGATTCAATAATTCCGGGTTGAGCAGGTAAATACTGTGCCAGAAAATCTTTAAACTTTCGTTCGCCGATAAAACATATACCAGTGCTGTCTTTTTTATTGTGAGTAACTAAACCTGCCTGCTCAGCAATTGCTCGCACCTGAGATTTTTCGATATTACCGACTGGAAATAAGGTTTTTGCTACTTGCTGATGACTCAGAGTATAAAGAAAATAACTTTGATCTTTGTTGCTGTCTAAGCCGCGGATCATTGTCCATTGGCAGTTGTGCCATTGGCGTTGAACATAATGTCCTGTGGCAATGAAGTCTGCACCTAAATCTTCACAAGCAAACTCTAAAAAAGCTTTAAATTTAATCTCTTTATTACACATAATATCAGGGTTTGGAGTACGTCCTGCCTTGTATTCGGCTAAAAAATACTCGAATACATTATCCCAATACTCTGTCGCAAAATTAATGGTGTGTAAGTTAATACCTAATTTCTCGCAGACGCGTTGCGCGTCGAGTAAATCTTCAGCAGCAGCGCAGTACTCGTCAGTATCGTCTTCTTCCCAGTTTTTCATAAATAGCCCTTCGACTTGATAGCCTTGTTCTATTAGTAAGTGGGCAGATACTGAGGAATCAACACCACCTGACATCCCGACAATGACTTTGGTATCAGCTGGCGCTTTCGCTATGGGCTCGGACATATTACACTCTGATATTGACATGCTACATAAAAATATAAAAAAAAGGCGCGAAATTATAGCACAACTTTACAGTTATGTTGAGCTAAATTTTGTCGGAATAAGACATAATGTTGTTTGTTTAAGGTGTGTTGAACGCCTTTTCAAAGGCGGCAAAGCTTGGCGAGGGATCTATTGCATCTCCCTGAAAAATATACTGCCAAGCAATCGCTAATTCCGGCAAGGCAAACCAAGCTTTTTTATTGTTATCGAAGGCTTGAATAAAGGTTTGGTTTTTGTCACTTTGGTTGCAGACCAAATAGAGTTTACTAGCGCTGAGTTTGTCGAATTCAAAACTCACCAAATCAGCGGAAGATTGTTCAGTCATATTATTTAAAATCATTGGTAAGCCAATAAAATAATCAAATCGGTGTTTGCTAAGTAATTGATAAATATTGCTCAACGCATAGTTTTTTCCAACAATATGGTGTTGGTTGTTTTGTTCAAGTATGGCGATGGTTTGGTCAAGCTCGGTGTGTAGTCTTCTGCCTTGCATATAAGTACCGAATAAATCGATATCATAAAGGATCTGTTCAGCGTCAGTGTTAGTATCATAATTGAGTTTATCAGCTACTGTTTTTAACATAACCACAGAGGGTTTTGGGATCATAAATGTTGGCGTGTTTGAACTAATAATATTACTGTCGGTTTTGTTGAGTAAACCAAATACATTACAAATATCATCGCCTTGGTTGACCTTGATCCAAAACCGTTGATAACTCATGTTGACATATTGGAATGAATACTGTGGCAATTGTTTTGCAAAATAGCCTGTAATAATGCCGTGAGCTAATCCGCCAGGTTTGTAGATGGGATCATTTTGCGGCATGTTGAGATAAATAACTGGTTTTTGTACTGTTGCAAAGGCAATTGCCTGCCAAGGTAGAGCAGTCAATAAAAAACTTATGAAACAAACGTATAAATGTCTATATTGCAATACGTATAGCCAACCTGTTTAGACCTAATGAGATTGAAGTATAGCCTAAGAACAGTCAACATAGCGATATTATCGTTGAATTCAACCAATATTAATTAAGTTAACGATTTGTTTGTGGTCACTAAAGCTAAATATTTGACTTAAATACCGATAAATCAATTTTTACACTAGCTAAATAATCATCAATGCATTCAATAACCATAGGACTGCGCAACTGCTTTTCACGAGCCTTAATTTGTTCATAGGTGAACCAGTGAGTAGCAACAATATCATCGTCTTGAGCAGTGCATTTGATACACATTTTGTCGTCTTGACCGAATAAATCTATCAGTGGTTGTTTATTTGCTTGATTCAGTTCAATGACAAAACAAAAACGCAAGAAATAAAGCTGCCTCACCTCGCTAAAATAATAATAAACCCCACAGCAATACTCAGGAGTAAGGGCTAAACCGGTTTCTTCAAGGATTTCTCGTTGCGATCCAGCAATTATATTTTCATTGGCTTCTAAATGCCCCGCAGGCTGATTGTAAACCGTTTGACCATTTTCAACTTCTTCGACCATCAAAAACTTATCACCATCAACAATCACCGCCGCAACGGTAGTATTTGGCTTAAATTGCTGATCGCCATGTGGATCTTTCACCGTCACGTGTGCTGATTCCATTAGCTGGTTCTCTCAAAAGTAATCATAAATAATTGGTATAGTCATTGTACGCGAGATTGAAATTAAAATTAGTCATAGTTGAATAATACAAAAAATAAAACCAAATACAAAAAACAACACAACCAGTCAAAAACACGGAACTGCTATGTTCACAACAGTTTATAATCGCCATTGGCAATGCCGTCTAAGGTATATTTGCCTATTTTATAACGGATAAGTCGCAAGGTTGGAAAACCGATGTGAGCCGTCATCCGGCGTACTTGTCTATTGCGACCCTCACCAATAGAAATACTTAACCACGATGTAGGAATTGCGGCTCTTTCTCTAATGGGAGGCGTTCTCGGCCAAATCGATGGCGGTGCAATTAAAGCCACCTCGGCCGGTAAAGTTAGACCATCCTTCAAAATAACTCCTTGACGAAGTTTGCTTAGATCAGCCTCACTAGGCACTCCTTCAACTTGCGCCCAATAGCTTTTCATGGTTTTATTTTTGGGGTTGGCCAGTTGGTGCTGCAATTTTCCGTCATTGGTTAATAATAATAAGCCTTCACTGTCGCGATCAAGGCGACCAGCAGGGTAAACCTGCTTAATGGGCACCAAGTCTTTAAGGGTTCGTCGCTGGGCATCATCAGTAAATTGACTCAACACATCAAATGGCTTGTTGAGCAAGACAATTTTTTGCACAAAATCATCTGGTCTGACCTTTGCATGTATATTGCCTTTATTCCTTATAAATCCGCTACTTTGCTTGCTCACCATCTGTTATTTCCCGTTTACTTTTAACCAGTTGTTTACTACCAGCTATATTAATATGCTTCGTTTTCCTATACTATGCGCGCGCTAAATAAATTTTTCGTTAGAATGCATAACAATTTAACTTTTCATTAGGCTTATTCACTCTAGCGTTTGCTCGCTGAATATTGTAGGAAGAAAAATGACCACAGACTCGTCAACTATTATTTATACCATTACCGATGAAGCGCCAGCGTTGGCAACTCATTCACTGTTACCGATCATCCAAGCCTTTACTGCTTCATCAGGTATTGATGTAGAAACCCGTGATATTTCTTTAGCAGCTCGTGTGTTAGCAAATTTTCCTAAATATTTAACCCCAGAGCAACGCGTAAACGATGCTTTGTCTGAACTGGGTGAAATGGCGAAAACTCCAGAAGCCAACATCATTAAATTGCCTAATATATCAGCTTCTGTACCGCAACTCGAGGCGGTTATTAAAGAATTACAAGGCAAAGGCTACGCTTTACCCGATTATCCCGCTGAGCCGCAAAATGAAGCGGAGCAATCGATTAAATTAACCTATGCCAAAGTGTTAGGATCTGCGGTAAATCCGGTGTTGCGAGAAGGTAATTCAGACCGTCGCGCACCCGGCTCAGTTAAACAATATGCCCGCAATAACCCACATTCAATGGGCGCTTGGTCAAAAGATTGTAAATCTCATGTCGCTCATATGTCTGCAGGAGATTTTTACGGCAGCGAAAAATCAACCACCATTGATGGCGCAACCTCAGTAAACATAGAGTTTGTTGCCGACAATGGCGATGTTACTCTGCTTAGAGAGCACCTAATTTTACAAGACAAAGAAATCATTGACGCGGCGGTGATGAGCAAGTCAGCTTTAGTTGAATTCTTTGAAAGCGAAATAGCCGATGCCAAACAGCAAAATGTTTTGCTTTCATTACACTTAAAAGCAACCATGATGAAGGTTTCAGATCCCATCATGTTTGGGCACGCGGTAAAAGTATACTACAAACAAGTATTTGCCAAACATGCGGATACTTTTGAACAACTGGGCGTCGATGAAAATAACGGTATTGGTGACGTCTACGCCAAACTCTCTCGCGTTTCTGTAGAAAAACGCGCTGAAATATTAGCGGATATTGACGCTGTTTATAGTGTGCAACCCGATATGGCGATGGTTGATTCTGACAAAGGTATCACCAATCTACACGTGCCGAGTGACATTATTATTGATGCCTCTATGCCTGCTGCGCTTCGCGCCTCAGGTCAGATGTGGGGGCCAGATGGCAAGCAAAGAGATACCAAGTTTATGATCCCTGATCGCAATTATGCTGGTGTTTTTACTGCAGTTGTCGATTTTTGTCGCGAACACGGAGCCTTTGATCCTACCACCATGGGTACTGTACCTAATGTTGGTTTAATGGCGCAAAAAGCTGAAGAATACGGCTCACATGACAAAACATTTACTATGGCGGCTGCTGGTCAAGTGCGTGTTGTCAACGAAGCAGGTGATATATTATTAACGCACAGTGTCGCTGAAGGTGATATTTGGCGTATGTGTCAAGTTAAAGATGCGCCCATTCAAGACTGGGTTAAATTAGCGGTAAAACGCGCTAAGGCCAGCAACACTCCAGCGGTTTTTTGGTTAGATAAAGACCGCGGTCACGATGCTGAAATGATCAAAAAAGTTAACTGTTATTTAGCCGATCACGACACCACAACCTTGGACATTAAAATATTGTCGCCTGTAAAAGCTTGTCAATATACTTTAGTGAGAGCGGCAAATGGCGATGATACCATTTCAGTCACAGGTAACGTTTTACGCGATTATTTAACTGACTTATTTCCTATTTTAGAATTGGGAACAAGTGCTAAGATGTTATCTATTGTGCCTTTAATGAACGGTGGTGGTCTATTTGAAACCGGCGCTGGCGGTTCAGCTCCAAAACACGTACAGCAATTCGAAAAAGAAAATCATTTGCGTTGGGACTCATTAGGTGAGTTTTTAGCTCTAGCTGCGTCATTAGAGCACCTAAGCTCACATAGTAACAACAGCAAGGCTCAAGTACTTGCTGATAGCCTTGATGCGGCTACAGGTAAGTTTTTAGACATGAATAAATCACCATCGAGAAAAGTAGGTGAGTTGGATAACCGCGGTAGTCATTTTTATTTAGCTATGTACTGGGCACAAGCTCTTGCAGAGCAGGGTGGTGATGATGAATTAAAAGCTAGCTTTACCGCAGTAGCACAAGCATTGACTAAGCAAGAAGAAAAAATTGTTGCTGAGTTAAACGCAGCTCAAGGTCCTGCAATGGACATAAATGGCTACTACTACGCCGATGTTGCCCTTGCATCACAGGCCATGCGTCCTAGTGAGACGTTAAACACTATACTTTCTAGCTTGCTGTAAAACCTTCCTAGAAAAGAACAAAAAGTTAAGGCTAAACCCAGTGTTTAGCCTTTTTTATTACCGTTTGGGTAGTTGATGTAGTTTGTTGAGCTGAAATTAAGGATGTTAACATTGCAACGCATAATCGAGTTCAAGAAAAAAACTTTCTGGGCAAGCTCACTTGATGTGAATGCGCTGAATGATCAAATCTCGTCTTTAAATAAAGATGGCTGGGTAGTTAAAAAGGTCATTCCTAACAGCTATTTTTTAGGTGGTGTATATTCTTATACACTGCTTTTAGAGTTAGAAAATTAGTGTGTTCGCACAGCGTAGAAAAGAACAATCAATACTAGATATGTGTTTTATGTAATCACGGAGCCATATATCAATGTATATAGTCATGTTTGAATTTGTTGTGCAAGATGGTTGCAAAAATCAGTTTATTGGATCATAGCCAAGAGTTACACAAGGAATTTAATTGTTAAAAGGCAGTCTAGCTTCAAGGCTGCACAGAAATATTAATGGAGAACTTTTTGCTTGAGCTCACTGGCCGAGTGAATAAGTTTACAGATAAAAATAGATTCTGGCGTCAATAGCTATTTATTAACAGTTGAACTCCTGCATCATTGCGCATTTATAATAATAGTTAATTGCCTCAACATATAGTGTGTTATGTTGTTGTATTGTCAATAAATTAAGTCATCTGGAATTTTTAATGAAATGTATAGCCACTTTTTTATTTAGCTTATTGTTGTTGGGATGTAGTAGCTCACCCGGTTATTATCGCTCACCTCCAGATACCTGTGACGGTGCAC
>JBELHO010000011.1:46898-84524 GCA_042091375.1 Thalassotalea sp. | reverse complement strand
AAATGAAAGCACAAAAAATTAAAGAGGCAATGCAAAAATGCCAGAAAAAAATAACCATAACGATTACGTTATTATTCTTATCTATTTATTTAGCAATCTATTTAGCAAATGTATATTTGTTAAAGGCGGGCGAATCGCCTTTTGATGTCAACTATTATAATTTATTAATTTTGTTTGGTATTATCACTACGTTAAATCCACTTATATTTAATTCTTTCGAAAAAGTGCTCACTTCATTGTTAGCTGATGAAGATCAAGATGAAAGCCGGATTAAAAAATGACTTCATAATCTATTGATTTAAAAGCGGTAATAATTGTGGGAACACAGAAGGTGATTAAATAGGTTGCCGTCAGTAATGTTGTGCTGCATTTTATTGTAAACCAATATCAGAGCACACCTCAGGTAATATTTGTTCAGTCAATCCAGAGGGAAGTTTTGAAAGTTTAGGAAGTGCCAATAGTTGTCTTTGTTCTGATCCAGAAGTGATGATTTGTTCAATCCAAGATCTGAAAAATGAGATCCGTGAGTACACTTCCATGACACCGTACCTTCCGATACCTTGGCCTTCAACTCTAGAGCTGATCCCAAGTAAGTAGTGTGTATTGCCACGAGTAAAGTAAGCTGGTCCACCGCTGTCACCTCCGCCAGACACGCCTTCTAATGGCAATGCAGCGTCACCTTTATCAAAGGTGAATTTCAACAAGGGGCCTTTTGCGTCATCGACTCCATTTTGAGCTTTTCGTAAAATACCGCCATTGTCAACATTATCAATTGTTTGTCCGGTCAACCCATTGCCAGTGCCGCCAATACCTATAAACCAAGCTTTGATGCCAACCTCGTCGGTTTGTTCATAAAGGATCGCGGGTTTTATATTGTCTATTGCATTCACTAATTTGATCAGTGCAATGTCATGGCTTTTACCAGGCTGATAGCCTTTGTGAACAAATACACTTTCAACTTCATGGAGACGGTTCTTCAATTGAATATAACTGCCTGAACTAATACAGAACGTTGCGTGAGCGGCAGTGACTATCCAATTCGGTTGGATCAAGGTGCCATGGGCACCGTCAACATAGAGAGTGGCCAACGGCAAAAATTTAGAGCCTTTGGCCAGATACCTTTGATCATCTACATCATGGCGAATAACAATTGCCGTTGCGCTAAAACTAGAAAAGACAAGAACCAAACAGCTCATAAATACTTTCATGAATTATCCTAAATAATGCTTGCTGAATATTGCTTGCTAAAGATGTAAAATTAAAAATTTTTAAAGATTACAGTTGTAATGTTAATGTAGATATTACAACTGTAATTTATGGGCGTCAATGGGAATATTAACAACAGAACCCAAAGTCATGTAAGTCAGTTGGCAAAACTTCCCCGTCACTATTGCACTAGTGATAGCGACATTAAACAACACTGATGCCGAGGCGATGGTCACAAACCTCCAGTTAACCTGTTGAGCAATTTATATTAGTGGCTTTGTATGATTATCTGCTGTTGTTGGTTTCAAGGCTTGTTATACTCTAGCCATTGATCACTGTTGATATTTACTTTTTATGGATGTTTCCGAATTATTAGACTCCCTTAATGATAAGCAACGCGACGTTGTTGCTGCGCCATTGCAAAATATGCTGGTATTAGCTGGGGCTGGCAGTGGTAAAACCCGCGTGTTAGTGCAGCGCATTGCTTGGCTAATGAAGGTTGAAAACTTCTCTGCCCACAGTATTTTAGCCGTGACTTTTACCAATAAAGCGGCGGCGGAAATGCGCAGTCGAGTTGAGCAAACCGTGGGCGGCAATGTGCATGGCATGTGGGTGGGGACTTTTCATGGCTTAGCTCACCGCTTGTTACGCATGCACTTTCAAGAGGCTAACCTACCGCAGAGTTTCCAAGTGTTAGACTCTGATGATCAGCTGCGTTTAATTAAGAGGGTGGTACGTGCCCTTGCTCTCGATGAAAAGCGCTGGCCACCGAAACAAATGCAGTGGTACATCAATGGTAAAAAAGATGAAGGTCTACGGCCTCAACACATCGAAAGTTATGACGATCAAACCGAACAAACCTTTGTTAAAGTCTATCAGGCATACCAAGAGGCATGTGACCGCGCTGGCTTGGTTGATTTTGCCGAATTACTGTTGCGTGCTCATGAACTTTGGCTCAACAACCCGGTATTATTGAACCATTATCAACAACGCTTTTCCCATGTGTTAGTCGATGAATTCCAAGATACTAACGCGGTGCAATATGCATGGTTGAGTTTACTTGGTAAAGAGCAAGGTAAAGTGATGATTGTCGGTGATGATGATCAATCCATTTATGGTTGGCGTGGTGCAAAAATAGAGAATATCCAACGTTTTAGCAAAGATTTTCCGCAGGTCGAAACCATTAGGTTAGAGCAAAACTATCGCTCTACCGCCAATATTTTAAAAGCCGCCAATAAGCTGATTGCCAACAATAATAATCGTCTAGGCAAGGAACTTTGGACACAAGACGATGCCGGTGAAAAAATCGCTATTTATACTGCCTTTAACGAAATTGATGAAGCGCGGTTTATTGCCGGACGAATTCAAGCTTGGGTTGATGAGAAATCAGATCTGCAACCGAAAAGCTTAGATGACATTGCTATTTTATATCGAAGTAATGCCCAATCCCGACTGTTAGAAGAGGCGTTAATTCAAGCGCAATTGCCCTACCGAATTTATGGCGGAGTGCGCTTTTTCGAACGGCAAGAAATCAAAGACGCTTTGGCTTACATGCGCTTAATTAATAATAGGGATGATGACGCGGCATTTGAGCGGATCATTAATACGCCGACTCGAGGTATTGGTAACCAAACATTGATGTTGGTCAGAGATGCGGCTAAGAGTTTGCAATTAACCATGTGGCAAACTTGCCAAACCATGTTAAAGAATGACGAACTCAAAGGCCGAAGTGCAAAAGTTATTAGGCAATTTATCAATATTATTGACCAACTCGAAGATGATTCAGCCAATTTAGACTTAGATCAACAAGCTAACTTTATTATCCAGCACAGTGGTTTAAAAGCTATGTATCAGGCGGAAAAAGGCGAGCGTGGCGAAGCCAGAGTAGAAAACCTCAATGAATTGATCACTGCCTGCCAAACCTTTGAAATGGAACCTGAATTAGAGGATGAACAAACAAAATTAACCGGATTTCTGACTCATGCGGCGTTAGAGTCAGGAGAGTCTCAAGCTGATCAACACGAACCGGCAGTGCAATTAATGACCATGCACTCAGCCAAAGGCTTAGAGTTTTCTCTGGTATTTATCGCCGGATTAGAAGAAGGGATGTTTCCGTCGCAACAATCCGTCGAGGAAGTGGGCCGTTTAGAGGAAGAGCGCAGGTTGTGCTATGTTGGTATGACTCGGGCAATGCAGAAGTTGTATTTATGCCATGCTGAAAGTCGTCGTTTATACGGTCAGGAAAAGTATCACCAAGCCAGTCGATTCTTGCGCGAGTTACCAGATGAATGTATTGACGAAATTCGTTTGCAAAATCAAGTGTCACGACCGGCAACCACTGGCCGATTTTCAGCGACTATTACGATGGAAACATTCGAAAAAACTGGTTTTAGTTTAGGTCAATCGGTTGTGCATCAAAAATTTGGCGAAGGGGTGGTGTTAAATTTTGAAGGCAGCGGTGCGCAAAGTCGTATACAAGTCAATTTTGCCGATGTAGGATGTAAATGGTTAGTTGTAGCCTATGCAAACTTGCAGGCGTTATAAAAAGTAGGGTGTTATGTTAAAAAAATTATTGGTGGTTGAAGACAGTAAAGCAATTGCAGCTGTTATTACAAAAATTGGCCAAGCATTAAACTATGAAGTAACGGTTGCGAGCAATTTAGCTGAAGTTGAATCTTTATTACAGGGCAATACCGATTTTTTTGCCGCCACCATTGATTATGCGTTACCCGATGCGCCCGATGGTGAAGCGATAGCTTATGTGTTATCACGGGGCATTGCCAGTGTGGTGATGACAGGTAAGATGGATGAAGTGACACGCCAAAAAATCTTGTCTCTGCCGGTCATTGATTATATTCCCAAAGAAAATAGTCAAGCGTTTATGTATTTAAAAAGGGTATTGCACTGGCAGATCACCAACAGTGCTGATGGCATCTTGGTTGTTGATGATTCTTTATCTGCACGCAATCACGTGGTCGAGTTATTGAAGCGCAGAAATTTTAGTGTTTATGATGCGGATAACGGAAAAAAAGCACTAGATATCCTCAAAAAACATAAAAACATCAAAATGGTGATCACGGATCTGGAGATGCCAGAAATGGATGGTATCGAGCTAACCAATGAAATACGCAAAAGTTATAACCGTGATCAATTGGCGATTATTGGTATTTCTGGAGCCACTAATGGTATGCATTCAGCGCGATTTATCAAAAATGGTGCCGATGACTTCTTGCGCAAACCCTTCTGTCCAGAAGAATTTTACTGTCGTATGACACAAAACATAGATAACTTACACAACATTGAGCAGATCCAAAAAGCAGCCAATACTGACTATTTAACTGAGTTACCCAATAGAAGATCGTTTTTTGAACAAGCTGAACAGCGAATAGCCAATTATCTTAAAGGCGATGTTCCCTATTGCTTGGCGATGTTAGATATTGATTATTTTAAAAAGGTCAATGATAACTTCGGGCACGATGCTGGCGATCACATTCTTAAAGTATTAGCTCTGTATATGCGCAAGCACTTTGGCAATGGTTTATTAGCTCGTTTAGGCGGTGAAGAGTTCGCGATATTAATGCCGGGTATCGATAATGATCAGCTCTATAATAAATTTGATGATTTACGGCGCGATGTTTCTGTATCGCAAATTAACTTTGAACAACATCACATCGCATTTACTATTAGTATCGGCTTGAATTTCTCTGCGTCAACATCCCTCGCTAAACAAATGAGTGATGCTGACCAAGCGCTTTATTGCGCCAAAGAGAATGGCCGCAATCAGATTGTCAGTGCCGGCGAAACTGAATAATGATCATTGATTAAAGCCAGCAGGATAATATCAGTAAAACCATTTGTAATAGCAACCAATGGCACAACTCAATAAGGCCTAATTGTTGAGTTGTTTGTTGGTGTGACGATGAAAACGAATGGAATCGACACTGTAAATAAGCAAAGCAAGCCAAATCAGTATAAAAGTAATGAGTTTTCCAGTGAGCAGTGCTTCTTGATAATAAAAGGTGGCAAGCACAAACATGATGCTTGGGCCTATGTACTGAAAAAATCCCACGGTCGATAAGGTCAGTCTTTTGGCTGCGGCAGTGAAGCAGAGCAAGGGTGCTGTGGTGACAATACCAGCACAAACAAGCAAGCCATTGAGTGTCATTGGGTTGTCTAATAAGTTACTGGTGTCACTACTGATAAAAAATTGCCAATACAACAGTGCTATGGGTAGCATCATCAGTGATTCAATAAACAAACCAATTAGGGAATCTATATGTAGCTTCTTTCTCAGTAAGCCATACACGCCAAAAGTACCGGCCAAGCCCAGTGAGATCAGAGGTAATGAGCCAATCGCGATCAGTTGGATCAGTACTCCAAAAACCGCTAAAACCACGGCAAAACGCTGCCATGACCGCAATTTTTCACCTAAAAATATCACTCCTAAAGCGACGCTAAATAAGGGGTTAATAAAATACCCAAGACTGGCATCCAGTAAGTGGTCATTATTCACCGCCCAAATAAATAGAAACCAGTTAACCCCTAAAAACAAGGCGGTAATACTCAACTTAGCGATGGTGCTTGGTTGGCGCAATATCACTATTAATTTCTGCCATTTTTGGCTTAATATTATGATCACTAGTAATAGCGCTGATGACCAAATAATGCGATGCACCATGATTTCTTGTGGGGAAATCATGTCGATCAATTTAAAGTAAATTGGTGCTAATCCCCACAGGAGATAGGCACTAATGGCATTGATAACACCAGTGCGCTGTGTTGATTTTTCGGTATCTATCATCGCGAATGCTTAAAGTATGAAAAACGATATTGTAGCAGAATAAATTGTCTTTTCATTGTGGTTGCAATCTATTGTTGGTTTGGGCTGTCAACAAAATTTCACGTTATCACAGCCCTTGAGATCACCTCGGCTGGGTTGATCAGGGGTTTATGAGGCGGGTGTAACTGCAGCGTTGATGGCAGCGTTAATGAAATGGGTGATGGCAAGCTTAATAAACATTGTAATGATTTGTTTATCAACCCAGTTGTTTCGGTGTGAGCAGCAAACTAACAAACCCTGTCAACCTCACTAGACACACCGCGATAATTTAAATCTAAGTCAATGCTAACCTACCATATAAGTGCCAGTACCAAAGGCTATGTGGTCATTTTTTTCGTTGTGCAGTTCCATTCTAGCTACAGCCACTTTATTACCTCCGCGAATGATTTTAGCCGTGGCAATAAACTCTTTACCTCTCCCCGGGCGCAAATAATCGGTGCGTAAATCAATAGTGCCCAATTTGCGCAAGTTGTGGTGAATAGTTTCAGCCGTCACTAACTCTAATTGTTCTATGATATTTGCCGCAGCAACGACCCCGCCAGCAACATCGAGCACAGTAGCGGTCACACCACCGTGTAGTATTTTTTGAATGGGATTGCCAATGAGTTTATCTTGCCACTGGAAGCGAATTTCTGATTGTTGGCTGTTAAACTTGGTGATTTCTAAACCGAGTAATTGATTGAAAGGCATATCCTTAGTCCAAAATTGCGCAATTTCCTCGAGAAGTTTGGTTTGTTGCATACAAAGCTATCTGGTCTGATGAGTTTGAATTAAGAGTAGCACTTAATTTAATCAGATTAAAAATATTTCTCTGTTTCAGCCTCGCGATCAGTTAAAATAAAGGTACCTAAGCTATTTATGAAGACCTCGTGTTGGATCACTTTGCAGCTAATCTATCGCACACCACCTTGCAACAAGCACTAAAGTATTTTTTTGGTTACGATCAATTTCGACAAGGCCAAGAAGACATTATTAATCAAGTGTTGCAAGGTCAAGATTGTTTGGTGCTAATGCCAACGGGTGGAGGTAAGTCATTGTGTTATCAGTTACCGGCCACTCAGTTGCCCGGTATTACTATTGTTATATCACCGTTAATTGCCCTGATGAAAGATCAAGTGGATGCGTTAAACAGACAGGGGATAAGTGCTGCCTATGTCAATTCAAGCTTATCATCAGAGGCCATCAATGACACTTTTCAACGTTTGGCCAATAATGAAATTAAACTCCTTTACGTTGCCCCCGAGCGCTTGACCCATTATTTGTTTATCCAAGGTTTACAACAACTCACCGTGAGTTTATTTGCCATTGATGAAGCCCATTGTATTTCACAGTGGGGGCATGATTTTCGACCTGCTTATACTAAGCTTGATCAAGTAAAACAATACTTTCCCAATGTACCTGTTATTGCTCTTACCGCCACCGCTGATGTCACCACCCGTAAAGACATTTTGCAACAACTAGCGTTGACATCGCCTTATATCCATTTGGACAGTTTTGATCGACCTAATATTCGCCTTACCATGGCAGACAAATACCAAGGTACGCAACAGGTGTTGAGTTACGTGAAAAAACGCGCTGACGAATGCGGCATTATTTATTGTAATAGTCGCTGGCAGGTGGAAAAATTAACCGCATCATTAGCGGGTTTTGGCATTAATTGCGCGGCTTACCACGCGGGTTTAGATGTTGAAATTCGCAACGCGGTACAAGACGGTTTTGCTAAAGACAATATTCAATTAGTGATAGCAACTATTGCCTTTGGATTAGGGATCAATAAATCCAATATTCGTTATGTCATACATTTTGAGCCACCGCGTACCCTTGAATCCTACTATCAAGAGATCGGCCGAGCAGGCAGAGATGGCTTGCCTTCTGAAGCATTATTTTTATTTGATCAAGGCGATGCTGAACGGATCAATAAACGCATTCAGCAAGGTGAGAATAGTCAGCGAACACATGTTGAATTACAGCGGTTTCAAGCGGTACAAGGCTTTATTGATGCACAAACATGCCGGCGACAATTAGTGCTCAACTATTTTGCCGAATATACTGAACAAGCCTGTGGAAATTGTGATATCTGTCTAGATCCACCCAGCAAGTTTGACGGTTCAGTAGCGGCACAAAAGGTATTATCTTGTGTTTATCGCATAGAGCAGCAAGGTAATATAGCACATGTTATTGATGTTTTACGGGGCCAAAATACTGAGCAAATAATTGCGTTGGGTCATGATACAGTGTCGACATTCGGTTTAGGTAAGGATAAAACGCCAGGTTACTGGCATGCTATTATCAGACAGTTAATTCACTTGGGGTATTTGCAACAAGATATTTCACAAAATTCTGCCTTGTGTTTAACCCAAGCAGCTAGAGGGGTTTTGGTTGGTGATATACAGCTGCAATTGGCTACACCGCGCCTACAAAAAGCAAGTTATTGGCAGCAAAATAAGTCGACCAAGAACTATGATCGAAAGCTTTTTGCCAAGTTACGGCAGTTGCGTAAAGAGATCGCCGATGCAGAAGATATTCCGCCTTATATCGTTTTTAATGATGCTACTTTATCTGAATTGGCCAAGTTTAAACCATCGACCACAACTGAAATGTTAACGATTAACGGTATTGGTGATACTAAGCTACAACGCTACGGCCAGCCATTTTTAGCCCTGATCACAGAACATATATAATCATTGAACATATACAATCATTGAAAATATTAACTGCCAATAGTACCTGAAGATCGTTACTTAACATACATAACCAGTGAGTCGCAGCTAAACAGCGTTTTTTTACAATCCTGATTTGCATTGAAACAATACCGCTTAAGGTGAGTAGGTTATCACTGCGCGGTTATTTCAATATAAGTTGAAATATATGTGATACAGGCTGCGGTTAAAGTTACAACATGAGTTGTAATTTAAGTTGTCGTATAAGTTGCGATGAAAGCTGCGTTATAAGTCGTAATCTGCTTTGTAGTATAAGTTGCGGTATATCCCCCGCTAAAAAATATCAATAAAAAAGCGCCCTTAGAGCGCTTTTTTGTCAACTTAACCTAACTCGGTGAAATTATTTTAGGCTGGCGTAATAAGCAGAAAGGTTGGCAATATCTGCATCAGTTAATGGCATGGCCATCGCTGACATCACAGCATCTTTGCGCACACCTGATTTAAATTCTTTCAGTTGTTTGGCCAGATACATTTCTTTTTGACCTGCTAAATTAGGATACATTGGAATTGCTGAAACACCATCAGCGCCATGACATGCAGCGCATGTTGCAGATTTAGCTTTACCCGCTTCAATGTCAGCAGCAAATGTTGGAGATGCGAACATCACAGTAGCTATCGCAGCTAAAGTAAGTTTATTCATAACTTTATCTCTCTTAATGATTGATTGATTAATTTTTGTAAGCCACTTCTAATTATATGTAAAAACCTTAATGCTGTCTTTGCTTTTTTTTATTATATTATAGTCAGGCTAAGTTCAATATTTAAAAGCAGCGTGACAACAATTAACTTATCAACTAAACACGATGATCAGGGTACATTATTGCTGATCAGCTCCACTGATCACTCACAAGATAGCTTCGCTTGTCTTATTCAAGCGGTATTGGCAAAATATAATGAATTTGAGAAAATTGAATTTGTTGTTGGTGCTGATCGAGGCTGTTTGCGCTTTAGTTGGCGACAGCATTTTTTTTATCTGCAACTTGAATCTTGTATAGAGACCATGTGGATAGAGGCATGTGATTTAGTCTCTGAACAACAGTTGCCGGCTCTTTCCGATTACATGCGGCAATGTGATTGATGGATAAAATATTGGTCAGTGCTTGTTTGCTCGGTGAAAAAGTAAGATATGACGGTAAAAGTCAACAAGTACTGCATCTTGTATTAAAGCAATGGCAAGCGCAGCAGCGCTTGATCGCTATTTGCCCGGAAGTTGCTGGTGGTTTGTCTGTTCCCCGTGCTCCCGCTGAAATTAACTCACATACAGGAAGTATTATCACCCAGCAAGGAGTGGATGTGACAACTGAATTTAGCCGTGGTGCGCAACTCGCTCTGGATCTTTGCCAACGCCACCATATTCGCTTTGCTTTGTTGAAAGAATCAAGCCCGTCTTGTGGCAGTAGTCAAGTGTATGATGGCAGTTTTCAAGGGAATAAAATACCGGGTCAAGGTGTTACCGCAGCGCTATTAATCAAAAATGATATTGAAGTGTATTCGGAGCAAAATATCGAACAGCTTATTCAGCGTATTGCAATACAGTGATATAAAGTGCAAGATCGGCAAAAATCACCGTAAACTAAGGGATAACTTTCAGTTTGTTATGGCCATTGAGTTGCATGTCATCAACTAATATCCTTGCCTTGTCAATAACCGACTGCACATTTTGCGATAAACGAAAATCGGTGACCCCTAAACAAACCGTCATTTTAGGTAAACGCACCCCCGACTTATTATTAATGAAACGCAATTTTTCAACGCCTTGACGAATTTTTTCAGCAATTTCAGTGACAATATTTTTATCGATTTCCGGTAATAAAATCAGGAATTCATCACTACCTGAGCGCACAGGTAAACCACTTTCGCCAACATAGCTGTTAATTTTATTGGCAATTTTTGATAGCAGGACATCACTGATCAGCTCACCAAATTGTTGTTTGATCTGATTTAGCGAATCAACATTGATAACAATGGCTGAGACCTGTTTGTCGGGATCGGCGCTAGTCCAGAGTTCAATATGGTGGTTAAAGGCTTTTTGATTATACAAGCCAGTCAGGGGATCTAAATAAATATCTTTGCGCACTTCGTCGAGTTCAGTTTGCAGTGATTTAGATTGTTGTTGTGAAGCAAATAATTGCTTGGCCAATTGATTTTGCTGTCTTTTAAATTGCAATGAGGCTTTTTTTACTTGTGCAATTGCGCGATCGATTTTCTGACTGTTTTTGGAGTGAAAATCATCGATGCTGGCATCAACTTGCTTGATAAATTGGCTCAATGATCGCGATGAATGCTGAGTACTTTGTTGTATGTCAGTAATTAACATATCAATATCAGTAATAATTTCATCACGGAAGTTACTTTGCCCTAAAATAACGTCTCGATAGAGTTGATCGAAAAGAAAGTTATTAAGCGGTTTACCTGATTCAAGATGTTGTTTTATTACCGAGATTATTTGCTGATTGTCGCCGATAATATATTCATAACAAACAGCATAATTGATAGGCGTAGGGGCAAGATGCCAAAGCTTCAATTGTTTTATAGCTAGGGTATTTCTACTCTGTGCTGTCTTTATGGAATCATGATATCTCATTACCTCACCTTTTAAACGAAATATGAATGATTGTCAGTAATGTATTCTCTAGTAAATTGAACAAAAGTGCTAGTTAAAAAAGTCTTTGCTAGCAATTAAATAACATATTCATGTTGAAATTCAATTTCTTGTATCAAAAATAGGCATATTATACAATCTACAAAGTTTACTTGTCTTTGTTAGAGTAATATTTATGCTTTTGCCGGTTTCAAACAAAATGAAATATCTGGTTGTGATTTTTGGGTTATTAGCTGTGATGGCGTGTAGCCAATTGACTAAGCAGGTAAGTAATAATGCCGCGACTGAACTAGCCGCTGTCATTGCTGAACACAGTGATCACTATCGGCAAATGAGTCCTTTTAACCAACCATTGGTTGGTGATACCAATGCCTATCTACCGGATTTATCACCAGCAACATTGGCGGCTCAACAGCAGCGAACTGGGCAAATATATCGACAATTAATGGCAATTACTGCCGATGATCTGTCATTACAAGACAAAATCAATTGGTCAGTACTAGGTTACCTATTAAAAAATCAAATCGATAGTTATAACAACAAAGAACACTATATGCCGTTGACTGCTGAGTCGGGTTTTCACGCCAGTATAAGTTGGATGCACCGACGAGTTAACTTTACTGAGCAACAGGACTATATTGATTACCTTGCACGTTTACAGGCTTTACCTCAATACTTCGATCAGCAAATGTATTGGATGGAGCAAGGTATCAAAGAAGGCATCACTCAGCCCGCTGAAGTATTAGTCGGTTTTGAGCAATCTATTCAAGCGTTCATTACCGACGACGCAACTAAAAGTGAATACTATCGGCCATTTAACAACATAGTAAAACATATACCTGAGGCGCAACAACACGCGTTGCGCAACCAGGCAAGGCTTTTTATCGAACAGTTTGTCGTGCCCAGCTATCAAAAGTACTATGACTTCATGGTTGATCGTTATCAGCCTAATGCCCGCCAGAATATTGCCGCCAGTTCTTTGCCCAATGGCGATGATTATTATCAAAATAGAGTTGCACACTATACCACTTTACCGCTAACAGCCGAACAGATACATCAACAAGGACTTACTGAAGTAAAGCGAATTCGCGGCGAAATGGAAGATATTATTGAACAGCTAGATTTTGAGGGGGATTTTGCCAGTTTCATCGAATTTTTACGAACCGATCCGCAGTTTTACGCAACCAGTGCTAGACAATTATTAACAGAAGCTTCATATATCGCTAAAAAAATGGATGCGCAGTTACCCAAACTTTTCAAATTGTTACCGCGCACACCTTATGGTGTTGTCGCTGTGCCAAAAAGTATCGCGCCAAAGTATACCACTGGCCGTTATTCCGGGCCTTCACGTGAGGGACAAGCCGGTTATTATTGGGTAAATACTTATCGTCTTGATAAAAGGCCATTGTATGTGTTGGAGGCGTTAACCCTCCATGAAGCGGTGCCTGGGCATCATTTACAAGGGGCTATTGCCCGTGAAATGACCAATGTGCCTGAATTTAGGTCGCGTACCTATATTTCAGCTTTTGGTGAGGGCTGGGGGCTGTATGCCGAGTTTCTGGGCATTGAAGCCGGATTTTATCAAGATCCTTACAGTGATTTTGGCCGACTAACTTATGAAATGTGGCGGGCCTGTCGCTTGGTTGTAGACACTGGCATGCACAGTAAAGGATGGAGCAGAGATAAGGCGGTACAGTATTTAGCCAATAATACCGCACTGTCTTTGCACAATGTGTATTCTGAGATAGATCGCTATATCTCTTGGCCTGGACAAGCCCTTTCTTATAAAATTGGCGAGCTTACTATTAAACGCTTGCGCGCCAAGGCCGAGCAAATGTTAGCAGCGGATTTTGACTTAAGAGAGTTTCACGATCAGATTTTAGCCAATGGCTCAATGCCGTTAAGCATGCTTGAACAAGTTATCAATGATTATTTGGTCAAAAAATTAGCAGATTTACAAGTTTCGAAATAAATACAAAAGAAGTGAAGGCACGCAAAAGTCACCGCAGAGAAGGATAGTGAACGTAGGAAAGCTAGACAAGCCCCCACTATATCTAAATTCGGCAGTTCCGCTATCATAGGTTTCCCCTTAGACCGGTGACTTTGCGTCTCTAGCTTTCACTAGATTTGCCCTTATCGAGCTTTAGCAGCTCTAAGTGCATTATAGACAATGATATTGGCTTGTAAACTAGCAAATTAAAAAATATTTCCATAAAGTTTTATATTATTGTTTTAATTTGTTTTTTATTTATAAATTAGAGTTGGTCACGCTATTTTTTTGAACTAAAATGGTCAATTAGTAAGCTTTTAAGCAAGTATATCTCCACTTTATCCACAACTATTGTGGTTATATATTGGCTCCGTTGGATCGGGTGATGGCGAATATTCACCGCAGAATGACTTTTGTGATGGCAAATATCTCAGTATAATTGCAGCATATTAATTAGCAACACTCAATTAAATGGTACGGAGCATTAATGGGGCAAGTATTAAACGACTTATTGTCGTTATTAAAATTAGAAACTATTGAGCAAGGTTTGTATCGAGGTCAAAGTCAAGACCTCGGCTTCAAAGCCCTTTTTGGTGGGCAAGTGATGGGGCAAGCATTATCCGCAGCACAAGAAACGGTAGATCCATTGCGTCATGTACACTCATTACATTCTTATTTTCTTCGCCCCGGCGACGCGACAAAGCCTATAGTGTACGAAGTGGAAAATATTCGCGATGGAACAAGTTTTACTACGCGTCGAGTAAAAGCCATACAGCACGGTAAAACAATATTCTATTTAACCGCGTCTTTTCAGATCACAGAGCGAGGGATTGAGCATCAAAATACTATGCCCAATGTACCCGATCCGGAAAGTCTGCCGTCATTTACCGATTTTATTATTGATAACAAGCAGCATATCCCCGAGCATATTCGCGGCAAATTCTTGGCGGAAAAACCAGTTATTTTGAAGCCCGTTGAGCAATACGACTGGATTAACCCCAGTAAAACTAAACCGCTATGTCACTTGTGGATCAAAGCCAATGGTAAATTACCTGATGATTTGCGCATTCATACTTACATGCTGGCGTATACTTCTGATTTTCATTTTTTACCCACTGCATTATTCAGTCATGGATTGAGTCATTGGCAACCCAACTTACAAATTGCCACTATCGACCATTCGATGTGGTTTCACCGACCTTTCCGTTTTGATGAGTGGCTTTTATACGTGATCGATAGTCCAAACGCCTCAGGCTGTAGAGGCTTAGTTAAAGGACAAATTTTCAACCAACAAGGTGAATTAGTGGCCTCTACTATGCAAGAAGGTGTCATTAGACAACGTTAGTGTTATTGCTGTATTAGCAAGTCTCATCGCGTTTACGCCAATCGTTGCCTGACGGGTGTTGAAAAATACGCAAATGGAATTGCGGTGCCATTGCATACAAATGGTCAAATATATCTGCTTGAATTTTTTCATAATTCACCCAGTTTTGATCGACACTAAAAAAATACAGCTCTAAGGGTAAACCACTAGGCGTTGCTTGCAGTTGTCTGACCATGCAAGTCATTTGACTATTGACTTTATCGTGCTGGTGTAAATACGCTTCAATATAGGCGCGAAACGTACCTATATTGGTTAACTGTCGTTGATTTATTGGCAAGCTTGCATTTTCGCCTAGGGTGTCATTATGAGCGGCTATAACTTGTTTTTTTTCGGTTAAGTAGTGGCTTAACAGATTAATTTTACTTTGTTTTTCAATGTCATCTGGTTGACTAAAAGCAATACTAGCGACATCGATGATGATCGTGCGTTTAATGCGCCTGCCGCCAGAATTGAACATATCTCGCCAATTTTTAAAAGAGCCACTGATCAGTGCATAGGTAGGTACAGTGGTTACCGTATTATCAAAATTTTGTACTTTGACGGTATTCAGCCCTATTTCTAACACATCACCATCGGCACCGTAATGGGGTATTTCGATCCAATCTCCAGGGGCTAACATCCGATTTGCTGATATTTGAATACTTGCAACTAACCCTTTGATTGTATCTTGAAAAACTAACAATAGCACCGCGGTTAATGCCCCTAAACCACTCAATAAATAAAGCGGTGATTCGCCTAATATCAGTGATATGGCGAGAATAGTGGCAATTAAATAAACCACTAACTTTACCACTTGAATCGTCGCATTTAGGGGAAGATAGCGATCTCTTGCAGTGTTTTTTGAAACGCTGTTGATCACATTGAGCAAGGCGGTTAAGCATCTCGCCACCTGAAATGTGATGGCTATTTTTGCGGCGATTTGGAGAAAGTTGTAATAAACGTTATCGGCTAAAATAAAGATAGGAATTAAAAATAATAATAATAACAGTGGTAACAGTAAGGAAATGCGCACAAAAACATGGTTTTCAGCCAATACGTTATCCCATGTATTACGCGACTTTTGCACAACTTTTTCTACTCTAATCAAGAGTTGGTGGCGAGTGAGATAAAAACTCATTGCACACAGTACTAAGATAATCACACTACCTAAGGTAAGAGTCGCAAAAGTTAAATAATTACTGGCGATCCCGTGTTCTATTAACCAAGCTTCAATAATCACTAACATTAACTATCCTTTTGGTTTTGCTTAGATAAATCTATCAACAGTTGGTTTTTATCGCACCACAGTTGATTGATCCATTTTTGAAAGGCAACCCTGTAGGTCCTGTCGTTTATATAATCACCCGCTATCGTATCATCAACTGTCTTGATGTTTATGTTGACCTGCACTGTGTTAATTTTTCCTAACAAAAAGTCAACAAAACTGGGAATACCCTTGGGATAATAGATAGTCACATCCAATACTTTATTGAGCTGATCGCCCATGGTGCTCAATACAAAGCCAATGCCACCGGCTTTGGGCTTCAGCAAATGCTCGAAGGGTGATTGCTGTGTGGCATGCTTTTGTTCGGTAAATCGGGTACCTTCGACAAAGTTCATGATACTCACCGGTTTGTGTTTAAATTTTTCACAGGCCTTTTTGGTGGTTTCGACATCTTTGCCTTTGAGGTGTGGATTTTTTTTAATAAAACTTTGGCTATAGCGTTTCATAAAAGGAAAATCCAATGCCCACCAAGCAACTCCCAACAAAGGCACATAGATAAGTTCGCGTTTTAAGAAAAATTTTAAAAAGGGAATTTTACCATGCAGTATGCGTTGCAATATGATGATATCTACCCAAGTTTGATGATTACTAACCACTAAATACCATTGTTTTTTTTCTAATTTTTCCAAACCGTTGACCTCTATGGTCATTTTGGTGAATAACAATTGGTTGATGGTATTAAGGGCCACCCAATTACTGGCCATTGCATCTAATAGATAACTCATTATTTTTTGCCAAAAAGGCAATGGCACTAACATTTTTAAAAAAGAAAACAAAATAATTGGCAGCAGCCACAATAATGTATTGCATAGATAGAGGGTAAAGGACAATAAAAAAATTAATGGCGCCGGTAAAAAATTGAACATGATATTAATATAATAAAAGCTATTTACTCTATCATAAGGTTATTTTGTGCTGCTTTCAGCTAATAATTAACCTCAGCTACAAATAAATTCACGGTTGAGCAATCCTCTATCTAGGCTGATTTATCTTTGTAGATAAAATTGCAGGTGATGTTAACTATTGGTTCTGAGGTTGGCTATTGCCTGTCATAGTGAAATTTGTTATTTCAATATTAATCAAAAAACAAAAAATTTATCTATTAAATCACTAAAATCTGATTGCAACTGGCTGCACTTTCAAGGCATGCTTAAGGAGAGTGAGACGAGAGGGCATAATGAAATATAAACGGGTTGTTGTTAAAGTGGGTAGTGCATTAATTGCACCAGAAAATAAAGGGTGTAGTGAGCAATATTTACTGGCAATTGCTCAGTTTGTATCACAATGCCAACTGGCTAATACCCAAGTGATCATTGTCTCTTCTGGCAGTGTGGCGGCGGGTAGAAACTTTATTCAACACGGCTCTCCCACCCTTTCTATTCCAACTAAACAAGCAATGGCTGCGGTTGGTCAAATACAAATGATGGCAACTTGGCAACAACTTTTTACGCTGCCTTGTAGCCAATTATTGATCACCCATGGCGATTTAAAAGATCGACAGCGCTATCTCAATATTAAAAATACCTTGCGCACATTACTAGACAATGCGGTTATTCCCATCGTCAATGAAAATGATACGGTAGCCACTGACGAACTTAAAGTCGGTGATAATGACAATTTAGCTGCGCAAGTGGCTTTAGTTAGTGAGGCTGATGGGTTGTTCATCTGTACTGATATCGATGGGCTTTATGATAGTGATCCGCGGATCAACAAAAACGCGGTGTTGATACCGAAGATCACTGAGATCACCGACGAGTTGCGCGCTATGGCAGGCACTACCACTAATATTGCCGCTACAGGTGGGATGACAACTAAAATAGAAGCGGCGGAAAAAGCTTTTGAAAATGGCATCGATACTTTTATTTTCAACGGTCAGCGCAGTGAAGTTTTTACCTCGTTATTACAGGGTAACAACCCAGGTACACACTTTGTTGCTCGGCAAGCACAATACAAAGCCCGTAAGCATTGGTTGAAACACACCTTAAAAAGCCATGGTCAATTGTATTTAGACAGCGGAGCCGTTGCCGCTTTGCAATCACAAGGCGCGTCACTGCTGCCCTCTGGGGTTAAAAATGTGCTCGGTGATTTTATTGCCGGTGAATCAATTGACTTGTTGTGTTGTCAGTCGCAGCGGCTTATTGGTAAAGGTATCTGCCAATACAGTAGCCACGATCTTGGTCGTATCAAAGGCCTTAAAAGCCAACAAATTTACGATGTTTTGGGTTGTTGTCCAAGTAAAGTGGTGATCCATCGAGATGATCTGGTGATGTTAGCTTTGAATAAACAAGACAACTGAGACATAAGTCCGTCGAGAATAGACAATCGACAATCTGAAATAGAGAACAATCAATGACATTTAATATAGTAAATAGTGCGCAAGCGGCGCGCAAGGCCTCAAAAGTGATTGCGCAACTCAGTAGTGTCGACAAAGATAGTTTACTGAAGCAAATTGCCGCTGCAATAGATAGCCAAACTGCTGAGATTATTAGCGCCAACCAACAAGACATTGCTTATGGAAAAGCCAAAGGATCATCAGCAGCGATGTTAGACCGCTTACTGTTAACCCCTGAGCGCATTGCCGACATTTCTAACGCTATTCGAGAGATCATCAATTTAGCTGATCCCATAGGTGCTATGAGTCAGTCATCGGTGCGACCCAATGGTATACAAGTCAGTAAAATGCGCATCCCTTTAGGGGTTATCGCCATGATTTATGAGGCTAGACCCAATGTCACTGCCGAGTCAGCTGCCTTGTGTATTAAATCTGGCAATGCGGTTATTTTGCGTGGCGGCTCAGAAGCTATTCACAGTAATATGGCTTTGGCCAAGTGTATTCATCAGGTACTCGACGCCAATGATGTTGATGTCAACATAGTCAGTGTGGTGACTGATACGCGGCGCGAAGTCATTACTGATCTGCTTAAGCAAAGGGACAGTATTGATGTGGTGATCCCGCGCGGTGGTGAAAGTCTGATCCGTTATGTCACTGAACACAGTCAAATCCCAGTTATTCAGCACTTTAAAGGGGTTTGCCACTTGTTTGTTGATAAATACGCCGATCTCAACAAAGCCATAAATATTTTGCTCAATGGCAAAACCCAAAAACCCAGTGCCTGCAATGCTATAGAAACCCTACTGGTTGATCAGCACATCGCTGCTGAATTTTTACCTCTTGCCAATAGGGCATTAGCTGATGCCGCGTCAGTTGTGATCCACGCCTGTGAACAAAGCCTTGGTTACTTTACAGGTGCTAAATTGGCACAAAATCAAGATTATCACACTGAATACTTAGCGCAGGAAATTGCTGTTAAAGTTATTGACAGCTTTGAGCAAGCGCTAGAACACATTAATGAATACAGTTCAGATCACACCGAAGTCATTGTTAGCCAAGACGTATCACGATGTCAGCAATTCGTAAAAGCGATTAATTCGTCTGTGGTTATGGTTAATGCCTCTTCGCGTTTTTCAGATGGAGGGCAGCTTGGTTTAGGTGCTGAAATTGGTATCTCAACCAGTAAATTACACGCATATGGACCCATGGGCATAGAGTCGTTAACCACAGAGAAATTTGTGGTGATCGGCGATGGCCAAGTGCGAGATTGATCAAGAGTTTGTATTTTAGAGTTCAGGCTAACAGGGATTATTTTTACTGGGTTTTAATGATCAATAGCAGTTTCTCCATTATTATTATTGTTATTAACGTGTATTTCGATGCTGTTGATTTTAGCGTTGTCGGTCAGTTGTTAGCAAGAGGCATAAATGAGAGCTGTTGTTGTCATGTGTTGTTTTATGGTCATTAAGTTATGCTTTGCAAACAATCTTAATGAGTTAAACGCATCCCTTAAACAACTTGATAACATCAACAGCAGGTTACAGTTTTTACAAGACAATCAACAAAAATATACAACTGCGGATACAGCTACCCGTCATGAGTATTGGTTATTGTTGGGTACGCTTCTAGAGGAGAACAAACAATTTGATGCTGCGCTACAGGTGTTTGCACAATCCCTCACTGAACTCAGTGGAATTAAAGATAACTTTGCTGAGATATACGTCAAAATTTTGCTGGAAAGCAGTTATGTAAAGTATCTGCAAACTCACGATCCGCAAGTGTATTGTCCGCAGAGAAAATTAGCCTATCAATCCTTAGTGCCCCAGATCTCAGTTGAAACCCAAGTAAGGATCCATGTGCAATATGCTTTTTGTTTTCAATTTGACCGAAATAATTTTTCTGAAGGCTTGTCATTGCTAGATCAAGCTTTAGCCATGGCAAAAAAGCATCAATTGTCGGCCAATACTCATGCCTTGATCTACAATGCTGCTGGCTTGATCTACGGCAAAAATCAATTATTTGATAAATCTTACCAGTATCTGCTCAACGCCTATCAACAGTGGCAGCAAGTCAATGACTATCAAGATATGTTTAACATGTTACACAGCTTAACCGAAGTGAGTATCGAGAGACTGGACTTTGATCTCGCGCAGCATCATATCGATCAAATGTTTGCTTTAGCGACAAGCCAACGACAGTTTACTGATTTTACTTTTTTCGCTTTGTACAAATCGGGTTTTTTAGCCAGTGCACAGGGTAAATTAGCGCAAAGTAATAATTATTTCAGCAAAGCCTTAGCTGAACAAAACAATACTTCAGAGACTTATTTTGTCAAAAATGTCTATGAAGCATTAATCGCCAATTATTTTCAATTGGGCGATGTAGCTCAAGCTAAATATTATTTATCTGCTTTATCCAATCAATATCCTGAACATCAGATAATGTCGCGTGAAGTCAATGCATTCAAGTATTTCGTTGCTAATGATCATCTAGCGGCCAACCAACAGTTGATGCAACAAATTGACCATGAAGTCAGTGAACGTCGTTTATTGACTGGCACAGCAGCGCAAACAACTTCCAAAATCAACTCGCAAAACATTGCTGAATTAGACAATAAAATTTTGCAACAAACCGTTGAAATACAAGAGTTAAAGTTACAAAAACAGCAAACAGAAAAAGACTTTGTCTACCTGTTGTTGGGCATAGGTATATTTACCTTTATTGGTTTGTCGCTATTTAGTTATTACCTATTTAGAAGTCGTAAAGTGTTTCAACATCACGCTAGAATTGATTATTTAACGGGTATTTATAATCGCCGTTTCTTGTTTGAGAAAAGTCATCAAGCACTTAACCGTTGCGCCAATTCAGCCAGTGATATTTCTTTATTGTTAATTGATATTGATAATTTTAAACACATCAATGATACCTATGGCCATTTAGCAGGCGATCAATCGTTGCAGTTTGTGGTTGCTGAGTGTAACAAGCTGTTACCTGAACAGGGGTTTATTGGTCGTTTAGGCGGTGACGAATTTCTGATCATGTTACCTAATTATCGGCTGGAATTGGCCAAAGATCTTGCTGAGAGGATCAGGGTTGCAGTAAACACTGGTGGAAACCAAATGATCAAATCACTTGGCCTCACCTTGAGTATTGGTGTGTTAGATTGTACTAAGGCCGAAGATCTAGCAGCGCTTATTGTTGATGCCGATACGTTACTTTACCAAGCGAAATCAAAGGGTCGAAATACTGTGGTTGATCAATCGTTAGATCCAAGTAACTAAGCAATTAGCAGCGCCAAGCGGCATTATCCATGATTGCTGATCTGGTAATACCGCTTAACTAGCTAACGTTGTAAAATCTCTTTAGTGAGTTGACTCAACGATGCGCTTCATATCAGTCATATAGCCTCTAAGAGTTTTACCGACACTTTCCACACCATGACTGCGGATTGCTTGGTTCACTTCAATTAAACGCAAATTATCTACACCAGTTGCATTGTCAGCTAAGCCTCCGCCCAAGTCTTCTAATGATAATTGACTGGCAAATTCAGCTAATAAAGGCTGTGCTGCATGTGTAAATAAATAATTACCGTATTCAGCTGTATCTGAAATAACCACATTCATTTCGTATAATTTATTGCGAGCAATACAATTGGCAATTAATGGTGTTTCATGCAGTGATTCGTAATATGCTGATTCTTCAACAATGCCGGCTGCAACCATAGTATCGAAAGCTAATTCAACCCCTGCCTTGATCATAGCGACAATAAAAATACCTTTGTCATAGTATTCTTGCTCAGTGATCTCGGTATCGCAATCTGCGGCCTGCTCAAATGACGACTCTGCCGTTTGCTCGCGCCACTTCAATAGATCAGCGTCGTTATTGGCCCAGTCTTGCATCATGGTGCTGGAAAAGTGGCCTTCAATGATATCATCCATGTGTTTTTCAAATAGCGGGCGCAACAAGCCTTTCAGTTGTTCCGACATATCAAAGGCTCTAATTTTAGCTGGATTCGACAGGCGGTCCATCATGTTGGTAATGCCGCCGTGTTTTAAACCTTCAGTAACGGTTTCAATGCCATATTGTAATAATTTACGCGCATAAGCGGCGTCTATGCCAAGCGAGATCAGTTGTTTATGGCCAAGAATTGCTGCGGTTTGCAACATCCCACATAAGATAGTTTGCTCACCCATAAGATCCGACTTAACTTCAGCGATAAACGATGATTCAAGTACACCAGCGCGATCACCACCGGTGGCAGAAGCATAGGCTTTGGCTATGGCTAAACCATTGCCTTGCGGATCGTTTTCCGGATGAACAGCGATCAGGGTTGGTACCCCAAAGCCGCGTTTGTACTCTTCGCGTACTTCAGTACCCGGACATTTAGGCGCAACCATCACCACAGTAATATCAGGGCGAATTTGCATCCCTTCTTCAACAATATTAAAACCGTGGGAATACGCCAATGTCGCGCCGTGTTTCATGTGCGGCATTACTGCGCCTACAGCCGCGGTATGCTGTTTATCTGGAGTTAAATTAAGCACCAGATCTGCTTGTGGAATTAATTGCTCATAAGTGCCGACAGTAAAGCCGTGCTCGGTAGCCCATTGCCATGATTGTCGCTTTGAACTGATAGCGGCATCGCGTAGCGCATATGAAATATTTAAACCTGAATCACGCATATTTAAACCTTGGTTTAAGCCTTGCGCGCCACAACCGACAATAACGATGTTCCAGTCTTTAATGAATTGGCAACCGTCGTCAAATTCGGCGCGATCCATAAAACGGCATTTGCCCAATTGGCTAAGTTTTTCACGTAAACTTAAGGTATTAAAATAATTACTCATGTTGTTCCTCGATAATTGTCTAGTTACAGCGACACAATTTTTTGACTATGACACCATGTTAGCGCAAGACTTGTATTGCTTAAAATGATATATTTGCATTGTTGTGTTGCGTTTTTTGCAACGATATAGCTGTTTGCCATTAGTATCGGGGTTTCTATGGATATAAAATCATTGCAAATGTTTGTGTACCTTGCGAAAAGTTTACACTTTGGGCGAACCGCCAAGGCATACCATGTCAGTACCTCGACCCTCAGTCGAGTGATACAGCGAATTGAATATGCCCTCGGTGTTGAGGTGTTACATCGAGATAATAGAACCGTGGCGTTAACGCCAGCGGGTGAGCAGCTTCAACAATATGCTGAGCAGCAAATAGAGCAATGGCAATTATTACAGATGTCGTTAAACCAGCAACAAACTGAATTGCAGGGAAAACTGCATATTTATTGCTCAGTAACTGCCGCATATAGTCATTTACCGCCACTACTGGAGCGGTTTCGCAGGCAGCATCCCTTGGTTGAGATCGTACTTGCGACGGGTAATGCCGCTGATGCCGTCGAGCAAGTCCAACAAAAGGCGGTTACACTGGCCATTGCAGTAAAGCCAGAGCAACTGTCGCGAACCGTATATTTTAAACATTTAGCCTATGTGCCTTTGTCGGTTATTGCGCCGCGGATCGCTTGTCCAGTGTTGCAAGAGGTGCAGCGCAACACCATTACTTGGGCTGATATACCGATGATTTTGCCAGAGCACGGTGCCGCCAGAAAACGCTTTGATCACTGGTATCGCAAAAAACAACAAGGTAAACCACATATCTATGCCACTGTTTCTGGACATGAAGCATTAGTCAGTATGGTGGCATTAGGTTGTGGTCTAGGCATTGCTCCAAACGTGGTGGTGGACAACAGTCCGGTAAAAGATCGAGTACAATATTTAGCCAATGTCGGGGAAATCGCACCTTTTGATCTGGGTGTGTGTTGCTTGCATCAAACCGTGCAACAACCCTTAGTCAATGCGTTTTTACAATCCATACGCTAATTTTTTAATACTAATCATTAATTACAGGGCATATGATTATCCACGCACCGCTTGAGTCAGATGAATAAGTAAGCGATCCATGGCGCGATAAGACAGAGCTTCAATAAGGTGAGCATGTTCAATGCTGGGTTTTGCTTCCATGTCGGCAATAGTACGGGCAATTTTTAAAATCTTGTGGTGAGCGCGAGTCGACAACCCCAATTTTTCCACCGCCAGCTCTAAAAATTCATTGTCGTCATCAGTTAAATGGCAATACTCCCTAATTTCTGGGCTGGTTAAACGGGCGTTGGCTTTGTGTTGCCGTGTTAATTGATACTTTCGGCACTGCTGAACACGCTGGCGAATAGTTAGACTGTCTTCGTTGACTCGATTGTCTCTGGCCCAAAGGCCTTTTGGTAAACGCGCCACTTCTATTTGAATATCTATGCGATCAAGAAAAGGGCCGGAGAGGCGATTGAGATAGCGCAACACTTGTTCAGGTGAGCTGCGGTGATCGTTATAAAAGCCAGTGGGACTTGGGTTCATTGCCGCAATTAATTGAAATTCAGCGGGATAGGTTTGTTTGTGCAAAGCCCGAGAAATAGTCACTTCACCAGACTCCATAGGCTCGCGCAATACATCCAATACCTTGCGTTCAAACTCAGGCAATTCATCTAAAAACAACACGCCGTGATGAGCCAGGGAGATCTCACCCGGCTTGGGTTGGCCACCTCCGCCAACTAAAGCAGCCGCCGATGCACTGTGATGTGGAGCGCGAAACGGTCGGGTAAACCAAGATTGCTGATCAATGACTTGTTGACTTATCGACTGAATAGCCGCAACTTCAAGTGCTTCGCGTTCGTTCATTTGCGGTAAAATATCAGGTAAACGATTGGCTAACATGGTTTTCCCTGTTCCTGGAGGACCAATAAATAACAAGTTATGGCCACCTGAAGCGGCAATTTCTAGGGCGCGTTTCGCTAAAGGTTGGCCAATAACATCAGCCATATTGTGGCTAATAATACGGTCTTCAGGTTTTATATCTGCGGGACTCACTGGTATAAGTGGCAGTTGCTTTAACAGGTGCGGATAAAGCGCTTTTAAGTGTTTGAGTGGATAAATAGTTGCCTGTTTAACCCAACTGGCTTGCTCGGCATTTTGTTGAGGAATAACCAAGCTTCTGTGGCTATTTGCTGTCGCCATTGCCATTGGAATTTCACCGACAATCGCTCGTAATTCCCCTGATAATGCCAATTCTCCAGAAAATTCATAATTAGCTAGATCTGTGCTGGGCAATTGCTCGGAGGCGGCCAAAATACCAACGGCTATTGGTAAATCAAAACGCCCACCTTCTTTGGGCAAATCGGCAGGTGCCAAATTAACGGTAATTCGCTTGGCTGGAAATTGATAACCACAGTTAATAATGGCACTGCGCACCCGATCCTTCGCCTCTCTGACTGAGGTTTCGGGAAGACCGACAATATTAAACGCAGGTAGGCCGTTAGCAAGATGTACCTCGACATTGACTAGAGGCGCTTCTAAGCCAACCCGTGCTCGACTGAAAACACTGGAAAGAGACATGTAAATCCATTTAACTGATCACTTCAGATGATAGTAAGTTTAGTTATGATCGCCTAATAGTGCGAATTTAAAGCCGCTGTTATAACTAAAAAGTATGTTAATGCTAAAAATCATTGATAAAAAAGCTTGCTTATTGAATTAGAGCTATGGTACTAATTTATATAGACAGCAAAAAATGTAATTTTTATTTAATTTGTGCCAATAAATATGCAAAAACTTAGTTCAGTAATTATTAACATTCTCGTCGTAGTGATTATTAATCATTGCGAGGATGTTTGTTGAACTAAAGAAAATAAAGATTTAACAAACCCCTCGCTCCGAAAGGACCGAGGGGTTTTTGCTTAATTGGGACAGTGTAATAGGCAAGTTAAAACTGTCAGTGATTAAAACCAATTTTTTTTATTAAAGAGGAATACTAGTTAACACGTCTTCATTGGCCCAATAAAGCAGTGAAAATTGTTTAACAGTTAAAAAACCCATGATAATTGACAAGAAACAAACCGGCGGTTCAGTGTTGTTCGAAGTATTGCAACAACACGGTGTTGAGCATGTTTTTGGTTACCCAGGCGGTGCCATTATGCCCATTTATGACGCCTTATATGACAGTAATGTCCAACATTTTCTTTGTCGTCATGAGCAAGGTGCGGCGTTTTCAGCGGTTGGCTATGCTAGGGCCTCTGGAAAAGTTGGTGTGTGTCTAGCGACCTCAGGGCCAGGTGCAACGAATTTGATCACTGGACTTGCCGATGCCTTAGCTGATTCTATACCTATTGTTGCCATTACTGGGCAAGTAGCGACTTCCGCTATGGGCTCTGATGCCTTTCAAGAAATCGATGTGTTTGGTTTGTCGTTGGCTTGTACTAAACACTCTTTTCAAGTCACTGATGTTAATGATTTACCTATAATTTTACACAAGGCATTTGCGATTGCCCTAGAAGGTCGTCAAGGGCCAGTATTGGTTGATATTCCAAAAGATATCCAGTTGGCTGAACTGAATCAAAGTACCGAAGATCTGTCACAACTCACCAATAAAGTCAAACTACCGCCGGCAAATGTTGGCAGTGCTATTGCCCTGTTATGTCAGGCCGAGCAACCGGTATTGTATGTTGGCGGTGGCGTTGGCATGGCTAATGCCATTGATGAACTGAGAAGTTTTGCCGACATTACTAAAATCCCCAGTGTGTCTACCCTTAAAGGCTTGGGAGCAATTGACCCCAATGACCCGCATTATTTAGGAATGTTGGGCATGCATGGCACTAAAGCTGCCAACATTGCGGTGCAACAATGCGACTTACTCATTGCGGTTGGTGCCCGCTTTGACGATCGGGTGACGGGCAAACTGGGCGAGTTTGCGCCCCATGCCAAAATCATTCACTTTGATATTGATACCGCAGAGATCAATAAGCGACGGTTTGCCGATGCAGCTATATTAGGTGATTTGAAAACCAATTTACCAGCCTTAGCTATGCCTTTAGCTATTGACCCTTGGCAGCAAAAATGTGAGCAGATGCGAGTCGATTTTGCATGGCAATACGACCACCCCGGAGAAAATATTTTTGCCCCTGCGGTGTTAAAACAAATCAGTGATGCTATGCCCAAAAACAGTTGTGTGACCACCGATGTTGGCCAGCACCAAATGTGGGCGGCACAGCATATGTTGTTTGACGATCCCTGTAATTTTCTCACCAGTGGCGGTATGGGCACTATGGGCTTTGGTATTCCCGCTGCCATAGGTGCACAAGTCAGCCGACCAAAAGATTGTATTATTGCGGTATCGGGTGACGGTTCATTTATGATGAATGTGCAAGAATTATCCACCATAAAACGCTTTCAACTACCGGTTAAAATCGTGCTTATCGATAACGCTAAATTAGGTATGGTGCGGCAATGGCAAGACCTATTTTTTGAAGGCCGGTTAAGTGAAACTGATTTATCCGATAATCCCGACTTTATTATGCTCGCCCAATCGTTTGGCATAAAAGCGCAACAAATTACCAGAAAGTCGGAAGTCAGTGCTGCGGTCGAGGCGATGATAGATCACCCCGGGCCTTTTTTATTACAAGTAAAAATTGATGCCAAAGACAACGTTTGGCCTCTAGTGCCGCCTAATACTGCTAATGATAAAATGATGGAGAGCTTTTAACATGAACCAATATCAATTAACCATCACCGTTGACGATAAACAGGTGGTGCTGGAGCGTATTTTACAAGTTGCGCGTTACCGAGGTTTTTTAATTAACGGTATTACTGCGCAAGTCAACACCGGCAATCAGACCGGCACTGTGCAATTAATGGTTAAGAGTGAGCGCTCTATTGGTCTGTTGGTGGATCAAATTAACAAATTAATCGACATTAAAGAGGTCAAAGTAGACAATAGTGAAACGCAGCAATGCTGTGCTTAATTAGGTATACTTAGCAGACAACAAGCGCCCACAATAATTATCACTATACACCCTGCTTGTAATGGGGCTAGTGAAAATAACAGAGAAAATATTAGGAAAATAAAATGGCTAAAGTAAATGCAGAACTCATATGGTTTAACGGTGAGCTAATGCCTTGGAAAAATGCGACAGTGCACGTGATGAGTCACGCCTTGCACTATGGGTCGTCAGTGTTTGAGGGGATCCGCGCCTATAATACCCATCGCGGCACCTGTGTGTTTCGCCTCGAAGAGCACATCAAGCGCTTATTTGATTCGGCGAAAATCTATCGCATGCACATTCCATTTACCCAGCAACAAATCGTTCAAGCCTGTAAAGATTCCGTGGTTAAAAATGGTTTGCAATCGGCTTATTTACGACCATTAGCTTTTCTAGGTGACATAGGCATGGGCCTTAGACCACCGATTGACGCTGAAGCCGATGTGATGATAGCTGCCTTTAGCTGGGAAGCCTATTTAGGTGCTGATGCCATTGAAAATGGGGTTGACGTTGGGGTTTCTAGTTGGAATCGATTAGCACCTAATACCATGCCAACGGCAGCGAAAGCTGGCGGTAATTATCTTTCTTCGCAATTAATTTCTACTGAAGCGGCCAGACATGGCTATGCCGAAGGCGTTGCCTTAGATGTCAATAACATGGTCAGTGAAGGCGCTGGACAAAACTTGTTTTTGATCCGCAAAGGGGTGCTTTATACACCGCCAGGCACTGCCTCTATATTACAAGGGTTAACTCGAGACACGGTATTTTTCTTGGCTGAGCAACTGGGTTATGAAGTGCGCGAAGAGCCTATTTCACGTGAATCACTATACCTTGCCGATGAGTTTTTTATGTGTGGCACCGCCACTGAAGTGGTACCAGTAAAATCAGTTGACGGTATGCCGGTTGGCGAAGGAACCCGTGGACCTATTACCAAAGCGATACAACAAGCATTTTTTGGCATTTTTGACGGTACCACTGAGATCCCTGATGGTTGGTTGGATCCGGTAAAATAACTGGCACTGAACTGAACTGCACTGCACAGAACTAAGCTGCTCATTGCAGTGTAGGTTAACAATGAGCTATAGCTCACTTCAGGCGTGGAACTACTTTGTATCAAGTTCACGCCATTGACTTAAACATTAATTTTTAAAATTTTATATGGAACAAACACATGGCTAAATTACGATCGGCTACATCTACCCAAGGACGCAATATGGCTGGTGCCCGCGCTTTATGGCGAGCAACTGGTATGACAGATGGCGATTTTGGCAAGCCGATCATCGCTGTGGTTAATTCCTTTACACAGTTTGTTCCCGGCCATGTGCATTTAAAAGACATGGGACAATTAGTTGCCGGTGCCATTGAAAAAGCCGGCGGCGTCGCCAAAGAATTTAACACCATTGCCGTCGATGATGGCATTGCCATGGGGCACAGTGGCATGTTGTACAGCCTGCCTTCACGGGATTTAATTGCCGATTCAGTTGAGTATATGGTCAATGCCCATTGCGCTGATGCCATGGTGTGTATTTCCAACTGTGACAAAATTACCCCGGGGATGATGATGGCAGCAATGCGCCTTAATATTCCAGTGATTTTTGTCTCTGGTGGTCCGATGGAAGCAGGCAAAACCAAATTGTCTGATCAAATTATTAAACTCGATTTAGTGGATGCCATGATCCAAGGCGCAGATCCCACTGTCTCCGATGAGCAAAGTCAACAAATAGAGCGCTCCGCTTGTCCAACTTGTGGATCATGCTCGGGCATGTTCACCGCTAATTCGATGAATTGTTTGGCTGAAGCTCTGGGCTTGGCGTTGCCGGGCAATGGTTCTATGCTGGCCACCCACGCCGATCGCGAAGCGTTATTTTTGCGCGCAGGCACCGAAATTGTTGCCTTAACTAAGCGTTATTATCAAGGTGATGACGTTACCGCGTTACCGCGAAACATTGCCAACAAAGCGGCTTATGAAAATGCCATGTGTTTAGACATAGCCATGGGCGGCTCTACCAATACCGTATTGCATCTTTTGGCTACTGCACAAGAAGCCGGTATTGACTTTACCATGACAGACATAGATCGATTATCGCGAATAGTGCCGCAATTGTGCAAGGTAGCACCATCCACAGCCAAATATCACATGGAAGATGTTCACCGCGCTGGTGGGGTGGTAGCTATTTTAGGTGAGTTAGCACGAGCTAACCTGCTAAACACTGAGGTTGTTAATGTCTTGGGTACTAGCCTTGCTGAATTACTAGAAAAATACGATGTTATGCTAACCAAGGATGCGGCAGTCAAAGCCTTTTATCGCGCCGGCCCAGCAGGTATTCGCACCACCAAAGCCTTTAGTCAAGATTGTCGCTATGACACCTTAGACGACGATCGCGAACAAGGCTGTATTAGAAATCTCGCTAATGCCTATTCACTCGAAGGGGGATTAGCAGTGCTTGCCGGCAATATTGCCTTAGATGGTTGTATTGTTAAAACTGCGGGTGTGGCCGAGGAGAATTTAACCTTTACTGGGCCTGCACATGTTTTTGAAAGTCAAGATGATGCCGTAGCGGGTATTCTCGACGGTAAAGTTGTTGCCGGCGAAGTGGTTGTGATCCGTTATGAGGGGCCTAAAGGCGGGCCAGGTATGCAAGAAATGTTGTATCCAACCACCTATCTCAAATCAATGGGCTTAGGCAAAGCTTGTGCGTTAATTACTGATGGCCGCTTTTCAGGAGGGACTTCCGGTCTGTCTATTGGCCATATCTCTCCAGAAGCCGCCAGTGGTGGAGCTATCGGTTTAGTTGAACAAGGTGATATTATTCATATCGATATCCCCAAGCGGGTCATTGCTCTGCAAATAACTGAGCAACAACTGGCTGAGCGGCGACAACAGATGAATGCTAAAGGCAAAGGCGCTTGGAGCCCTGTTGATCGACAACGCCCCATCAGTTACGCGTTAAAAAATTACGCTATGTTAGCCACTAGTGCAGATAAAGGCGCAGTGCGCAATCGGCAATTACTCGATCAACACGTCAATGATGGCCGCGGTGAGCACCATGACTGATCCTCAACCACTGCCCATAGCGGAAAACACAGTCGCGCAAGATTTGGCAACAGCGTATTTAAGACGTATCTTGCTCGCCCCTGTTTACGACATAGCGATAGAAAGTGAACTCACCCCATGCCCTAAATTGTCAATGCGTTTAGGCAATAAAATAAGCCTTAAACGCGAAGATCAACAACCGGTTTATTCATTTAAATTACGCGGTGCCTATAACAAATTAGCCAACTTATCTAAACAGCAGAGTGAGCGAGGAGTTGTCGCCGCTTCTGCCGGTAACCACGCGCAAGGGCTAGCGCTTGCGGCGCATAAACTTGGTATTCAGGCCACCATATTTATGCCTATTACCACCCCTGAAATAAAAATTGATAACGTGCGCCGATATGGTGCTGAAGTTCGCTTAGTCGGTAAAAGCTTTAATGAAGCGCAAGCCGCTTCGAAACAAGATGCACTACAAAGCCAAAAAACCTTAATTCCACCCTTTGATGATCCCGATATTATTGCTGGTCAGGGCACAGTAGCCAAAGAATTACTGCAACAGCAACCCCATTGTGATGCTGTGTTTATTCCGGTTGGCGGTGGCGGCCTAGCTGCAGGTATGGCAGTGTACTTAAAACAATTGCAACCTGCCATTAAAGTCATCGGCGTCGAAGTCGAAGACTCCGCCTGCTTAAAGGCGGCTTTGCAAAGTGGCAAACCGGTAGATTTAGATCACGTTGGCTTATTTGCTGATGGGGTGGCGGTAAAGCGCATCGGTGATCATACCTTTGATTTATTAAAAACCTATTGTGATGGCGTGATCACTGTGACCACAGATGAAATTTGCGCTGCTATCAAAGATATCTTTGAACAAACCCGCGTCATCGCTGAGCCGGCAGGGGCATTGTCTTTGGCCGGTTTGCAAAAATATTGTCAAACCAGCGCAGGCAATGAATCACTGGTGGCAATATTGTCGGGCGCCAATATGAATTTTCATACCTTGCGCTATATTTCTGAACGCTGTGAATTAGGTGAAGCCAAAGAAGCGGTATTAGCGGTTAATATTCCCGAGCAAAAAGGCAGCTTTAGACGTTTTTGTCAAACCCTCGATGGCCGAGTGATCACCGAGTTTAACTATCGCTCGGCAGTTAACCGCAATGACCTAAAGCCAAGTGATGCGCAAATATTTGTTGGTGTGCGCACCTCAGGTGAACAAGATCGCCAACAGCTTTGTCAATCTCTCAATGATAAAAACTATGTAGTTACTGATTTCACCGATAATGAACTAGCAAAATTACATGTCCGTTATATGGTTGGCGGACATCATTCAACCGCTACTGATGAGCGTATTTTCCAGTTTCAATTCCCCGAATACCCAGGAGCATTAGAAAAATTTCTCGATACCTTGGGTGAGCACTACAATATAACCCTATTTCATTATCGCAACCACGGTGCTGCATTTGGGCAAGTGTTAGCTGGCTTTGAAGTCAATGAAAATCAACAACAAGATTTTTTTGAACACTTAACGGACTTGGGTTATGAGTGGCAAGAAGAAACCAATAATGCAGCCTATCGAGCTTTCTTGTCGTAAATCATCACTGGCGTTCTGATCTGCAGATTGCCGGGTAGCAAGAGTTTATGGTGATTTAGCGATTTAGTGATCTAATGTTGCCAGTATTGATGCTAGTATTTATGCCTGTGCTGATACCAGCGCAGCTTTTTTATCGCTGTTCATCTTGTGTGGTCGTGTCATGTGATCTATGCCTGTGTTAACTAGACAAAACCCCATAGGCGATGCCTAAAAAAAGCACCAGTGGTGAAAAGTACTTAGTGTCTAAAGTAGCGAAACGACTGTTGTAGACTTTTTTAAACAAGCCAACATACTTGAAATCACCTATGGCTCGGATCACAAACACAGCAGAAACAACATAGCCAATGTGATCAATATATTTCTGCAATGGCGCAATAGGTGCAACGAGTTGAATAGCTAACAGTGCAAGAGCCAGTAACAGCAAAGCAACGATAAAGATCAAGATACGGCTTGGTATAAAGTCTTTACCTCCCTCTAAGCTTGGCCCTGCTGACATCAGGCCATATTGGCCGCCAAAAGCCCAGTAAAAATGTAAACAGGCAACAACCAGCATAATGACAAAAACAAGTATAGATAATGCAAACACGACTATTCCTCAACATCCGTATAGGCAACAATAATGGCCTAAAAATGCTTGGCTAAATGTAGTGGCTAAGAAGCACAAGCCAAACGTTTTGCGTTCTTTTGCCTTATTTGTATACCTAAAAGCATATTATATAAAGGCCTTAATAATGCCTCTTAAATCAAATAAATACTTCTAAGCGACTGCCCTAGTTATTTTCTCGTAATTTTTGTAATTTCATATAATGGTTACAATAAGTTGATATGATATACCACAAACAAAAACAGTGTGAAATTGACAGTGAACAATATTATTTTCAAAACAACTATTCTCGCAGCAGCGGTATTGGTTACTTCTTGTGCCCATAAGTCTGCTAAGGTCGAATCGACCAAAACTCAAGCTGGGCCAAAAAATATTATTTTAATGGTATCCGATGGTATCGGTTTTAACGGTTGGTTAGCGGCGGATTATTATCAAGGTCAAGCAGGTGTCCAGTCTTATCAAGTTGCTCGACCAGATGGCACTGCACCCATAGTATTAGGTTTGGCACACAGTGCGTTAAACTTAATTGATGACAAAGGCAATGTTCTGCCAAAAGCGGCAGCGCCGGCCAAAATTGCAGGTGCTGTGGAGCAGGGGTACGATCCTGAGATGCGTTGGCAACAATTTGCAAACGCCATGAACAACGACTTCACTAGCGTTGGCAGTTACACTTCGTATACTGATAGTGCCGCTGCGGGCACTGCTTTGATGAGTGGTCGTAAAACCTCGGTTGGACGCATTAACACCGATTGGAGCAATACTGAAAGTTTTGAGACAGTTGCGCAAATTGGTATGAAACAAGGCAAAGCTGCTGGTGTGGTAACCTCGGTGATGGTCTCTCACGCCACGCCTGCTGCCGCTATTGCGCACAATGTATCTCGCAACAATTATGCAGATATTTTCAATGAAATGCTGGCAACCGAACTGTCGGTGATCATGGGCGCCGGCCACCCCCTGTACAACGCAAGTGGTGAGAGTAAAACGACAAAACAAGACAGTGATTACAAGTTCTTAGGCGGTCAAAAAACATTTAATAATTTACAAAATAACCAAACTCCAGAGATTGCTTATATTGATACAAAAGCGCAATTTGAATCTTTAGCAAAAGGCGTCAACGTACCACAACGAGTGGTAGGTATTGCACGCTCTGATTCAACCTTACAAGCATCGAGACAAGGCTTAGGCTCAGGCAATACCCCCTCAGGTATGGCGTTTAATAGTGATGTGCCAGATTTAGCAACAATGAGTATCGGCGCATTAAACGTATTAAGCCAAGACAACCAAGGCTTTTTTGCCATGATTGAAGGCGGTGCGATTGATTGGATGGGACATGCCAACAATATGCCTAGATTCATTGAAGAGCAGATAGATTTTAACAAAGCGGTTGATGCTGTTATTGAGTGGATAGAAGCCAATTCAAGCTGGCAAGAAACACTGCTGATCATAACCTCGGATCACGAGTGTGGTGGTATCTGGGGTGAAGGCACTTGGACGAACCAAGTTGGCGGCGCTGTGGCCAAAGACAGAAGTGAAAAAGCCATTGTAGATGCCCGCTTTAACCCTAATGAAGACAAGTTTAACGAGTTTATTGCCGTGCAAGATAAAGGTGAAGGCAATATGCCGGGCTATCAATTTGCTTCAGGTAACCATACCAATGAATTGGTACCGCTTTGGGCTATTGGCAAAGGCAGTGAATACTTCAAGCAATTTACTCGAACTGACTTGAAAGCAGCGCAACTTTGGGGGGCAAACTACGGTTGGAATGGTAACTATGTCGATAACACAACTGTATTTGAAGTCATGAAAGAAGCCATACTTAACAACAAATAACAAAAATGGGCGCGAGTGATATACTGGTGCCTATTATTTTAGTTAGCTGGATATTGACTGATATTGTATTCTAGACTCAAATACACTTACTGAGCTTAGCAAAGGGATTTTCGTGCCGATCAATCGTAACCTAGCAACGGTTAGCCAAGCTCACTCTTTTGTGTATCGCTTACTGGTATATCTATGCCTAGTTTGCAGTTTGACGGCTAGTTCTTTGGCCAATTCAGCAAACTCTGCTAAATCGGCCAACTCAGTAAACTCAGCAAAGGCAATTAATACAGAGCGAGTCACCTATCAAAATAGCAAAGATCTTGATCCTGATAATCATACCAGAGTCGGTGTATCAGCTATTCGCTTTGCCGATGATTTTTCAGCAACACAGCAAGAGAAGCTCAGTCGTTGGGTGGATCATGCCAAGGCAGCCTTGAGTTTAGTTTACGGTGAACTACCCAGCGATGATTTTGTTACAGTGATCAAGGCCACTAACGACAAAAGTAGTGCTGTTCCTTGGGGCGAGGTACAGCGAAATTCGCCTACTGAAGTGGTATTAGTGGTCAACGTCGCAGCTAACCTGGAGGAATTAATAGCAGATTGGACTATATATCACGAGTTTAGTCATTTATTGATCCCCTATGACGCTAGTGAAGCGCGTTGGTTTTCTGAGGGTTTGGCTAGCTACTATCAGAATATTATTCAGGCTAGGGTTGGTGTATTTGATCAGCAGACGATGTGGCTTAAGCTTTATCAGGGCTTTGAACGCGCTAATAAGCAACAGAATTTTATGCATCAACCGTTAAATAAGGTCAGTGATAATATTGCGTATAATCGCAATTATATGCGTATCTATTGGAGTGGCGCTTTGTATTGGCTGCAAGCGGATGTGTTGCTCAGATCAAATCAGCAGACTTCTTTAGATAGCCTGTTAAAGCAATTAAAACGGTGTTGTGCAACTGGGTATATGAGTGCGCAAGCGATTGTCAACAAACTCGATGCACTCAGTCAAAGCCGGATATTTTCTTCGCTTTTTATACAGTTTTCACAAAGCCATGCCATTCCTAATTACTTGCCATTATTGACAACACTGGGTGTGCATATAACAAATGATCAACTGGTGTTAAGCGATGATGCGCCATTGAGTGCTCATCGACGAGCTATTTTTAACGGTGATAATGCGCAGTAAGTTTAACTTAGCTTGATCTAGTGCATCCCATTCGCCAGTAACATGTTAACTGACTGGTGCAGCTGATAATTTGGTAATTAAGTGTTATTATCCTTGACATATTATGTCAAAGAATGTGATATTAATTTATCATCATGAGACATATTATTTATCTGACTTAGGAGAGAACCCTGTGAATAATGGACTTAAAACCACAACAGCCACCCAGAATTCGAAAATAGTAAGGCATTTGATTAAAGCAATTATTGGTATACTTATAGTGATTTTTTTATGGAGCGCCTTTTATACCATAGACGAAGGACATGTCGGTATTGTCAAGCGCTTTGGCGAAGCCACAACCCAAGTCAATCCTGGCTTGCATACTAAGGTGCCGTTTGCTGATACCGTTGAAGAATTAGAAATTCGCACCCGCAAAAATATGGAAAATATGAAGGCATCTACCTTTGAACAAATGCCAGTGCAGGCCGAGGTGTCAGTTAACTGGACTGTTAACCGTATTGAAGCATTTGAATTGTATAAAGGTTATGGCGGTTTAGATCAGTTTGAAAACCGTATTCTTGATCCTAGATTGCGCTCAGCAACGAAAGATGCGTTGGCGCGTTTTAAAGCCGAGCAAATTATTCAAAATCGCGGTCAAGTGATCCAACAAATTGAAGAAACATTGATAAGTGCTATGTCTGATTTTCCAGTTAAGCTGGACAGTGTGCAATTAGAAAATTTAATTTTACCGCAAAAATACCTGCAAAGTATTGAAACTAAACAGACCGAAAAAAACTTAGCTGCCGCTGAAATGCATCGTTTAGAGCGACAAAAATTAGAAGCGCAACGGGAAGTGAATACTGCCGAAGCAAAAAGAGATGCCGAAAAAGCCCGTGCTGATGGTTCAGCTTATGCGATCACCACTGAGGCAAGAGCCGAAGCCGAGGCAATCAAGTTAAAAGGTTTGGCTGAAGCTGAAGCAATACAAAAGAAAGCCGCTGCGATCAAAAACAGTAAAGTACTAGTGGATTATGTTAAAGCGCAGCAGTGGGACGGTAAATTACCGAGTACGGTCATGGGTAGTGGTCAGGACATACTGTGGAATATGAAGCAAGACTAGGTTTGATTTGCATTCAAGCTTAGTATTTAGAGCTTAGTATTTAGAGCAAATATTAACACTAAGTATTTAAAACTAAGAATTAAGGCTGTGT
>JBELHO010000011.1:17321-46798 GCA_042091375.1 Thalassotalea sp. | reverse complement strand
ATGAATTAATGGCTATGAGTCAATGGCTATGAGTTAATGACCATGAGTTAATGGCTATCAGTCAATGGCCACTAGCATTAGTTTAAACTTTTTAGTCCAAATTTATTGGCCGAATCCTCTTAGCCTATGACTAACAGCTGAATACTATTGGCCGACCATTATTAGCCTATTACTATTAGCTGATCACTACAGGCCTAGTACTGTCAACCTATTGTCATCAGTGAGAAGTTGTCGGTTGTACTACTTATTACTGTACTTTGCTACTTTATTTAGGACTCTATTTACTACTCTATTTAACGTTCTATTTACTACTCTGTTTTACTGCTATTGAGCTGTTCGAGTTGGGTTACTTTTTCTTCTAATTGTGCAAGTTTTTCGCGAGTTTTCAATAAAACTTGTGTTTGCACATCAAACTCTTCGCGACTAACCATATCTAATTGCGACAATTTTTTTTGCAGAATGGATTTGGTTTTATCTTCAAAGTCGGAAGCTATGTTTTTTAAACCGGGCGGTATAGCATCGGTAACTTGTTTGGCGATATCTTCAATTTTTTTTGCAGTGATCATGACAGTATCTCTTCGTGAATATAAACTTTATTGTAATGCATTTGCCCATTTTGCCAACTATTAATTGACTATACGAGGCTGAGTAAACAAGGTAAAATCGACGACTTTCTCCACACAACCCGTAAGCGGCTTATCGAATTTTGATGAAATTAAATCCCGGACAAAATCAGGCGGTAAAATATGTCAATGGCCCTTGCCTTGTTTTAGCTGGTGCAGGCAGTGGTAAAACTGGGGTTATTTGTCAAAAAATTGCTTACCTTATCGAAAAATGTGGTTATAAAGCTAGGCATATTGCTGCCGTAACCTTTACTAATAAAGCGGCGCGTGAAATGAAAGAGCGGGTGGTGAAAATGCTCAGCAAGCAGTACACCCGTGGTTTAACTGTATCTACCTTTCACTCCTTGGGTTTGGATATTATCCGCAAAGAAATTAATACCTTAGGCTTTAAAGCCGGCTTTACCTTGTTTGATGATCAAGACAGCTTAGCGCTGTTAAAGGAGTTGACAGAAAAGCAATTCGATGGCGATAAAGAGCTACTGAGTAAATTGCAAAATATGATTTCGCAATGGAAAAACGATTTATTGTTACCCGATGCGGCGATTAAACTTACCGTTGATGCTGAGAGTCGTATATACGCAGAATTTTATCAGCAATATCAACAACACATGAAAGCATATAACGCCCTAGATTTTGACGATTTAATTTTAATTCCCACCTTATTGTTGCGCAACTTTCCGGAAGTACGCAGTCGCTGGCAACAAAAAATTCAATACATGTTGGTGGATGAGTATCAAGACACCAATGCCAGTCAATATGAATTGGTAAAATTAATTTGCGGTGACAAAGGTTTATTAACTGTAGTCGGCGATGACGATCAATCGATATACTCTTGGCGCGGCGCTAAACCCCAAAACTTAGTGTTGTTAGGTGAAGATTATCCATCGTTAAAATTGATCAAATTAGAGCAAAATTACCGCTCTAGTGGTCGTATTTTACAGTGTGCCAATATTTTGATCGCCAATAATCCCCATGTTTACGACAAAGCCTTGTTTAGTGAGTTAGCTTACGGTGTTGAATTGCGGGTGATCCAAGCCAAAAACGAGGAGCATGAAGTTGAGCGGGTGGTGGGTGAATTAATTGGCCATCGCTTTCTGAATAAAAGCAAATTCAAACACTATGCTATTTTGTACCGCGGTAATCACCAATCTCGACTATTAGAAAAGGCCTTAATGACCAATCGCATTCCCTATAAAATTAGCGGTGGTACTTCGTTTTTTTCTCGTACTGAAATCAAAGATATGATGGCGTTTTTACGCTTATTGGTTAACCCCGACGATGACAATGCTTTTTTGCGTATTGTCAATGTGCCTAGAAGAGAAATTGGTCCTAGTACCCTAGAAAAATTAGGTAGTTATGCCAATATGCGAAAAATAAGCTTATTTGCCGCCAGTTTTGAATTGGGTCTAGAACAACATTTACAAGGCCGTGGCTTAGTTAGCGTGCAAAGCTTTAGCCATTGGATTGTAGCCACCGCGGATCAAGCAGAGCGTGGCGATACCGCGGCAGTCTTGCGATCTATGGTTCGAGAAATGAATTACGAGGATTGGCTTTACAGTACTTCACCGAGTGCTAAAGCCGCTGAAATGCGGATGAAAAACGTTACTCAGCTGTTTAGTTGGGTACAGCAAATGATTGCTGGCGAAGAGGGCGAAGAGCCAATGACCTTAGCACAAGTGGTGACTAGGTTAACTCTGCGCGATATGATGGAAAGGGGAGAAGATGAGGACGATGCCGATCAAGTACAATTAATGACTTTACACGCGTCAAAAGGTTTAGAGTTTCCCTATGTGTTTCTCATCGGTATGGAAGAAGGCTTGCTACCCCATCAAACCAGTATTGATGAAGGCAACATTGAAGAAGAACGCCGTTTAGCCTATGTTGGCATTACGCGTGCCCAACGAGAACTTATTTTTACATATGCTCGTGAACGCAGACAATTTGGGGAAACCATAAGAACAGAGGCCAGTCGTTTTTTACATGAATTACCACAAGATGATCTCAGTTGGGAGTTGACCCAAACTAAAAAAACTGCTGAACAACAGCATCAGTCAGCGCAAATGGGGGTGGCGAGTATGCGAGCCTTGTTAAAGCATAAAAATAGCGGTAATTAACAATACTAGCGCGAAGCTAAGCACTGTTCTACAGCTTCTTTTAAGGTGAATAAACTGACCGGCTTTTTTAAATGATATCTAATATCCACCGCTTTGTTTGCTCGTTCAAGGGCAACTTCTGTTGAGCCAGAGATTAATATGATCGGTAATTGTGGCGTTAACGCCAATAGGGCTTTACTGAGTTCGGTACCGGTGAGTTTAGGCATGGTTTCATCGGTGATCACTAAATCAAAGGCAGGTTTAGCTTGTTTGTATAGAGCTAATGCTTTCTCACCATTTTCACATATGGTTGATTGAAAACCATATTCTTGCAAAAACTCTTGATAAAGAGAGGCAATAAGTAACTCATCTTCGACGATTAACAGTTTTTCCCCTGATCTTTCCATAAATTTATCCATTAAATAACTGGCTATTTTGCTAGTGTTTTCTTTATTTCAATCGCTTTTAAAAGTAAAAATAACTTGTATTATCTATAGTACATAACAATAAACAGGGCTGCAATGCAACTGTGAATGGTGGATGCAGATCAACTGCACGAGTGTGGATTGGTGCTCAATAATCGACAGCTAACAACAGACAAGTATTTGTGTTTTTAGCGATAAAGTATCGCTAACGCAATGAGCGCTGAGGCGAATACGATAGCGCGTATAAGCTGCTGATTCGATTTTTGTTGTTGTTGCTTTATTTGTTTTAAAACAGCTACTTGCTGCTCTGCGTCTTTGTTGTGTTTTAAAAAATCGTAGATTAAATCAGGGATTTCCGGTAGTTTTTCATTCCAAAAGGGAATGTTTTGCTTGATTTTGCTCAACACCGTTTTAATTCCCATTTGCTCTTTCACCCAGTCTTCTAAAAAAGGTTTAGCGGTTTGCCATAAATCGAGTTGAGGGTAGAGTTGCCTACCTAGGCCTTCAATATACAATAAGGTTTTTTGTAACAACACTAATTGCGGTTGCACTTCCATATTAAAGCGTCGGGCAGTATTAAACAGGTTAACCAACACTTGCCCGAAGGATATTTCAGCGAGTGGTTTATTAAATATTGGCTCGCATACGGTGCGGATGGCAAATTCAAATTCATCGACACTGGTATCAGCAGGAACCCAGCCAGAATCAATGTGTAATTGCGCCACTTTGCGGTAGTCGCGATTAAAAAAAGCGACAAAGTTTTCCGCTAAATAACGCTTGTCTTCGCTATTAAGGGTACCAACAATACCACAATCAATGGCGATCCAAGTGGGATCACTTGGCTCGGTTGCATTGACAAAGACGTTACCTGGGTGCATGTCAGCATGAAAAAAACTATCGCGAAATACCTGAGTAAAAAAAACTTCAACGCCACGTTCAGCCAGTAACTTCATATCCACACCTAGCTGTTGCAAAGTGTCTACTTCACTGACCCCGATGCCGTAAATACGCTCCATAACCAACACATTTTTAGCACTGTATTCACTGTGTATTTCTGGTATGTATAGCTGTTTATCTGTGTGGCGACCTTGCGAGAAGTTTCTTTTTAACTGAATAGCATTGGCTGCTTCGCGTTGTAAGTCGAGTTCATCCAAAATCGTTCGGCGATATTCTTCGACAACTTCTCGAGGTCGCAATCGTTTGCCATCAGGCAGTAATTTAGCCACCATGGTTGCCATCTGAGCCATGACTTTGACATCAGCTTTGATGGTGCGTGCAATGTTCGGTCGCAATACTTTGATCACTACCTTTTTTTCTTGGTCTTGTTCAATTAAGGTGGCGCTATGCACTTGCGCAATAGATGCAGATGCTAAGGGTTGAATATCAAATTCGCTAAAACAGTGATTGAAAGTCTCTTCTCCCAACACTTGGGTAATGATTTGTTGTGCCTGCTCACCGCTAAAAGCCGGTACTTTATCTTGTAACAAAGCGAGTTCTTGCGCAAAGTCTTCTGGCAGTATATCGCGTCGGGTCGATAACATTTGCCCGAATTTGACAAAAACCGGTCCTAATGACTCTATCGCTAACCGAAATCGCTGTGCTAATGGCTTATTTTTGTGTTTGTTAGGTAACCAAAATAAACACGAGCGCAGCAGTTTTACATACCAAGGCAAGTATTTTTTGGGTAATAATTCATCTAGGCCATGGTTGAGAAAAATTTTTAGGATCTGATATAAGCGCATAGTGATCTATAAATGTCCTTTTTAGCTTTTTAGTTGATTGGCCAAAAGCAAATCAATTCTATTTTGTAAGCGATCCGTTGCCAGTGATGTGCTGCTGACTTGTTGGCTGAAACGCTGCATTTCATCGCTGTGGATCACTGCTTTTATTTCGTGCAATAACCATTCACTGGCATCGGCCTGTATTTGTTGCCCAGCAAAGCGTATTTTTTTTTGTAAAAAATATCCCATTTGCACTAATTTGTAAGTGGGTATGTCACCAATGTGTTGAGCGAGCTCAGTTTGCCAATCAATGTCTACGGATTCGGCGACCATTAAAAATTGTTGTGCCACCTGAATATCACCCTGCAAATCAAGTTTGTCTTGTTTGATCAGTGTGGTTATTTGTTGCTGTTTTTTTAACTCGATTAAGCTAGTCATGCTGGTGTCTACTTGACAATCATTGCGTTCAGTGAGACCAGTAACTGCAATTTGTTGTTGGCACACTGAAAACGAGACAGGAAAAGACAACTCGGCTAATTTTATGGTTAACGTTTTTTGTTCAAGTTTGTGTAAAGCCTCATTGCTAGCTGTATTTACAGCTAATACCCGATTAATAACTGCCTCAAGCATGGCGCAAAGGGCTTGCTGTGTCATGACTTTATGACCAGTCGCCATAGCTTAAAACTTATAACCTTTGTGCAAGGCGACGATACCACCGGTTAGGTTTTTATAGCTGGTTTGTTCAAATCCGGCATCGTCTAACATCGATTGTAAGGTTTGTTGATTTGGATGCATGCGAATTGATTCCGCCAAGTATTGGTAGCTATCAGCATCTTTAGCGATCAGCTCACCTATTTTAGGCAGAATATTAAACGAATAAAAATCATAAGCTTTATTGACTAATTGATGCTCGGGTTGAGAAAACTCTAGCACCAGCAAACGACCTCCTGGTTTTAATACCCGGTATATTGATCGCAACGCCATGTCTTTATCTGTGACATTGCGCAAGCCAAAAGCAATAGTGACAATATCAAAACTGTTATCTTCAAAGGGCAAATATTGCGCATTGGCTTGCACATAGTCAATATTTTGTACTAAGCCTAAGTCGCGCAATTTGTCGCGGCCGACGTTGAGCATAGAACTATTGATGTCAGCTAGTACCACTTTGCCTTGACGCCCAACCAGCTTTGAAAATTTAGCGGTTAAATCGCCGGTACCACCGGCTAGATCAAGTACACTATTGCCACTGCGCACCCCACTGGCGTCTATGGTAAAACGTTTCCACAAGCGGTGAATACCAAAAGACATAAGGTCATTCATGATGTCATACTGCGCAGCAACCGAGTGAAAAACCCCGGCAACTTTCGACTCTTTGTCATTTTTATCAACCGTTTGGTAGCCAAAATGAGTGGTGTCATCGGCTGTGGTATTTAATGATTTATTTGCGGAGTTATCTTGTGGTGTTGACATCAAGGTTTCACCTTTCACTGGCATTGTTTGTTACTGAATAGTTTACCCTAGTTTTGTAAAATGGTTAACTGTTAAAAAAACGCTAAGCATTGGAATAATGGCTGCGATTTGCCAGCCAGCGGTCAATGATCTTCTGTGCCCTCTGCGGGTGGTTTTTCCACAATAAATAGGCATTGCTTTGTATTTCAGGTATTAAATGAGCATCGCGAACTAAGTCAGCTATTTTAAGATCAGCAAGGCCAGTTTGCTTAGTGCCTAAAACTTCTCCAGGACCGCGTATTTCTAAATCCTTTTCAGCAATGACAAAGCCATCATTACTGGCTCTGAGCACGCCAAGTCGTTTAGTGGCGGTTTTTGATAAAGGCGTTTTGTACATCAATACGCAATGAGAGTCGACACTGCCGCGGCCAACTCGACCGCGCAATTGATGCAACTGGGCTAAACCAAGTCGCTCTGGGTTTTCTATTACCATTAAGCTGGCATTGGGTACATCAACGCCGACTTCAATCACCGTTGTTGCTACTAATAAGTCTAGGTTGCCCTGTTTAAAACTGTCCATAATGGCTTGTTTTTCAGGTGGCTTCATTCGGCCGTGAACTAAGCCTATGGTTAATTCAGGTAGTTGAGCTTGCAAGTAAACAGCAGTATCTTCGGCCGCTTGGCATTGCAAAACTTCTGATTCTTCAATTAAAGTACAGACCCAGTAAACTTGCCGTTGGTGGTTTGTACAACCCTGATAAATTCGGCTGATCACTTCGCTGCGCCGCGAATCTGGCAAGGCTACTGTGGTAATTGGTGTTCGCCCAGGCGGTAATTCATCAATAACAGAGGTGTCAAGATCTGCAAATGCGGTCATTGCTAATGTTCTAGGAATAGGGGTTGCGGTCATGATCAATTGATGCGGATAATTGCCAGCAAATATGCCTTTCTCTCTTAAAGACAAACGCTGATGGACGCCAAATTTATGTTGTTCGTCAATAATGATCAAGGCGAGTTTATTAAAGTTAACCTGTTGTTGAAATAACGCATGGGTGCCGACAATCATTTGCACTGTCCCTTGCGCTATGTGCTCTAGCGCATGCTTACGCGCTTTTGCTTTGGTTTTTCCTGCCAACCAAGTAACAGAAATACCCAAGGGCTCAAACCAGCGAGCAAAATTGATGGCATGCTGCTCGGCCAAAATTTCAGTTGGCGCCATTAGAGCCACTTGATAGTCGTCGCTGATCGCGGTTAATGCCGCTAATGCCGCCACTAAGGTTTTTCCTGAACCAACATCTCCTTGCACAAGACGCATCATAGGTTGCTTCTTAGACAAGTCCTGACGAATTTCATTGACAACCCGCGCTTGCGCGTTAGTTGGTGAAAACGCTAAGGAGGCTAAGAACTGATCATTGAGTGCCTCATTCACTTGTAAACTGACTGCTGGCTTGACATCACTGGCTTGGCGCAATTTGAGCATACTCAGATTGTGGGCTAATAATTCTTCTTTAATTAAGCGCAATTGCGCTGGGTGCTCACCTGCTTCTAATTGTATTACTGAGGTTTCCGGTGGGGGACGGTGCAGGGTAATTAAAGCTTGAGTTAAGGTATAAGCACTGTGATTAAATTCGTCAGGTAGCAGTTCTTCTATCTCTCCCGATTGCAGCCTCTGTATGGCTTGGTTGGTTAAATTGCGCAAGGTGATTTGGCGCAAACCATCTGTTGTTGGATAAACAGGCGTCAAGTTTTCTTCGACTGGGGTTAAAACCTTGTCTTTATCTAAGGGCTTATATTCAGGGTGAACTATTTCAAAGCTGCGTGCACCTCGGTTAATTTCGCCATAACAACGTATCGACAAGCCAACAGATAAGTTGTGGCGTTGTGCCGCAGAAAAATGGAAAAATCTCAGGTTAACTGAGCCGCTACCATCATTGACGGTGACGATCATCATTCGACGTCGACCTTGAACTATTTGATTATGGGTAATTTCGCCAATGATGTTGGTGTACATGCCAACCTGACAATCTCTGATGGCTGTAATGCGGGTTCTATCTTCATAGCGCAAAGGTAAATGAAATAGGATATCTTGCACTGAATGCAAGGCAATTTTAGCCAGTTTTTCTGCCATACTTGGCCCCACACCTTTGAGTGTTGCCAAGGCAATATGCGCTGTGTTACCTAAACCTTGTTGGTTTGCGCCCACCCGTTCACGCCTTAATCATCGAGGTTTTGCCAGGCATCTTGGTTCATCTGCATCTTTTTCCACCAGGTGGGACTAGCCACGATTTGTCCTTGCTCATCAATTTTGGGATAAGGTAGGCCTTTGCGTTGACAGGCATTGGCAAAAATTGGGTGACCACCTTCAAATAAGAAGCGTTGCCGACGTTGTTGATCAATGCGTGGTTGCCGATACAAACCTGCCAGCTCTCGCTGGCGTTGTGCTTCGTATAACACCACTGAGCAAGCAACTGATACATTGAGGGATTGCACCATACCCACCATAGGAATGATGATGTCTTGATCAGCTAAATCCAGTGCTTGCTGAGAGGCGCCAAACTTTTCTTGCCCCAAGAGTATGGCCGTGGGTTTGGTGTAATCAATCTCGCGAAAGTCAACGGCAGTCTCGGATAAGTTAGTGACCAATATCTGCATACCTTGGTTCTTTAATGCCTCAATAGCTACATCAGTGTGTTGGTAATGATGAATATCAATCCAATTTTGACTACCTGCTGCACTGCCACCAGATACCCGCATTTGTTCATTTTTCCAGATAGCGTGGACATCGGTAATACCAATGGCATCTGCGGTTCTGACGACAGCAGCAAGATTGTGATTCTTGTGCACGCCCTCCATACACACGGTGAGATCAGGTTGGCGTTTATCTAACATAGCGTTAATACGGCTTAAGCGTTCTGGTGTCATCTCTTTACTGTCTATGTGAATGTGGACGAAATCAACATAAAATTTGTTTCATTATGTTGTGACTTAATTGAATTGAACTGAACTTAACTGACGTTAGGCAATTCCATAATGCCGTCAATTTCAATTTGCACATCTTTCGGCAATCTAGCAACCTGCACCGCAGCTCGGGCTGGATAGGGTTGCTCAAAATACTGACTCATTACTTCATTAACGATAGCAAAATGGCTTAAATCCATCATGAAGATATTGACTTTAACCATATCGTTGATGTTGCCGCCAGCGGCTTGACACACGGCCATTAAGTTTTTAAATACTTGGTGAGTTTGTTCAGTAAAGTCATCACTGATCACTGCCATTGAGTCAGGGACTAGTGGTATTTGCCCCGATAGATAAACGGTGTTATTGACTTTTACTGCTTGGCTGTATGTGCCGATGGCACTGGGGGCTTTGTCTGTACTAATAATTGATTTCATAATATTCCTTGTAAAATTTGTTTATTTGTTGCGCACTACGCGCTGTACATCGACCATGACTTTAATTTTCCTGATGATGTCAGCGAGGTGAATGCGATCTCGGCAGGTAATTTCCATATCAATGACATAGAGCCCCGATTCTTTTTCACCAGAGTTTAAGGTATGCACATTGGAGTCACCGCGGGCGACAACATTGGTCAATGCTGCCAAAGCACCTTGATGATTGACGATTTCAATACGCAATTTGGCAATAAAGTCGCGATCAATATCTGTATCCCACTGTACGGGGAAATATTGTCCTTGCTCTTGTCCTTTGATGTTACGACAACCTTGTTGATGTACCATCAATCCCTTACCTGGACTGAGATAAGCGACAATGCTATCGCCGGGAATGGGGCGACAACACTTGCCGTAATTGACTAACATACCTTCAGTGCCTTTGATCGGCATTTTTGTCTTAGATGTTGAGGTGTTTATTTCGCTGTCTTCGGTAAACTCATCAGTTAAACGACGGGCAATACCAATACTCAGTGCATTACCAAGACCAATATTGACTAATAACTCATCGAGGCAGCTGTTACCTGATTCTTTTATTACCTGATCCATTTTACTCTTTTTAATATCGGTGAGTTTGGTTTTTCCTAGCGCATGACTGAGTAAACGCTGCCCTAACGCATGAGACTCACTTTGTTCTTGTGAGCGCAAATAGCTGCGAATTTGCAACCGGGCTTTTGAGGTAACTACAAAATTTAACCAAGTGGCATTGGGTCTTGCTGTAGACGAGGTGATCACCTCAATGGTTTGTCCTGAGTCAATAGGTCGACTTAACGGGTAAGGTTTGCGATCCACTTTGACACCAACACAGGAGTTGCCGACATCAGTATGCACTGCATAAGCAAAATCGACAGCTGTTGCGCCCATAGGCAATTCAATGATCCGGCCATCAGGGGTAAATACATAAATCTCTTCGGGAAACAGATCCGACTTAACATTTTCAATAAATTCAAAAGAGCTGCCAGCACTTTGTTGTAATTCCAGTAAACTTTGCATCCATCGACGGGCTTTCATTTGCGCTGTGGTGCCGCTGTCGTCGCCATCTTGTTTGTATAACCAATGAGCGGCAACCCCTTTGTCGGCCATTTGATCCATGTCTTGGGTGCGAATTTGAATTTCGACGGGGATCCCGTGAGGACCAATCAGTGAGGTATGTAATGATTGATAGCCATTGGTTTTGGGAATGGCAATGTAATCTTTAAAGCGCGACTCTATCGGCTTGAATAAATTGTGAACGGCGCCTAAAGCGCGGTAGCAACTGTCAAAATTGTTATCGACAATTACCCGAAAGGCGTAAATATCCATAACTTCATTAAACATCAGCTCTTTGTTTTGCATTTTGCGGTAAATTGAAAACAAGTGTTTCTCTCGACCGATCACTTGAGCACTAATATTACTTTCTGATAGCCGAGCACTGACTTCTTCTTGGATATTATTGATGATTTCTTTTCTGTTGCCGCGGGCCTGTTTTACTGCTGATTTTAAGGCGCGTGAACGCATCGGGTAAAGTGCTTCAAAGCCCAGCACCTCTAGTTCGTTTTTGATATCATGGATACCTAACCTATTGGCAATAGGCGCATAAATTTCTAGGGTTTCACGGGCAATTCGCCGTCTTTTTTCTGGACGCAAGGAGGCCAAAGTTCGCATGTTATGTGTTCTGTCGGCTAATTTAATTAAAATAACCCGAATGTCTTGCACCATGGCAAGTACCATTTTCCGGAAATTTTCTGCTTGCATTTCCTCTTTGTTATCAAATTTTAGCTTGTCGAGTTTACTCACTCCTTCTACTAGCTCGGCAACTGTATGGCCAAATAACTCAGCTAATTCATCTTTGGTTGTTTCTGTATCTTCAATGACATCATGCAGCAGGGCCGCCATTAAGGTTTCGTGATCTAGGTGCATTCTCGCCAAATTATGAGCCACGGCAACGGGATGAGTGATGTAAGGCTCACCACTTGAACGCATTTGTCCCTCGTGCGCATCACGCGCAACGACATAAGCCTGCTTTAATAAATCAATTTGGACTTTTGATAAATAACTTGAAACAAGTTCTTTTAACGGTTCAAAAAGGTACACCTAATAATTTCCCTTGTGGTGAATGTCGATTGCGTATCACTAACTTTAATTCGGGTGACTTTATTTAGGATCAACAGGTTAGTTAATGACATAAAATTTACTGTTGTTATATCCTAACGCAAAGTTACTATGCATCACTGTATTTATTGTGATGAAGTATTGCTATTTAATAAACAAAAAACGCGTAATTACCGTGAGTAACTACGCGTTATATACTATCAACCAGCAATTATTGCTGTTCTTGATTACCGACTATCGCAGCGACAGCTGCTAATTCAGCAGATTCTTGCTCGACTTGTTCATGGCGATCTGAATCGTCCATTACTTGCGTGGTAATTAAGCCCGCTTCAATTTCACGCAAGGCAACAACGGTTGGCTTGTCGTTTTCTAATTCAACTAAAGGATCCTTACCGCCCGTGGCAATTTGACGGGCACGACGAGATGCAATTAACACCAAGTCAAAACGATTACCGACTTTATCTACGGCATCTTCAACAGTTACGCGAGCCATTTGGGCACTCCAACTTATAAAATAATAGTGTAGTTTACTATGTGCTTAATCGTTAGCCAATAGATCTTTAAATAAAAGTTGATGATTTTTTACTTGTTGGCGACGTTTTAAACGTTGATTATTGACGATAGTCGTTAAATTCTCTAACGCTTTTTCAAATACATCGTTAATAATGATGTAGTCAAATTCTTGATAATGTGAACATTCGGCTCTTGCTTGCGCCATGCGTTGGGCGATAACCTCTGCACTGTCTTGTCCTCGTTGCGACAACCGTTCAGCTAATGCTTGGGTTGATGGCGGGGCGATAAATATGGTGGTAACGTCGGGCTTTTTCATTCTTACTTGCTGAGCACCTTGCCAATCAATGTCTAAAAATACATCTATGCCTTGGTTCAATTGCTCATCAATGGCTGCTTCAGAAGTGCCGTAATAATGTTCAAACACTTCAGCCCATTCATAAAAGGCATTTTTTTTTATCAATTGTTGGAATTCAGGTGCTGAAACAAAATGATAATGTTCGCCATTGCATTCATTGGGTCGCGGTGCACGGGTGGTATGGGATACCGATACTTGCATTTTTCGTTCGCTATCTTGGCTTAACAGCGCGTTAATTAAACTCGATTTTCCCGCCCCACTAGGCGCCGATAGTATGAATAAGTTACCTGGTGCGGTCACGAAATACTCCAATGTTACTAAGCTGTTGCTAATAGCGGCGCACTATACCTAATTTGCAGCCTACTGACTATGTTATTAGTATATATCAAAGTAAACGGCGTTGCGCATATGCTTTTTGGCTAAATAAAGTTGTTCGTCGGCACTATTAATGATTTGCTTGAGGGAAATATCATTGTTGGGCAGCACTTGGATTGCACCAATACTCACTGAAACAAAGGGATCTGCCGCAGAGCTTTGGTGTTCAATTTGCAAGTTGGTTACGCTTTCCAAGCAATCGGCAAGGATAGAGCGAATATCATTTTTTTCATTAGTTGGTAGGTAAAAATAGAATTCTTCTCCGCCGCAGCGATAAAGGGTACCAAGACAGCTAAAAATAACTCTGTTGAGGGCCTTAGCTACCCTTTTAAGAGTAGTATCACCTTGCTGGTGGCCATAGGTATCGTTGTATTGTTTAAAGAAATCAATATCAATAATACCCATCACGATGGGGTGTTGATTTGCCTTGGCTAAGTGCCATTGCTCGTCACTGTCTGATCGCCATTTTCTTTGATTAGGCAACTCCGTCAGGCTATCAATATGGGCAAATTGCGCCAATAATTTTCGCTGCCTACTCAATTCCAGTTGCGAGTTGACCCTTGCTTGCACAATACTGTGACGAAAAGGTTTTTGTATGTAATCACAAGCGCCGAGACTTAAGCCTTTTTCCTCGTCGTCTGCACTTTGCAAACCGGTAATAAAAATTACTGGTATATGTTTGACTTGGCTATGATTTTTTAATTGCACGATCAAGTCAAAGCCACTTTCATCGGGCATTAATACATCGAGTATAATCAGATCAGGGATCACTTCTAAGGCTTTTTGTAAACCTTGTGCTGCGGTTTTGCCAACCACCACTTTGCAATAGCTTTTAAAAATTGATGCTAATATTTTCAAATTAGTACTTTCATCATCAATACACAGTAAGGTATATTTTTTCGGTTCGCCGTTGTTAGTGATAGTGTTCAGCATGGCATTATTTACTTTTTAATTGGTTTTCAAATTGGGTTAATTCAATAAAGGCTTCTTCAAAATCAAAATCGGTAATTAACTGATGAATATTATTTACTTGTGTTGCGTAATGGGTTTTAAGGGCAATATTTTTGAGTTGTACCGATGCGTCTTCAGCTAAAATATCGCCTGCCTTTAACAAGGGCTTGAGCTTGTTAAACAATATGTTTGCGGCACTCAGATCAAACAGCTCAGTGACTTCTGTTACTTCCGATGTACGATACACTTTATTCAATTGGCCGATAGTGACTTCGACTTCATTACAGGCCTCGACGAGTTTAGACTTGATTTGTTGACCTTTGATTTTTATCTCATTTTCTAAGCGACTGGCGGCATCAGATAGATTGACAGCGCCTATGTATTGGGCTGTTGACTTGAGTGAGTGAACACAGCGATAAAGCTCTTCTATAGCGCCTTTTTTTAACAAGCTTTGCATGGTTTCTGATAGCTGTTGATTTTTTTTGCAAAAATCAGCGACTAATTGCAGATACAGAGATAATTTGCCTTGCACCTGTTCGATTGCCTTATCGACATTTAAAGTGGTGAGTTTTTTCAGCTTTTGTTTGTGTTTAAGCTCGTCAATTTTCTCATATGCGGAGTAATTTTTTTGCACTACTTTGCTGTCGTGCTGATCTGCAGATAAATAATGGGCTAGGGTTTGATAAAGTATTTCCGGCTCAATAGGTTTGGTTAAATGGTGATTCATACCAGCAATAACACTTTGCTCGACATCGCCCTGCATCGCATGTGCGGTCATCGCAATAATTGGCAGGTGTTGCATATTTGGATTTTTTCTAATGGCTTTGGTGGCGGTTAATCCATCCATTTCTGGCATTTGAATATCCATTAACACAATATCATATTGTTCAGTATTCAATTTTTCTAAGGCCACTAAGCCATTTTCGGCACAATCAACCGCAATGGTCGTATCATTGAGAAACTCTTTCGCCACTTGCTGGTTGATCGGGTTGTCTTCAACTAATAACACCCGATAGTCACTTAAATCGGGAATTGTCTCGCTTTGCTCATTAGTTGCAACGACGAGTTTATCTTGTTGATCATTAAAAATTTTGATAATCGACTCTACTAAGATTTCGTGATTGATAGGCTTTTCTATAAATGTCTTAATACCAACAGCTTCACCCAATACTTTTGCTTCATATTTGTCGTATGCCGATACCATTAATATGTGCGGTAAATCATGGCTGCTATTTTGGTGTATCTGTTTAGTGGCTTCAATGCCATCCATTAACGGCATTTTCCAGTCCATTAACACCAGGTCATAAGGTGTGCCATCTTGTTGTGCAGCCAGCACCTTACTTACTGCCTGTTCACCGTTAACCGCACCTTCAGCAAAAATCTTACTATCAGCTAATGCATCAAGCAATACGTGACGAGCAATATCACTATCATCAACAACGAGTACTTTAAGGTTGGTTAACATATCTTTATTGATCACCGAGAGCGTGTTTTTTGCGTCTGTTACTTGTTCAAAAAGGGCAGTAAAGTAAAACGTCGTGCCTTTTTTGTATTCACTTTCAAACCAAATTTTTCCACCCATTAACTCAGTGAGTTGCTTGCTAATAGCTAGCCCCAAACCGGTGCCACCAAATTGCCTTGTGACTGTGTTGTCTGCCTGGGAGAATGACTGAAAAAGTTTTGTTTGTTGTTGTTCGGTCAAGCCAATACCGGTATCACTAATGGTGAATTGCAATTCGCTTTGCTGATGATTATCAGACAGTTGTTCGATGAGAATACGCACTGTACCGGTTTCGGTAAACTTCACCGCATTGTTGGCAAGGTTAATAATGATCTGTTGTAAACGCAGTGGGTCACCTACCAGTCGTTGAGGCACACTTTTTGCTAAATCTACCACTAATTCCAACCCTTTTTCTTGCGCTTTGTAGTTACAAATATTGACTACTTTTTGCAATATTTCGTCTAATGAAAAATCAACGCTTTCAAGGGATAGTTTTTGTGCTTCGATTTTAGAAAAATCAAGTATATCGTTGAGTAAACCCAGTAGTGATTTTGATGATTGTTGGATTTTTTCTAAGTAATCGGCTTGTATCGGTGATAACTCTGTTCGCAATGCTAATTGACTTAGCCCGATTACCGCATTCATTGGGGTGCGAATTTCGTGACTCATATTAGCTAAAAAACTTGATTTTGCTTGATTCGCTTGTTCAGCATTGACTTTTTCGGCAGCCAGTTCTTTGGTGCGGTCGTTTATTTGTTGTTCTAGATTTCGGCTATAAGTGAGTACTTGCTGATATAATTTAGCATTTTCAAAAGATATGGCGGTTTGGTCGGTGATCAACTGCAATATTTTTGCCCGTTCAAGTGAAAAAACATCAACAATATCATCGTGCTCTAAATAAATAATACCGCGTATTTCGCCTTTAACTATACTCGGGATACAAATAACCGACTTGGGCTGGTGCGAACTGAAATACGGGTCATTGGCAAATAGATTAGTGCCTTGGGTTGGCGACAATACTTGTGCTTTATGAGTTCTTGACACGTTATTGATCAGCGAATAGGGCACCGCTTTATCGTCAATATTGTCGCCATTGGCTGCAATAGCAATTTCAATATTTAATATTTCATTATTTTGCAGCATTAGGGTACCTCGTTGGGCACCGGCGTTTTCAATAATGATCATCATCATCCGATGTAAAAATGCTTGTAAATTAACTTCGCCACTTAAGGTTTCAGAGGCTTTAAATACTGAGGCCAAGTCAAGTACCTGACTGTAGTTTTTTCTTCTTTCTGCGGCTCTTCTCTCGACCTCTAAACGACTGTTTGATTCGCGTTCATCAGTTATTTTTAGAAAGATATGTGCATACTGTTTAGCAATGGCATCGCTGTGATTTGCCGCGTCATTGCTGACACATAAATTATAGGCTTGCTGAATATAATCAGTGGCTGTGGATTGTTTGTTTTGGGTTAACCAATAATGGCCTGCTGATAAGCTAATGATGGTTTGATATTTTATGTCACTGTGGGCTTGGGCACTGGCAAAGGCAATATCATAACTTTGCCAAGCACTGGCATCGCCTTCTATAAACAGCAACTCGGCAGCGGCTAATTGCACTTTGTGTAAATGATTTTGCGGTGAATGAACAGCCCAATTAGACAATAACTGATGATAGGCTTTGAGCTTTGTCAGGTGTTGCTGAAATACAGCAGTATTTTTTTGTTGTTCATGATCACGACAATAGCTGCACAGCACTAGTGTTGCGCAGCTGTAAAATTCGGTAAATTGATATAAAGAAACCACTGAACTACTGTAACTTTCGGCTTGGTGTAAATGTTCAAGCGCCAGATCTAGGTCGTTAAAATGATAAGCGAGTTGCATTTTAGCCAAGTGATACATGAATAGCGTGGTGATATCATTATTATCGATCAGTACAGGTAGCGTTGTCGCTTCATTAAAATGTATTCCCTGCAACATTGTTGGTTGTGTTATTTTTCGGTCGGAGATATTGACTATGTACTGGTACCAAATATTGAGTAATGTTAATTGATACACTTGTTTTTTTTCATTCATTAATGTGGCGTATTTTGCAAATATCGGTTTGACTTCGGTTAAGCTTTCGCCGCTGAAAAGTCTGTGTAGACAATAAAATAATGCCGAGTGAAAGGCGTATTCAATATTGCCGCATTCTATACCGCGATAGAAGTTTTGCTCCAGCGGTTGCAATGAGGTTGACAAGGGTTTTTGCCAATGCAAAACAGAAACATTTTTAACAAATTCAATTTCAATGGCAACGTACGCTGAGGGAAATTTTTCGTTGCATTGACTGGCAAGCTCGGCAAACTTTAAGCCGTCTTCAAATTGGCTGAATGCGCCACAAAGTAGAAGTGCATGGGTAATAAATATTTTGCCACTTGCGTTAGATATGCCGTGTTCAAAAGTCAACAACAATGAGGAGTAACAGACCTTCATGTATTCTTCTGGGCTGATCAAATAGGCCGCTGTTTGAATAGAATTGAGTATTTCTGCCGCTAACAAAGGTGTCTCTTGTTGCATCTGCGGCAAGTTAATCAGTGCTGAGATATCCGTTGTGTCATAGTGTTGATTCAACTGTAAATATTGCCCAGCAATATCTTTGTTTTGCGGTATTTTTAACGCTAACTGCATTAATATTTCCATGCCAAATGCAAAGGCTTCGGCAATTTTATTTTGTGCGATTAATGAAAGTAGTTGAATTTTCGCTAATTTTGCCTTGTCGACCTGATCGGCAATATGTTGATATTCTGTGCTAAATATGTGGTTACACAGTTGATTATCTTGTGATAAATAGCTGGCCTGTGCCTTAGCTAACACTATCGATAGACACAATGAATAATGTTTTTTCCATTTGTTTTTCGGTAAAAAAGACTCCGCCTTATCTAGGTAAAACAACGCATCATTGTAAGCATTAGCAGCCAGGGCTTTTTGTCCGGCAAGATGATTGTAATTGACTAATAAATCATCTTTTCGTTGCGCAATAAAAACTGCTGAGGCTTTATTAAAATGATCTATATACTCAAAAACCTTATCCTGGCGTTGGGTGTCGGTATAATTTTCCAGACAGTAATTAGCTATTTTAAAGTGGATTTGAGTTTTTTGTACCGGCCTTTCCAGCAAATAGGCAGCCTGCTGAACTCTATCGTGGATAAATCGAATGAAACTCAACTGTTCATTGTTGTCTTTACTGGCATGAGCGCTTACAAAACCCTCTTCAACCAACACACTTAATATTTGCTCTAATGTTGACGGCTGTTCTTCCATAATGTTGCTGATCAGAGCAATGGGTATTTTACTGCCAATACAAGCCGCATTATACAATAAATCCTGCTGGGTATTGGTCAAGCGTTTAATGCGTTGCACCATAAGATCAACAACGTTATCGGTGACACTGAGATCATTGAGTTTATCCTGTTGCCAATGCCAGGTATTACTTACATCTCTTGATAATAAACACTTATCTTTTAAGGACTTAATAAACTCTATGGTGAAAAATGGATTGCCTCCGGTTTTTTGGACAACCACATCAACTAGCGGTTGAATTTTTTGCTGGTCAAGCTCTAACGAATTAGCCAAAAATTCCGCTGTCGCATCAACAGCTAAGGGTTTTACTGTGATCTGTTCAGTTAGCGGCGATGAAGTGTCTAGGTCAGTCAGCAATGAATGCAATGGGTGACCAGTATCTACTTCATTATCTCGATAGGAAATAATAATTAAAAAGTGTTTGATTTCTGTGTGTTCTGCAAGGATTTTTAGCAAGTTAATCGTCGCTAAATCTGCCCATTGCATGTCGTCTAAGCACAAGGTAATGGTTTTTTTATATCGGCCTAGGGCTTTGAAAAAGGCAATTAGCGTATTGCTAAAACGCAACTGCGCTTCTGTTGGTGGCAGCTTGGCAATCGGACTTTGTTTGCCAATAATTAACTCAAGGTTGGGAATGAGGTCGACTAGTAGCTGACCATTTTCACCTAATCCATCGGTAATGTATTGTCGCCATTGGTTGAGTTGTTGATCAGACTCACCTAATAATTGTTCAACTATGCTGTTTAATGCCTGCAAAAGGGCGATGTAGGCGGTATTGTTCTTATACTGATCAAATTTACCGGTGACAAAATAATCGTTATTTTGACTGATAATGGGCTGTAATTCTTTGATCAACCGCGACTTCCCCACACCAGAATAGCCTCGAATAACGCAAAGTCTACTGTTGTGCTGGCCTCTGACATTTTGGTAGCTGTTGTTTAAGCTGGCTAATTCTTGTTTACGGCCAAATAGTTCACTGGAAAAAATCAGTTTTTGGCTGCTGTCTCGCTGTCCTATGGGGAATAAATCTATGCTGTTGTCGGTATTTAAAACACTCAGACAACGCTTAAAATCTTCCGCCAGTCCTTGTGCCGTTTTATAGCGTTTTTCAGGATTCTTCTTCAGCAATTTGCTTAAAATTGTCGATATTTGTTCAGGTATCTCGTTATTAAAGTGATGTGCTAAATGCGGCACTTTGGCAATGTGTGCATGAACCATTTCCATGTCGTCTTTATATTCAAAAGGGTAGCGGCCTGTAAACACTTTAAACAGCGTCGCCCCCAATGAATAAAGATCGGCTTGTTTGTCTACGGCTCGATTCATGCGACCACTGAACTCGGGTGACATGGTTGGCAGCCATTGACTGTCTAAATGGGTATCGGGAATTTTTTTATGGATAGTACTGACTTTGCTAGCTAAACTCAAATCGACTATTTGGATATCTAGGTTTTTGTTAATATACAGCTGCTCATCATTGATATTATTAGCAATAATATTTTGCGCATGGAGTAGTTCAAGCAACAGAGCGCTGTTAATGGCAATGGTTAATTTGTCGCGAAAAGTTAATGACTGTTGTGCAAGTAGGTCTTTTAAGGTGCGTTGGTCATCGGTTAATGGGTGTATGGAATAACTGAAATGCTGATCTTCTTCGCGGTGAGAAGCTGCCACGGTGTTTTTACTTGGTAAGGTGGCAATTAATTTGTTGTTGCGATTGTAGTATTCATCGACTGAAGCGATCAGGCTTTTGTCTAGGCGTTTGATCAACACTGTGTTGTTGTTATTTTCATTTTGCGCTATATACAGTTGTGTAGCCGCAGAAATTGCAGTTTTAGTTTCAACAACAGTGAAGCCTGATAATGAAAACATTGGTGATGATCACTCCTTTGATGCTCAGGTTATATGTTTAGCTTTAATATGCCAAGTGTCATTGCTAACTAAAACGAAACTAAAAGTGAAAACAGTCATTGTCATCAATAAATACTAACATAACAGAGTAATATGCTGAAATATTTAGCCGACTGAGTTATAGTCTGGCAAAAAATAATTGAAATTCTAGTCACTGTCGATAACTTTTCATTACACAGTGTCAATTATACTAAGCTCATTTAGGTCATTTCAGCTGATTTATGGAAATGACATAGGTATTTTCTGGGGAGTAAAAATGTTGGTTCACAAGCAAATATTGCAGGTTCTGTTCTATGTACTGGTTGTCGTTTATTACCCAACTGCTGTTGCTGATACAGAGATATTGCAAGCGAATAAATCTGTTCAGGAGATAGAAGTGATTGAGGTTTTTGCGCAAAAAAGACCGCAAAATACCACAGATGTTGCCGTTGCAGTTACTGTGCTCGAAGGTGATGCATTAGCCCGTAAACAGATCAAAGACACCACCCAGCTGGCTGAGCTGGTGCCCAATATGAAAGTGACTAATAATGCTGGTGAGGGCACGCCGCCGGCATTTAATATCCGCGGTGTTGGTATGATTGATTACAATACCTCTACTATTTCTCCAATCGCGGTTTATTCCGACGGTATTGTCAGTGGCAGTACTAACAGTTTATCGGTTAATTTATTTGATATTGAGCACGTTGAGGTATTGCGCGGGCCACAAGGTACACTATTTGGTCGCAATACTACCGGAGGGGCAATACTTATTCGCACCAAACAACCAGAAAATGATCTGGGAGGTTATGTTACCACTAGCTTTGCTGAGCACAATTCGACCAGTGTTGAAGGCGCGTTTAACTTGCCTATTGCCGAGCATACTGTATTGCGACTGGCTTTTAACATAGATGATTACGATTTCTCAATGAATAACACTATGCCTGATCAACCCGATGGTGGTCTCAAGCAGCAAAATTTCAGATTGAGTCTTAAATCAGAGTTTGATGATGTCACTGTTAGAGCGAAATTATACAGCGATGATTGGTCGGGCAAACCAAAGCCTGTGGCTAGCTTAGGTATCAATCGCGTTGACGGCTCGGGTGTTTGTTCTGCTCAGCAAGCGGGCTCTGACTTGTGTATGGATAATTTCGGTGCGCAGTTAACTGGTGATGACTACTGGGATGTGCAAGCCGATATTGCCGATAGAAGTCACGACACGGACAGTTGGGGCGCCAGTGTTGATTTGTCATGGCAACTCAATAGTGCTACCACTATTAATGCCTTATCCGGCTACAAAACCTTACAGCGATACCACTCATGGGATTCAGACGGCCCGCATAATGTGATTGAAGGGGATATGGGCACGGATCTCAATTTATTTAGCCAAGAAATTAATGTCAGTATTGAAGGTGAAAACAGCTATTGGATCACAGGTTTGTTTTACATTAACGAAGAATTGAAAACAGACAATAGTTTTGATTTATTTCGTGATTTTAGAGCCGTGCCTCAACTGGCCGACGTACCGGCACAATTTTTTTATGACAACCTGCTAGATAACACCTCAATGGCGATATACAGCCAAGTGGATTATCAGCTCAATCAACAGTTAACCCTAACGGCTGGGGTGCGCTACACGGACGAAACAACTGATTATACATCGGTAACAGATTTAGACACAGTAGCTGCTTACATTCCAAGTCTGTGGGATATTACTGGTTCCGTAGAAGACAGTGAATTTTCAGGAAAATTAGCCTTAGTACAAAAGCTCAATGAGCACAGCAGTGTTTATTACAGCTTTTCACGAGGGTATAAAAGTGGTGGTTACAATGCTGGGTACTCAACTAATCCGCAACAAGCGGCTGACTCCGAGTACGCCCCGGAAAAATTAAATGCCTTTGAAGTGGGCAGTAAGCTGTCTTTCTGGGACCAAGCTGGCTACCTCAACCTTGCCGCTTTTTACTACGACTACCAAGATCAGCAAGTATTCGTCAATATCCCCAATAGTGTTGTGCCCTACCACGTATTGAAAAATGCCGGTGATTCGACTATTTACGGCTTAGAAGCAGAATTTAATTGGATGGTCAGTAATGACTTGCAGGTAAATTTTAACGCAGGCTATTTACCCGAGGCAGAAACAGGTTTTTTTCAGCAGGATGATTTAGTTGTTGAACAAACTCGTTTGCCGTTTTCGTCAAAGTACAATGTCCACGGTTATCTTTTATACGACACTGAGATTGCCGGTAAATTACTGACTTCGCAACTGGGCTTTGATTATCAGTCAGACTTCTATTTTGATCAAAATGAAAATCCGTACACTGAACAAGCCGGTTACATGGTTTGGCACGGCAGAGTGACATTGGCTATCAATGAGCAGTTAATGTTTTCACTGTGGGGTAAAAACTTGACCAATACCGAGTATGCAGAATTGCGCTTTGACTCTACTGCCGCCATCGGCGCGGTAACTGAGCTTAAAGGTGAAGCGCGTCAACTAGGGGTTGAATTGAGTTATCGTTTTTAGTCCTTGCAACATTAGTTAATAGTAAAAATGGCGGAAAATTGATTAGTTTCTGGACAAATGGCAAAGAAAGAATTAGGGTATTTTAATATCTATTAACAACAAAAATAAGTTGATATAACAATGAAATGGAAACTCACTTGGCCTGTTTTACTGACCCTAATTGTACCGCTAATTGTCGCTTGGTTTAAATACTCGGATCATTTGCCTCCGGGTTTTGGTGAATTTCCACCAACCTATGACGGCGTTGTTCCCGGCTTCAGTTTGACCTATTTTCTTATTATGCTTGCTGGTGTGATTTTCATTGCTGGATTGATTCTTTTCCCCAAATACTATGGCTTTAAAGGGGCTGCCGTGGTACCAAGGCCGAAATCAGAGGTGTCTTTACCTTGGTGGTTTTGGGTTGGTGGCGCAGTCATGGGCTTCTTTTGGTGGTTAATGTGGACCAGAATCACCCCGTTTGGCAACTTAGTCTATTGGTCATTTACACCGCTTTGGTGGGGCTTTATTTTCTTCTTAGACGGTATCGTCTATAAACGCAATAATGGCGCCTCTCTGTTTTCGAAAAAACCCCTAACCTTGTTGATTAGTGGACTGGTGTCTATTTTGGGTTGGGCTTATTTCGAATACTATGATTATTTTGTACATGGCAATTGGTACTATCCCAACGCGCATCAGGTTGGCTGGTCAGAAATGACGGTTAGCATTGAATTTTTAATTACCTATTCGACGGTAACGCCGGTGCTATTTCAATGGTATAACTTGCTAAATAGTTTTCCAAAAATGGCGGCTCGATATCAAAATGGTCCTAAAATGGAGTTAAATGGTAATACCATGATCATCATTGGTGCTGTTTTAATAGCTGCCATGACCTATTGGCCATTTATGCTGTTTTGGGCAGTTTGGATCGGTCCCTTTGCAGTGATGACCGGGATCCTAATGAAATATGATATTTGGAATCCGTTCACCGATATTGCCAAAGGCAATTGGACGGCAGGGGTGTTGATTGGCTTGTCGTCACTATTCAATGGGTTTTTCTGGGAAATGTGGAATTACGGCAGTAGTAACCCTGACGCCAACCCTATAACCAATCCCAATTACTGGGTTTATAATATTCCTTACGTTGACGTTATTCATATTTATTCTGAAATGCCGTTGCTCGGCTATTTTGGCTATATTCCTTTTGGTGTGTTGGTTTGGCAAGTGTTTATTTGGAGTGGCAAAATGTTCAACTTTGACAGTGAAATTTTGATCCCAGCCGTTGCCAATAATGATCAACAACAACCTGCACCTTAATTAGTCGCATTTAATGACAGCTAATGATCCCTTACCTTCGTGGCGAGAAGGTAAGGCAAAATCGCGGATTATTGAATTTGTTGAGCAAGTCACAGATCAACAATCTCCTCACTATGTTGCGCCTGAACAGCGCTTAGCAACATTCGATAACGACGGTACCTTAATCGTCGAAAAGCCGGTGATGGCACAAGTCGCCTACTTTAAACGCAAACTTTTAGACGCTGCAGTACTTAAAAATGCCACTACCGCGCAGCGCGTATTACACTGGTTGACAGAAATTGTATTTGATAGTGTTAGCTTGTTAAAACTCACGGTGTTTTTTTTTCGTCGTGGTATTACCAGCGAAGAATATCGCGCATCTGTAGCGCGCTGGATAGCAAAAGCTAAGCATCCAAGATTTGACCGGCTCTATACGGAATTAACTTACCAACCCATGTTAGAGGTGTTGGCTTATTTTCAACAACACGGTTTTAGCAACTACATTGTCTCTGGTAGCACAGCAAACTTTATTCGGCCTTGGGCAAAAGCCAGTTACCAAGTGACTGCTAATCGGGTTATCGGTAGTAGTTTGCGCACTCGGTTATCCTCTATTGACGGCGAAATGGCAATTAAATTAGAGCCGATCCCTTTTGCCATAGAAAATAGAGCAGATAAAGTATTGAGTATTGAAAGACGCATTGCTTTGCGTCCCATTGCTGCCTTTGGCAACAGCTATGGTGATGTTGATATGTTGCGTTGGACGGCAGGTGGTGACCATGGTTTGTCAGTGTTGATCCACCATACCGATGCTCAGCGAGAATATAAGTACAGTCCCAATACACTGTTTCGTTTAGGTAAAAATACCCTGACTTACGCTAAGTTAGAAAATTGGCTTGTGGTCGATATGAAAAGTGATTGGGCTCGTATTTTTAAACAAAAAAATGAGTGCAGCTAAGCTAACCGCACTCATCAGATGTTAACAAATTTGCACAACGACTACATTTGCGCTTGGATATAGTTAGCTAAGCCTATTTTTTCAATTAATCCCAAATGGCGTTCAAGCCAGTAAATGTGATCGGTTTCGGTGTCGTCAAGTAATACTAGCAGCATGTCTCGGGTCACATAATCTTGTTGTTTCTCACACACGGCAATGGTTTTGCGCAAGTGATCGGCGACCATATGCTCTGCTTCCAAATCAAAGCTCAACATCTCTTGCACGTTTTTGCCTATATTTACCTTGGCCCTACTAACGGTATCTGCCTCACCTTCTAAAAACAAAATGCGCTCTGCTAGTTGTTGCGCATGGCCCAATTCTTCTTCGTATTCATGGGCAAGTTTCTCGTGTAACTTGGTAATGCCCCAATCTTCATATATCTTAGAATGGGCTAAATATTGGTCCATGGAGGTCAGCTCTAATGTCAGTTGACTGTTGAGTAAGTCAATAATTTCACGGTTGCCTTGCATCTTAGTTCTCCTCCATCATCGATTGCAGATAATTCTCTATACCGGTATTGGCAATGAGAAATTGTTGAGATTCTAGCCAGTCGACATATTCTTCTTCGGCTTGCAATATTTTCTTTAACAAATCTCTGCTGATGTAGTCTTTCTCGGTTTCACATAAGGCGATAGCAGAGCGCATTGCCTCTAGCTGCTCTATTTCAAAATTCATATCACACTGCAGCATTTCTTCGGTGTGCTCGCCGATTTTTAACCTGCCCAATTGTTGTAAATTGGGTAAGCCCTCTAAAAATAAAATGCGTTCAATAAGCTCGTCAGCTTGCTTCATGTCGAGGATAGACTTTTTATAAGCTTTGTTATTGAGTTGTTCTAACGCCCAATTTTTAAACATACGGGCGTGAAGAAAGTATTGGTTAATTGAGGTGAGCTCTACAGTCAATACCTTATTAAGGGCAGTGATAACCTGCTTGTTGCCTTGCATAATAATCGTCCATAAGTTGCTTTATTAATGAACAATATAGACCGCATATGAATTTTCAACAAGATTAAATTTATCTATCTAAAAAATTAATATATTCCTTTTAAATAAGCAACTTAGAATGATAACTACTAGCATTTGTATTGGCTTTTGTAACCCTTGTACTGCCTTCAAAATGGCTGTAAAAAACATCGCTGAGCAAACTCAAATGAGTGGGTAAAAGCAATTAAATTGCTGCCTAGTTTCTGTGATCGGGTATAAAAACTTTGACCAGTAACCCGGTTGGTTGTCCGGCAATTATTTTGTGGTTGTGTAAACTCAAGTGCCCCTGATGAGCTTCGGCAATTTCGCGACACAGGGCTAAGCCTAAACCACTGCCGGTAGTTTTTGTTGAGTAAAACGGGACTAAAGCATTATTCATTACAGCGTCACTCATACCCGAGCCACTGTCTTGTATGGTTAACATCATGCCATCATCTGTAGGCTTTATTGCCAGTGTGATTTGCGCTGGATCAGAGCCAGATTCATGCGCATTTTTCAACAAATTAATTAGCAATTGCTCTAATTGCATTTGATCGGCAAAAAATTCGCTGCTCGGCAGTGGTTGTGCTAATTCGAAATGCCAATGTTGTTTGATGTCATCGCTGAGTTGCCGCCAATTCACCGCCGCAAATTTTGGCGGTGGCAGTTTGGCAAACTTTCCATAGCCTTGCACAAATTCATTGAGGTGGGTAATGCGATCTTCAATGGTGGCGAACACTCTTTCTAAACGAGGTTCGTCAAGGCCTTTGCTGAGTATTCTACCACTGTGTAACATAGACGACATCGGCGCTAATGAATTGTTTAATTCATGGCTAATGATCCGGATCACTTTTTTCCAGACGGTGACTTCTTGGCGACTGATCTCTCTGGTCAATTGCTTAAAAATATACAAGGTGTGTTGCTGATTATTGAGTAAAAAATTCCCTGTAGCCAGATGCCAAGTTTGCCCCTCATCGCCATCTTGACTGAGCTGAAACAAGCCTTGATCAGCTGATCTAAACACCTCTGCAAGCTGTGGCGGCGCCTTTGCCAATATATTATCTAGTTTAAGCCCTTCCAGTGCTGTTTGACTGTGCAATAAATCGCGGCCGCTAAAGTTGCTAAAAATCACGGTATCCTTGTCATCAACCAAGAGCAGTGCTTGTGGTGAGCTTTGTAGCACTTTATCGAGCATTAACTCGCGTTGATAAATCCATTGTTTTTCTTGTCGCAATTGCTGGGCAGTTTGATTGTACAACTGACATAAGTGTCCTAGTTCATCGTGTTTTTGGTAGGCCACTTGATTAGAAAATTCACCGTCTTTAAAATTGAGCAAACCAATTTCTAATGCGCTAATGCCCTTATTTAAATTAGAGCCAAGACAATAAGCTATAGTCATAGACACGGCCATGGCGCTCAACAACACCATAAGATTAATTTGCCAGCTAGTGCCTAACCAAATCAATAACGGCGATAAACAGATCACTAGCACAGACGCACAGGTGGTCATCAATTGTTGGTTAATGGTCAATCGCAATGTCGATTGCTCACTGTGCTGAATTGTCATTAATAATCAATCTCAAATTTATCTAAACGTCGATAAAGGGTTTGTCGCGTTAACCCAAAGTGCCGTGCTACTTTGGCGATCACTCCTTGATATTGATGCATCGCCGCAACAATTTCACTTTTACTGGGCTCAGTAGCGGCTGACTTAGACAGCTTTGACCTTGAAACAGCGGTTACTGGTGATACGGTTAAGCCAAAATCTTCGGTGAGTAAGGTACCTGTTGGCTTTAATACCGCAGCTCGTTTACAGGCGTTTTCTAGCTCGCGCACATTGCCAGGCCAATGGTGTGTCAGCAATTGTTGCTCCGCTGATAAACAAATCTCTCTAGTCGGTAAAAAATGCCGTATTAACGGCATTATATCGTCTTGGCGTTGCTGTAAAGCGGGGATCTTTAACTCAATGACATTTAAGCGGTAATACAAATCTTCGCGAAAACTACCGGCCTGAATATTCTCTAACAACTGTGCATTGGTGGCAGAAATGACCCTCACCTTGACTTTTTGCGTTACCGTAGAGCCCAAGCGCTCAAATTCTCCGGTTTGTAATACCCGCAGTAATTTCATTTGCCCAGACAGTGGTAAATTACCTATTTCATCTAAAAATAAAGTCCCGCCGTCAGCGGCTTCAAAGCGACCAATGCGTTGTTTATTAGCCCCCGTATAGGCACCGGCTTCTGCACCAAATAATTCAGCTTCAATTAATTCACTGGGCAAAGCACCAGCATTGACTTTAATAAATGCTTGGCTAGCAACCGCCGAATTGGCATGAATAATTTCGGCAATGCGCTCTTTGCCACTGCCATTAGCACCGGTAATTAATACTGATATATCAGAGCTTGCTAATTGCACTGCCATGTCAACAACGCGCTCCATAGCGGTACTCGCATAGACTAAATCGAGCAAATGATACTGCTGTGCACTGACATGGCGCTCTTGCTGTTGCCGAGTTAAGCGCTGGTTATCGGTGGTTGCTTTACCCAAGGCGATTAAATTACTGATACTGTTCAACAGTTTCTGATCGTCCCAAGGCTTAGCAATGTAGTCAGCTGCGCCAGCCTTAATTAGATCCACCGCCGTACTGAGCTCTGTCCAAGCGGTGATCAGAATAATAGGCAAATGTGGGTTGAACTGGCGCAAACTGTGAAATAGCGCTATACCCTCTTCTCCTGAAGTCGTGTCAGCACTGTAATTCATGTCTTGTAATACCAAATCTATACGCTGATAACTGATCACTTGCTCGGCATCAAATGGGCAAGTAGCGGTGATCACTGCATAGCCGTGGATCTCTAATAACAAGGACAATGCATCAAGCACGGCTTGGTTATCATCAACAATAAGAATTTTATCCATCAGTTTTACTCTTTACTTGTCGTCCTTGTCACGGTTTATAGA
>JBELHO010000011.1:0-17221 GCA_042091375.1 Thalassotalea sp. | reverse complement strand
GATCAGGAATTAGATTAACTATCATTATCTCAACTACCATCTATTATTTATTTTTTATTATTTATTATTATTACTTTTGCTTTACTGAGCTAATGTACAGAGCTAATGAACTGAGCAAATTTACTAAGTAAAGAACTACTATACCAAGCCGTGCAGACAATATCTAACGGTTGTACAAAGCGCGGTACAAGCGATAAAGGTTGTGTATCACTTATACCAGTGTCAAGCCATTAGATACTTCGCGTGGCAATACTAGGCGAGATATTGGCAGCTTTTGTTGCGGGTCCAAGCACAGCAATAATACTGATCAAATAAACGCCTAAAGTGGTACTAAATACATAAGTCATAGATAGGGCCGGCAGTGAGTATAACTGCATTAACTGCTGGCCTAATAACACTGCAGCAGCAGCACCTAGTGTTAAGCCCACCAGACAGACCATGCTATTCTCCACCACAAAGTAGCGCACAATTGCTGATTTTCTAGCTCCCAAGGCGCGCCGTGTACCAATTTGCTTAGTGCGTTTGGAAATATTAAACAAGGTTAAACCAAAAATACCTAGGGCTGTTACCAATATTAACACCACAATTAAAGTGATTAACATGCGCATCATTAAAATGTCTTCGGCAACATTTTCGGCTTTCTTTTGATCTAAACCAGTCAGATCAACAATGACCCGTTTACCGTAAGCGGCTAATAATTTTTCTTCAATGGTTTTCATCACCTCAGCTCTCGTACCTGGCTCTGTCCGCACAATAAAAGACTGTAACTTCTGCGATCTCACGAAGGGGATAAACACTGATTTATCTTTGCGATCATCTTTTAACCATGGACCTTTCATCAATTTAATGATGCCAATGATTTCGGCTGGATTATCACCTTGGTAAATTGTTTTACCTAAAGCATTTTGTCCGGGAAATAACTCATCTGCTACTGCTTGGGTGACAAGCGACACGCTAGGCATTTCAGCATAATCATCGCGGATAATGACATCTTCGGCAGTAAAATCTCGGCCTGCAATTATTTCAACGCCTAGCGTGTTGATGGCGTGCTCATCAGCTAAAAAATAGGTGGCATTGGTTTGCTTAGCTGTTTGTCCTGATGGTTTGAGAGAGAAAGAACTGCTACTGCCGCTGCCACTCAGTGGTACATTGTTGATGGCTACCGCATCAACCACAAAGGGCAAATTGCGCAACAGCTGTTCATCGTTTTCTCTTTGTTGAGCAATACTGACATCAGTGCCAAAAGTTAACACCGAAAATTTAAAAATATCATTCTCTGGTAGACCCGTTTCTTGCTGTAAAAACTCTAATCGATCATTAATAATAAAGGCGGCATTACTAACAATGGCAGTGGTAATGGTAATTTGGACCAATAGCAATATTGCGCCAACTTTTGAGCGACATAGCGCTTTAAATATAGGAGTTAATTCTAACATGTGATTGCCTATTGAGTTTTTAAGTGAGTGGCTGGTGTGGTGTTGCAAACTAACCAAGCGGGGTATAGCCCGGCAAAAATGCAAGTACTTATTGCAATGATGGGCGCAGCGAGTAGCATGCTGATATCCATTGCAGCTAGGGCAGTGTAGTATTGATAACTTTGTCTGATCCCAAACAGGCCAAGCTGAGCAATACCAATACCTATCCCCCCTCCCATAGCGCCGAGTAGAGCGACTTCGACCAGGTGTTGATAAAAAACTTGACCTTTACTGGCACCCAAAGCTCTTCTCACCCCAACTTCCGGTGCGCGTTTTAAAAATTTAGCCAGTAATAAAGCAAGAATATTGGCTAAGCACACCCCTAAAAACATAAAGCTCAAAGCCACTAATATTTTGTTATCTTCGCTGACCACTTTGCGATAGCTCATGTATTGATTGACATCGCGCAGTGCAAACGCCAGCTCTTTGCGGTTAAAACGTCCGCGTTCTTGCTGGGCTTGCATATAGCTCATCAAAAAGTTTTCATAAGCTTTTATGGCTTGCTGATCAGGTAGCTCTACCCAAAATTGTAACCAAACTTTTTCTGATTGCAGCAGATCATCATAGGTCTCGCTCATTTCGTGTTTCCAGCCATTGGTGTTGCCCCAAGTTCCAATTTCATAGGGTTTAGCCAAGCTCAGCGGTAAAAATATTTTTTCTGGTTTTTGAAAAGCACCATTGTTGAGATCGAAATATTTAACATGGGTTGGCCAGTCATTCATTACCCCAACAATTTGCACACTGATATTATTGAGATTGATGATTTTTCCTACCGAGTTTTCACCACCAAACAGCTTGTCGTTAAGGGATTTAGCAATAACAACCACAGGAGTAGCACTTTGCTCTTGCTGTGTACTCCAAGCACTACCATAAATAAATTCAAGGTCAAATAAACTAAATAAGTCGCGATTGGTCAGTCTAGTGGCTTCCAAAAACGGCTTAATGTTCTTGTTGTCGGTATGCACAGAGAACCCCGACTTATACATAGCTACGCGTTTATACGGAAGATCTGCCGTTACTAATTGTTGTGCATCTTGATAGGTCAATTGATAGGGGAGGTTGTCTTCACTCCACCACGAGCCATTGTCATCCATGATTTGCAGTTGCACACTATACAGTTGACTGCTTTTGTTGGGGATTGGATCCAATGACATCATATGATAAACCGATAAGCTGATCATAGTTACGCCAATACCTATGCCTATGGCGATGATCATCAATGCACTAACTAATGGGGTGCGCTTGATACTGCGCCAACTTAAATCTACGTAATAGCTAAACATTATGACATCCCCACTGCAGTAGCCGTTGGTTTACCTTGGTATAAGCTGAAATCGGCGATTTGGCCATCAACCACTTGAATATTGCGCGGTGCTCTGCGAGCTAGCTCGGCATCGTGTGTGACCATCACTATCGTGGCGCCATCGTTATTTATTTGTTCGAGTAATTCCATCACTTGCCGTGCCATTAAGGTATCTAAGTTACCGGTTGGCTCATCGGCAAGCAAAAATCTTGGCTTTCCTGCTAAGGCTCGGGCAATGGCCACGCGTTGTTGTTGACCACCTGATAATTGTTGGGGTAAATGTTTAGCGCGACTGGCCAGGCCTACTTGCTCTAAACACTGATCGATTCGGCGTTTGCGCTCAGCCGCTTTAATGCCGCGATAACGCAGTGGCACTTCGATATTCTCTCTTAGATTTAAATCGGGGATCAAATTAAACCCTTGGAAAATATAACCAATTTTTTGGTTGCGCAGATCTGCTCTGCTATTGTCGTTAAGCTTACCTACGTCGATATCATCCAGCAGGTATTGGCCTTGTGTAAAAGGTTCAAGCATGCCGGCAATATTTAAAAAGGTAGTTTTTCCCGAGCCTGAAGGGCCGGTTACTGCAATAAATTCACCTTGTTTTACTTCGAGGGAAAAATCTCTTAAGGCGTGGGTTTGAACCATGTCAGTTTGATAAACTTTACTAATATTGTGCATTGTTAACATCTTTATATTCCTTTTTAGCGATTGTTTTTATCTTGTGTTCTTTATCTCATATGCTTTAGCTTGTTATGGCCTTAGCTATTTTCTATCAATAGCAGCGATAATCAGTCTGATAACTCGGACATTAACTAGCGCAATAATACTGAGGTAGCTTGTTTAAATTTGTCATAATTTGAAATAATGATCTGATCACCGACACTGAGTCCAGCCACTACCTCAACTGCCGCCATACTGGTAACTCCTGTGCCTATTTGGATGCGACGAGCAATATCCCCTTCAACTTTGTAGGCCACATATCCTCCGGCTTGTAAAAATGGCCCGCGTTTGACTTTGACAATGTTGGTTTTGTTTTCTAATAAAATACGTGCATTTAGACGCTGGTTTTGCCGAATACCGCTTAGCGCCTGTTGATCAAAGCGCACTCGAGCGCTAACTTCGCGATTATTGACTTCAGGAGAAATGGCTGTCAGTTTGCCTAGCACCTTGTTATTGCTGACATTGAGTTCAACCTCCATGCCTATACCTAGATCATTGGCATAACTTTCCGGTACTTGTATTTCAGCCTCGTAAGCGCTTAAATCGACTAAAGTCATTAATGGCTGGTTTCCACTGACTGCGGCTTTTTGTTGAACTAATAAGTTACCGACAATGCCAGTAACACTTGCCTTTATCTGCAAGTTACTGACTTGTCGCGCTAGTTCATCAACTACTAATTTTTGACGATTGTATTGGCTTTGCACTGATTGTAATTCAAAAGCTAAGGTGTCTTTAGCTAGACTGACGTCTTGCTGGGCGTGCTGGTAGGTGAGCTCTGCTCGCGACAGATCATCTACCGCTTTTTCTAAGTCAATTTGGCTGATCAAGCTTTTAGCTATCGACAGCTGGGCGCGGCGCTCTTCCCGTTGTGCGGCGTTGAGGGCAACTTGTGCTAGATCGACACTTTTGTTTAAACGCAGAGTTTGCCGTCTGGCATTGAGCTTTTGTCGCTCAAGCTCGCCCATTAACCGAGTTAATTCTGCAGCCTGTTGCTTAGCTTCATTGTGCAGTGCTGGACTGTTTACTGTGGCAACCGTTTGACCTAAGGTGACTTGATCTCCGGCATTGACCTGTAAATCAATAAAGCCTTGTTCAGGACTGTAAATTGTTGGCGCATTGGCGGCGACAATTCGACCTGTAGCGGCCACATCACGGATCAAATCACCACGGTTAACAGTAGCAATCTGCAGGGCATCTTTGCTGATTGAAAAATCGCTGTTACTGGCATTGAACAGCCAATAACAGCATGTTGCCACTATTGCAGTTAAGCTTATAACTGTAAATGTCACCTTTAGCTTAGCAGGTCGCGCCGTTATTATTTGGTCTTGTCCACTGGGCTCTTTGATCATGATCATTCCTTGTCTATTTTTTGTTGTTTGTAGAGGAAGTAAAATGCTTATCAGTAAACTGCTGCTCTAAGGTTTTGATCAAACAGCTTGCCAACAACATAAATAAAGGCGTGGTTAAAAACAGCAGATAAAACAACATAATGCTTTTCCTATTTATTAATTAATGACCAATTAAGGTTAATGGTCGATATACAGTAACTATTTACAATAACTACTTACAGATAACGTGCCAAAACTTAAATTATTGATTAATAACAGTTAAATTTTTATTTTATTAAGATGAAGTGTCCGTGGACAAAAAAAGTGTCCGCATGGACACTTATGGTGTGAGCACTGGTGATTTGATACTTGCACTATGAACAACTGGAGATTTAATCGATCAATCGCTGCTTTCGGCTTTGTGGTCATTACCACTGGATTTGTAGTGAGTTTATCAGCGCCAGAAAATTACTTTGAGGGTAAGCACAGCGCTAAATGGCCTTGCTTATCAGAAGTAAAGGTGAGTTAAAAAATCTCTGCGCTAGCCGCACAGCTGCTTTGTTTTTGAGCAATGACAAAAGGTGGAGGTAAGACAATCGCGATTTAGCTAAACATTAAGTTATTGTTAGTGTGATCAGTACTTAGTTATTAGGTATTTGTAACTGGTAATGAGCAAATAGGTATTATTTTGTATTATTTTATTGTTTAAGATTTTTTTGCAATTTGATTGTTACTAATACTAATACTAATACTAATACTAATGTTAATTCTAATACTAGCACCAATAGTAACAGTATTAAGATCAGGCGACGGCGGGTTCAGCTTCGGCGATATGAATGAGTTTATTGTTTAAGATTTTTTTTGCACATGAACAACATTGGCCACATTGCGTGCCCACTTTTAATTCCTCAGCAATTAATTGCATAGTAACAGCGCCATCATCAATAGCGGTTTCTATTTGCGAATCACTGACCCCATGGCAAAGACAAACGTACATATAACTGATAATACTCTTTTTAGTTAATATTGCTGCTAATAGTAACCTAAATAAGAATGATTATCAATGTGTTTTTATTTTGGCAGTGAATCATAGATAAACGCAAATAATACTCGCCAATAGTTTTCTACAGTACTTTTCTCATATTAGAGAAAAGTACTGGCTGGTTATTTTGCGCTTATGTATTATTTATGCAAAGTCTACTGGGGTTAAATTGCATTGAACGCCAGTGATTGTGCATTAGTTTTTAACTAAAGCACTTTGGCAATAGACTGCGCTAAGTATTCAACGTTATTTTTAGCGATACCAGCAATACTCATTCGGCTTGATCCCACCATGTAAATACTAAAGTCGTCTTGCAGTTGTTGTACTTGCTCCGGGGTTATACCCAAGAAAGAAAACATGCCTTTTTGCTGAGGAATAAAACTGAAATCGCGAGTCACTCCACAAGCTTGCAAGTTATCCACTAATATCTGACGGTTGCTATTGATGCGATCACGCATTTCTTTTAGTTCGTCATACCACTCATTGCGCAATTCATCTGAGTGTAAAATAGTTTCAACTAAAGCGGCGCCATGGGCTGGTGGCATTGAATAAATACAACGCACTACAGTTAATAACACTGAGTTAGCGATATCGACAGCACTGCTTGATTGACCAATAATAGTACATGCGCCGATACGCTCTCGGTACAAGCCGAAATTTTTTGAACATGAACTACAAACGATCATTTGCTCTACGGCATCTGCCATGGTTCGCAAACCATATGCATCTTGATCTAGGCCGTCACCAAAGCCTTGATAAGCCATATCTATGAGTGGTAAAAAGCCAACCTGTTTAGCTACATCAACCACTTGTTGCCACTGTTCTTGGTTCAGATCCATACCACTGGGGTTGTGACAACAGGCGTGCAATAACACCGCATCATCACTACTGACTTGTTTCAAGGCCGCTAGCATAGCGGAGAAGTTTAAGCTTTTATTTTCGTGATCGTAGTAAGGATAAGTTTTAACCGTTAAACCAGCAGCTTTAAATAATCCGGTGTGATTTGCCCATGTAGGATCACTGACCCAAATAGTTGCACCAGCTTTACACGATTTAATAAATTCTGCAGCGACTCGCAATGCGCCAGTGCCTCCGGGTGTTGATACTGTGCGCGCCCTGTTTTGCAACAACACTTGATGGTGCTCACCAAAAATTAGTTTACTCATTTCATCATTGAATAACGGCGAACCTGTAGGGCCAATATAAACCTTGGTATCTTCGGTATCATAACGGTGTTTTTCGGCTTTCTTTACACAATTTAAAATAGCGGTATGTCCGGCTTCATTTTTATAAACACCGACACCTAAATCAATTTTTTGTGGGTTGGGATCAACGCGATATTTAGCCAACAATCCTAAAATGGGATCGGCAGGCAAAGCCTTCAAATTACCAAACATGTTACCATATACCTTATTTTCAACAGTTGAGATCACTCAATAATAGCAGCGTATTGTCGAGCAAAGAAAGATTGTACAATCAGCGGTTAAGCATAACGGGAATGAGGCGATAATTAAAGGCGCAGAAGTAAAAAAATGGGTAAATATTAGCACCACAACCGATAATAAATCAGTAAGACAAACACCGCTTGTTTGTGGCTAAAATCGCAACGAATTCGACCATAGAAAAATTCGTTGCGAAATAAAACAGTTTTACATTGTGCGGCTAATGGCAGCGATCATGCCGATAAGTCCACCAAATACACCACCCCAAACAACCAACCAGCCTAAGTGCTTGCGGATCATTTGTTGGACAATTTCCTTAACCAGTTGCGGCGTTAACTCATCTAAGCGCTTTTCTATGATGTCACTGACCTTGTCACGCATGTTAGCCATCACCTGTGGTTGTTCTAATTGATCGCGTAAAATAGTGTTAAATTGCTCGCTTTGCGAAATGTTACCCATGGTGGTTTTCATCTTTTCAATAAAAGGCTCCCTTAGCGGTTGCAGTGCCTCACTGCCACCCACCATGGCGAGCATGCCACCAAAAGATGATTGCTCAATGACCTCAATTAAATCATCAAAGGCCGGCGACAAGTCGACTTTATCTATGACCGGGACTAAATCAAGGGTAGGGGTTGCAGCGCCTTGCTGTGCATTGCCAGCGAGAAATCGATCAATATTTTGTTCAGTAAAAAATTGCTCCATCATCAACTGACGTATGCCTAATTTAAAGTCTTCAAAACGCGCTGGAACAACTCCTGAGCCATATAAAAAAGGCACTTTTTCAAATAGCATATGCACAGCTAACCAGTTGGTTATCGCCCCTGACAAAGCAAACAACCCAATGGTAAATAACATCTGCTGGTTAGTGTAATACCCCAGTAACACCAGACTGGCGGCAATAATATTGATTAATACACTTTTATTCACATGACACTCCAAGCTAAAAAATTTTTGCGTTATCTTAACGTAACTCAATGAATTTATTAAGCGCCTAATTGACTTTACGAGTCAACTATTGGTTGTCTTTAACTAGCCTTTATCGGTTTTATCTGTTTAACTGCGAGGCTATTGTTCTACTATTATTGTCGAAGAGGAAATTGTGCTAAATAAGATCGGGATCATTCAGGTATTTGTACTGATTAGTTTTTATGGCGCTGTTCATTTCAGTGCTACTGCCACCGCTAACGCCAACGCATGGCGTGCCCTAGATCCAGAAAAAACCGTGTTGATGACCTTACCTCAGGGCAAGGTAGTGATTGAATTAGCGCCGCAATTTGCTCCGAGGCATGTGGCACAGTTTAAGGCTTTAGTTAAATCTGGGCATTACAATGGCAATAAATTTTATCGAGTGATCGACGGTTTTGTTGCTCAAGCTGGTCCTGCAGAGCAAAGTGCGAACAAGCTTGCGGTGAGCACATTAGCGATTGAAGGCGAGTGGTCAACAGATCCAAAATGGCAATTTACCCACGTACAAGACAATGATTTATTTGCACTGCAAACCGGTTTTCAGCAAGGTTTTGCTTTAGGACATGATCCCAGTGCAAACAAAGCTTGGTTATTGCATTGTCCGGGAGTAATTGCCATGGCGCGTTCAAACTTACCCGATTCAGCATCTAGTCACTTTTACATCCCCAATGGTCAAGCACCGCGCTATTTAGACCGAATTATGACGGTGTTTGGTCGGGTAGTGTATGGTATGAACCACGTACAAACTATTACCAGAACATCGGTTATTGAAGGTGAAAAACCGGTACCGGCTAGCGCCTATACGCCAATTGTCGCGATGCAAATGATGAGTGATGTCGATAAAAATCAGCAAATTTTGCTGGAAATTGAAGACACTGAACACCCCAGTTACCAGCAAAAATTGGTTGAACGTCGCGCCAGAAAAAATGCATTTTTTTACAAAAAACCACCACCGGTATTAGATATTTGTCAAACACCGGTACTGACTCGTATCTCACAACAAAAGCAATAAGGCTGATATCTCTGCTTTGCTGTATCAAGGCCATATACCCTTTATCTTTTAGATGAGGAAGCTGCCAACTGGTTTTACTAAGCGTGAGAATAAAAACTTGAGTGTTTATTAATTGTCTGACTCAATTGTTATCACTGGCTGTTAACGCTGCCAATGCTTGTTTAGCTTGGTGGCTAGGCACGAAAATATGGTCGTGATAAAAACCGGCGATAACATTGGCGCTAATGTGCTGCTGTTTGAGTATATTGGCAAACGCAGCGGTGAGACCAACCGCATCTAAACTGGAATGAACGGTAAGGGTGATACACTTAAAAACCGAGTGATAAGGGTAACCTTGTTGTTGCGCTAATTGTTTAGGTACAACTAAGGTCATGCCCTCATCTTCGATAAACATTGCTTTGGGTTGCAGTGTTTGACATTGACCATATTGGCCGTCGGCAATACTGATAAACACAAATTCACCGTCGACTATTTTCGGTTCCATCGACTGTAGTAATAGCGCTAAATTGGTTTCGCCGGACATTGCATTGACCTGCTGATCAATCTTCTGGGCAGTCGCTACAGATGTTTTTTCTGCATAATTTGTAGTTGCGCCAATGTGCTAATGCTAAGATGACTGCAGCTAAAATGGTAACAACTTTTTCACCTATCTCGCCCAACAAATCGTGACCAAATACTGCGGTAAACACTAAAGTGAACAAACCGGCAACAATCCCTAAAAGTACCGTCATATCTCGATGTTTACTACAGCCGAGAAAGCCCGCTAAGGCACTGGTTGGCAACACCAGCCAGACTAATAACAAATGAAAAAAATGCTCGTCGACACTGGCTAAGAAGATATTTGGTGAGACCACTAATATTATCGGCATTAATGCACATTGAATCGCACAAAGTGTCGATACGCCAATGGAAACTTTATCGAGAAGAAGTTGAGTTTGTATATTCATTGTCCATTCTTTAGAAAATTTGATGTAATGTTACATAGTAACAATATAACCGGCGAGTAAAAAGAGCGTTGTACAGAAATTTGCCACTGGTTTGTTAATCAGTTGTATGGGGGCATTTAAATAGGCAAAAATTAATACTGATTTTACTAGCGCAAGATCAGATGGGCGGTTGGCAGCAAAATGTGCGCCTAATACTGATCTGCTCGATATTCGATCCGGTTAATGAACCACAGCACATCGCCCTGAGGTGTACTGACCACCGCTTGATCATCGACTTGTTTTTTCAGTAACGCCTTGGCCATTGGAGAGTCAATCGAAATATAATCATTGCGACCGAATATTTCATCGTAACCGACAATGCGTATGTATTTTTGTTCGCCTTGTTCATTTTCAATTTCCACCCAGGCACCAAAATAAACCGTGCCTTGCTGGGTTTTGTGATGATCTACCACTTGCGAGGACTCTAAGCGTTTAGTGAGGTAGCGAATACGCGAGTCAAGTTGGCGTAATTTGCGTTTGTTTTCTTTGTAATCAGCATTTTCACTGCGATCACCGAGACTCGCCGCCCATGATACTTTTTCAGTGGTTTCACGACGCTCTACTCGCCACAAGTGATCTAACTCAGCTTTGAGTTTGTTGTAGCCATCACGGGTTAATATTGCGGTTTTCATCAAATATATTCTGTCTCTGTCCAATTGTTGAAGTGTATATTTATACGCAGTTACTATAGCAGTTTATTGGTTTTAGCTGAAGCCGCCTTTAATCTTCGCCTAGTGAGATGAGCAGTCAACTAAAGGTGAAAATATAACTGGCATAATTTACGTGTGATAACCTAGTATTTACTGATAAAATATCAATATAATTTAGCCTGTTGTACAGGTCGGTATTATTAAGTTACAGGATCCCCATTCAATGACAGCTATCGCTGAGCAAATTGCCGCAGAATTGCAGGTAAAACCATCACAAATCACCTCGGCTATTAATTTATTGGACAATGGCGCAACAGTGCCTTTTATTGCCCGTTATCGCAAAGAGGCGACCCAAGGACTCGATGACACGCATTTACGCACACTTGAGCAACGCTTAATTTATTTAAGAACCCTCAACGAGCGTCGACAAGTGATTATGACCAGTATCGAACAACAAGGAAAACTCAGTGCAGGGTTAAAATCAGCCTTGTTGCAAGCCGACAATAAAACCCGTTTAGAAGATCTGTATTTACCTTATCGACCCAAACGCCGCACTAAAGGACAACTAGCTATCGCCGCAGGGTTAGCGCCATTGGCCGATGCCCTTTACCAAAACTGGTCGCTAATACCTAAAGTGGAAGCAACACCTTACATTAATCAAGCCCATGGATTTACTGACGAGCAAGCGGTATTGACGGGCGCCAGCGCGATTTTAATTGAACGCTTTGCCGAAGATGCTAGCTTGTTGACAAAATTGCGCAAGCATTTATTAAACAAAGGGCATTTAACCAGTGTGGTGGTCAAAAGTAAGCAGCAACAAGCTGCAAAATACCGTGATTATTTTGCTTATTCCGAGCCACTACACAAGGTACCTTCGCATCGTGCTTTGGCCATATTGCGCGGTCGCAATGAAAAATTTTTACAAATAGGATTAGATGTTGACGCGGGGCAAGCCGCCAATGGTTTGTCAACTGGCGAACAATTAGTCATTGAGCATTACCATTTTCGCTTGGCAAATCAACCGGCAGCCGAGTTTTTACGGCAAGTTATTGAACAAGCATGGCAACATAAACTCAAGCCGAGTTTAACCACTGAATTACTCGGACAGTTGCGCGAGCGAGCGGAGAGTGAAGCCATCGCGGTGTTTGCGAAAAATTTATCTGACTTGTTAATGTCGGCACCAGCCGGCGAAAAAATTACTTTGGGTTTAGATCCCGGTATGCGCACTGGCTGTAAACTAGCCATTGTCGATGCCACAGGTAAGCTATTGCACACCGCGACAATATTCCCCCATGCGCCACAAAATCACTGGGATAAATCTATGCGCACCTTAGTGCTCTTGTGTCAGCAATACAAAGTAGCCTTGATCGCTATTGGCAATGGAACTGGCAGCAGAGAGAGTGATAAATTAGTGGCGGAAGTGATCGCTAAGTTAGCACCACTAAAACTACAAAAAGTTGTGGTCAGTGAAGCGGGGGCGTCGGTTTATTCTGCATCAGAATTGGCCGCACAAGAATTTCCAGAGGTGGATGTGTCATTGCGCGGCGCGGTTTCTATTGCAAGGCGTTTACAAGATCCCATGGCGGAATTAGTTAAGATTGATCCCAAAGCTATTGGTGTTGGTCAATATCAACACGATGTTAGTCAAAGTCAGTTAAGTCAGTCTCTGGATATTGTTATTGAAGATTGTGTCAATGCGGTGGGGGTGGATCTCAATAGCGCTTCGGCGCCTCTATTGGCAAGAGTGTCTGGCTTAAATAAAACCATGGCGCAAAATATTGTCGCGTTCCGCGATCAACACGGCCGATTTAGCAACAGAAAAGCCTTACATAAAGTGGCGCGTATAGGCCCAAAAGCGTTTGAGCAAGCGGCTGGTTTTCTGCGCATCAATGATGGCGAAAATCCATTAGACAACTCCGCTGTGCATCCGGAAAGCTATGGTATTGTCGAGCAGATCACTCGACAATTAGGCAGCGATTTAACCAGTGTGATCGGCAATAAAGCCCAACTGCAACAAATTGAACCGAAAAGTTTATTAACTACGGGATCGGATCAAGAAGTCGGTGAGTTAACCCTACAAGGGATCATTGCTGAATTAGTAAAACCCAGTCGCGATCCGCGTCCAGTATTTAAAACGGCGCAATTTAAAGAGGGGATCAACACGATTAATGATCTCAAAGTGGGCATGCTACTTGAGGGGATCATTTCTAATGTGGCCAATTTTGGCGCTTTTGTTGATTTAGGTGTTCATCAAGACGGCTTAATACATATTTCGTCCCTGACCGATAAATTTGTCAGCGATCCTCGCGAAATAGTCAAAGCCGGTGATATTGTTAAAGTCAAAGTTATCGAAGTCGATGCCAGTCGCAACCGCATCAGTTTAACCATGCGTTTAGATCAACTTGTTGACCAAAATAAGCAGAATAAAACCACTGCTCAGCCCAGAGCGACAGCAGCAAAAAACAATGCTACTGCAACGGATAAAGGCAAAACAAATCGGCCTAAAAGCCGTGACAATAAAGATAAAAATATCGGTAATGCAGCTATGGGCAATGCCTTTGCCGATGCGTTTGCAAAGTTAAAAAAATAGGGGGTTAATCTTGTTTGATGCCGTTTAATTAGGCATTGAAGATTGTCAAAGTTGCGTTGCGACAGGCCATGCACCGATAATTAAATGTTAAAAGACCTATTGCTACAAATATGTCTAAAATATACCTACAGCTATGTTGAGAACAGCTATGTTGAGAACAGCTGTGAGCACTGTGTTTATAGCTGCCAAGTTATTTTAGTCAATGATATACTTAACAGAACAATAAAAAAAAGGGTTTTAGATGAAAACAACAATTTCTCTTGCTGCTTTGTGGGCACTGATACCACTGCTATCTGTTGCTGGACAAGGGCAAACACAATTACCTGTTGAGCGCTATCAACAAGCTGAACAGAAATTAGCAAAACACACCAGTAAATTAGTCACTCATACCATAGACTATGCCCATTGGAACACTAATAGCCAATTACTTTACCGCAGTCACACCGAACAGGGTGATCAGTTTTTTCAGGTAGACGTCAATACCAAGAAAAAACAGTTAGCGTTTGATCACAATAAATTAGCCAAGTCGTTGAGTAAATTAACAAAAACTGAGTTAAATGGACAAAACTTACCTTTTAACCGAGTGGAAAAAACCGCTAATAACCAGCTGTCTTTTGGTGTTAACAACCAACAATATTACTGTGATCTGCAAAGTTATTTATGTCAACAAAATCAGCTGACCAAAAAGAAAAATGAACTGCTGTCCCCCAATGGTCAACGCGCAGTGTTTATTCGCCAACACAATTTGTGGGTAAGAGAACTGGCCAGTAACAAGGAAACGCAACTGACCACTGATGGCATTGAAAATTTTGCTTATGGTACTAACAATGCTGGCTGGATACGTCGCGATACACCTGTTGTTAAGTGGTCGCCTGATTCCACTAAGCTCACTACTTTTAAACACGACGGGCGAAATGTCGGTGATATGGCGATTGTATCAACAGCAGTAGGCCACCCTAATATTGATGTATGGAAATACCCATTGCCCGGCGATCAACACATTTTTAAAATTCATCGGGTGGTGATTGACGTCGACAACGGCAAAGTGATCCCCCTCGATATGCCTGCCGACGATCATCGTTCCACCATCACAGATCACGTGGCTGGCCGTGACGGTAGTTTGTTAGACATTGATTGGGCAGCAGATAGCCAAAGTTTTGCCTTTGTTTCGACGCCGCGCGATCACAAAGGGGCAACTGTGCGCATTGCTAATGCACAAACTGGCGCCGTTAAAACCATTTTTAGTGAAAGCCAACAGAACTTTTTTGAATCTGGCGTAGAAGGTATTAGCTGGCAGTATTTAGACCAAAGCAATGAAATTGTCTGGTTTTCACAGCGCACTAATTGGGGACATTTATACCTCATTGATGTGGCAACTGGCGAGGTTAAAAATGCGATCACCGCAGGCGACTGGACAGTCATTTCTCTTCTCCACGTTGATCGTGACAGCGGTAAACTGATTTTTACTGGTGCTGGACGTGAAGGTGGTGATCCTTACTTTCATTATTTGTACAGTATTAACAAAGACGGCTCTGAGCTAACACTACTCACCCCTGAAAAGCAACATCATCGCATTAGTTTGAGTCACGATGGAAAATACTTTTTAGATAGAATGTCAACTTACAACCAAGCGGAAGTGAGTTTTATTCGCGATACTGACAAAGGTAATGGCTTTGTCGTTGAACAAATGAATATTGAGGCATTACTGGCGACGGGTTGGCAAGCACCTACCCCTTTTGTGGTTAAAGATAGAAACGACAATCACGATATTCACGGTTTGTTGTACAAACCAAGTGACTTTGATGCAAACAAATCATATCCCGTAGTCAATTACATCTATCCGGGACCGCAAGTTGGCAGTATTCGCGGTCGTCACTTTCGCAGTGCTCGTGGAGATAATCAGGCGATCGCCGAATTGGGCTTTATTGTCGTTGAAATTGACGCATTAGGCACACCAGGACGTTCAAAGAGTTTTCACGATTTTTATTATGGCAATATGGGAGACAGTGGCATTCCTGATCAAGTGGCTGCGATTGTGCAACTAGCAAAGCGCTACACATGGCTCGATGACAGTCGTGTCGGGATCTGGGGGCATTCAGGCGGTGGATTTGCGTCAACTCGTGCATTACTCACCTTCCCTGAATTTTACAAAGTCGCGGTTTCGCAAGCGGGCAACCATGATAATCGCAATTACGCCGATGAGTGGGGAGAAAAATATCACGGCCTGTTAGTCAACAATGAAGACGGAAGTACTAATTATGACAGCCAAGCCAATCAACTCAGCGTTGACAGCTTAAAAGGTAAATTATTAATCGCTCATGGCACCACAGATACCAATGTAACACCCTACAGCAGCTTAGTTGTGGTGGAAGCGCTGATTAAAGCCAACAAAGACTTTGACATGTTAATGCTGCCGAACCGCGGTCATGGTTTTGCCAGAGAGCCCTATATGATGCGCAAACGTTGGGATTATTTTGTTAAACACCTGATGGGCATGCAGCCACCAAAAGAGTTTGTTTTTAATGGCACTGACGGCTAATAAGCTCAACAGTCACTGCAATCGCAAAGACCGACGATATTTTTAATAGTTGACTAGTGTAACCACCCAATCTTGTTGGGTGGTTTTTTTATGTAAGTAAATGTTGTTATGGCGATGAATTTAGCTCAAAAGCTGACAACAATGGCTATAGTTATAAATTGCAGAAGTTAACTGTGTAGTATAAAGTAGCATTTAAATGCAAATGATTATTATTGCCATATAAGAAAGGGCTATTAGATGAAAATTAATAAATTAGAGAAGTATTTTGAAGTTGAAAAAGTGATATTTCACAGCCTGGATATTGCCCTCTACAACGTCAGTGCCATAGTAGAAGGTGAAGAATATATGATCACCGATAACTCCGGTGAGCGCTTGAAAAGTCACAATTTATTGAACTTGCAAAAACAATTGCACAAGGTCAAAGCTAAAAAACAAGTGATACGTCACGTCAGTGCTTATGATGAAATGATCGGCATTCCAGTCAAAGGCAACAACGCAATGGAAGTGCCGTTGGGCGATAATAAATTGTATTGAATGGTTATGCCCATTGTTTAGTCTGACCTAAAGCGGATATTGCTAGGCGGTTAAAAAGTGTTGCTTGGAGTACGACTAGTCATACAGGGGATTAATGATAAAGTAAGATCAAGCACAACCATAGGTTATGCTTTAACAGCAAGTGTTAACCGAAGTGATTAAAAACAACTTTATTACCATCTAAATCACGGAAATATGCACCATAAAAGACATCAGGAATACGTTGTCCTGGTTCGCCATCGCAGGTTGCGCCCAAGGTTATTGCTTTGTGATACATCTCGTCACACTTCTCTTTCGAACCTGGAGCAATAGCTAGCATATTGCCGTTACCGCAGTTTTGCGCATCGCCGTTATATGGAATGCAAATGGCGAGCATGGGTTCTTCCATGCTTTTACCAATAAATATAATGCGTTCCATTTTTATCAGGGTTTTCGCGCCAATTGGCGCTAATAGTTCATTATAAAAGACTTCTGATTTTTCTAAATCGGTTACACCGATGGTTGCATAGCTGAGCATATATATTCCTTTTTCATTATGATAAATGTTGCTTATGTTAGATAACGATTTGCCTAAAACAGGTTTAGTAAATCATGCCAATAAACGTCTGTAAATAGCATAGTGAATTGATGG
>JBELHO010000010.1:58234-86133 GCA_042091375.1 Thalassotalea sp. | reverse complement strand
GTTCAGATAGAAACGAGACAATACAGAGCAATAATGAGCAATAATGAGCAATTGTTGCCAATGCTTGGTCATACAGAGTAATGCCGGACAATTCCAACTAATACTAGGCGCTAAGCCAAGGACTAACCTTATACTATTTTATATTACCCCTTATACTGCTATTAATTAGCTTAATAAGTGCTTGCAGCCTAGCTATTTACTTTGATAACCCAGTGTTAAGGCAAAGCGGCTTGATCGAGCAGTTCCCTCAGATGAAAAGTCAGTACTGTCATCGAGGCAAACCAAATTAGGCTATTTCTGTTCGGAACATATCAGGGTAAATAACAGGGAAATAAGCGGTTAACTTATTCATTTAGCCAAGGATAGGTTGAAATACACCGATAGTTTTGTGGGTTAGAGCAGCATTGGGTCAAAGATGATCACACCGATATAGGGGCTTTAATATGAGGGTGTGCCTGATAGTTCTGCAGTTCAAAATCGTCAAAAGTGAAATCAAAAATACTACTCACTTCAGGATTGATCTTCATCATCGGCAATGGCAGTGGCTGGCGAGAAAGCTGTTGTTCAACTTGCTCCATGTGATTGAGGTACAAATGTGCATCGCCGAAGGTGTGTACAAAATCACCTAGTTGCAAATCACACACTTGCGCTATCATCATAGTAAACAGGGCATAACTGGCAATATTAAAGGGCACTCCCAGAAAAATATCGGCGCTGCGCTGATATAACTGACAAGAAAGTTTGCCCTCTAATACATAAAATTGAAACAAGGTATGGCAAGGAGGCAAGGCTTGTTTGCCATCGGCAGCATTTTGTTGCGGACTGAGAGAGGTATCTGGCAGTAGTGCCGGATTCCATGCAGTAATAATATGCCGACGAGAATCAGGGTTGTTTTTTAAATCATCTATTAATCGCTGCAACTGATCTATAGTATGACCATCACTGGCTGGCCAATTGCGCCATTGCACCCCATAAACAGGTCCTAACTCGCCTTCTTCTGTGGCCCAATCGTCCCATATTTTAACGCCGTGCTCAGTTAAGTAAGCAATATTAGACTCACCTTTAATGAACCATAGTAACTCGTGAATAATCGATTTTAAATGACATTTCTTGGTGGTAACTAACGGGAAACCCTGTGCTAAATCGAAGCGCATTTGATAGCCAAAAACACTCTTAGTGCCAGTGCCAGTGCGATCTGATTTTTCAATGCCATTCTCATAGACATGACGCATTAAATCTAAATAGGCTTTCATCTTAGTGGGTTCCTGTTAGTAGCGAGTGATTATCCAGTTAAATGGATAAAGTAGCAGTGAATTATGCCCAATTAGCGGCTGTATTTCTAGCCTTAAAGTGGTTATGACCAGACCATTTTGATGGCAACCATAATTAAAAAAACGGCAAATACTTTTTTTAAGGTATTAACCGGTAGTTTACTGGCAAATTTAACCCCTAAAGGCACAAATAATGAAGAGGTGACCACCACACCGCACAGCGCTGGTAAATAGATATAACCGATACTGCCTGGCGGTAGCTCGGTTTGATCTAAACCGGTGACAACAAAACCTAAGCTACCAAAACAAGCCACCACAAAACCGCAGACAGTGGCAGTGCCAATAGCTTTGCGCACGGACATAGAGTAATAAGTTAAAATAGGCACCAATATTGCGCCACCAGCAATGCCCATTAAGCTTGACAATAGCCCGGTGCCTACGCCAATAAAGCGAATAGTCCATTGCCCTGGTAGGGGTTTAACATTGGCAATACGCACCGAAAACAACATATAACTGGCCAATAAAGTGACAGCAACTGCGAAGATATATTTTAATCTTTGGGTAGAAATGCTATCGGCAAGGTATGCGCCACAAAGTGCACCGATGGCGATCATTAACATCAATTGGCGGGCAATATCCCATGGAATATTATTGTTTTTGTGGTGTGAGAAACTGCCCACTGCAGTAGTAAAGATAATCGATGACAACGATGTGGCAATAGCCACAGGCATAACCAATTCGGTACTAAACTCAAGAGAAGGGAGCAGGTATACCAACACAGGTACGATAATTAAACCACCACCAATGCCCAATAACCCCGCTAAAAACCCAGTTAAACAGCCAACAACGGCAAATAGAATAACAACACTGAGCATTTTAACTGTTTACCTTTTGTTGAAGAATATTATAGGGTGTTAAGCGTTTAAAATTACCTTGCTAAAGGGTTGTCCTATTGTCGCACATCACTGGTATAAATAGCTAAATTTAATGACAAAATATTATTACATACCGGCACGAACAAAGGCACCTAAGCCAAGTTGTTCAAGTTGTTCATTAAGATAGTTTATTACTTGTTGGGTATTGACCAGTTGTAACGCCTGATAGAGGATTTGTTTAGCTTGTTTGAGCTCAACGTGACGAATAACCCACTTTATTTTAGCGACGTTATGGGGATTCATACTAAGTTTGTGATATCCCATGGCTATTAAGAGTATAGCACCGCCCGGCTCACTTGCCATTTCACCACATAAACTCAGTGGTACTTTGTCTTTATTGGCTTGTTCGGCGATGGTGTACAATGCCCTTAATACCGCAGGGTGGTATGAACTATAGATGCTTGCTACCCTTGAATTATTGCGATCAACCGCTAATAAATATTGCGTTAAGTCATTGCTTCCAACTGAAAAAAAGTCGACCTTACCGGCTAACTCAGAGAGTTGAAAAATAATACTTGGCACTTCGATCATAATGCCAATTTTTGGCTTGTTCAGAGGTTTCACCCTTGTTTTAGCAAGCTCTGTACTGAGTTCATAAAAGGCTTGGTTGATCAGCCGCAGCGCTTCCTCAACTTCGGCAATACTTGTTACCATGGGCAGCATAATTTCTAAGTTTTGATGTTCCAGATCAGCTCGCATCATAGCGCGCACTTGTAAGAGAAATATTTCTGGGTGATCTAAAGTAATGCGAATGCCACGCCAGCCGAGGAAAGGATTGTCTTCAATAATAGAGAAATAAGGTAGGGCTTTATCTCCACCCACGTCTAAGGTACGCATGGTTACTTTTTGCTTGGGAAAGGCCGCTAAAACCTGCTGATAAAGCTGGGTTTGTTCAATTTCAGAGGGAAAACAGCTGCGGTTCATAAAAGGTATTTCAGTTCGGTATAAACCAATACCGTCAGCACCTGCATGCGTTGAATGGTTAAAGCCCGAAGATAAACCAGCGTTGAGTAATAAAGTAATATCACAACCATCGGGGGTTTGCGCAGGGAGATCTTTGACTTGTTTGACTTTAGTGGCCAGTGTGCCTTCTTGGCTAATAATTAACTGGTATTCATTGATTAATGCTTCATTGGGCTCAATGAACAATTCGCCACTGTAGCCATCTAAAATAGCTATTTTATTATCTATCGCTCCTAACAGTAGGCGCTCAACGCCCATTACTGCTGGTATAGCTAAGGCTCGGGCTAAAATAGCCGCATGGGAATTAGTTGACCCCACCACAGAAACTATGCCTTTGAGTCCTTTGTGTTGGTATTCTGCGAGCATAGAAGCAGTTATTTCATCAGCCACTAAAATAAATTCTGCAGGGGTGGTAGCCGATTTATTGGCCATCGAATTGATGTTAAACAATAAACGATCACCTAAATCTCTGATATCACTGCCACGCTCGCGTAAGTAAGCATCGTCGAGACGTTCAAATTGCAAAATATAATTGTCTATGACTAATTTTAAGGCACTTTCAACCCGCCAACCTTGGCGAATTTTTGCGGCGATCTCGTCACCTAAATTGGCATTATCTAATAATTGTCGGTACATTTCGAAAATATCTAGACTGTTATCGGTGATAATGTCAGTTAACTTTTCCGCCATGACGGTAAACTCATCACGGGTTTTTGCTATTGCTTGTGTTAAGCGTTGTATTTCGGTGGCAACATCAGCGCCCTTTACTTTTATCATCGCAACGTTGCGCAAATCAGCTCGGGGTTGCACGATAAGCATCGGCGCCATAGCAACGCCGAAAGAGCCAGCAACGCCTTGTAAAACTGTCGGTCGTTTTTTCCCCTGTTCAAAAGTAACTAGGTTGTTGATTTCAGCGCCGGCAAAAGCTGTGGCAATTTGCGCCGCTAGTGTCACGATAAAAGCTTCTTCATTTTCATTAAAAAATCGTGCGTTTTTTTGCTGAATAGCAATAACACCAAGGACTTTACGTCGGTGAATAATAGGCGTACCGAGAAACGCGTTTAAGGCTTCTTCTTTGACCTCAGGGGCATAAATAAAATGCGGGTGATTTTTTCCATCAGCAATATTGAGGGGCTCTTCTCTTTGTGCGACTAAACCAATTAAGCCTTCATTAAAGTTAATGGTGGTTTGCCCTAACGAAGTTTTTGCCAAACCATCAGACGCCATCAGAACAAAGTGTTGTTGTTTGTGATCGGCAATATATATTGAACAGCAGTCTGTTTGCATTGCGGTTTTAATTTGACTAACCATTTTACGCAAGGCACTTTCTAGCTCATTATTATGACTAAACTCAAGAACGATACGCCGTAAACTGGTTAACATTTGTTGTTTTCCTTGCAATTATCTCACTAGATAAAAAATAACCCACTAACAATAAATGCTAGTGGGTCATTAAACAACATAATTACAATCACCGTCGCTTTTTGCGACGATCAGATCGGGCAAAATTTAATGAATGCGGGGCAAATTCTTTCATCACTTTGCGATAAACTTCTCGCTTAAATGAAATGACTTGCCTTACAGGGTACCAATAACTCACCCAGCGCCAGTCATCAAATTCAGGGTGACTAGAGTGCAATAAATCAACTGCAGACTCTTTGGCCGTTAGCTTCAACAAATACCATTTTTGTTTTTGACCTATACACAGCGGTTTACTGTCATGTCTGATCAAGCGTTTTGGTAACTTATATCTCAGCCAATGCTTAGTCGAGGCAATAATTTTTACATGTTCAGGTTTTAACCCTACTTCTTCGTGAAGTTCCCTGTACATGGTTTGTTCAGCTGTTTCACCTTGATCAACTCCTCCTTGCGGATATTGCCAAGAATGCTGACCAAAGCGCCTAGCCCAAAAAACTTGCCCCCTGTCATTGATTATAACTATGCCGACATTGGCTCTATAGCCTTCGGCATCTATCACAGGATTTCCTAACAATTTTTGTAATGATTTGATTCTTCCATATTCTCGACCTGTGAGCAAATAAAACTTCACCGAAGAGATATTTGGTTATATTGATCTTAGCAGTGTAAATTGATGCAATTAAAGGTGATTTAATCTGGACGGAGGGTTCTCTGTCGAGTGATTAAACACCAATGGCCTGTAACCAAGCAAAAATCACTTTAAGACAGCTGTAGGCAACAGCATTTAGGTACTATTTTAAACTGTTAACAATGAATTATATGTAAAAACAGATAGATTAGGTGCTGCCTCGTATAGGTATTCTATAATCTCCGCTAAAAATACCCAGCAATGGACAACGCGCTCTGGTATTTCCTCAATTGAACAGAGATAATAGACAGGTTAACTCAAGTAAAATATAAGCCTTATGTCATCGATTGCAATACCTAAAAGTGAAACTGAATTACTGCACAGAGCAGGCCAACTGGCAGGCCTTACCTTAGGGGAAATAGCTGAAATTGCTGGGGTTAAGGTGCCTGACAATTTAAACAAAGAAAAAGGTTGGGTGGGTTTATTACTGGAACGGGTGTTAGGGGCGAGCGCCGGCTCGAAACCTGAGCCAGACTTCCCCAGTTTAGGAATCGAACTCAAGTCATTGCCTATCAATCGCGCAGGCAAACCGTTGGAGACTACTTTTGTCTGTGTTGCTCCTTTAACTGGGTTAATTGGCGCCACATGGCAAACCAGCCATCTCAAGAATAAAATCGCCAGAGTGTTGTGGGTGCCAGTGATCTCAGAGCGCTCGATCCCAGTTTATCAGCGAACCGTGGCCACGCCATTTATTTGGAGTCCAGATGTGCAGGAACAACAATTACTGGCGCAAGACTGGCAAGAGTTAACTGACATGATCGTTTTAGGTGACGTTGAAAACATTCAGGGCAAGCATGGTCAAGTATTGCAATTGCGACCTAAAGCCGCTAACAGCAGAGCATTAACCAAGGCCTACAATAAACACGGGCAACCCTTTATGACACTGCCCAGAGGTTTTTATCTAAAAACAGCATTCACACATGAACTTTTGCATAAACACTTGAGACTGAGTTGAGCGCCAACAGTACAGTATAAATAATCACCATCATCAATAGATAGTAGTAGACAAAGAGAAGTGTTAGTTAGTAAAGTTAAAATACTACTCTAATTACACAAGCTGGTTATTTGATGAAATTTGTGCGCCGATTTGATCGCTATATTATGTTGATTTTTATCATCATCATTATTGCTGTTGTCGCGACATCTTATTTCACTTTTAAACAAGTTATAGACAAGTACAACAAAAATCAGCGGCAAGCTATTATTCCATTATTTTCAATCATCAACAGTGAAATAATTCGTCCCCTTGATATCGCCTATTTTATGGCCAATGATAATTTGATCATAGACTATATCCAACAACCGCAAGTAAGTGACCAAGTTATCTTCAATTATTTAAATGGCTTATCAAAGGTATATAATATGGTTACCTTTATTGCCCTTGAACAACACGGTTTTTTGCTTGATTCAACCAACAAAAAACTTTCGTTAGACAGTAAAGAGTTAGAATGGTACGAACGTTTAAAAGTGCTACAAGAAAATCAATTTGCAGATATTGGCAATGCTGAAGATCCACATTTATATTTTGATATGAAAATGTTTAATAGCAATCAGGATTTTCTTGGCTTTATTGGAGTAGCCATTGATCTCAACCATTTTTCAGAGATATTCAACCAATACAAAAAGCGCTTTGGTTTTGAATTAATCTTAGTCGACCAACACGACCATGTTACCTTGAGCTCCAATAACCTGATGAAAACAGAGAGTCATCACAGAGCCGATGAGCTAACTAATATTGATGAATTTGCTTGGTACGAGTTCATCAAACAAGATCAGGCAACAGTCAGCAACGCTGAATCAGTGCAATCTATTGAGCACAATGGCCGGATTATTACCCAGTTGCCATTAAAAGAATTAAACTGGAGAATTTTTCTTATTTCTCCGCCTGCACTGCAACAAAACGAGTACTGGCAGTTATTTGCTAAGCGTATTGGTCTGTTTATCATCATACTAGGATTTTTATATTTTTTGTTTCAAACCGTGATTCATTACTACAAACGCAGTGTCATGCAAAATTCTGAGATAGATTATTTAACAAAATTACCCAATAGGAGTTACTTACATTGGCAGTTCAACAAACAAGCAAGTCATTATCAAAGCTTGAGTATTGTTCTCGCCGATATCGATAATTTTAAGAAAATTAATGACACCTATGGGCATATTGTTGGTGATGAAGTCATTAAAATAATTGCTGAAAAATTACAAAAAAACTTGCGAAAAAACGATATCTGTTGTCGTTGGGGGGGAGAAGAATTTGTATTGTTGCTACCCAACACATCTGAGCAATTTGCAATAGAAATTTCCGAGCGGATCAGACAAAGTATTGCCGATACCACTTTTGATGTCAGTAGCACCAATCACAGTTTTAACAGCACTGTCAGTTTTGGAATATACACTAGTTCGGCAAATGAAATGAAGTTAGAGCAATTAATTATCAAAGCCGATAAAGCATTATACAGTGCTAAAAACAATGGCCGCAATCGCGTGGAAGTTTTTAATGGCTAATATCTTTGCCAATATCTGCCAGCATTTGCCAGTAAAGGTCTAGCGGTTTGTTCCCTGATCAGGAATATCATCCTTGCTCTTCAATGGCAATCAATTGGCTCATTGTTGTTGTTTTCATTGGGGCAATAGACACTTTATCGGTATTGGCAGCCTCCAAGCATACATATTGATTTTCACCCTGCTGATGAATATCGTCCATGGTTGCAGCTATGGCTTTACCTGGATTCCACAATACCCATTGTTGACAACCTGATGCACTGATAATGAGTTTTCGCTGCCATTGGCTATCAATCAGCTCTTGCCTGCTGCTGGTGTGATAAATACGGTCTATGGGGCCGATGCAGTTAGCTAGTGTTTCACTTGCTTGTTCAGTGTCATTTAGCTTATCGGTAAAACCTGTGGTTGACAGAGTATCTACTGTGACATATTTAGGGTGACTGACAGCAAAATAGCTGTGTAATGCCGCAGAAAAATGCACGGTTTGTGCAGACAAGTTAGTGATGATTAATTTCTGTTGCAAGGTATCTGAAAACCGCAACGCTTGTTGTAACTGGTATTTATTAGGCCAGCCAGTGCAGTGATTGTCACCCGATAAACTCAGTTCAATATCAACACTGCCCTGTTCTATTTTACAAGCGCTGAGTTGCCAACAACTATTTCTAGCAAAACCGTGATTGCCCTGTTGCTTAACTATTTTACCTGTGTCGTCCCTATAAGGACCAAACCATGGCCAACAAATCGGCACTCCACCTCGTATTGCTTTACCACGACGGTGATCAGCAGTTTCACTTAACCAAAACACAGGCCGTTGATTTTCCGGTTGCCAACTCAGTACTTGCCCACCATATAAACTGATCACCGCTGTTGCTGAACCATATTCAACATCAATCAAGGTGAGGTGACCATTTATCTGCCTTTGTTTAACTGTGCCAAAAGTATTGCGGTAGAGTGTCGTGCTGTTCAGCAAATGTGTTGACATGAATCCATTCCAATAGACCTTTGTGTGCTTAACGCTGCAATTGATTTTTTGAGGGCTAATGTTAAACACAGTATTAAATGTGTGTTAAGTGTCAATTTTTTTAACTCTATTGTAAAGACTTAACTGTCAAGGCTTAACCGAAAAAAATCATGGTACTCTGCTGTTCAGCAGAATATCTTACCTAACATCAATTTATGGTTAAGTGAGTTATGGTTGAGGGCGTTATGAAAATAATCGGCTTATTTGCTTTTTCGGAACCAGCGTTTGATTTTATTTTTTTTCAGCAACAACACCAACACACTCAGTGCAATATAAATACTCGGCTCGATAATCTCAGATTTAACCGACCAATAAAAATGTACAACAATCAACAGCAATGCTAAGTAACTTAAATTGTGTAATTGCTGCCATCGTTTACCCATAGCGCGGCGCAACCAATGAATGGAAGTAATAGCCAATAATGACAGAATAATAAAAGCCAGCATACCTATAGTGATATATGGTCGTTGCACAATTTCACTGAGCAACAAACCCCAAGCGAGTTGCAAGTCTAAAACAATAAAATTGCATAAATGTAAACAAGCATAAGTGAAACTATACAATCCTAGTAAGCGACGAACCTGTAATAGCCAGCCCTGTTTTAAGCTTTTTGCTAAGGTTGAAACCATCAGGGTGAGCAAGAGTAAATTCAATGCCCCTATACCGGTGTAGTGAATAACAGCCTTGACCGGATCTGCCCCTAATTGATCATGCAAGGCTTGAAAATACAACCACACTATCGGTGCAATGCTGGCTATGTGGATACACAACTTAAGTAGTGTAATTTTTTTATTAATTAAAAAATTTATCAATACACTTATCAAAGTAAGCGGTTCACTCGACGCCACTAATAATTCACCTTTAGATCCATACCTTTGTATAAATGCGCCACATCTTCGCCATAGCCGTTAAACATTTCGGTGGCAATGCGATTGCGGGCAAATAAACCGCCAGAGGTGATCCTTCTCTCACTGGCTTGACTCCATCTGGGATGATCAACACGCGGATTGACATTGGCATAAAACCCGTATTCATTCGGTGCGAGTATGTTCCATGTGGTTGGCGGCATCTGTTCAACAAGCTTAATAGCCACGACCGACTTTATGCCCTTAAAACCATACTTCCAAGGGACAACCAGGCGTATTGGTGCGCCATTTTGTGGTGGTAAAGTTTTGCCGTATAACCCCGTACTCATGATGGTTAAAGGGTTCATTGCTTCGTCAAGCCGTAACCCCTCAACGTAGGGATAGTCGATACCTCCTCCCATGAATCGGCTTTTCTGCCCTGGCATTTGCTGTGGATCATACAAGGTTTGAAAGGCGACATACTTGGCTTTAGCGGTCGGCTTGGCCTTTTTTAACAGCGCAGCTAATGGAAAACCAATCCAAGGGATAACCATAGACCAAGCTTCGACGCAGCGCATCCGGTAGATCCTTTCCTCTAAAGCAAAAGTATTGAGCAAATCATCCTGATCTAAGGTTACAGGGGTTTCCACCTCACCCGATACCGTTAATTGCCAAGGATCGACTTTAAACGCTTGAGCATTTTCAATAGGGTCGGATTTACCCGTACCAAACTCGAAAAAATTGTTGTGGGAAATCACCTTTTGCTCAGGGGTTTTTTTCAGGTCAAGGTTGGTATTATCTGCAGAAAATTTTAATGGCACAGTGCTGAATTTAGTCGGCGCTTTTGCAAAGAAATTGGCATGGGCTTGTTGACTGATAGACGAAGCAAGTAGTCCAGAAGCACCGATAAAGCCCATTTGTTTCAGGGCGGTTCTACGGCCAGAATAAATAGATTCTGGCGTTACATCATGGTCTTTGAGCTGATACGACTTAGGTGATTTAATAAGCATTGTCACTCCCGTTTACAAGATAAGAAAGGACTTAACAATAAAAGCTTTCAACAGCTGGTGATATTTTTATTGATTTTCCTTTGTTTATTGCTGTGCAAAACGTCCAGTTGTGCTTATCTAACAAGTCATTTTGCCTTGTTTTATACGGTCAGTGTGGCCAGATAGTTTACAATATCGTCAGATTCGTACATCCAAGTTACCTTTTGATCACTATCAGTAATTTTTAAACAAGGTACTTTTCTTTTACCACCTTGATTGATCAACTCCTGCTGGTGATCATCGTTTTTATTGATATTTCTCAATTCAATATTAAGACCACCGCGTTTCATTGCTCGGCGCACTTTTACGCAAAATGGACAAGCAGGTAATTGATATAAGCTTAAATGTTGGGTTTTGTTATCTATTTGCTGTTGCTGCTCGGCACTGCGCTTAGGTGAACGAGGCGTAAAAATAAAATTAAGTAACAAGATCAAACGGCCGATGGGCCAACGAATTAAAAACATATTGCATGACACTTATTAGTAAAAAAATTAGGAGCTGAATATTAACATATCAATACGCGGTTTAATAATGCTAACAACAAAATTCACCTCTGTGATGTTAATCTATATATCAAGCCTACCACATAAGATCATCGGGAATTTGAAAGTCGGCATAAGGATCTTCATCGCCGTCACTTGAGTCGGGCTGTTGCTGATTTTGCAGTAATACCACCTTTGCATCAAGCTCAGCCAATTTAGCGGCTGTTTCACTGGTCACAATATAACTATTTTCATCTTGACCACATAGCGCCAAACGACCAGTGATCAAAGCTTTATGTGTTGTTGCATTCAAGTACAAGGTCTTTACTTTACTATTAACAGTATAGTGATATTCAATGTCACCCTTGATGTCAGTGATCTGATGATGTTGTAAAATTTGTTTTATCCGCAATAAGTTTTCTTTTTCGGCAAGCTTTTGCTGTTTTTCAGCATTTAATGCCGCATCTTTGTCGCGTTTTTGTTGTTGCAATTGTCCCTGCTGTTGCTGAACTTTCTCTTGCAGACTTTGCTCAACAGCAACACCGCTGCGCTTTTGCTTATTTTTTTTTCGCTTATCGGTATTTGCCTGTCGGGCCTTTTGCTTAGTACTCAACCCTGCTTTTAATAATTGCTCTTGTAACGATGCCATAGGACTTACTTGCCAACTTAAATTTTCAACATTGCGTTTATGTTAGCAGCTTCACTCATAATTGTTAATGTTAAACTGCGATTATTGACGGCAGTTAGAGGTGTTTTTTAGCTAGCAGTGTTGGCCAGCAAAGCACAGTTTAATTGCCCAGTTTTACACTGCGTGTTGATTTTTTGGCAATTGAGCTAAGTAGTTTTGCATCACCACAAGTTGCTGTGGGGTATCAAGGTCAATAAAAGCATTCGCTAAGCTCACTTCAACAACCTGCTGTCGATGTAACTCAAGTAAATGTTTGGCACCGCTACCTGTAGTCATCGCCTTTAATTGTTGAAAATATTGTCGGGGGAAAACCACTGGCGGGCCTATTTTTTTATCCCCTCCAGAACCACAGCTCGCAGCAACGATAGCTTGTTCGCGGTTGTGCCAAGTATTGATCAGCAAATATAAATCCTCAGCAGTAATTTGCCATTGATCGATCAATAGCAATAAGACCCCCTCTACCTGATCATCAAGAGCGTTAATGCCTTGCGCAATTGACGATGACAAGCCTTGTTGCCACTGTTGATTAACCACTAATTTCACTGGTAGATCATTGATTTGTTTTGACATCTGAGGCGCTTGATAGCCAAGTACACAGCTTACTTGTGCGTTTACCGATAAGGCTTGTGCACACTGCCAACGCAATAACGAGCCGTTAATAAAAGGCAATAACTGTTTGGGTTGCCCCAAACGACGGGATTGACCAGCAGCTAATAAAACAATGGCTGGGTTGTTCACAAGCTGAGTAGCCAAGGCTGATACTGAGCTTGCTGATGTGTGATACTTCTTTGCTGTTGTATTTCAGCACAAATAGATAAGGCAATAGCTTGTGGGCTTCGCCCGCCAATATCTAAACCGACAGGCGCAAATAACTGCCCTTGTAATTGACAGGCGGTTAAAGACAATTGTTTTAATAATTTGTCACGGCGCTCTCTCGGCCCTAACAAGCCAATGTAATCAATAGCATTGTTGACCGCGTGCTCGACAAACAAGCGATCAGAGTCTAGGTTATGGGTCATAATGACCACAGCGTCAAAACCTTGCATCGCATCGCGATCAACTCGCTCTGCCCGCACTTGTTTTAAAGCGTAACAATTGTTGAGTTCAGGGCGATTGAGCAAAGCTGGACGGTGATCCCAGACACTGATCTGCCACGACATTTGCTCGGCCATGGCCACTAAAGGTATGACATCAATCCCGGCACCGCATATTAACAAAGAAAGTGGTGGACTCACCGGCGTAACTAAGATGTCATCAACAACTGCAATGTCAGCTAACTGAGTGGCTAAATGTTCCTTTACTCGTTCAGGCGGACAATCTCGGTTGGCAATAAACCGCGCGTAAGCGGTTTGATCATCGGCGATCAACTGGCAGTAAAAGCCACTTTCACCATTACTTAAGCTCGCTAACATATCATCTAAGCCCAAGTGGTTATTATGGTTATTTAACGGTTGTAACAATATATCTAAGGCCCCTTCACAGCCTAAACCAAGGCCCCATAATAAATCGGCATCAGCTTGCAGATCATAGCGCAACAACACACTGTTGTTGCCATTGATGATTTCCATGGCGTGTAAACTAATATCGGCCTCTAAACAACCACCACTGAGTAAACCAGTGCATTGACCATTTGGGTCGATGAGCATAGTACTGCCTGTCTTGCAGTAGGTTGAGCCTTGGGTGGCAACTATGGTGGCTAATACATAATTTTGTTGGCTATCAAAGGCCTGTATTAATGTTAACCAATTTTCCTGCATACGCTCCTCAACTGTAACGGTAACTATAAGGTGAATTCACTTTCATTTAACAGTATTGTTTAATGCGTTTTTAAGGGTTGTCCAAGGCAACACAGCGCATTGCTTGCGCACTGGAAATTGTTGCACTACCGACAAAGCTGAAAATACCTCTGACCAAGGTTGAGCCAGAGCAATATTCTGTTCAACGTAAGCGATCACTTGTTGATTCAAGGCATGCGCCTGATCTACAGGTATATTGCTCATATGAGAACACAATAACGAGGCTGAGGCTCGGCATATGGCACAGCTATGCCCAGAAAAAGCCACCGCTTGCAACTGGTTGTTGGTGACAGCACAAGTGATTTCAATTTCATCTCCACAGGCGGCATTTTCACCACTGGCTTGGCCATTGACTTCAAGTTCAACACCAAAGCCAAACGGCTGTTTGTGATGTTCCATTAAGGTTTGATGGTACAATTGCTTTTGCTGATCAGTAAACATACAAAAAGTCCTAACTAATAGCCATAAACTGATGGGTGCGCTGCAAACAATCGAGCAACTTATCTATGTCTTGGCGATCGTTATAAATACCCAGTGAAACTCGCACGCTAGCATTAATCTGCAATTTTTTGTGAAGCGGTTGTGCACAATGATGACCCGCCCTTACCGCAATCTGCTCTGTGTCTAATAAACTAGCCACGTCATGGCAATGCACACCTTGCAAGACAAAACTACACAGTGAAGCATACTCATTGCTTTGCTCTGGCTTAACCCTTGCCTGCGCAGTAATTAACGGTTTGAAAAAATCCAGAGCGAGCAAAGATTGATTCATGTAATCGCTCAAATTAGCTAAGTAAGTGTTTACTTCGCGCCATGAAATTTGTTGTAGATACTCCAACGCCGCAACTAAACCGAGAATACTGGCGACATTGTGCGAGCCCGCTTCAAATTTTAACGGCCCACTGACCAAACGGCTATGGTCAAAGTCTACCGAATCAATAATACCGCCACCGAGCTGATACGGTCGCATCTGTTGAAATAATTCGCCTTTAGCGTACAACACACCGCAACCGGTAGGTGCATAGATTTTATGCCCAGAAAAAACATAAAAATCGCAATCCATAGCAATCACATCGACAGGCCCATGAGCGATCGCTTGCGCACCATCAATAATGGTAGGTATGTTTTTAGCACGGGCCATTTTACAAATAGCCTTCACCGGATTAAATTGACCAAGTACATTAGAGCAATGGGTGATAGTCAGTAATAACGTATTTTGATCGAGTAACGAGGTTAATTCAGTGAGGTCAATTTGCCCGTATTGATCGACACCGACGATGCGCAATTCGATTTGATAGCGTTGCGCTAGCTGCTGCCAAGGTAATAAATTAGCGTGGTGCTCAGCAGCGCTTAGCACAATATTAGTGGCTGCTTGTTGATTTTCTGCCAGGGCAGTTTTGACTAAGGGTTCAACAAAACTGTAGGCCAGTAGGTTAAGAGCCTCAGTAGCGCCTTTGGTAAAAACAATCGAACTGGCTTGTTGAGCCCCGATAAAATCAGCAAGGGTTGCTCGAGCCATGGCGACTTTATCGGTAAGCCGCGTACTTAATTGATAGAGACCTTTGTGGCTATTGGCGTGTTCATAACACTGATAATGATATACCACGTCAGCGACACACTTTGGCGTTAAACAAGTGGCAGCACTGTCTAAATAGCATAAATTTGCCTGAGCACTGGTTGAAAAAATAGGAAAGTCACGCTTCCATGGGCTATCAGTTAACATATTAATCGCTATCTGAGATATGTTAATAGCAAACTAGCAGTGCTGGTGATGATTTTCAATGAAATTTTGCTCAATTGCTCGTTGTCACTAAGTGATAAAAGCTGTTGATTTTTATCAACTGAATATTTTTCCCTAAAAAGTCTATTCAAGCGCACTTTTGTTGCAGTAAATATTAATAGCAAATAGGGTTGAGTTAAGGCAGGCTATATAAACAAAATTAGCCAATGGATTTTAATCCAGTATATGATGCCTCAACTACACAGGTAATTATTTACTTTTATTGGTCAAAGTGATCGATAGCGACAAACACTGCGGTTACTTGGCAAGCAAATTTGCCTCGCTTGCTGACAAGGCATATAACTGTATTGAGTCACTAACTGCAGCAACAAATAGACAATCACTATGCTGTAACTAGACAATAACCAGACAAAAACTATGTCGTAACCACGAAATGACTATAAAACCCCATAACGACTAACAGGAAGATACCATGACCATTTTAATTAGCTGTTTATTTATCGCCTTACTCTTGCCATTCATTGCTAAAATTCCTCTGGCTGTAGCGATGAAAAAACAGGGCAAATACGATAACAATCACCCGCGCGAGCAACAAGACAAATTGACTGGTAAAGGCGCTAGAGCTCTTGCCGCCCATCAAAATGCCTTTGAGTCTTTAATTATTTTTGCGCCAGCCGTAGTATTGGCAATGACGCTTCAACCCGAAAATACTTTTATTGCTAAGTTAGCGGTTATTCATGTCATTGCTCGGATCATTTATAACATTCTCTACATTTACGATGTCGCCACCTTGCGATCTATCGCTTGGTTTGTCGGTATTATCAGTAGTTTTATGATCGTCTGGCAATGTTTACCGGTAAACTAAAAAGGTTGCGCAGGATCGGTTATATTTAGGCAATATTAAGTCTAAATAAACGGTTGACAGGCCTGTGTCATGGTCGATAATGTGGTCGACCAATCAGCAAATATTACCCTGAAGCCCTAAGTTGGGTTTTTTACACTCAGTCGTAAGGGCATTACTTTTAGGATAGACAAGTGAATCAAACATTAGATCTGAACAGCATACGCAAACAAATTTCCGCACTTGATCAACAATTATTAGCCCTGTTTGCTGAACGACGCGCATTAACTTTAAGTGTAGCTAAAAGTAAAGCCCATCAAATACGACCGGTAAGAGATCAACAACGCGAACAAGAGCTGTTAATTAAATTAATTAACCAAGGAAAAAAACTCGGCTTAGACGCACATTATGTCACCAGTGTATTCCAGACGATTATTGAAGATTCAGTGCTCAATCAACAAGCCTATTTACAAACCTTAATGAACCCCAACATGCAATTTCCCAAAGTCAGTGTGGCATTTCTTGGTGATAAGGGATCTTATAGTTATTTGGCCAGTCACCGTTATTTTTCTCGACGTGCAGAAAAAATCGTTGAGTACGGCTGCCACAGTTTTAGCGAAATTATGCAACAAGTTGAATCAGGGCACGTCGACTATGGTATGTTGCCCATCGAAAATACCAGCTCAGGCAGTATTAATGAAGTCTATGATGTATTACAACTGACAAACCTTGCAATTGTCGGTGAGATAACCCAACCGATTGAACACTGCTTATTAACAGCAGTGAATACTGATTTAACTAAGATAAAAACCATTTACGCTCACGGACAACCCTTTACCCAGTGCAGTAACTTTTTAGACAAACAAACCAATATACGTATCGAGTATTGTGAAAGCACCGCTGAAGCAATGGCACAAGCTTATCAGTTACAAGATCCCAGTGTTGCTGTTATCGGCAGTGAAGAAGGAGGTAAACTCTATAAACTACAGGCGTTGCAACGCGCTATTGCCAATCAAACAGAAAACCACAGTCGATTTATTTTGGTTGCCCGCAAAGCCGTTGACGTTGCCGAGCAAATCCCCGCCAAAACCACGATTATTTTATCGACAGGGCAAAAACCAGGGGCCTTAGTTGAATGTTTGTTAGTGCTCAAAAACAAAGGCATCAATATGTGTAAACTAGAGTCACGGCCTATTCAGGGCAGACCATGGGAAGAAATGTTTTATATTGATGTTGAGTCAAATATTAATAATATTGCCCTGCAAGAAGCCATTACAGAGATCAGCGCTTTAACCAATTTCTTCAAAGTATTAGGCTGCTACCCTATTGAACAAATTAGCCCCACTAAGGTGCCAAGTAGTGCTCTTGATTTTGATGGACAAGGGCAATAGTCTGCTCTAATGTGATTGTTTCAATTGATCAACAGTCATAACTGAGCATTAATAATTGATTGAATAATGAATTATTAATGCTCACTCCTCAATTATCTATCACCACTCCCTGCCATACCCCATATCCCACCAGATAACGCAACAGATAACGCAACAGATAACGCAACAGATAACGCAACAGACAAGACTGTAGATGACACTATTCATACAGTACCGCTAATCATGCCACTATTCATGCCGCTATTCATGCCACTATTTATGCCGCTATTCATACATTACCGCTATTCATGCCACTATTTATGTCACTATTCATACAGTACCGCTATTCATGCCGCTATCCATGTCACTATTCATACAGTACCGCTATTCATGCCACTATTCATGCAACTATTCATGCCACTATTCATACAGTACCGCTATTCATGCCGCTATTCATGTCACTATTCATACAGTACCGCTATTCATGCCGCTATTCATACATTACCGCTATTCATGTCACTATTCATACAGTACCGCTATTCATGCCGCTATCCATGTCACTATTCATGCCGCTATTCATGCCACTATTCATACAGTACCGCTATTCATGCCACTATTCATGCCGCTATTCATACAGTACCGCTAATCATGCCACTATTCATGCCACTATTTATGCCGCTATTCATGCCGCTATTCATGCCGCTATTCATACAGTACCGCTAATCATGCAACTATTCATGCCGCTATTCATACAGTACCGCTATTCATGCCGCTATTCATGTCACTATTCATACAGTACCGCTATTCATACAGTACCGCTATTCATGCCGCTATTCATGTCACTATTCATGCCGCAACAAATAACGCTATAGATTACGCTTTAAATACTGCTATAGATACCGCTAAAAATAACGCTTATAGAGTGCTTATAAAACTCTTATACAATGCTTAAAGAACTCCTAAAAACGCTTATAGAACTAACACCCTCTCTAAATTAAAAATTAAAACCATTAAAAATCAGTAACTTAAAATAAAACAACAACTTGGTCAGATTTTTGCCTCGTTAGGTTAAAGGAAGTATATAACTGATTATTTATGCTCGCTGTGCTCCTTGTTTGAGGCGATTAACTGTCACATACACTGAGCAACATAAATAGGTCCAAATTATATTATCAACTTAATTTAAAAGGTGTTTGTCATAATATGAAAAGTACATTAACAACCCCATTAACTAAAATTTCAACTTTAATAAGAAAAACCACTTTGCCTGTGATGGCTGGTTTTTTGATCTCTGCCAGCGCATTTACTCATGCTGATGAGGAGTTACCTTTTTATTTGCAATTGTCGGAGGAGGAACAAGCAGCTTATGTATCGAGTATGAAGCAGCTTAATCGTGATACAGCTATAAACAATGTTGATTTTAGCTTGATTTACGACACGGGCAGTGCTGATTATACCAGCTATTACACTGCCGGCTCTTACGCAGCAAGCACAGCCATGGGCTATCTTGGAATGAGTACACCGGCAACCTATGTAGTATATTACGGTTTACAAGCATTCTTTTATGTCATTGGTGAAGCATTGACTCGCTCAGGCAGTGATGCAGCGCAATACTTTCCAACATCAGATAAGTTTAATGTACAAATTGATGTAGGCAATATGGAGAAACCAGATGCCAGCGCCTCAAATCTTGAAGTACTAGTTTATAATCAGCAACAAATCGCTCAAGACTTTGCCGACGTTGGAGAGGTCATCGCTGATGGTGTGCTGAATTTTGGTTGGGCAACCTATCAAAGTTGGCTAATGCAAGCAGAATTCACTTTGCAAGTAATAAATTATGTAGAGTCTATTGATATTGGCGTTGAAGTCAGCTGTGCTTTTATTAGTGGTATGGGTCAATTCAACAGTAATTGCGAAAGTCCACAGAGAAGCCAACCTCCACTTCAGGTTAGAGAGACTGAAGAATCTTCATATCTTTATATCGCCAATCCAATTTCATATGGATATAACGAACGGGGCAGTAATAGTACTTTTGAGATTTATCATTATTCCAATGTTAAAGCTGAGGATCAGATAACTTATGTCGGTTTTGATCGAGTTGATACTGGCTTTACACAAGATCGTGTCTTCGGTGGCAGTTTTGCTCAACTCGGTGAAGGTGATGATTTTGCCACTAATGTCAGTGTTGTATATGCAGATAAAAGTGATAGTGGTGACGGTGCCGGTAACGATACTATATTGAAAGCCAAAGAAGCCTATGGTGGGCCAGGTAATGATAACATTATGGAAAGTCATCTCGCTTATGGTGGAACGGGTAATGATATCCTATGGTTTAATCGAGAAAGTTGGGGTGGAGAAGGCAATGATCAAATCGTTAGTCTTAATGGTGATTCAAGTTATGTTGCTAAAATGTACGGTGAAGCAGGCAACGATACGCTAACTGGCGGTGTATTAAGAAATGATTTGATGTACGGTGGCTCAGGTTATGACGTGTTCATTGATGAATTCAGTTGTGAAGCTTCTGCTGGTGGACATATGGACGGTGGTTCAGAGCAAGACTCAGCTCATATTGTGATCAAAAATATACAAGGATTAGACATAGTATTACCGAATAATAATATACCTAACTTATATACTTATGGTGAATTTGATTTTGCTCTTATGTCTGGTTGTGACTCTATTTTGCCATTGGTTTCAGTGAACGATATCGAAAAGATAATTTTTGAAGATCAAAGAGACCAAGACACTGACCTTAAAATGGATTTTCGCACATTACCACAAGCTTTTACCTATGAAGGTAGTCATTTTGATAATACGGTTCAAGGCAGTGCTTTTGACGACATCATCAGAGGGGCTAACGGTGATGATGAATTACGCGGTAATGCGGGTAATGATATTCTCGATGGCGGCCATGGCGAAGACTCAATGCTTGGTGGTGCTGGTGACGATATATTATTTCCGGGCACTGGCCAGGGTTGGGTAGGAGGCAATGGTGGCCTTGATACGGTAAGTTATATCAATGCACCATCAGGCGTTACCGTTACTTTACCAGTATCTTCTTCCGCTTACGGAAATAGTGTTTTATTAGGCAAAATCAACTACTTAGAAAGCATAGAAAATGCTATAGGATCCAATTACAACGATCATATCACAGGCGGTAACAATATTAACGTGCTGGTTGGTGGTCATGGTGATGATATAATTGACGCATTGGCAGGCAATGATGTATTAGTTGCTGGTGGTGGTTTTGATACCTTAAGCGGCGGCACAGGTGCCGATACTTTTGAGTTATCTGACCGCAATAGCACAGTTACTATCACTGATTATAAATTTAGTGAAGGTGATCGCATTCAAATTGATTTAGTGGCGATGGGATTAACGGTTAACGACGATATCACCAATTACATTGAGTATGATCAAGACAACCGCATGGTGAACTTGTTAGTCGATAATCAAGTGTTTAACATAGCACAATTAGAGCTTAATAATGATTTTCAATCGTCGCAAATCACTAGTAACACGCGAAGCTCTGCCAAATATAAAGCGCTGCCATCTTTTGATCTGATATTAAAGTCGGCTCAAGTCAATTTGAAACACGATTGGATCACACACGACATCAGTAATAGTGAATTTGAACAAGCCAATGTCTTTGTATCGGCACCTAGTACTAATGGCAGCGAAGGTGGGGCAATACGCCTTGATAACGTATCAAACCAAAGCTTTAATATTAAATTTAATGAATGGAATTACCTTAATCAAACGCACGTAAATGGCGAAAGTTATGATTACTTAGTAATAGAAACTGGTCGCTATGATATGGCTGACGGCACTGTGGTTGAAGTGGGTGATTTTGAAATTGATGGCGTAGCTGACTGGCATAACGTCAGTTTTGAACAAGACTTCGATGCCAACCCTTATGTGTTTTTGACTATTCAAACCTATAATGGCACAGATACTGTCACTATTCGTGCAAAAGACATCAACACCTCAGGGTTTAAAGCGGCATTGTACGAGCAAGAGTCCTTAATGGCTGGTGATCACCTTATTGAGCGTGTGTCTTATTTGGCGATATTACCTGGCGATGGTACTGATGGTTCGATTAATACAGGTAGTGGTTCACAAGCGTTTTCTCTGTTCAATGGCAATATAGACCATACAAATACACAAATTGGCAGCCATACATACTTTTTACAGGAAGAGCAGTCTCTTGACGATGAAATCGAGCATGTTAATGAAGAAACGGTTCAAGTACTGGAAATAGGAAATGTGAGCTTAATACAGCAAGTCAGTAGTAACGGCAACGATACGGTGAGCATTCGCAGACGTTAATTCGCCTAGCATTAACGTTTAGCATTTAGCACTAACAATGCGCTACTTATTTAAGTAGCGCATTTTTTTTATGTCCTTTCTGGTTAACATACCTTTGTTATCAACAATAACTCTGTGTAAAACTTATATTAGCGCTCAACAATAAAAAGCGACGCTTTAGTTAAACGCTTTAGTTATGCGCTTTAGGTAAACATTTTAGCTAACACAAGTAAAACTGTATTTACTAAATTCACCAAGCTCTACTAAACTAAATAAAAAAACTAATTACTTGTTGATTCTTCACATATAATGAAGCAAGTGATATGTTTTATTTAATCTAAGTTAACTTAGCATATTTTTTTATTGAGGATGGATACTGTGAAAATTTTAGCGTCAATTGTGATTGTAGTGTTGTTGTTGTGTGGCGGGGCTTTATGGTTTTTAGCCGGAGGATCATTAAACGAATTTGTTAAACAACAAATTGAGACGATAGGCAGCGATGTAACCGGGCAAACGGTTTCAGTGGCAACTGTCGATATAAAGTTAACCCAAGGTGCGGGTTCTATTCTCGGGTTAAACTTAGCCAACCCCGAGCAATACAAACAACCTCAAGCCCTTTCTTTAGGTGAGGTGACCTTAGATATTAACTTAAAAAGTCTGACCAAGAGTCCAATTATCATCGATGCTATTATCATCAGAGATCCTAAGTTTTTTGCGGAAATAACCAGTGATGGCAATTCAAATATTCAAGATTTGATCGCCGCTATTGATAAAAGCACTAATACCCAAGCTACAGCAACCACTGAAACAGCTAACGGTGGTGAAGAGACTAAATTATCGGTAAGTAAAATAGTGCTAGAAGGCACAGAATTAATGGTTGATTTATCGGCATTAGGCAATAAAGCACACAGTGTGGTGATCCCCAGTATTCACTTGCGTGGCGTGGGTGGTAAAGAAGGCTTACCCGCCAGTCAGCTAGGCAGTGCCATCGCTAAACAAGCTTTATCTGAATTGTGGTCAGAAGCAAAAAAAGTACAAAAAGATAAGTTAGTAGATGAAGCTAAGCAAACCATTAAAGATAAAGTACAAAAAAAACTGACCGATTTATTTAAGTGATCAGTGATAAGTGCAGCACTCACCATTAATGTGGAATTTTTATGCTTTTTAGTAAACTAACAAAACCGTTTATTGCATTAGTTTTGTCCAGTCCTCTATGGAGTTTATCGGCAAATACTAACGCTGAGCAATATGAATTTAGTCCCCTGATCGGTTACATGGCTGCGAGTGATTTACAGTTTTCCAATACAGAGACCTTATCGGTTGATGACAATGTCAATGTGGCTTTGGGGATTGCTTGGCAAAAATCTGCTAATGGACAAGGGCAGATTTTAATAAATGCCACTAGTCACGATTATGTTAACCCTGTATCAGGGCAAAATCAGCGCCTAGATATTGTTTATGCGCACTTCAATGGGATTGCCCAGTTTAAACAACAAGGCTATATGACCACAGTATCATTCGGTTTAGGGGGTGCACACTTTAACGGTGAAGCCGATAGCGTGCTTTATCCGTCGTCGAGTATCGCCTTAGGTACCCGTTATCAGTTGTCTACTAACTGGGCATTTATTACCGAATTACGAGCTTACGCTAGCTTAGTTGATGAGCAGGACAATATTTTTTGCGCTGAAGCTAGCTGTGCGCTGCAATTTGATGACAGCTTGTGGATTGACACTACTATTTCGCTGGGTTTGGCAGTTCAATTTTAGTTTAAGCGCTGCGCAACGGTGACTTTATCTTTAATTGTCACCGTAGCAAAAGATCAGTCGTAATGAGTAAATGCTAATGTACTCCAAAAACTTTTACCTGATAACTTGGCACGCCAGCCATTGAGGATCAGCTCAATGGCGATCAAATAATTAGTAATAATATGTCCAAACACAGCCACGTTGGTTTTTGTTAATGCCAAGGAAGACAAAATTTCTGCCGCATCCTTAGCCCTAAGTTTGCCTTGACGATATGATTCAACATGACCATGAATACCAACCCACCAACATAAACCATTGAGTATGATCCATGAATAGGCATCTATCTTTAGTGGTATATTTAGCTGAGGTACATCGACCTCTTTTAATTTATCGAGTACTAGATCAGGCGTTTTACCAACGCACAACTTGGCTGAGTGAATAGCTCTGGGTAATGCACTGGAGACAACGTAATGTTGATTAACACGGCTTTTTAACGTGTTTGGTGGAGGGCATTTATGACAGACCTTTGATAAATTATAATCTTGGATCCATTTAGAAAAACCCGATGCTGATAACCTCTGGTTAATTGCACTGACTGGTCTACCATGCCTAATTAACACTATTTCCATACAACTCATCCTTAAGTCTACTGTTTATCGTAAAATGCACTTACAGCCTGCGATCTATTTACGTTTTTTTGGGTTTAATTAATGTGTAATAACTTAAATATTTACCTTGCTCGCCTTAAAGTGACTAAAACTATCAAACTATGCTGAAAAAATTTTAGTCAGTTATTTATTGTTATTTTTATAAAATAGTTAAATATATGCTCAATATTAATTGCGCTAACTATTTAAATATGTCGGTTAATAAGTGTTCAAGTGATTTTGCATTGAATGCAAAAGCAACAGCCTGATAAAACCTAAATCATGCTAATTATCTGGTTATATTTTCAAATACTAGTAGATGAAAATAAATTTTCAAGATCCAATTAAAGAGGTCAAAAAATTATCAACCTTGTGTTTAACACGCTATTGTTTTGTAGGCTCGTTAATAAATTGAGTAATATCTGCGATTAATGACACCTTAGGTCTCTCAATTATTCTGCCAATTTCTCGTTGATCTTGATAAATAATAAACGTTGGCGTGTACTTCACTTTCTTTATTTTAGCCTGCCCTTGTGGATCCGATTTTTGATGATCCAACAAGGTTAATTGTAATGGTATATTGTCATGCTTAGCTAAGGCTTTTAATAACCTAGGTACTTCTCTTTGGCTATCGTGACACCAAGTACCAAAATATATTTCAATACTAAGATCATCTGGCCATTGACTCATCACCTGCTGCTCTGTTTCGCTTAGCGTAAAAGCTTGGTACTTTCTATCAAATAGCTCATAGTGAGATAATAACTCCTGAACATTAATGGCACCTGTTTTAGGCTCACCAGTTGAACTATTTCCTGCGCCATAACAGTTGTTGATGTACAAGGTTATGGCCACTAACAACACTTGTAGAAGTTTTTTTTGCATTACATACCTATTTATTTTTTCAATTCATTGGCTTTTGATAACATCGCTTTACTCTCTTGTAAAAAGTTATCAGCATAATCGCCAAACCAATCGGCTACATCAGCAAATGCCTTGGCAAAAGCTTGCTTATCTCCACTTTCTACAATATCGAGTAAATTGACAAATTTATTGGCAAAACGCTTCATCATGCCAATATCATCTGGATTTGCAAAAATAATATCCGTATACAAAATAGGGTTTTGTGCAAATAACCGACCTACCATGATTAATTCGAGTCGATAAATAGGTGAACTCATATCAACTAATTGCCCAATATCGACCTTTTCTGCCATTAAATGATAGCCGTAAGCGATAGTAGAAAAATGTCGCAACACTTGCACAACAGACATAGCTTTGTCGTGTTGTTCTGCTTCTACATTGTAAATGGCTACACCCCACACTTGTAATTGCTCTAGTAACCAATGGTATTCCTTAGCTGATCTACCATGACAAACAATCAAGGTTTGCTTAACTAAACAACTGATATCAGGCCCAAACATTGGATGTAAACCCACCACGGGTCCCGAGTGTATTTTTTTCATTGCATGTAAAGGCGAAGTTTTAATACTGGTGACATCGGCCAAGATACAATCTTTAGGCAAGTCGTTTAACTGTTGGATCACAGCGACTGTTAAGTGAATAGGAACAGCAACGATAACCACGCTAGCCTTTGCTAAAATCGTTTGACTATTGGGCCAATCCTCTTGCTCTAAAGTGGCTACCTGATAGCCAGAGCGTTGAAATAGATCGACAAATACTCCACCTAACTTGCCTTTACCACCAATGATCACTACTTTACGACACTGGGGATTGACACATAAATACCCGCTAGCATCTTGGCTGACATAAGAGTCTCGCATTAAACGCCGCAATACATCTTCGATCAATTCTGGTGAAAGCCCAGCGTTTTCAGCTTGCTCTCGCCTTTGCTCAATGAGCTTTTCTTCCCGCTCAGGCGCGTATATTGGCATCCCTACTTGGCTTTTTAATTGCCCTACTTTACTTGTGATCTCACGCCTGCGAACTAACAACTCAACTAATTGCTGATCCACATCATCGATTTCTTTGCGCAATGTATTTAATTGCTGTTGAAAAATTTCACTATCCATAAGTTTTAGTTTATTTGTTATTTATTCGTTCAACAAGGACGTCATTGAGTTTATCTGCTGCCTTTGCCAATAGTTGCTCTGTTGTTGCAAAGCTAATGCAGGCATCTGTTACGGATACACCATAGGCTAAATCACTGTGCGCTAAATCAGCACTCTGATTACCTTGCTGCAAATGACTTTCTAGCATCACCCCAATAATAGAAGTATTGCCATCAACAATTTGATTAAATACATTATCAGCAACTAGTGGTTGACGGGTAAAATCTTTACTTGAATTACCATGCGAACAATCAATGACTATACCCAATTCACATTGATGTGCTGCTAACGCCTGTTCGCACAGAGCCACATTCACCGAATCGTAATTGGGTTGTTTGCCGCCCCGCAAAATAACATGTCCATCAGGGTTGCCTGAGGTTTTGATCAGTGCCACTTGACCTTGGCGGTTGATCCCCATAAATCTATGACTTGAGGCAGCTGATTGCAATGCATTTATTGCTACTTCTAAACTGCCATTAGTACCATTTTTAAAACCTATGGGCATAGACAAACCACTGGCCATTTCTCTATGAGTTTGTGACTCAGTAGTGCGAGCACCAATAGCTGACCAACTGAATAACTCAGCTAAATATTGTGGACTAATAGGATCTAATGCTTCAGTAGCCAGTGGCAAACCTAATTCGGTTAAGTAAATCAGTAATTCACGAGCTTTTCTCAACCCATTCTCAACATCAAATGAACCGTCCATGTTGGGATCATTGATCAGGCCTTTCCAACCGACTGTGGTTCTTGGTTTTTCAAAGTAGACTCGCATAACAATATAGAGAGAGTCTTGATACCTATCGTGTAAAACCTTTAATTTTCTAGCATACTCTTTAGCCGCATCAACGTCATGTACAGAACAAGGTCCAGATATAACCAGTAAGCGGTGATCTTTCTTGTGAATAATATTGGCAATAACTTCTCGAGCCGATTTAACAAATTCTCGGCTAGTCTCTGACATAGGCAATTCACTGCGCAATTGTTGCGGGGTAATTAAAATTTCTTCTGCATTGATGTGAATGTCATTTAAACGGCTGTGAACAGCTGTTTCATTAATGCATTGCACCTTTTGTATAGCCATAATTATTCCAGGTTTTAGCGGGTAACTATATTAAAAATAATCAGTTACTCATGTAATTACTGATCAAAAGCAAATCAAAAATTAACATAGGTTGGTTATTTAGGTGTTGTGCACTGAACCGTTAATTACTGATCGTAAACTTTTGTTTACTTAAAATGTATAGAATATGATACAACAATAGCCACTATCGGTATAGTATTTTTATCGGTTAATAACGAGTCAGTCGATCGCAATGTAAGTCATACAGGCTTGATTTTAATTGACCATAAGCGCAATGTAAGTCAACACAAGATTGAAGGTTTTTAGTGTAAAGCTAAGGTATAGTTAAAGCATAGCTAAACTGAATTAAGCCCTGCTGGCAAAGATGTAAAGCTGGTATTGAAACTGGTGTTAAAACTGCTGTTAAAATTAGCCTTAGAACTGCTGTTAAATTTG